>NZ_BAAASB010000024.1:0-103216 GCF_039532665.1 Streptomyces amakusaensis | reverse complement strand
AGCTCCGACAGCAAACCGTCCACACCCTCACGGTCCACCGTCAGATCCCCCGCGAAACGCCGGTCCCCCGCCGCATCGGGCACATACTTCACACAGACAACAATCCTCAAGCTCACGCCGGCTCTCCCACTGCTGGACGGATTCGTCCCGATCAGGCTATGGAACTCAGTACCCCTTGTAAAGGTACGGAGTGCCAAATGGTGGTCTCCGGTGTTACGTTTCCCGGCATGACTGAGGCACGCAGATCACGCGGGGCCGCCGCGGGCCCGGCGGCGGACGGCCCGGCCGCCAAGACGCCCATGCGCGAGCTGCTGGCCGAGGCCGCGTTCGAACTCTTCATGGAGCGCGGCTTCGAGGGGACGACCGTGGACGACATCGTCGCGCGGGCGGGGGTGGGACGCCGGTCCTTCTTCCGCTACTTCCCCTCCAAGGAGGACGCGGTCTTCCCCGACCATGAGCGCTGCCTCGCCGACATGACCGAGTACCTGGAGCGGGCCACCTCGGGAGACCCGCTGGACAGGGTGTGCGAAGCGGCCCGGATCGTGCTGCGCATGTACGCCGCCAACCCCGTCTTCTCGGTGCGGAGATACCGTCTGACCCGCGAGGTTCCGGGGCTGCGCACCTATGAGCTGTCCGTGGTGCGCCGCTATGAGCGCACCCTCGCCGGCTATCTGCGCGGCCGCTGGGGCGATGCTCCGGACGGATCGCTCCGGGCCGAGGTGATCGCCGCCGCCGTGGTCGCCGCGCACAACAACGGGCTGCGCTCCTGGCTCCGCTCGGGGGCCGTCGGCGACGCCGAAGTCGCGGTGGACCACGCGCTCGCGCTGGTGCGGGAGGTCTGGTCCCGGACACCGGACCGGCCGGTGACCGTGCTGGACGGCGCGGACGGCGACGGCCGCGAGGTCGTCGTGATGGTCGCGCCCCGGGGGGCCCCGCTGTGGCGGGTGGTCCGCCAGCTCGAATCCGCCCTGGCGGAGACCCCGGCCGCCGAGTAGCCACCCCATGGTGGCACTGAGTGCCATCAATAGTGCGCGGCTCAGTGCGTCCGCAGCGCCCCCAGCATTCTGGAGAGCGCCGCCCTGGTGTCCGCCAGATCGTCGGCGGAGCCGGACGCGGCCAGCCACAGCGCCGCCTCGTTCATCGCGCCCGACAGCAGATGCGCCAGCGGGATCACCGGCTGGGGCGCGATGACGCCGCGCTCGACCAGATCGCCCAGCTGCTCCGCCAGATGGCGCGCGGACGAGGACTCGTCCATGGCCCGCCACTCGTGCCACCCCAGCACCGCCGGGCCGTCGATCAGCATGATCCGCTGAATGTCGGGGTGGGTGGCGGCGGTGATGAACTCCTGGCAGCCGGCCGCCAGTCGCTCCCACGGATCCTTCCGCTCCTCGGCCGCCGCGGCGACCCGCTCGCCCACCTCCTCCTGCACCTCCGTCAGCACCGCGCGGAACAGCGCCGCCTTGCTGGCGAAGTGGTGGTAGAGCGCGCCCTTGGTGACATCGGCGGCCTCGACGATCTCCGCCAGTCCCACCGCCGCGTACCCCTGTGAGGCGAACAGCTCCCGGCTCACGTCCAGCAGCGTCCGGCGGGTCCGCTCCCGCTGCTGGGCTCTCGTCGTCTGCGGCATCGTGCTCCGTCCGTCCGGGCGGCCGGGAGTCCCGGCTTGTTGACATACCGATGGTACGTCAATAGATTCTTGGCATACCGCTGGTATGTCAACGAAGGGAAATCGCCGTGCTCTCCAGCTTCTACCCCGTTATCGCCACCGACCGTGTCCAGGAGACCGTGGACTTCTACACCCGTCTCATGGGCTTCGAGATCACCTTCGAGGCCGACTGGTACGTCAGCCTCCGCCGCGCCGGCGACCTCCCCCACGAGCTGGCCGTGCTCGACCACACCCACCCGACCATCCCCGAGGGTTACCGGAACCCGGTCACCGGCCTGCTGCTCAACTTCGAGGTGGACGACGTGGACGCCGAGTGGGAACGCCTCGTCGTGCGCGAGGGCCTCACCCCCCGGCTCGAACTGCGCACCGAGGAGTTCGGCCAGCGTCACTTCATCGTCGCCGACCCCAGCGGCGTCCTCGTCGACATCATCACCGAGATCCCGCCGGCCGAGAGCTACGCCGACGGCTTCCGCACCCCGTGAGCCCACGGACAGGCCAGCAGAACGCGCGCGCGTCCGCCCGCCGGGCTCCAATGGACGAGTGACGGCGACACCCGACGACTGCCTCGCCCGCAATGAGTGGATCTGCGGCGAGTACCTCTCCACCCGCCGATCGATCCTCGGGGACGCGGTGGTCCAGCACCTCCAGCTCACCGTCGCCGCCGTCCTGATCGGCCTCGCCGTCGCCGTACCGCTCGCCGTCGCGGCCCGCCGCTGGCGCTGGGCCGCCGGACCGGTGCTCGGGATCACCACCGTCCTCTACACCATTCCGTCGCTGGCGATGTTCTCGCTGCTGCTGCCCGTGTACGGCCTCTCCGCCTCCATCGTCATCGCCGGACTGGTGTTCTACTCGCTCACCCTGCTCGTACGGAACATCCTCGCGGGCCTCCGCGCGGTCCCCGAGGAGACCCGCCAGGCGGCCCGGGGCATGGGGTACGGCCCCGTCCGGCTGCTGCTCGCCGTCGAACTGCCGCTCGCCCTGCCCGCCGCGATGGCCGGGCTGCGGATCGCCACCGTCTCCGCCGTCTCCCTGGTCACCATCGGGGCCATCGTGGGCTACGGCGGCCTCGGCAACCTCATCTACTCCGGCATGAACACCTACTTCAAGGCACAGGTGCTCACCGCGTCCGTCCTCTGCGTCGTCATCGCCGTCACCGCCGACCTGCTGCTCCTGCTGGTCCAGCGGTACGCGACGCCCTGGACGCGGGCGGTGGGGGAGTGAACACCCTCGCGGGGGCCTGGGACTGGCTCACCGACGGGGCCAACTGGTCCGGCGAGGGCGGCATCGGGAACCGGCTCACCCAGCATCTCTATCTCACCGGCGTCTGCCTGGCCCTGAGCTGTCTGATCGCGCTGCCCGTCGCCCTCGTCCTCGGCCACATCGGGAAGGGCGGCGCGCTCGCCGTCAACATCTCCAACATCGGCCGGGCCGTCCCCACCTTCGCCGTCCTGGTCCTGCTGCTGCTCAGCCCGATCGGCGGCCACGGCTCCTGGCCCACGATCATCGCGCTGGTGCTCTTCGCCGTGCCGCCGCTGCTCACCAACGCCTATGTCGGCATGCGCGGCGTCGACCGGGACGTCGTACGCGCCGCACGGGGCATGGGCATGACGGGCCGGCAGCTGCTGACCGGGGTGGAGATCCCGCTCGCCCTGCCGCTGATCCTCACCGGCGTACGGATCGCCGCCGTACAGCTGGTGGCCACCGCCACCATCGCCGCGCTCGCGGGCGGCGGCGGCCTCGGCCGGATCATCACCGCCGGCTTCAACCTCGCCTCCACCTCCCAAGTCGTCGCCGGCGCGCTCCTGGTCGCCGTCTTCGCCCTGCTCGTGGAAGGGCTGTTCGAGGCGGGGCAGCGGCTGGCCCCCTCCTGGACCCGGGACCGGGGATGACACGGCCCCTGCTCGTCCTCGGGGCCCTGCTGCTGCTCGTGCTCGCCGCCTGCGCGACCGGACCCTCGCTGGAGCGGAGGGGCGATGTCACCGGCCCGCCCGGCGACAGCCGGGATCTGACGATCGGCTCGGCGGGCTTCACCGAGAGCGATCTGCTCGCCCAGATGTACGCGCTCCTGCTCCACCGGGCCGGCTACCGAACCAAGATCCTCTCCGTCACCAACCGGGAGATCTACGAACCCGCGCTGGAGAGCGGACAGATCGATGTGGTGCCCGAGTACGCCGCGACCTTCGCCGACTGGCTCAACGCCAAGGTCAACGGCCCGGACGCGCCCCCCGCCGGATCGCCCGACCTCGCCCGGACCATGACGGCCCTCCGCCGGCTCGCCACCCCGCGCGGTCTCGACGTCCTCGACCCGGGCAGAGCCGTCGACCAGAACGCCTTCGCGGTCAGCCGCTCCTACGCGGCCGAACACCGGCTGAAGACCCTCAGCGACCTCGGCCGGTCCCAACTCCCCGTACGGCTGGCGGCGGGCGACGAATGCGTCAGCCGCCCCTACTGCGAACCCGGGCTGAAGAAGGTCTACGGAATCGACATCACCGCCGTCGACCCGAAGGGCGTCGGCACCACCCAGGCCAAACAGGCCGTCCAGAACGGCCAGGACCAGATGGTGCTGACCACCACCACCGACGCCACCCTCGACGACTTCGGCCTCGTCCTCCTCGCCGACGACAAGCACCTCCAGAACGCCGACTACATCGTGCCGGTGGTCAACCGCGCCCGCGCGGGCAGCGCCGGCGTCACCCGCGCGCTGTCCGCGCTCAACACCGTGCTGACCACGGCCGACCTCGCCAATCTCAACGAGCGGGTGGACAGCTGGCGCAGGCTGCCCCAGGACGTCGCGAGCGAGTACCTCCGCTCCAAGGGCCTGCTCCCCGGCTGACCGGCCGCCCCGGACGCCGGACCCAGGGGCGTCAGCGCCGCCGCCGAGGCCTTGAGCGGCCCACCCCTCAGACGGGACGGGCCGCGTGCAGACTCTCCAGCCGGCGCTGGAGCACCCTGAGCGCGCCCCGCTGACGGCCGGGCACCCGGCGGCGCAGCGCGACCAGCCGGGGGGCCAGCGCTCGGGCCCCGGCGGCGTCCTCGATCTGCTCCCACTGGTGGTGGGCGCGGTCGACCGCGGCCTCGACATCGGGATCGTCGCTGGCCTGCTCGCGCGTCAGCCGGGCGTCGGCCGCGGTCATCCACAGCTCACAGCTGAGCCGGGGTTCGCGCGCCAGCCGGGCCAGATCCGCCCGTACCTCCAGCCAGTGGATCGCCTGTACGGAGCCGGGCCCGTGGGCCCGCATCTCCTGCTGCTCCCACGCGGCGGCGGCTGCCGCCGCCTCGCTGTGCCGCCCCGCCTGCGCCGCGGCGAGTATCGCCGGATGCGGGTCGCCGTCGCCGACCGGAATCGCTGCTCGCGCAGGCTCCGGGGAGCCCTGCTGCGGCCCGGAGCCGCCGCGCCCCTGCCCGCCGCCGGCCGCACCCGCCGCACCCGCCGGGACCGGCGCGGGCCGCCGGGTCCCGGCGGGATCGTGGACCGCCGGAGGGGGCGTCATCGCCTGTGGTGCGTCCCGCCCGGCGGCGCCGGTGTTCGCCGGCAGGGCGGGGGTGCCGGAGAGCAGCAGCGCGCCCGACATCCCGGCCTGGATCGCGGCCTGTTCGTGCAGGGTGTCCAGATCCGGACGGGACCCGCCGCGCCAGATGGCGGCGCAGGCCCGCAGATACGCGGGGCCCGGCTCCTCGCGGCGCGAAGCGGGCGGTGCGACCCGGCCGTACAGCCGGATCGACAGCCCCAGGCCGAGCCCCTCCTCGCCCACCCGCCGCCAGGCCTCCGGGTCCGCGACCAGATCGACGAAGACGGTGGTCGTGCCGGGCCGCCGGATCGTCAGCTCCGAGGCCAGCCAGTGCCAGGGCAGACCGGTGTACCGCAGGGTCGAGGGGGTGGACCGGGCGAGCGCCAGATGCGGCAGCCGCTGCTTGCGGTCGAGCTGGAGCTGCCCCGCGACGTACAGGAAGAGCGGCCCCGGCGCGGCGGCGGCCGACCGGATCCGGGTCAGCACCGTCTGCGGGTCGAGCGGGTCGGCCAGCTCGATCACCGTCGCCGCCGAGGTGCCCGTCAGCACGCTCGGCGGGACCGCGGCGAGCGCGGGCAGCACCGAACTCGCGTCGACCAGACGCCCCTTCCCGACCGGCGCGGCCGCGATCAGCAGCGCGGTTCCCGGCGCGGCAGTGTCCCCACCCGTGATCAGCACACCCAGCACGGTATCCGACGAGGCCGGTGCCGAGCGCCTCGTACGCCATTCCGGGCATGCCTCTCAGCCGTTCAGCGGTCGCTACACATCGGACACCGAGTCGAACTCCACCTCGTCGCGGGAGACCCCGCGCTCGTCCGCGTCCACCGATCTGCGCAGCGCCTCATGGAGTTTGGCCGGGGTCAGCACCCCCGCGAAACGGGATCCGTCCACCACCGCCACCCACCCCGCGTCATGCTGGAGCATCTCGCTGAACGCCTGCTTCAGCGGCGCTCCGAGCGGCACCCAGGCCTCCATGCGGCGGGCCAGATCGCCCACCGTGCCCCGCTCCCCGGCGAGGGCCAGGGCCTCCGCCGACACCCAGCCGTGCAACTCCCCGTCCGTGCCGACCACCACGGCCCAGCGCGCGCCCTCGGACCGCAGCCGGAGCGCGGCCGTCCGCACGCTCTCGTCCAGTCGGGCGAGCGGCGGCTGCTCCAGGTCGTCCTCCTCGATCGCGGTGACCGAGAGCCGCTTCAGCCCCCGGTCCGCGCCCACGAAGCGGGCCACGTACGGGGTCGCCGGGGTGCCCAGCACGGCGGCCGGGGTGTCGAACTGCTCGATGCGCCCCTGTCCGTACACGGCGATCCGGTCTCCCATCCGGACCGCCTCCTCGATGTCGTGGGTGACCAGCAGCACCGTCTTGCGCACGGTGGCCTGGAGGTTCAGGAACTCGTTCTGGAGCCGTTCGCGGACCACGGGGTCGACCGCGCCGAACGGCTCGTCCATCAGCAGCACCGGGGGATCGGCGGCCAGCGCCCGGGCCACCCCGACCCGCTGGCGCTGGCCGCCGGAGAGCTGGGCGGGGTAGCGCGGGCCGTAGGTCCCCGGGTCGAGCCCCACCAGATCGAGGAGTTCGGCCGCCCGGGCGCGGGCCCGGGACTTCTTCCAGCCGATCAGGGCGGGCACGGTGGCCGTGTTGTCGAGCACCGTGCGGTGCGGGAAGAGCCCGACCTGCTGGATGACATAGCCGATACGGCGGCGCAGCTTCACCGGGTCGACGGACGAGATGTCCTCGCCGTCGATCAGGATCCGCCCCGAGGTGGGCTCGATCAGCCGGTTGACCATCATCATCGTGGTCGTCTTGCCGCAGCCGGACGGGCCCACGAGGGTGACCAGCTCCCCCTTCGCGACCTCGAAGGACAGGCCGTCGACGGCGGTGGTGCCGTCCGGGTAGACCTTGGCCACCTGCTCGAACCGGATCATGTGTCCACGCTAGGAGCGGCGGACGGCCTCCGCACACCGGCCGGGACCGGACGGGCCGGGACCGGCCCGTCCGTCCCTCTGTCCGTCAAGCACTGCCGCGCGCGACACGCCGAATCCTTCTCCCGCCGAGCCCCTTGCAACAGCTTGTTGGAGCCCTTTACCGTTAGGAAAGTTTCCTACCACTCCCGTCACCCACGACCAAGGCAAGGGAGAACCATGGATATTTCCCGCAACCGACTGCGCTCGCTCACCGGCGCCGGCACACTCGCCGCCACGCTCGCGCTCGGCCTCACCGCGGCTCCGGCCACCGCCACCGCCACCCCCTCGGTCCCGCTGACCCCGGCCCCCGCCGCGGGTCCCGTCCTCCCGGCGGCGAACACGCCCGCCCCCGCCGTCAGGGCCCCCGCCGGATCACCCGTGGCGATCAACGGACAGCTCAAGGTCTGCGGCACCAAGCTCTGTAATCAGTACGGCAAACCCATCCAGCTGCGCGGCATGTCCACCCACGGCATCGGCTGGTTCCCCAACTGCTACACCACCGGCTCGCTCAACGCCCTGGCGAACGACTGGAAAGCCGACGTCCTGCGCATCTCCATGTACATCGAGAAGTCCGAGAAGGGCTATCTGGAGAACCCGCGCAAGTACACCGACATGGTGCACAACCTCATCGAGCAGGCCACCGCGCGCGGCATGTACGCGATCGTGGACTGGCACATCCTCACCGAGGGCGACCCCTGGACCAACATCGGCCACGCCAAGACCTTCTTCAAGGAGATCGCCGAGCGCCACAAGAACAAGAACAACCTGCTCTTCGAGATCGCCAACGAGCCCAGCGGCACCAATGTGACCTGGTGGACGATCAAGACGTACGCCGAGGACCTCATCCCCCACATCCGGCAGTTCGACCCGGACACCCCCGTCCTCGTCGGCACCCGCGACTGGTCCTCCTTCGGACTCTCCGGCTCCACCAATGAGTCCGAGGTCGTGAACAACCCCGTCCAGGCCTCCAACATCATGTACACCTTCCACTTCTACGCGGCCTCCCACCGCGAGTGGTACCTCGACGGCCTCACCCGCGCGGCCGACAAGATCCCCGTCTTCGTCTCCGAGTTCGGCACCCAGAACTACTCCGGCGAGGGCGCGAACGACTTCCCCATGACGCAGCGCTTCCTCGACGTCATGGCGAGCAAGAAGATCAGCTGGGTCAACTGGAACTACTCCGACGACCACCGCAGCGGAGCCGTCTTCAAGCAGGGCACCTGCAACTCCGGCGGCCCCTGGACCGGCACCGCGCCGCTGAAGGAGGCCGGAGTCTGGATCCGGGGCAAGATCAGGACCCCGGACAACTTCCCCACCAGCTGATTCGTCGCCCTGTTCGACGCCCCGCGCCCGCCCGTGAAGTCACCGTGTGATCCCATGGGCGGGCGTGCAGCACAGAACAGGAGCTTTCGTGACCAGCTACCGCCAGCCCGGCGTCGTTCTCACCGACCGCCGCTTCACCGTCCCGCTCGACCACTCCGACCCCGGCGGGGAACAGCTGGAGCTGTACGGACGGGAAGTGGTCGCCGCCGCGCGGGCCACCGAGGAACTCCCCTGGCTGGTCTATCTGGAGGGCGGCCCCGGCTTCGGGGCCCGCCGCTTCGTCGGGGCCCAGGCCTGGCTGGGACGCGCCGTGCGCGACTACCGCGTCCTCCTCCTGGACCAGCGCGGCACCGGCCGCTCCGCTCCCCGGAACCGCCAGACCCTCGCCCCGCTCGGCACCCCCCGCGCCCAGGCCGACCACCTCGCCCACTTCCGCGCCGACAGCATCGTGCGCGACTGCGAGACGATCCGCGCCCGGCTCACCGGCGGCGCGCCCTGGAGCGTCCTCGGCCAGAGCTTCGGCGGATTCTGCGCCACCCACTACCTCTCCACCGCACCCGAGGGGCTGCGCGAGGTATTCATCACCGGCGGCCTGCCCTCCCTCGACGGCCACGCCGACGACGTCTACCGCGCCGCCTACCCGCGCATGCGGCGCAAGGTCGAGGCCCACTACGCGCGCTACCCCCAGGACGTGGCCCAGGCCCGCCGGATCGCCGCCCACCTCGCCGACCACCCGACCACCCTGCCGGGCGGCCACCTCCTCACCCCCGAGGCGTTCCAGTCCCTCGGCATCCTCCTCGGCAGCGGCGACGGCAGCCACCAGTTGCACTACCTCCTCGAAGACGCCTTCATCAAGGCCGGCGACCGCCACGAACTCTCCGACGCCTTCCAGGAAGCGGTCCGCGCACAGCTCTCCTTCGCCGGACACCCCCTGTACGCCCTGCTCCACGAGGCCATCTACGGCCAGGACGAGCGCCCCACCGGCTGGTCCGCCGAACGGGTACGCGCCGAGTTCCCCCGCTTCGACGCCGCCACCGCGCTCGCCGGGGACGCCCCGCTCCTCTTCACCGGCGAGACCATCCACCCCTGGCACTTCGAGACCGACCCCGCGCTGCGCCCCCTGCGGGAGACCGCCGAACTCCTCGCCGCCCGCACCGACTGGGCCCCGCTCTACGACGCGAAGCGGCTCGCCGCCAACGAGGTGCCCGTCGCCGCCGCCGTCTACCACGACGACATGTACGTCGACACCACCCATTCGCTGACCACCGCCCGCGCCATCCGGGGGCTGCGCACCTGGGTGACCGACGAGTACGAGCACGACGGAGTCCGGGCCGGCGGCCCCCGCGTCCTCGACCGGCTGATCTCCCTGGTCCAGGGCGAGATCTGACGTACCCGGACCGATCCACGAGAAGGCCCTAGGGTTGGGCCATGGACGAGCAGCTGAAGCCGATGCCCGACGACTGGCGGCGAGCGCTCGCCGTCGTGGCCCACCCCGACGACCTCGAATACGGCTGCGCGGCGGCCGTGGCCGGCTGGACCGACGGCGGGCGGGAGATCGCGTATCTCCTCGCCAGCCGGGGCGAGGCCGGGATCGACACCGTCGACCCGGCCGAGTGCGCGCCGCTGCGGGAGCGCGAGCAGCGCGCGGGCGCGGCGGTCGTCGGGGTCTCCGAGGTGGAGTTCCTGGACCACCGGGACGGTGTCATCGAGTACGGCACCGCCCTGCGGCGGGACATCGCGGCGGCGATCCGCCGCCACCGCCCCGAACTGCTGATCACCCTCAACCACCGGGACACCTGGGGCGGCGGCCACTGGAACACCCCCGACCACCGGGCCGTGGGACGGGCCGCGCTGGACGCGGTGGCCGACGCGGGCAACCGCTGGATCTTCCCGGAGCTGATCTCCGAACAGGGCCTGGAGCCCTGGGGCGGGGTCCGCTGGGTCGCGGTCGCGGGCTCCACCGAGCCCACCCACGCGGTCGACGCGGGCCCCGGCCTCGAACGCTCCATCCGCTCGCTCCTGGAGCACCGCACCTATCTGGAGGTGCTGACCGAGGACCCGGACAGCTATGTCCGCTCCTTCCTCACCGACATGGCCAAGGAGGCGAGCCCGCGCTTCGGCGGCAGGCCGGCCGTGACCTTCGAGCTGTTCCCCCACTGACGGCCCCGGCCGGTCCCGCCCGCCCGCGCGGGACCGGCCCCCCGGCTCCCGGCCCTCAGCCCTCGTCGGACTCCGTCCGCCGGAGCAGCAGCGTCACGAATCCGAGCGTCCGGCGGTAGCCGTGCAGCCAGGCGTCACGGTGCTCCCGCGCCGCCCTCAGCGCCGCCGCGCGCTCCGCGCCGGGTGCCCGGTCCAGTCCCCAGCGGGCCAGGGTCCCGGTCCACGACCACTCGTAGTCGTCCCACTCCTCGACCGTGCTGACATGCCCGTACACCGGAGTCCAGCCGTCGTCCCCGATCCGGTCCACGGTCACCGCGAGAGAGTCGTACTCCTGTGCGGTGAAGCCCGCGTCCAGTGTCTCCGGCCCCGGCTCGCGCTCCCAGAAACCCTCGCCCACCAGGACCGAACCGCCCGGCGCGAGATGCCTGCGGGCCGCCGCGAGCGTGGGCAGCAGACCCCCGAAGGCATGGGTGGCCCCCACCGAGAGCACCAGATCGAAACGGTGGTCCGGGGCGAACTCCGAGGCGTCCCCGACACGCAGCTCGATCTGACCGGCGAGCCCGTCCGCCGCGCAGGCCGCCCGCCCGCTCCCGACCGCCGAGGCGTCGATGTCGATCCCTTCGGCCCGCACCCCGGGCCGGCCCCGTACCGCACGCCTCAGCCAGACGCCCTCCCGGCAGCCGAGATCGAGAACGCGTTCGTCCCCGCGCGGCAGGGCCCGGTCCAGCAGCCCGGTCACCGAGGTCTCGTGCAGGGGAGCGGCGACGGGGTGATCCCCATGGGCGATCGAACTGATCATCTGACGGTCCATGGACGCATCCTGCCGCCCGCCCGCCGCCCGGTCTCCCGGATTTCCCGCGCGCTGTGGACCGGAGACGGCTCCGGCTCAGCCCGCCGGCAGTTCGTCCGGGGTCGGGTACGAGTCCTGCGCGCCCCGGCGCGTCACGGCCGCCGCCCCCACCCGTACGGCGTACGCGGCTGCCGTGACCAGCCTCTCGCCGAGACTCAGCCGCCACGCCAGCGCGGCGGTGAAGGCGTCGCCCGCCCCCGTGGTGTCGACCGCCGTCACCCGGGGGCTCGGCACCGGCACCACCGGGGCCGAGGGGCCCTCCGCGACCAGCGCCCCGGCGCTCCCCAGCGTGATCACCACCGAGCGCGGTCCGAGCGCGAACAGCCCCCGCGCCCACGCGCCCGGCTCGTCCCCGGCCGCGCCGCCGAGCAGGAACCGGGCCTCGTGCTCATTGACGATCAGCGGATCGCAGACGGCCGTCACCTCGGCGGGCAGGGCCGCGGGCGGAGAGGGATTGAGGACCAGACGGCTCCCCGGGGCCAGCGCGCGCACCGTCTCCACCACCGTCGCGAGCGGGATCTCCAGCTGCGCCGAGACCACCCGCGCCGCCCGGAAGAGCGGCGCGGCCCCCCGTACATCGGCCGGGGTCAGCCGGGCGTTCGCGCCGGGCGACACCACGATGCTGTTGTCGCCGGAGGGATCCACCGTGATCAGCGCCACCCCGGTGGGCGCGCCGCCCACCAGCACACCGTCCACCGCCACCCCGGCCGCCCGCTGGGACTCCAGCAGCAGCCGCCCGTGACCGTCGTCGCCGACCCTGGCGAGCAGCGCGGTACGCGCCCCGAGCCGGGCCGCCGCCACGGCCTGGTTCGCGCCCTTGCCGCCCGGATGGACGGCCAGGTCGGAGCCGAGGACCGTCTCGCCGGCTCCGGGCCGCCGCTCCACACGGGTCACCAGATCGGCATTGGCCGAACCGACGACCAGCAGGTCGTAATCGCTCATGCGCCACCTCCTCACGGGTCGGACACGGCCACCTTCTCATCAGCGGGCGCGGGGACCGGCCGAAGCCGATCGAGCCAATGTTTCCCGCATCCTTTACGTGCTGTTTAATGCATGACGTTCGCAACAACAGCTGATCTTCAGTAGGGGTGTGGGAGCCGTGTCTGCCCGACCGATCCGACCGATTCGTTCGACCCGTTCCATACGCGGCCTGGCGGCCCTGACCACGGCCGCCGCGCTGACCGTCGGCGCGACCGCCTGCTCCAACCCGGAGAGCGGCGCGTCGGGCGGCCAGGGCGAGGGCGAGTCGGCGGTCGTCGGCATCGCCTACGAACCCGAGAGCCTCAGCCCTCTCCTCGGCTTCGGCAAGGACGGCAACTCCAAGATCTTCGACGGGCTGCTCGCCCTCGACGGGGACATGAAGCTCAAGCCCGCCCTCGCCGCGGCGCTCCCCGAGGTCAGCGAGGACGGTCTGACCTACACGTACAAGCTCCGCCAGGGCGTGAAGTTCAGCGACGGCAAGCCGTTCTCGGCCAAGGACGTCGTCTTCACCTACCGCACCATCCTGGACGCGAAGACCAACAACGCCTCGAAGTCCGAACTCGACGCGGTCAAGGACGTCAGGGCGACCGGGGACGACACCGTCGTCTTCACCCTGAAGTACCCCTACGCCCCCTTCGCCCAGCGCACCGTGCTCCCCATCGCCCCCGAGCACATCGCCGGCAAGCAGGACGTCAACACCGGCCCCTTCACCACCAAGCCGATCGGGACCGGCCCCTACACCCTGACCGGCTGGTCCAAGGGCGAGAAGATCAGCTTCAAGGCGAACCCCTCCTACTGGGGCGGCGAGCCCAAGGTGAAGAAGTTCACCATGGCGATCATCAAGGACGACGACGTCCGCGCCACCCGGCTGCGCGCGGGCGACCTCGACGGAGCGATCCTGCCGCCGAACCTCGCCGAGGGCTTCAGCGGCGACAAGGCGAAGAAGACCCACGCCGCGAAGACCTACGACTACCGGACCGTGACCCTGCCCGGCGGCAACAAGGTCGCCAAGGACCAGGCCGTCCGCCAGGCCCTCGACATCGCCGTCGACCGCCAGACCATGGTCGACCGGATCCTCGAGGGCGCGGGCAAGCCCGCCTACGGCCCCGTCCCCACCGGCAGCGAGTGGTTCGCCGAGGGCACCGAGCGCGTCCACGACCTCGACCGGGCCAAGAAGATCCTGGACGAGGCCGGCTGGAAGCCCGGCAAGGACGGCATCCGGGTCAAGGACGGCGTCCGCGCCGAGTTCCCCCTCTGGTACCTCTCCGGCGACCGCCTCCGCCAGGACCACGCCCTCGCCTACGCCTCCGACGCCAAGAAGGCCGGGATCTCCATCAAGACCCAGGCCGGCACCTGGGAGGTCATCCAGCCCCGGATGAAGACCGACGCCGTCCTCGCGGGCGGCGGCGCACCCGGCGACCCCGACTTCGACCAGTACCTCCTGCTCACCTCCTCCCTCGCCGGAGACGGCTTCAACAACATGGGCTGGTACGACAACCCGGTCGTCGACAAGGCCCTGGAGAAGGGCCGCGAGAGCGGGAAGAAGGCCGAGCGCAAGGCCGCGTACGACACCGTCCAGCGCGAACTGGTCAAGAACCCCGGCTACACCTTCCTCACCCACATCGACCACCTCTACGTCGTCAACGACAGCTGGGACGGGCTCACCACCCAGATCGAGCCCCACGACCACGGACTGGCCTCCGGCCCCTGGTGGAACGTAGAGGACTGGACCCCCAAGGGCACGAAGAAGTGAGCACCGGCCTCATCGGGGGGAAGACGGCCCGCCGCCGTCTCCCCTGGGGGCCCATGGCACGCATGGCGGGGCGGCGAGCACTCTTCGCCGCCCCCGTCCTGCTGGCCGTGACCTTCGGAGTCTTCGCCGTCGCCGACGCCTCCCCCTTCGACCCCGTCAAGGCGTACACCGGCACCGCGGGACTCACCGCCTCGCAGGAGAGCCTCGACCAGATCCGCGCCAACCTCGGCGTCGACCAGCCCCTCACCACCCGCTGGTGGAACTGGCTCACCTCCGCCCTGACCGGCGACTTCGGCGACTCCAGCGTGATGCGCCAGCCCGTCGCCGACGTCATCGCCGAGCGCATGGGCTGGTCCGTGCTGCTCGCCGCCTCCGCGTTCCTCGTCGCCATCGTCCTCGGCACCGCGCTCGGCGTACTCGCCGCCCGCCGCCAGGGCGGCTGGCTGGACCGCTGCGCCTCCGCCGCCGCCTACACCCTCGAAGCCGCCCCCGCCTTCTGGCTCGGACTGCTCGCCATCTGGTTCTTCGCCCTCGAACTCGGCGTACTGCCCGCCGGCGGACTCACCGACACCGCCAGCGACGTCATCACCTTCGGCCAGGTCGCCTCCCACCTGGTGCTGCCCGCCGCCGTCCTCGGCATCTCCCAGCTGCCCTGGTTCTTCCTCTACGTACGCCAGGGAGTCGCCGACGCGCTGGACGAGGACCCCGTACGCGGGGCGCGCGCCCGGGGACTGAGCGAGACCTCCGTACTCCTGGGCCACGCGCTGCGCTCCGGAATGCTGCCCATGCTCACCCTCATCGGCTCCCGGGTCCCCGAGCTGATCACCGGCGCGCTCCTCGTCGAGACCGTCTTCAGCTGGCCCGGGATCGCCGCCGCCACCGTCGAGGCCGCCACCTCCGTGGACTTCCCCCTGCTGGCCGCGCTCACCGTGCTGGCCACCACCGCCGTACTCCTCGGCAACCTCCTCTCCGACCTGCTGTACGGACTCGCCGACCCGAGAGTGGGCTTCGATGGCTGACACCCTCTGGCGCTCCACCGGACAGACCCGGCGCTCCACCCGCACGGTCCGGATCTCCTTCTCCGCCGTGATCGTCGCCGCCGTCGCCCTCGCGGTGCTGATCGTGCCGCCCCTCGCCCAGCTGGACGAGCAGGCCGTCGACCTCTCCAAGAAACTGCTGCCCCCGTCCTGGGAGCACCCCTTCGGCACCGACGACGTCGGCCGGGACCTGCTGCTCCGCTGTGTGTACGGGCTGCGGATCTCCCTCCTCGTCGGACTGGTCGCCGCCCTCGTCGCCACCGTCGTCGGCACCCTGGTGGGCGCGGCGGCAGCCGCCTTCGGCGGCTGGACCGACCGGATCGTGATGCGGCTGGTCGACACCTTCGCCTCCGTGCCCCATCTGCTCCTCGGCATCTTCATCGTCGCGATGTTCCGCCCCGGGGTCTGGCCGGTCATCGCCTCCGTCGCCCTCACCCACTGGCTCTCCACCGCCAGGATCGTCCGCTCCGAAGTCCTCTCCCTGCGCTCCCGGCCCTTCGTCGACGCGGCGATATCCGGTGGAGCCTCCCGGCTCCGGATCACCACCCGGCATCTGCTGCCCAGCGTGCTCCCGCAGGCCGGCCTCGCCGCCGTCCTCATGGTCCCGCACGCCATGTGGCACGAGTCGGCGCTCTCCTTCCTCGGCCTCGGCCTCCCCACGCACCAGGCCAGCCTCGGCAATCTGGTGCAGTCCGCGCGCAGCTCCCTGCTGGCCGGGGACTGGTGGCCCACCCTCTTCCCCGGACTGTTCCTGATCATCCCGACCCTCGCCATCGCCGGCCTCGCCGGAGCCTGGCGGGAACGGATCAACCCGCGCCGCCGATCGGAGCTGATGCTGTGACCGCCGCCGTCCTGTCGG
The DNA here is from genome assembly GCF_039532665.1 of Streptomyces amakusaensis. NCBI lineage: Bacteria > Bacillati > Actinomycetota > Actinomycetes > Kitasatosporales > Streptomycetaceae > Streptomyces > Streptomyces amakusaensis. The sequence continues at coordinate 87,116 of NZ_BAAASB010000024.1, read as the reverse complement.
TACGTGATCTCTCGGTACGGTTCCGGATGCGCGGCGGCCGTCATGTCGCCGCCGTCACCGGCGCGTCCTTCGACCTCGCGGCGGGGGAGTGCCTCGCCCTCGTCGGCGAGAGCGGCTGCGGGAAGTCCGTACTCGCCTCCGCGCTCCTCGGCCTCCTCCCCGGCAACGCCCAGACCGCCGGCAGCGCCACCGTCGACGGCCTCGACCTGCTCGGCGCGGACGAGCGCACCCTCGCCCGCTCCGTACGCGGACGGCGCGTCGGACTGGTGCCCCAGAGCCCCGCCGCGCACCTCACCCCCGTCCGCACGGTCGGCGCGCAGCTGGAGGAGACCCTGCGCGCGCTCACCGCCACCCCCCGCCGCGAACTGCGCCGGGCCGCGGTCGCCGCCGCCGAACGCGCCGCCTTCCCCGCCGGCCATCTCGACCGCTACCCCCACGAGCTCTCCGGCGGACTCGCCCAGCGCGCCGCCACCGCCCTCGCCCTCATCGGCGACGCCCCGCTGCTGCTCGCCGACGAACCCACCACCGGCCTCGACCGCGACCTGGTGAACGGCACCGTCGACGAGCTGCGCCGCCACACCGGCGACGGCGCGACCGGCCGGGCCCTGCTGATGATCACCCACGACCTCGCGGCGGCCGAGCGCATCGCCGACCGCGTCGCCGTGATGTACGCGGGCCGCATCGTCGAGATCGCCGAGGCCCGGACCTTCTTCGGCGAGCCCGGACCGCTCCACCCCTACGCCCGGGGACTGCTCGCGGCCCTGCCCGAGCGCGACTTCACCCCGATCCCCGGAATGCCCCCGGAGCTGGGCGACCTCCCCGAGGGCTGCGCCTTCGCGGCCCGCTGCGACCGCGCCACCGGCCTCTGCGCCACCCGCCCCGACTTCGCCTCCGGCCTCGCCTGCCACCACCCGGCGGCCGTCCCCGGCGAACGGAGCGCCGCCCATGCGTGACCCGCGCCCCGGCCGCCCCACGCACCACCGCCAGGAGTGCCACCGTGCTTGAACTCGACACGATCACCGCCGGATACGACCGCCTCCGGCCCGTCGTCCGCGAGGTCTCGCTCACCCTCGCCCCCGGCGAGGCCGTCGGCCTCCTCGGCCCCAGCGGCTGCGGCAAGTCCACCCTCGCCAAAGTGGCGGCGCTGCTGCACCGCCCCTACGCGGGCCGGGTCGTCATCGACGGCGAACCCGCCCGGGGGTGGCGGCACACCGCGCCCCGCGCCCAGCGCACCGCCATCGGCGTCGTGTTCCAGCAGCCCAGGATGTCCGCCGACCCCCGGCTGCCGCTGCGCGACCTCATCGCCGAGCCGCTGCGCGCCACCGGCCGCCGCGACGAGGTCCCCGCCCGGGTGGGGGAACTCGCCGACACGGTCGGCCTCACCGGCGAACTCCTCGGCCGCCGTCCGCACGAGGTCAGCGACGGCCAGCTGCAGCGCGCCTGTCTGGCGCGGGCGCTGGTGCTCCGCCCGCGCTGGCTGATCTGCGACGAGATGACGGCGATGCTCGACGCCTCGACGACCGCGGCCCTCGTGGCCGTCGTGGAGGAGTACCGCGCGACCGAGGGCGCGGGGCTGCTTGCCGTCGGCCACGACAGAATCCTCCTCGAACGCTGGTGTGACCGCACCGTCCACTGGCAGACGCCCCCGACCGCCGCCTGACCGCCCGGCCGCGCGACGTCCGGCCCTCGCGCGGGCGGGGGGCGGGTCTCACCCGCCGAGCCGGCGGATCTCCTCCAGCGGATACGGGGTCCGCCTGCTGCGGAGCCGGAACTCGCGGTTGAAGTCCGACACCACGGCGGCGATCGGCGCGTGCCGGGCGATGACCGCCGCCGCCCCCTCGGGGATCCCGGTGGGCCGCTCGCCCTCCGCATAGGCGCGCACCAGCGCGCCCCGGCCGTCCCGGTCCCCCACCTCGTACCCGTGCAAGGCGGTGACCAGCCAGTTCACCAGATACGCGGCGGTGTAACAGCGGTCGTAGACCTGGTTTCGGTCAAAGAAGTCGGCCTCGGGCCCCGACAGTGCGAAACGGGAGGAGAGCGCGAGCCCGTAGTCGCTGAAGTAGAGACGCCGGCCGTCGGTCAGGATGTTCTCGAAGTGCGCGTCGAAGTGGAGCAGCCCCCGCGCGTTCATGAACGACACGCCGGCCGCCAGCTCCCGCTCCACCATCGCGCAGGCCAGGTCGGTGCTTCGGTCCCCCGCCGCGACCCGGGTGCCCAGCCACTGGTGCAGATTCTGCGGGATGTACTCCAGGAACAGCGCGACGCTCGCCGAGGACCGCTCCAGAGCCTCGATCCGCCGCCGCACCCCAGCCCCGCCGCCCCAGTAGGCGACGGCCCGCTCGACGTCCGCCAGCTCCTCGGGCAGGGGCGCCGAGTCGGGCAGCACTCTCCAGTGGTACATCAGGGGGAAGCCCTCGTGCTCCGCCGCGAGCACCCAGTTCGTCGTCATGGTGTGCGCGGCCAGCTCTCTCCAGGCCCCGAAGCCCGGCCCGCCGATCGCGCCGATGCCGTACTGGCAGAAGACGGGCAGCCCGAACAGATTCGCCGTGGACCGGATGTGCTCGGGCCGCAGATCCAGGTCGGTCAGGGGCACCCGCTTCACGAAGACCGGGACACCGCCGACCTCCAGCAGGGCCGACTTCCCGCCGATCCCGGATCCGATCGGCACGGCCGCGTCCACCAGCTCGCCCAGGGCGCGATCGCCGTACAGGGCCAGGGACGTGGAGACGGCCCCATGGGCGGTCAGCCGCGCGGCGCGCGACCTGTCGGGGCACTCCACCGCGTCCTCCACCCGGGCACCGACCTCGATTCTCCCTGGCCGCTCTCCACGGCCGCGCGCTTTCGCCGAGCATAACAACGCCTCGCCCGGCGGGCTTTGGCCGCTCCGTAGCCCCCGCGCGCCCCGGCCGAACCCCTGACGGCCCCCTGCCGTCCGGCTCCGCCCCGGCCGATACTCCGGTTGTCCCGCCGCACACCGCTCTGGAGGCCCCTCCGTGCCGACCACCCGTCGCACCGCCGTCACCACGGCCGCCGCCGCGCTGGCCGCCCTCGCCGTGCCCGCCGCCACCCGCACCGCACACGCCGCGGAGGGCGACGACGACTCCCCGCGCCCGAGGCCGCTGCGCCGGGCCCACGCGCACAACGACTATCTGCACCCGCGCCCGCTTCACGACGCCCTCGCCCACGGGTTCACCAGCCTGGAGGCGGACATCTTCCTCGTCGGGGGCGAGTTGCTGGTCGCCCACACACCGGCCGAGCTGGACCCCGCCCGCACCCTGCGCTCCCTCTACCTCGACCCCCTGCTCGCACGGGTGAGGGCCAACTGCGGCACCGTTCACCCCGGCCACCCGTACCCCGTGCAGCTGCTCATCGACATCAAGGCCGACGGCGTCGCCTGCTACCGCGAACTCGACCGCCAGCTCCGCGACTACCGGAGGATGCTGAGCGAATACGCCGACGGCCGCGTCGGCCCCGGCGCGGTCACCCCCGTCGTCTCCGGAGACCGCGCCGCCCGCGCGCCGATGGCGGCGCAGCGGCAGCGGTACGCGTTCTACGACGGCCGGCTCGACGACCTCGCGACAGCCGCCCCCGCCTCCCTCGTCCCGCTGATCTCCGGGAACTGGAACAACAGCTTCACCTGGCGGGGCGACGGAGCATTCCCCCCGGCGGAGCGCGAACGGCTGCACACCCTCACCGACTCCGCCCACGCCCAACACCGGCGCATCCGCTTCTGGGCCACCCCCGACACGCCCGGACCGGCCCGTGACGCGCTCTGGAACGAGCTGCTCGACGCCGGAGTCGACCACCTCAACACCGACGATCTGGCCGGTCTGGCGGCCTTCCTGCGAGCCCGCCGCCCCTGACCGCGCCCTCCGCGGGCGCAACCACCCGTACGGCGGACACGCCAGTCGGCCGTACGGCCCGGCCACTGCGCCAGACTACGGCCGAATGCCGTGAATCCGGCACGGTGAAGGAGGTTGGCGATGGCCATTTCGATTTCGGTGGTGCTGCTTCTGGTGGTGCTCGCGGTGATCTTTCTGCGCAGCGGGGGACTGAAGTTCTCCCACGCGCTCACCTGCGCGCTCCTCGGTTTTTTCCTCTCCGGCACCAGCATGGCGCCGACCATCCACGAAGGCGTCGCGGCCACGGCCGAGGTCGTCGGCAGCCTCCACCCCTGACGCTCCCCGGCCTTCCTAACCGCCGACGACATGTGAGCGGATCAGGAACCGCACCCCCTCCGGAGCCTCCAGCGAGAAGCCGCTCCCGCGCCCCTCGACCACGTCCACCACCAGCCGGGTGTGGCTCCAGACCTCGTACTGCGACCTCGACATCCAGAAGGAGACCGCGTCGGCGACGCCCGCCACCCTCAGCTCCGCCAGCAGGACGTCCGACTGCCCCGTACGGAACTCCCCTCGCGGGTAGCACATGGGGGCACTGCCGTCGCAGCAGCCGCCCGACTGGTGGAACATCAGCGGACCATGAGCCTCCGTCAGCGAACGCACCAGTGCGGCGGCGGCCGGGGTCAGCTCCACGCGTGGGGATTCGGTCATCCGTTCAGCACAGCACGAACGAGGTTGCGTCACCGTTGCGGCACTCGCCCCGGCGGCCGGCGCGTGGGCCCTGTCGCACAGGCGCGCCGCCGGGAATGATTGTCCCGGGTCCGGCGACGCGCCGACGGCACGGCCGTCCAACCGCCGAACCGCCGATCACCGTCTCCGACAGAAAGTGTGGACACCATGCCTCTTGAGGGCGAGTACGAGCCCAGCCCGGCGCAGTGGGTGCGGGACCAGGTCGAGTTGTACGAGAGCTCCGGCGGCACCCGGGGCACCACGCTGAGGGGCATGCCCGTCGTCATCCTGACCACCCTGGGCGCGCGCAGCGGCCGGATCCGCAAGTCCCCGCTGATGCGGGTGGAGCACGACGGCCGGTACGCCGTCATCGCCTCGGCGGGCGGGGCCGACTCCCACCCCGTCTGGTACCACAATGTGGTGGCCCATCCCCGGGTGGAGCTCCAGGACGGCACCGTGCGCCAGGACATGACGGCACGCGAGGTCGAGGGGGAGGAGAAGGCCCTGTGGTGGGCGCGCGCGGTCGAGGCCTACGCCGACTACACCGACTACCAGGAGAAGACGGACCGCCCCATCCCCGTCTTCGTCCTGGAACCCGCGCCGGACGGTCACTGAGCCCGAGCCCTGGGCCCGGAGCGGCGCCGACTCCGCTCCGAGCCCTGCTCAGCCGCCGGACGACCGCCCACGACGAGCGGAGGAGACCGCCGTGTCCGACCCCCACCCCGGCGGGGAGAACGAGAGCCCCGCCGAACTCCCGAGGCTGCGCTACGCCCTGTACGTCGAGGCGCTCCGGGCGCGGATGCCCGGCCCGGCGTTCACCCTTCTGATGGAGGCCGTCGGCCTCTATGTGAAGGCCGGCGGGGGCCGCGTCAGACTGCGGATGGACCCCGAGGACCGGGAGCTGTTCACCGCCGAGGTGCAGCAGGAACTCCTCACCCTGCTGGGTCTGCTCGGCGCGATGCAGCCGGGCCACGCCGACCGGGCCGACCATGTCGTCGTCAGGCTCGGCGACGGGGAGCACGCCAAGGGGGCCCTGTCCCTGGTGCCGCCCGAGGTCGCGGCCGACCCGGAGCGGCTGCGCGCGATGCTGGAGAAGATCGACGCGCGGCAGCGCCGGATCGACGACGACCGCCGGGAGGTGGAGGAGATCGCCAGGGCCAGCGGGATGCCCGTCGGGGAGTCCGGCCCGTCCCAGGAGTGAACACGACCGCGGCCGGACCCGCCCTCTCGGCGGGCCCGGCCACGGTCCGGTCCTCGGCACGCCGCACGGGACTCGCACGCCTCACTCGTACGAGTGAACTTTGCCGTCCCGGTGTCCGTCGGTACGGGACCCCGTCAGCGGACCGCCGCGCCGAACTCCTTCGCCAGCTCGACGATCGCGCCGGGGTTGCGCGGGCTCTCCACCAGCTCCACGTAGTCCAGGACGACGAACCGGTCGTTCTTGACCGCCGAGACCTTGGCGAGCGGCGCGTACGACTTGAGGAACTTCTTCTTCTCCTCGGCACTCGTGTCCCCGTAGTTGTTGATCACGATCACCTCGGGGTCCCGCTCCACCACCGTCTCCCAGCCGACCGTCGTCCAGCTGTCCTTCAGGTCCTTCATCACATGGTCGCCGCCCGCCTTGGTGATGATGTCGTGCGGCCCGGCGTACGCGCCCGAGGTGAACGGCTTGTCCCGGCCGTCGTCGTAGAGGAAGACCCGAGGCCGGTCGGCCCCCTGGGGAGCCTTGGCCCGGGCGTCCGCCACCTGCCCGCGGAACTTCGCCACCAGAGCCTCGGCGCGCTTCTCGACGTCGAAGAGCTTCCCCAGGTTCAGCAGATCGGTGTAGAGGGCCTCCAGCGGCGGCATCAGCCCCCGGGCCTTCGAACGGCCGTTGCGGCAGGACTCGGTCAGCAGATACGAGTCGACCCCGAGCCGCTTCAGCTCCGCCGGGGTGAAGCCCTCGCCCTCGTTGAATCCGTAGTTCCAGCCCGCGAAGACCAGATCCGCCCGCGCGTCGAGCACCAGCTCCTTGTTGATCCGCTTCTTCGACAGCCAGGTGGTCCGGTCGTAGGCCCCCTTCCACGGCGCATCGCCGACCGAACCCTTGTTGTCCGGCATCACATAGCCGGCCATCCGGCCCTCCAGGCCGAGCGCGAACATGATCTCGGTGATGCCGACGTCATTGGTGACGACCCGCTCCGGAGCCTTCTCGAACGTTCTGCGCTCACCGCAGTTCTCCAGGGTCACCGGGTAGTGGCCGCCCGCCGACGCGCTCTTTTCCCCACCCGGGGAACCGGTGCCGGTGTCGACGTCGGCACCACAGCCGGAGAGCGCCAGCGCGGTCGCGAGTATCAGCGCCGAGGCGCGCAGAGGACGTGGGGAACGGGGCATGACGGAAGGCTCCTTGGAAGGGTGGAGGAGGGAAGGGGAGAGGGACGGGAGAGGGGTCACGGGGCGTCGGCGGCCCCGCCGCCCGGAGGCAGCCGGTCGAACAGCAGCTGGATCGCGCCGGACACGGGATGCGCCACCCGGTGCGCCCGGACGCCGAACACCTCCGCGAGCAGCTGTGCCGTCAGCACCTCGTGCGGCGGACCGGCGGCGACGATCCGGCCGTGGTCGATCACATGGAGCGTGTCGCAGTGCACGGCGGCCAGATTGAGGTCGTGGAGCGCGGTCAGCACCGTGAGACCGCTGTCGCGCACCAGCGACAGCACCTCCAGCTGCTGGGCGATGTCCAGATGGTTGGTGGGCTCGTCCAGCACCAGGACGCGCGGACGCTGCGCCAGCGCGCGGGCGATCAGGACGCGCTGCTTCTCACCGCCGGAGAGCGTCAGAAAGCTGCGGTCGGCGAGATGGGAAGCGCCCACCCCGGCCAGCGCGGCACGGCACTGGGCCCGGTCCTCGGCCGAGGTCCGTCCCGCCGCCCGCTGATGCGGCAGCCGGCCCATCGCCACCACCTCGGCGACGGTGAAGTCGAACTCGCCGACCGTCTCCTGGGGGAGCGCGGCCAGTCTGCGCGCCCCCTCGCGGGGACTCAGCGCGTGCAGATCGTCGCCGTCGAGCCGGACGGTGCCGGCGGCCGGGCGCAGCGCCCGGTAGACACAGCGCAGCAGGCTGGACTTGCCGCTGCCGTTGGGGCCCACCAGCCCCACGAGCTGACCGCTGCCGGCCCGCAGGTTGATGTCCTCCACCAGCCGCGCCCCCGCGACGGCGACGGTCAGATCGTCGATGTCGATCCTCATCACTGGCCTCCGAACGTGTAGCCGCGACGGCGCATCAGCAGAACGAAACAGGGCACGCCGATGACCGCGGTGAGCACGCCCACCGGCAGTTCGGTGGGGGCCAGCACGACCCTGGAGAGGATGTCCACCCAGATCAGCAGGATCGCGCCGGCGAGCGGGGCGACGGCCAGCACCCGGCGGTGGTCGGCGCCCACCAGCATCCGAACGGCGTGCGGAACCATCAGTCCGACGAAGCCGATCGCCCCGCTGACCGCGACCACCGCCCCGGTGACGGCGGCGGAGACCACGAACAGCTCCCTGCGCAGCCGCCCGGGGTCCACACCGAGCGCGGCGGCGGTCTCGTCGCCCATGGCGAGCGCGTTCAGCCGGCGCGCGGAGAGCCCGAGGTGCACCAGACCGGCGAGCACCGCGCCCGCCGCGATGGGCACGGCGGCCCAGTTCGCCCCGCCGAGGCTGCCGAGCAGCCACATCATCGCCGAGCGGGCCGCCTCGCCGTGCTCGGCGGCGAACACCATGAAGGTGGTGATCGCCGAGAACCCGTAATACATCGCGGTGCCCGTGAGCACCAGCCGTATCGGGGTCAGCCCGTGGGCGGTACGGGCGATCGCGTACACCAGGGTCATCGCGAGCAGCGCCGAGGCGAAGGCGGCGGTGGACAGGGCCCAGACACCGAGCGCCCCGAGCGCGCCGAAGATCAGCACCGCGTTCGCGCCGACGGCCGCCCCCGAGGAGATGCCGAGGACGAACGGGTCGGCCAGCGCGTTGCGCACCATGGCCTGCACGGCCACGCCGATCGCCGACAGCCCGGCCCCGACGACCGCCGCCAGCACCGCGCGCGGGAAGCGCAGCTCCCAGACGATGGTGTACGAGGAGATCTGCTCGCCGGTGATGGTCCCGCCGGTCAGCCCGGCCCAGAGATGCCCCAGCACCTCGCCCCAGCCGATGCCGGACGCCCCGATGCCCGCGCCGCAGACGACGGAGATCGGCAGCGCCAGGCCGAGCGCCACGACCAGCGGAAGGAGCGGCACCCGCCGGGGCGGTGGCGGTCCCGTGTCGGCGGGGGACACCGCGTCGCGGGCGGCCGGCTGTGACGCGGTGGACTGATGGTCGGTGGGTACGGCCACGAACGACGTCGCTTTCGCCTCGGGCCGTGCGTCCACGGCCGAGGAGCGGCCCGGGAGACGGATGTCCGGCCGGGCATCCTCTCGCAGTCCACGGCGAGTTGACAGGATCCTGCGCCACCGCGGGTAATCGGGCTCACGGGCCCGGTCTCCCGGACTCCGTCCACCGTTGCGGGTCAGCGCCGGAATTCGACCGGACTTCCCCCACAGGGCGTCTGAAGAGTAACCCCTCCCGGCGGGAAGCGGGTTGCCGGGGCCGCGGGAGCGAGCGCCGGGATCAGTCGTAGACCATGCCGAAGTACGGATCCGGCTCCCCGGTGTAGGGGTTGAACCCGGCGTCCCAACGCTCCGTCTCCAAGCGCCGGTTGACGAAGTGGGGAGCGGGCTCCCGCCAGAGGGAGGCGTCGCTGAGCGGGCACTCGGGGAACTCCCCGGCGAACAACCGCCGCAGGAACTCCGCCATCCCGAAGCCGTAGACCTTCCAGTGCGGCCGTCCGTGCCGCTCCCAGACGACCACCGGCCACGCGTCCGGATCGCCGTCGTCGGTCAGCCACCCCAGGACGTCCGCGCCGCAGCTGACCCCCCAGGCGATCGCCCGGTCCGCCGTGGCCCCCACTCCGGCGGGCCCCCCTTCCTGCTCCCAGGTGAGCCGCAGGGTGCCCGTCTCCCCGGCCATCCCGCCGTACTCGGGGCCCCCGGCGTCCCCCCGGCCCTCGGGAGCGAGCACCGAGAAGGCGTCGTCGATGCCGCCGGATCCGTACGTCGCCATGAAGGCCCTGTAGTCGGCCGGGAAGGAGGAAACCCCCCACTCGGCCCCGGCCGCGGCCCAGTCGACCCGCTCGTCCACACCGTCGTGCGGCGACATCACCGCCATGAGCGCGGCGATGGGTGAGTCTTCGGACATGTTCCCCTCCAGTGCCGTCCTTTCGCTTCAACATAGCCCCGGCCACTGACAGCCGATGTCCGGGAGAAGCGGGCCGGCCGGCGCGGTCGGCCTGAGGGACCGTGCCTCACCGGCCGGTCCGTCTGCTGTCGGCAGAACGCCCTTGGCCTCCGGTGCCGCCGCTGTTTGAGTACCGGCATGGAGATCCTCGTTCTGGGTGGTACGGCATGGATGGGCCGCGAGCTGTCGCGGCGGGCGATCGGGCGCGGCCACCGGGTGACCTGCCTCGCCCGCGGCGAAAGCGGCGAGACGGCCGACGGAGCCCTGCTGGTCCCCGCAGACCGGCGCGATCCGTCCGCATACACACCGCTGCTCGACCGGGAGTGGGACGCCGTCGTCGAGGTGTCGTGGCAGCCCGGCTTCGTCCGTGACGCCCTCGCCGCGCTCGGTGGCAGGGCCAGGCACTGGACGTACGTCTCCTCGGTCAGCGCCTACGCCTCCCACGCCGACCCGGACGCGGACGAGTCCGCCGCGCTCCTGCCCCCGACCGACCGCCGCGAGGCGGGCCGAGAACTGTACGGAGAGGCGAAGGCCGCCTGCGAGCAGGCCTCGGCGGACGCCCTGGGGGACCGGCTCCTCGTCGCGCGGGCCGGTCTCATCGGCGGCCCCGGCGATCACAGCGGCCGTTCCGGATACTGGGCGGCGCGCGCCGCTCGGGATCCGCGGGGGCCGATGCTGGTACCGGACGAACCGGCCATGCCGACGCAGGTGATCGACGTCAGAGACCTCACGGACTGGCTGCTCGACGCCGCCGAGAGCGGAACCACCGGCACCTACGACGCGGTCGGCCCCGTCCTCCCCCTCGCCGAGTGGATCGAGCTGTCCCGCGCGGCCGGCGGGCACACCGGGCCGGTGACCCGCGTCGACTCGGCCCGGCTGCTCGCCCATGGCGTGGCCGGGTACATGGGCCCCGAGTCGCTGCCGATGTGGCTGGCCGAACCCGGCTGGGAAGCCTGGTCGGCCCGCAGGGGAGCCGCGGCGCTCGCCGCCGGTCTGCGGCACCGGCCCCGGGCGGAACTGGTGAACGACATACTCCGCTGGGAACGCGAGCAGGGCCTGGACCGGCCCCGCCGCGCGGGTCTCACCGCCGCGCGGGAGCGCGAGCTGCTGGCCGCTCTGGGCTGACGGGGGCGGAGGCCGCCGAGCGCGCCTGCCGTTCCAAGGTCATCGGCCGGGCCGGGACCTCATGGGCACGTGTAGATTCCGCCCCATGGGTGTGAAAGTGCGCCCGGGGACGGGGGATGGGCATGAGCGAACAGCGCGCGGGGGCCTCGAAGGCCGCGTTCTTCCTGTTCGGCACCGTGGCCGGAGCGATGGCGGTGCTGCTGACGGTGGAGGTGCCCGAAGGGCATGCGGAGGTGGCCTGGGGCGTCACCTGGGCCGCGCTCCTGATCAGCTCGCTCGTCGCCGCGTTCGCCGGGCGCGAGCGGAGACCACCACCGCCGGACGGCGGCGGGGCGGCGGCCGGCCCGGCGGACACCGTACGCCCGAGCCGTACCGGAGCGGTCCGGGCGACGGCCGCCGTCGTCCTGTGCCTCGTCCTCGGCGGCGGCACCTGGGCCTTCTGGCCCGAGGACGAATCGAAGGGCAAGGCCTCCGGCGCGTCGGCCAAGGGCGGGGAGAAGCCGCGCGCCTCCTGGAAGGTGCCGTCCGTCGGCAACCGCGACGACGAGGGCCCCGGCGCCTGGGGGCTGGGCGACTCCGTGGTCCGGGGACGGGTCGACGGACTCTCCTCGTACAGTGCTCGCGACGGCGCCGAGCGCTGGACGCTGCCCGCCCCGGCCCGCGAAGCCGTCTGCGCGATGAGCCCCGAGGCCGAACAGGGCATCGGCCTCATCGCGTACGGAAGGCACTACAAGCCCTGCGCGACCCTCGTCGCCGTGCGCGTGTCCGACGGCAAGGCGCTGTGGCAGCGCTCCCTCAAGGGCGAAGGGCTCATCGACGGCGGTGCCGCCGTCGGCGGGACCACCGCCGTCACCGCGGAGGACGGCGCGCTGAGGGCCCGCTCCGCCGGGACGGGCGAACAGCTGTGGCAGCGGCCCCTGGGGAAGGAGTGCGCGGCCCGGGCGGTCGACGCCACCAGCGCCCGCACCCTGCTCGTCGAGCAGTGCGGCACCGGCGCGCGCCTGATCGCGCTCGACACCCGTACCGGCGAGGAACGCTGGACCAGGGACCTGCCCGTCGAATCGATCACCGACGCCGCCGTGGTGTCCGTGACCCCCGCCGTCCTCGCCGTGTCCGAGGAGGACCAGCGCGGTACCCACGCACTGCTCGGCTTCGACGACCGGGGCGCGCCGACCGCGACCGTGCCGCTGTCCGGGCCCGCCGGGGAACTCGTCGCCCCCGAATCGATCGGGCGGAACTTCGGCGGCCAGGGCCGCCCACTGGTCCTCGGCGATCTGCTGATCACGCTCGCCGAGCGCGACGGCCTCTGGGCGGACGTGGTGGTCGCCCACTCGCTGAAGGACGGCCGCGAGATGTGGGAGCACCGGGCGGCCGGATCCCTCTACGGCCTCGCCCCCATGACGAACGGACGCGTCGGAGTCCTGACCGAGAGCGGGGACGAGGGGCACATCATCCTGCTCAACAAGGACGGTGCCGAACGCGGCCTGATCGAGCCGGAGGAAGGCAGGGGCGGCGCGGTCTCGACCAGACCCGAGCTGATCCCCGTGACAGGCGGTCATGTCGTCGTCAATCACCTGTCGATGAGCGGCGAGCCCGCCCTCTTCTCCCTGCCCTGACCCTGCCCGCCCCTACGCCTGCCCCGACGGGCGGACGGAGCCCCCGGCCCCTGTCCGCCGAGGATTCAGTCCACTTGGAGAGACCGTGACAGAGCACATACCCCATGACGCGACCGCCCCGGTGGACGCGGCACGGGTGATCCGGACCGTCGAGGACGTCCTCCGGGCGGGCCCGCTGACCGCCGGGGACAGTTTCCACGCCTTCGGCGGCTCATCTCTCCAGGCCATGCGCGTCTGCCTCCGCCTGGAGCAGGCGACCGGCGTGGCCACGCCCCCCGAACTCCTCCTCGACAGCGAGACCGTGGGGGAGTTCGCCGAAGCGGTCGTCGCCCGGGCGGCCGCCCGATGAACGACCCCTCGCCGATCCATGTCGCGGTGGCCCGCCGGGCGGCCGCCACCCCCGACGCCATCGCGGTGGTCACTCCTCACGAGCGCGTCGGGTACGCCGAACTCGACGCCGCCGCCGACGGCTGGGCCGCCCGGCTGGGCGAGCTGGGGGTCGGCCCCGGCGATCTGGTCCCCGTCGATCTGCCCAGGTCGGCCGAGCTGGTGGCGGTCCTGCTCGGAGTCCTCAAGAGCGGCGCGGGCTACGCGGCCCTCGACCACCGCTGGCCGCCGGAACGGGTGCGCACCGTACTGGAGACGCTGTCGCCCCCGCTCTTCATCACCCGGAGACCCGTGCCCGGCGCGCTCGTGCCCTCCTGGGCCCCGGACGGGGAGCCGCCGCGCGCCCCCCGCACCCCGCCGCCGGACGTCACCGGCGACGCCCCCGCCACCGTGTTCTTCACCTCGGGAACCTCCGGCGCTCCCAAAGCCGTCGTCTCACCGCACCGGGCGACCACCCGCCTGGCCCGGGACGCGCGGGCCTGGACGGGACCCGGCCGGTCCATGGCCCAGATCTCCCCGGTCTCCTGGGACGCCTTCTCCCTGGAGGTCTGGGGGACCCTCATCACCGGCGGACGCTGCGTCGTCTCCGAAGGCGACCATCTGCTGCCGAGCGGTCTGCGCTCCCTGATCCGGGAGTTCGGGGCCGACGCCGCCTTCCTGACCACCTCGCTCCTCAATCTGATCGCCGAGGAGGACCCGGACAGCCTGCGCGGACTGCGGACCCTGGTCACCGGCGGAGAGCGGATGTCCGCCGGTCATGTACGGCGCTGTCTGGAGACCCACCCCGGTCTCGAGGTGATCAACGGCTACGGCCCCGTGGAGAGCTGCGTCTTCGCCGCCACCCACCCCGTCGAGCCGGACGACTGCGCCGCGCCGGAGGGCGTCCCCCTCGGCACCGCCGTCTCCCGCACCGGGATCCATGTGCTGCGCGGCGAAGAACCGGCCGCCCCGGGCGAGATCGGCGAGATCTGCCTCTCCGGCGACGGACTCGCCCTCGGATACCTCGGCGACCCCGGACTCACCGCCGCGAAGTTCCCCACTGTACGCGTCGCCGGATCGCCCACCCGGATCTACCGGACCGGGGACCGGGGCCTGCTGGACGCCCGAGGCGTCCTCCACTTCCGGGGGCGCGGCGACCGGCAGCTGAAAATAGCCGGGCACCGGGTCGAACCCCAGGAGATCGAGGCGGCCGCCCGGCGGATCCCCGGCGTACGCGCGTGCGCGGTCGCCGCGCTCCGCGACACGGCGGACGGCACCGGTGGCACCCGGCTGGCGCTGTTCTACACCACCGAGCCGCCGGGAGCCCCGGAGCACCGGGACCTCGGCCCCGCCGCACTCCGGCGCGAACTGGCGGCCAGGCTGCCCCGCCACCTCGTACCCCACTTCCTCTCTCCGCAGCCGGCCTTCCCGCTCACCCCGAACGGCAAGGTGGACCGGGCGGCGCTGCTCGCCCTGCTGCCCGTTCCGGCCGCCGAGGGCCACGCCCCGAACAGGAGCTCATGATGGCCACCGGCCCCACCGGGAGCACCAGCCCCACCGAGAACACCGGCCCTGCCCCCCTCGTCCACCCCATGTCGTGGGAACAGGAAGGGATCTGGCTGAACGACCAGCTCGGGGACGGCGTCTCGCGGTACGTGGAGTCCTGGGTCCACCGGCTGCGCGGTCCCCTCGACGCACGGGCCGTCGAGGCCGCGCTCACCGGAGTCGTACGCCGGCACGAAGCCCTGCGCAGCAGACTGCTCCTGGCCGACGGCCTCCCCGTACAGGAAGTGCTGCCGCCCATGCCCGTGCCGCTCGCCAGACGGCGGGTGACCGCCGGCGAACTGGACCGCGCGGTGCGCGAGGCCGTCTCGGGCCCGCTGCCGCTGGACCGGCCGCCCCTGCTCCGCGCGACCCTGCTGGAGGTGGGGGACGACGACGCGGTGCTCGCCGTCGCCGTCCACCACGCGGCCGTGGACGGCTGGGCCCTGTATCTGCTCGACGAGGAGTTCAGCAGCCTGTACCGCGCGGAGACCGGCGAACCGGAACCCGAACTGCCGCCCGTGCCGCTCCAGCCCGGACCGTACGCGCGCCGGCAGCGGACCTCCGGCGCGCCCCGGGCCGAAACCGTGGAGCACTGGCGGCGCACCCTCGCGGACCCGCCCCCGGAATCCACCTTCCCGCTCGACCGCCCGCGCCCCGCGACCCTCGGCCACCAGGGCGGAACGGTCGAGTTCACCCTGGAGGAGGAGTTCGTCTCCCGGCTGCGCCGGCTCTGCGGCCAGACCCGGGCCACCCCGTTCACCGTCTTCGCCGCCGCTCTCACCGCGCTGATGGACCGACACGGCGACGGCCACGGCCACGGCCACGGGGACGGCGACGGCGACGGCCGCGGCGCGATCCTCGGCGTACCGGTCTCCCGGCGCGACGGAACCGGCACCGAACCCATGATCGCGTGCCTCGCCGAGGTACTCCCGCTGCGCCCGCGCACCGCACCGGGACAGTCCTTCCGCGAGCTCGTGGCCGAGACGAAACGGACGGCCCGGGAGGTCGGGGAGCACCGGGACATGCCGTACACCCGGCTGGTGGCGATGGCCGGCGCGCCGCGCACCCGATCGCGGACTCCGCTCTTCCAGGTGGTGCTGACGGTGGACGACGGGCAGGCGCCCGGCCTCTCGCTGCCGGGGGTACGCGCCGAGCGCCTCCGTCCGCACGACGGAACGGCGAAGTTCGACGCCTTCTTCCATCTCACCCCGGAGCGGGGCGTCTTCCGGGGGCGGCTGGAGTACGCGGCGGAGCTGTTCACCCCCGCCGGCGCGGGACTTCTGACGGAACGTCTCCGCGTTCTGCTGGACGACGCCGTCTCCCGCCCGGACACGGCGGTGGCCGAACTGGCGGTGCTCACGCCGGAGGACCGGGAGCGGACGGCCGTGACCTGGGCCCAGGGCCCGCCGCTCGCCCCCGGCCTCCCCCTCGCCCACGAGGCCTTCGCCCGAGCCGCCCGGCGCACGCCGGAGGCGGTGGCCGTCGAGCACGAAGACGTACGGCTCACCTTCGCCGAACTCGACGCGGCCTCCGGCGCGCTGGCCGCCCGGCTGGTCGCGGCCGGACACGGCGGCGGACGGGTCGGGATACTGCTGGAACGCTCGCCGGAACTCCCGGTCGCGGTACTGGCGGTGCTCAGGGCCGGGGGGTGCTGCGTTCCCGTCGACCCCGCCTATCCGGCGGAACGGATCTCCCTCATGCTCCGCGACAGCGCCGCCGCGGCGCTGCTCACCACCCGCCGGACCCTCCGGGACCTGGCGGTCGACACGGCCGGTGCCGAAGCGCTGTTCCTGGAGGACACGGCGGAGCGCCCGGCGTCCGCCGCCCTTCCCGCCGTGAGCCGTGACGACCCGGCGTATCTGATCTACACCTCCGGCTCCACGGGACTGCCCAAGGGGGTGCTGATGCCGCATCGCGCCCTCGCCGGTGTCATCGACCGGCAGCTCCGCCGGTCCTCCTCCCACGCGCCCGGCCCTCTGCGGACCGCCCAGTTCGCCCCGCTCAGCTTCGACGTGGCGTTCCAGGAGCTGTTCAGCACCTGGGGCGCGGGCGGCACCCTCGTCCTGGTGGACGAGACGGCCCGGCGCGATCCCGCCCGGCTGCTGGCCCTGATCGACGACAGCCGTGTCGAACGGCTCTTCCTGCCCTACGTCGCCCTCCAGCAGCTCGCCGAGTACGCCGCAGGAACCGGAACCGCCGGGGCCCGTGGCGGCGGCTCGCTGCGCGAAGTCGTCAGCGCGGGGGAGCAACTGTTCATCACCCCGGCCGTCAGACGGTTCTTCACGGAGAACACCGCCGCCGTGCTCGACAATCAGTACGGCCCTTCCGAGACCCACGTCGTCACCGCCGGGGCACTCACCGGACCCCCCGCCGACTGGCCGGACCGCGCCCCCGTCGGCCGTCCGGTGCCGGGGGCCCGCGTCCGCATCCTCGACGACCGGCTCGCCCCCGTCCCGCCGGGAGCGGTGGGGGAGCTCTGTCTCGGCGGCGAGAGCCTCGCCATCGGATACCACGGACGGCCGGACATCACCCGGCGGATGTTCGTCCCGGACCCGCTCACTCCCGGCGAACGGCTCTACCGCAGCGGCGACCTGGGCCGATTCCTGCCCGGCGGGGCCATCGAATTCCTCGGCCGGCGCGACGGCCAGATCAAGGTCCGGGGCCACCGGGTCGAACTCGGCGAGATCGAGTCCGCCGCCAAGGCGGTCCCCGGGGTCGCCGACGCGGTCGTCACCGCCGACACCTCCCTGCCGCACAGCACCCGTCTGGTCGCCCACTACATCCCGGCGGGCCCCACCGCCCCGGACGCGGAACGGCTGCGCGCCGCCCTGCGGGAGAAGCTGCCCGCGGCCATGGTCCCGGTCATGATCGTGCCCGTGCCCGGGTTTCCCCTCACCCCCAGCGGCAAGGTCGACCGCGCCGCGCTGCCCGCCCCCGCCGCCCCCGGCGCGAGCACCCCGGAGCCGGCCCCGGCCCGCACCGGCCCGGAGCACCGGATGACCGAGATCTGGCGCGAGGTGCTGGGCACCGGCCGGATCGGGGCGGACGACGACTTCTTCGCACACGGCGGGGACTCCCTGCTGGTCGTCCGCCTGCTGCTGCGCGTGCACGAGGAGTGGGGCGTACGGCTCAGCCTCGGCTCCTTCTTCGCCGCACCGACCGTCCGCCGGATGGCGGCCCTCCTGACCGGCCCAGCCCTCCCGGCCGGCCCGGGCGACCCGACCCGGACCGCCGCACCGGATCTGCGGGCCGACGCCGAACTCCCTCCCGCGATCGTGCCCACGCCCGCCCCGGCCCGGGTCCTCGACCGCCCGGAGCGGACCTTCCTCACCGGCGCGACCGGCTTCCTCGGCACCTTCCTCCTCCACGAACTGCTCCGCTCCTCCGCCGACGGCCTCGTGCACTGCCTCGTCCGCGCGCCCGACACGGCCACCGGCCACAAACGGCTGCGCGCCGCGCTCGACGGCTACGGCCTCTGGAAGGACTCGTACACGGACCGGATCGCGGCCGTGCCCGGAGATCTCGCGGAGGAGGGTCTCGGAATGCCCGCCGGAGACTTCGACGGCCTCGCCCGCCGGGTCGACACCGTCTTCCACTGCGGGGCCGCGGTCAATCTCACCCAGTCCTACGAGCGGCTGAGAAGGAGCAATGTGCGCGGCACGGCGGAGGTGCTGCGACTGGCGGCCCTCCACGGCTCCGTACCCCTGCACCACATCTCGACCGTCGGCGTCCACACGGCCGGCGGTTGCATCCGACCGGAGGACCCGCTGCCCCCGGCGGACACCCTGCGCAACGGCTACGCGCAGAGCAAATGGGCCGCCGAAGCACTGCTGGAGCAGGCGCGGGAACGCGGCCTGCGGGTATCGGTCCACCGCCCCGCGCGGATCTGCGGAGCCACCGACAGCGGACTGTGCCAGACCTCCGACTACTTCTGGCTGCTGCTCAAGGGGTGCGTCGAGGCCGGGCTGGCCCCGGCCGACCTGGAGGAGCGGTTCGACCTCGTCCCGGTGGACTATGTGAGCAGGGCCGTCGTCGCGCTCTCCCGCACCCCCGGGGCGGCGAACCGCACCTTCCATCTGGCCGCCGGGGACCGGGTCCCGCTGGCCCGCGCGATCGGCTGGCTGCGCTCCCTCGGCTACGCCGTCGGGGACGTGCCGCTCGCCGACTGGCGGCGGGCCGTCGAGCGGGAACCGGCCAACACGGCCCACCCCCTGCTCTCGCTCCTGCCGGCCGACGCGTTCGACGCCGCGACCCGCTTCTCCGGCGCGGCGGTCTTCGACGCCACGAGCACCCGGGAGGCGCTCGGGGGGAGCGGAATCCACTGCCCGCGGGTGGACGAGGCCCTCTTCACCCGGTACGTGGAGTCCCATGTCCGGGTGGGCTTCCTGCCGCCGCCCACCGGAACCGGCTGAACCGCGCCCCGCCCGCTCATCGGGTCCGGGCGAGGAACAGATCGTTCATATGGTGCATGTCGATGCCGCCGCCACGGGCGTCGAGGAGCTCGCCGACATCGGCGAGGGCCTGCTCGCGGCGGCGCTCCGGCAGCATGCGATAGGCGGAGACCGAGGCGAGGAAAGCCAGATAGCGCTCGGTGTCGTAACGGGCGCGCCGGCGGAAGCGGACCGAACGCACCTCGGTGAAACGCCCGTCGCGGCGGCACTCGGCCTCCGGCCACTCGTCCCAGTGGCCCCGGCTCCCCGGCTCGTCGCCACTGGTGGCGGCCAGCGCGCCGTGGGGCGATTCCACGACTCCGTGACGGCGGTCGATCTCGGCGAGTTCGCCGTGCAGCCCGCCGTCCACGACAGCCTGCGGATTCCAGAACAGCGCCACCGCCCCACCGGGCTCCAGCACGGAGTGCACCAGGTCCCAGCGCCGGTCCGCCGCCATCCAGTGCCACGAGGTCGCGGCGAGGAACAGCCCGAAGCGCCGTCCGCCCGGCTCCCACTCTTCAAAACCGCACACCTCCACACGGACCCCGGGGTGTCCGGCCGTATTGCGCCGCAACACCGCGGCCATACGCGGATCGGGCTCCACACAGACCAGCGGAACCCCCCGCTCCGCGAAAGCCACCGTGGCCTTGCCCGTACCCGCCCCGACCTCCACCGCCCCGCGACCGCCGAGCCCCGCGTACGCCAGCACCTCCCCGACCAGCTCGTCCGAGTACCCCGGGCGGGCGGCGTCGTACACCTCCGCCACCTCCCCGAAGACCTTCCCGCGCACCACGCCGGCACGCCCCTCTGAGGTCATGTCCGTTCCCCGATCCTTCTCGCCGACAGACGCCCACCCTAATGAGGCCCCGGCGGAACCGGCCGGCCTACTCCGGCCCCGTTCTTCCCAGGACGCGCCTGGCCGCCTCGCTCTCGGCGGCGGCCGGTGACAGCTCGTCCAGCGTGTCGAGATCGTCCCGCTCCAACTCCGCCTCCCAGGCGGCGGCGAGACTGGCCTGCTCCGCATCCGGCCGCCCGGCGACTTCCTCCCGGTGCTCGGGGCTCAGGGCAGCCAGAAACCGCGCGACGGTGTCCATGGGCATTTCGCTCTCCTTCGATCATGTTCGGGCGCAGTCTGCCCGACCGCGGGCGTACGAGACATGAGACTGAGGTCTGACGCGCCGGGGCGGGCGCCCGCCCCGGCGTTTCCCCATGGCAGAACTCACCCGGCCGGCCGTAGCCGCCGGTACGTCGCCGCCCTTCGACCAGCATCCGAAGGGCAGGCCGCAGCCGGTGCTCTCGGGGCCGACCGCAGCCCACCCCGCGGTGAGGTTCCACCATCCCTGACCCGGATCAGGCCCTGAGGAAGGCCAGCACAGCGAGAACCCGGCGGTGCCCGTCCATGCGCACCGGCAGATCGAGCTTGCCGAAGATGCTGCCGATGTGTTTGTTGACGGCGGCTTCGCTGATGAACAGATGCGCCGCCAGGTTCGCGTTGGACCGCCCCTCCGCCATCAGGGCCAGCACCTCCTTCTCACGGGCGCTGAGCCGCTCCAGCGGGTCGGGGCGGAGCCTGACCAGCTGCTGGATCACCTCGGGATCCACCACGGTCCCGCCGGCCGCGACGAGTTCGAGCGCCGCCATGAAGTCGGCGACGGCCCCCACCCGCTCCTTCAGCAGATAGCCCACCGAGGCACCGCCGCACGAGTCGAGCAGCCGCAGGGCGTACGACCGCTCGACGTACTGACTGAGCACGAGCACCGGCAGCCCGGTGTACGTCTCCCGCAGGGCGACGGCCGCACGCAGCCCGTCGTCCCCCTTCGAAGGCGGCATCCGCACATCCGTGATCACCAGATCGGGCCGCTCCCGGTGGACGGCCTCGACGAGCGCGTCCGCGTCGCCGACCACGGCGGGCGTCTCATGGCCGAACCGCTCCAACAGGCCGACCAGCCCTTCACGGAGGAGAACCGCGTCCTCCGCGAGGATCACGCGAAGTGGCACGGGATCTCCACATGGAGAAGAGTCGGACCGCCGGCCGGGCTCGACACCCGCATCCGGCCGTCCAGGGCCGTGAGCCGGTCGGCGAGCCCGGTCAGACCGGTCCCGGCGGCGGGATCGGCACCGCCGTCCCCGTCGTCCGTGATCTCAAGGACCAGCAGGTCCGAGTGGTGGCGGCCGCGCACTCCCGCGCTCCGGGCGCCGCTGTGCCGCGCGATGTTCGTCATGGCCTCATTGATCAGGTAGTACACATGGGTCTCCAGCTGCCGGGGAAGCCTCCCCGGCAGCTGGAGATCGACGGTGACCGGTACGGGAAAACGGCTCGCGTGGTCCTCGACCGCGGCCACCAGACCGTGGTCCGCCAGCACCGGGGGACTGAGCCCCCGGATCAGATCGCGCAACTCCTGGTGAACGGCGGAGAGCTGCCCCTCGGCCTCGGTCAGCCGGGCCGCGAGCGGGGAGTCCCGGGGGATGTCCAGACGCATCAGCCCGAGCGCCATCCCCAGGGAGACCAACCGCTGCTGCGCGCCGTCGTGCAGATCGCGCTCGATGCGTACGCGCTCCGCGTCGAAGGAGTCGATGAGCCGCGCCCGCGACGCGTGCACCTCCTTCAGCGACTCCCCGAGCTCCTCGTCGCGCGGCGCGAGGAAGGTCCGCGCGAGCGCGCCACGGGCACCCGCCCACGACGTCACGGTGTACGGGGAGGCGAGCAGCACGAGCGTGCCGAAGACCGCCCACGGCCAGGTGCTCGGATCGTCGAGCGCCTCGAAGGTGAGAACGGGCAGACCGAAGGAGAAGGCGAGCACCAGCAGATCCAGCCACCACAGCGCCGCCGCGGAGACCACCGTGAAGAGCAGCTCGCGCCAGGTGACCTGCTCGGTGAGCCTGGTCGACACCCAGGCCCGGAAACCGGCCGTCTCCGGCCGCCGGTGCGTGTCCGGCATGCCGTCGAGGTCGACGAGACGCAGCCTGCGCCGCTCGACGGCCGCCACGGTGATCGAGGACAGCACGACGCCGACGAGAGGAGCCACCCCGACCAGCACCACCAGCAGGATCAGCCCGGCCACCAGCCCTGTGACGAACACCGCGACAGCGGCCGCACCGACCACGACACCAGTGACCAGATACGCCAGTGACCGCCACGGCCAACTGGAGGACAAGAAGCTCAGCGGGCTTTGAGCCATGGCCTGCCAGGCCGTTCTGGGACGCATCCGGCAACCGTATGCCAGACGGCCGTTCGATGACGGTAGAGCCAGCTCTACTTCCGCGTTAGAGCCCAGGTCAATGCGGTGCCCCGGGCCGATCCGCTGGAGTCGACACCATGAGAACCACTCGACAGAACCCCGCCCCCGACGCCGTACGGCTGCGCTCCGTACGGAAGATCCACGGCACCGGCACCGGCTCCGTGACCGCGCTGGACGGCGTCTCCATCGACTTCCCGCGCGGAACCTTCACGGCCGTCATGGGCCCGTCCGGCTCCGGGAAATCCACCCTTCTTCAGTGCGCGGCCGGCCTGGACCGGCCCACCGAAGGACAGGTGACACTGGCCGGCTTCGACCTGGGACGCCAGAGCGAGCGGCAGCGCACCGTACTGCGGCGCGACCACATCGGCTTTGTGTTCCAATCCTTCAACCTGGTCGAATCGCTGACAGCGGCACAGAACGTCGAACTCCCCTCCCGCTTCGCCGGACGCCGGGTCCGCCCCGAGGAGATCGCCGCCGCGCTCGCCGCGGTCGGACTGACCCGGCGGGCGAAACACCGGCCGAGCGAGCTGTCCGGCGGTCAGCAACAGCGCGTCGCGCTCGCCCGTGCCCTGGTGACCCGGCCGGACGTGCTGTTCGCGGACGAACCCACCGGCGCCCTGGACACCACCACCTCGCGCGAGGTGCTCCAACTGCTGCGCCGGCTGGTCGACCAGGAGGGCCGCACCACCCTCATGGTCACCCACGACCCCGTGGCCGCGGCCTTCGCCGACGCCGTCGTACTCCTCAAGGACGGCCGCGTCGCGGACCGGATTACCCTCGACCGCGACCCCCGCTCCCACGGCCGCAACGCCTCCGCGATCGCGGCCCACATGGCGGGGATGGAGGCGTGATGCTGATCCTCGCGAACGTCCGTGAACGCTGGAGCGGTTTCCTGGCGGCCTTCCTCGCGGTACTGATCGGCGTGGCGCTCATCACCACCACCCTGATCATCTACGACTCCGCCCGCCCCGGGCCCCAGCCCCGCCTGGCGGCCGCCACCGCGCTCGCCGTCCCCGAACAGGCCGTCGACCGGGACGGCACACCCCGGGACCGGGTGCCGTGGAGCCGGCGCGAGGCCCGGCCACTGCTCGACGAACTCGCCGCGGTACCGGGCGTGGCATCCGTGACGGTGGACCGCTCCTTCTACGCGCAGGCCCTCACCCATGGCGAGCCGGTCGAGGACGAAGGAGCGCTGGAGGCGGGACACGGCTGGTCGAGCGCGCGACTCGCGCCGTACGGCCTCGTCACCGGACGGGCCCCCGCCGCGGCCCACGAGATCGTGGTGGACCGGGCGCTCGGAGTGGCCACGGGCACCGAACTCACGGTCAACATCACCGCCGGGCGCGCCGAGTTCCGTGTGGTCGGCACCGTGAACGGACCGGGCTACTACTTCACCGACGACTTCGCCGCCCGCCAGGAACCCGGGGTCGGGGCCATCGCGATCATCGCCGACAAGGGCGTCTCCGCCGCCGACATCACGGCGAAGGCCGAGAGCGTCGTCGGCGACCGGGGCACCGTGCTCTCCGGCGACGGCCGGTCCGCACTCCAGCCGGCGCACGTGGAACACCAGCGGTTCCTCGGTACGCAGCTCATCGGAGCGCTGGCGGCGCTCGCCCTGTTCACCACCGTCTTCGTGGTCGCGTCCATGCTGGTCCTGGCGACCGGACTGCGCCGGCGGGAGATCGGCCTGCTGCGGACGATCGGCGCGGCACCGCACCAGATACGCCGGATGATCCTGGGCGAGGCCGGCCTCATCGGCCTGCTGGGCTCACTGGCCGGCTGTCTGGCGGGCGTCGGAACCGCGCCACTGCTGCGCGACATCCTCCAGGGGCTCGGCGTGACCCCGCCGGAGCCCGGACTGCGGGTGGCCCTGTGGCCGCTGCTCACGGCGACCGCGATCGGCGTCGGCGTCGGCGTCCTGGGAGCCCTGGCCGCCGGCCGGACGGCCGTACGGGTCGCGCCGATCGAGGCGCTTCTGGACAAGGGCGCGAACAGCCGGACGATCAGCCGCCCCCGCCGGATCGGCGGCCTGACCGCGCTCGGCCTCGGCGCGCTGCTCACCGTCGCGACCGCCGCCGTTCGCGCCGACACCCGGATCAACACGGCGATCCTCGCCACGATGGCGCTCGTCGTGGCGGCCGCACTGCTCGCCCCGCTCTGCGTCGGCCCCGTCGGACGGGCGCTCACCTCGCCGTTCGCCCGGCTCGGCTCGGCCGCCCCGCTCCTCGTCCGCGCGGAACTGCGTGCCGACTCGCGCCGGGCGGCGTCACTCGCGGCCCCGGTGACCGCGGCCGTCGGATTCGCCGTCCTGCTCAGCGGCATGAACGAGACGATGCGCGTGGCGTACCCGGCGGGCGAGGCGCTCAAGCTCACGGGACAGGTCATCGTGACGCCGGACGGAACACCGGGCAACACCGACGAGGTGGTCGCCGCCAACCCGGTGGGCAGGGCGGCACTGCCGACCCGGGCCTTCGTCCGCGACAAGGACGGCACGCTCACCGTCATCGACGCGCTCGGCTCACGCGACCCGCGCTGGAACAGACCGGGCCGGGCGGTGCTCGGCAGGAAGACGGCGGACCTCCTCGGAGTGAAGGCCGGAGACGAGCACACGGTGAGGTTCGCCGACGGCGCCACCGTGAGACTGCGCATCGGGCAGGTCCTGCCGGACGACCCCGCCCGGGGCGACTTCGTCCTTCCCCGCCAACTGGTCCGCGCGCACGACCCGTCCGCCCTCACCGACGACATCTTCGTACCGGCGGCGTCCAGGCCCGAATCGGCCGTTCCCGGCACAGCCGTGCACGACGCGGTACGACACGCCCTCGACGACTACGCCACCGACGCCAGGCTCACCGACACCCTCACCGCCATGCTGATCGCCGTCGCCGTCGGCTACAGCGGGATCGCCATGGCCAACAGCATGGCCATGACCGCACACGGCCGCCGCCGCGACCTCGCCGTCATGAAGTCCGCCGGCGGCACCGTACGGCAACTGCTCCTCTTCGCCGCCGCCGAGACCTCCCTCGTCGTGACCGTCGGCGCGGCCCTCGGCCTCCTCGTCCCCCTGGGGCCACTGGCCGGCATGGCGTCCGGGCTGTCCCAGGCCACCTCCACGGAAGTCGGACCCCACCTCAACCCGCTCACCATCGCCGCGGTGATCCTCGGCTCCCTCGCCCTGGCGACCGCGTCGAGCGTCGTCGTCACCTGGCGCACCCTACGGCGGGAGAACCGGCCCACCCGCCGATGAGGGCCGCCCTGCCGGGCCCGCGGCCTCAGCTCTCGTCCAGCACCGCCCGAATCACATGCCGGGCATTGCCCGCCATCACAGGGTTCGTCCTCCGGTAGTACGGCAGCGCGATCAGCGCCTGCGAGAGCGTCCGCCCCCGGCCGCGGACCCAGGTCGCGTCGTCCACGCCCAGCGCCTCGCGGAAGACCTCCCTCGCCCCGCGCGGCAGCAGATTCCACGCCGGAAACAGATCACAGGCCGGATCCCCCGAACCCATGCACCCGAAATCGATCACGGCGGTCAGCCGGCCGCCCTCGACCAGCAGATTGCCCGGCATCAGATCCGCGTGCAGCCACACCGGCGGTCCGTCCCAGCCCGGGGCCCGCAACGCCTCCTCCCACACGGCGGACACGGCATCACCGTCCACGCCCTCCTCCGGGATCCCGCGCAACTCCTCGACAGCCGCCCGGGTCTCCGCGTCGAGCGAGGCGACCGGCCCGCCCCGGTGCGCCTTCGGCGCGCCCGGCAGGGTGATGCTCCACATCGACGCGACGAAGGCCGCCAGATCCTTCGCCAGCGGAAGGGGCTCGCTCAGCGCTCCCGATTCGGGATGGCCGCCCGGCAGCCACCGGTGCACCGACCACGGCCACGGGTACCCCTCCGCGGGCTTCCCGGCCCCGAGCACCTCGGGGACGGGCGTGGACAGAAGAGGCGCGAGGCGGGGCAGCCACTCCTGCTCCATCGACACGTCCTTCGCCCCGCCCCGTACCAGCGGCAGCCGTACGACCATGTCGTCGCCCAGCCGGTACATGGCATTGACCGTCCCGCCGGACGGCCACCGCTCCACCGCCAGCCCCGCCCACCGGGGGAACTGCCCGGCGACCAGCCGCCGTACAAGATCACCGTCAAGGGGGTGCATACCGGGATGCATCCGTCCTGCACTCATGCACGCCATCCGAGCACCGGACGCCGACGGGCGTCAAACACCTTTCCACGACGCCGCTTGACCTTGCCATTGGCGGCAGGGTTGAAGGATCACCGACATGAACAACAGCAACGCAACGCGGTCCGGCCGGGTCGTCATCGTCACCGGGGGAGGCACCGGGATCGGCCGGGCCACCGCTCGCGCCTTCGCCGAGGAAGGCGCTCAGGTACTCGCCGTGGGCCGGCGGATCGCCCCGCTCGACGAGACCGCCGCCGGACACGACCGCATCACGCCACTGGTCGCGGACATCACCGCCCAGGGCGAGCCCGAGCGGATCGTCGAAACCGCTCTGAAGACGCACGGACGCCTGGACGTACTGGTCAACAACGCGGGCATCGTGAGCGCCGCCGCGCTCGGGACTCTCACACCGGAGGTGATCGAGCCCCAGATCGCCACCAACCTGATCGCGCCCATCCTGCTGACCCAGGCCGCGCTGCCGCCCCTGGAGACCTCCGGCGGAGTGATCGTCAACGTCAGCACCTCGGTGGGGCAGCGCGCCTGGCCGGGCAACTCGCTCTACGCGGCCACCAAAACCGCGCTGGAGCTGCTCACCCGCAGCTGGGCGGTCGAACTGGCACCCCGCGGCATCCGGGTGGCGGCGGTCGCGCCCGGCGCGATCGACACCCCGATCGGCGAGCACCAGGGCCTGACACCGGAGCGCATGGCCGAGGTACGGAAGTGGCAGCTGGCGAACACCCCGCTGAGCCGGATCGGCCGCCCGGAGGAAGGGGCCTGGGCCATCGCCCGACTCGCCTCACCGCAAGCGTCGTTCATCACCGGGGTGATACTCCCGGTCGACGGGGGAGCGGTCGTGGCGTGATAGGGATGGCCCCGGAGGTGGAACGGGTGAGAATCGGTGAACTGGGCAAGGCGACAGGGGCGACCGCCCGAGCGCTGCGCCACTACGAACAGGCCGGGCTGATCTCCTCCGAGCGAGCCGCCAACGGCTACCGGGTCTATGACGAGCGAACGGTCGCACGGGTGCGCAACATCCGTTACCTGCTGGCCGTCGGCCTGACCCTGGACGATGTGCGGGCCTTCCTGCCCTGCCTGGACGGCGACATGTCCACCGCGCCGCCCTCGGAAAGCGGTCTGCGGGTCGCCGTCGAGCGACTGACGGTCCTCAACGACCGGATCGCGGCCCAGACCGAGGCCCGCGACCGCCTCAAGGCCGCCCTCGACCGGCGAACCGCCGAGCTGCCCCGGTCACCTGCCTGACCGGTCACCCCGGGGCACAGAGGTCCTGCGGCCCGTTCGACAAGGAGCCACCGCCAGTCGTCCGGTAGCGATTTCTCCGCCTTCAGCAGCCGTTCCACCACACCGGACCGCAAGTGCGCCCAGTTTCCCGCGGTGCCGGAGCGCCGTTCGTCGACGCGCGGTATTCCCCGGCAGTCCACCAGGGGTTCGCCGCACTCGTCCACCGGGACTGCGGTGACTCTCGGGTCCGACATCAGCACGATTTCCGTCATCGGGAATCCCCTTCGGCTGGACTGGGCGGAGAGGGCTCAGGATCGGCCCTTGCCGCAGCGGCCGTTGGTGTTGGTATGGCCCTGAGCGGCGTTGACAGTGGTGTTGGTGCAGGTGAGCGTGTTGTTCTTGGCAGTGAGGTTGTACCCGTAGCCGGGCCCGTTGACATGGGCGGTGTTGTTGTCGAAGGTGTTGCGGACTCCCCAGCCCTTGAGGACCTGATGGGTTTGGTAGCCGTCCTGGGGGGTGTTGTGGCCGGTGTTGTTCTGGATCAGCCAGTCGTTGCCTTTTATGTCGATCCAGGAGTCGTTGTGCTTTCCATTGAGGTAGGTGCCGTCGAAAATATTGTGGGTGATGGTGCCGTTCGAGGTGCCTTCTTTGATGTCGATGGCTTCGGCGGTGGTTTTGGTGATGTGGTTGTTGGTGATGCGATTGTCGTCGCTGTTGTCGGGTTGGCATTGGGTGACGGTGCACCAGTTGGATTTGGCGGTGCCGATGTAAATGCCTTCGCCGTATTTGGGTTTGCGCAGGCCGGTGGTGTGGATGGTGTTGTGGCGAATGGTGTTCTGAGTGCTGTGGTTGCGGAAGTGGATGGCTTCGTCGCCGATGTCATGGACGGTGAGGTTGTTGAGGGTGGTGTGGTGGGTGCTGTCCGCCATGACGCCTTTTTGGGCGTTGCGGATGGTGAAGCCGGTAATTCTCCAGTGGGTGGCGCGATTGAGGTGCAGGGCGTATCCGCCTTTGATGCCGTCGCCGTCCAGGACGGCGTCGGAGGGGCCGCAAAGGGTGATGGGTTTGTTCTTGGCGGCGGGGGTGGTGGCGGTGAAGCGTCCGGTGTAGGTGGTGGGGGTGAGGCGGATGTTGTCCCCCGGGCGGGCGTCGGCGAGAGCTCTCTGGAGGGAGCGGGTGTCGGTGACGGTGATGGTGGCGGGCGGGCAGTCGGTTTCCCGGGAAGGAGCGGGCGGGGCGACGGGGCCGCCGGGGGTGGGCGTGGCGGTGTGTTCGGGTGCGGGGGCACCGGTGCCGGTTTCGGTGCCGGCGGTGGCGGGTTCGGGCGGGCCGGCGTCGGTGTCGGCATCGGTGGGGAGGGTTCCGGGCCTGACGGACCAGGTGCTGTGGGGACCGGCCTGGGTGGCTCCGGGGACGATCCCGGTGCTGTCGTCGTCGTTGTCGGCGAGGGCGACAGCGAGTGCGGTGAGGGCCGTGAGAAGAGCGGCGGAGGACAGCCAGACGGCCGGGCCGCGGGCCGCGGTCCGGCCCGCCGGTTGTGGTCCGGGTGTCTGTTCCGGGTCGGGGCCGGACTGCGCCGGCGGGTTTGACGTCATGGTCGGTGGCTCCGGTTTCGGCGGGATGCGGGGGTGCGCCAGAGACGGCCAGGCCCTAGCGCTGCTCGGTGGGGGGCGGGGAGGGGAGCGGCTGCTTGTCGGCGTACGGATGGGGGGCGGTCGGTGCGGCGGTGGTGTTGCTGTGGCGGCTGGTGCGACGGGCGCCCAGGATCGCGGAGATGAGGATGAGAAGGAGGATCGTGGTCCACAGGATGGTCATGGGGCTGGCGTAGTGGCGGAACTTGATCCAGAAGGTGCTGGTGTCGTGCCAGGCGAAGGTCTGGTTCTTCTTGAGCGTGATGGTGCCGTGGGCACGGCTGGTGTCGAGAGCGCTGGGGCCGACACCGGCGACGACGTTGTAGGAGACCGCGGTGGCGCCGACACGGCCGACGAGCGAGATGCCGTGCGAGGTGGCGTCCTGGACGGTGTTTCCGCGTATCTCGGCTTTCGCGTCGCGCAGATAGATGCCGGTGTCGGTGCCTTCGACGAGGTTGCCGCTGATGGTGGCGTCGGTGACTCCGTCGCGGACCGAGATGCCCTGCCGGGTCTGACCGGTGAGGTGGTTGCCGGTGATGGCGACTTTGGTGGTGTTGTCGCGGGTGACGATGCCCATGTCGCCGCCGTGGATCTTATTGTCCTGGACACCGACATTGGTTCCGCCGAGGACTTCGATGCCGTGTCGGCCGTTGTCGCGGGCGGTGCTGTGGGAGACGGAGTTGGATCCGTAGGCTGCGGTGGATTCGCCGGCCGCGGAAGGTCCGTCGGCCAGGGGACGGCCGCTGAGGGTGAAGCCGTTGCCGCCGTTGGAGAGGGCTGTGGAGCCGGTGACACGGACCTGCTGGGTGGCGCGGGAGAGGACGAAGCCGTCGCCCGCGTTCTTCTGGGAGACGGTGCGGTCGACGACGACGTTGGTGACGCCGCGGTGGAGGACGACGCCGTCCTCGAGGCTGCTCTCGACACGGGTACGGGTGATGTTGACCCCGGTGGCACCGGAGACGAACAGCCCGAAGAGGTTGCCCTTGATGGTGGAGTTGCTGATCTCGGCCGAGAGATAGGAGAGATCGGGGAGGGAGAAGCGGGTGTCGGGGGTGGTGAGCTCCCCGGCGGGACCGGCGATGATGCCGCCGCTGCGAGGCGTACGTTCGGACTGCCGTTCGGCTTTGTCGTCGGCGGCGGACTGCTCGCGCTGGTTGAGGTCTTCGTCCTCGGAGTACTTGATGTTGCCGGTGTCGGGACGGTCGGTTCCGGTGAGGCTGAGCCCCGCGGTGCGGCCGCTCCAGAAACCGAGGTCGGAGATGTGGGTGTGGGTCATGGAGAACTGGCCGCCGATGGCCCGGATGAAGGCGCGCCCGTCTCTGACGTCGGTGTCGGGCGCGTTGGTGCGGGTGTCGGAGCTGCTGATGCGGGTGGGGGCCTGCGGGGTGCCTTCGAGGGTGAGGCGCCCGCCGAAGGACACGATGGAGACGAAGCCTTTGGTGTTGCTGGCGAGGCGCAGGGTGAGTCCGCCGGGGCTGGAGAGCTTCAGCTTGGCACCGGTGTTGAGATAGATGTTCTCGGTGAGCAGATAGGAGCCGTCGCGCTTCCGGACGAACGTCTGGGGAGCGAGTTCCAGCAGGTCGGAGACCCCGTACGGCTTGGTGCGGCGGGTGAGGACCAGGGTGTATCCGCCCTGGGTGTCCAGCCGGTAGGGGCGTGACCACTGAGGGCCTTTGAGGGGGGCGACGGCGGCGACCGCGCGGACCTGGTCGAGGCGGCGGTCCTCGGCGGCGACAAGAGCGGTCTGGTTCTCGGCGTCCTCGGGGGTGAGCTCCCGGTCGCCGCCGCGCCCGCTGTCGTCGTCGGCACGGCTCAGGGCCTGAGCGGCTCCGGCCCCGGCTCCGGCGAGGGCGACGGAACCCGTACCCGTATCCGCACCGCTGTCGGCGGGGGCGGCGGCGTGGGCGGCGGGGGTGAGGAGGAGAGCCGCGGTGAGAGGGAGCACGATCGCCAGGCGGCGCGTGGTGCCCGGGGTTCGTCGCACGGCGGAGGTGGTGTGTGAGATGTGGTGTGTCACCGCTGTGCCGCTCCCGCCGGTGCGGCCGTGGCCGTGGCTGTCTCGTCGGATCGTGGTGTGCCGCTGCCGCTGCCGCTGCCGCTGTTCGTGAGGGAGGCCGAGTCCTGGCCTTCGCCACCGATGCTGGTGCTGTTACGGGTGAGCCAGCCCTGCTTGTTCATGGTGAGGAAGGCGTAGAGCTTGATGGGCAGCGAGATCATGATCACGACGAGGGCGAGGAGCGGCAGGATGAGAATGTCCTGCGGGTGTCTGCGCAGATGGGAGTAGCCGCGGATACCCCGCCCGACGACCAGCCAGATGACGACCAGGACCACGCCGCGGCCGTTGAGTTCGAGCCGGCTGAAGAGCAGGTAGCCCAGGGCCATGCCCATGGTGACCGGGGTGAGCAGGATCTGGAGGACCGTGATCTTGGTGACGAGAGGGGCCCGCCAGAGCCAGCCCTTGTAGAGGGCGGTGAGGTAGCAGCGGTAGGAGTTCCTGCTCCAGCGCACCCGTTGTTTCACGAAGGCGGCGAACGAGGCGGGGAACATCGACAGGGCGCGCGCGGAGGACTGGTGCACGGTCCGGTAGCCGGAGGCCAGGACGAGCCAGGTCAGGCGGCCGTCGTCGCCGGCGACACAGCGGCGGCCGAGGAAGAACTCGTTCTCCAGGTTCTCCAGCACGGGTTCGACGGCCGCGCGGCGGTAGGCGGCGGTGCGGCCGGAGAGGCAGGCGACGGCTCCGGCGCGGCCCATGGCCGGGACGTAGTCGTAGTAGCGGAGGTTGACCAGCCAGTCGGCCAGCCGCCGCCAGACGCTGGTGGTTCTGAGATAGACGTTCTGCTGGGTGCCGACCCCGCCGACCTGCGGGTCGGCGAAGGGCATCTGGACCGCTGCCAGCAGCCCCGGCTGCCAGCGGGTGTCGGAGTCGACGAGCACGATCAGCTCACCGGTCGCGGCCCGGATGCCCACGCCCAGTGCCGAGCGTTTGCCGCGGTGCTCGAAGGCCAGCACCCGTACCCGGGGGTCTTCGACCTGCCGCAGCCTGCGCAGGACTTCGGTGTCCTCGACGTCAGGCACGATGATGATCTCGGTGGGGTCCTGTGCCAGCCAGGTCTCCAGGCAGTCCAGCAGGATCTGCGGGTCCTCGCGGTACGCGGGGACCACCACCGACACCGTGGTGCGGTAGTCGTTGACCACGGGCCGTGCGAAACGCGAGAGCACCGTCCGGTAGAGCCACAGCGCCCAGACGAACGCCCCGGCGAGCCCCAGGGGCATCAGCTCACGCCATGATGTCTCCCCCACCGCCATGACGATCCATGACCACACTCCGTCGAAAAACCCCGACACTTTTTCCGGTCCCCCAACCCGCGTGGCGAGTGATGACGTTGAGTCAGAAGCCCACGCGATGCGCCACTGTACGGGAGAATATGGAGACGAATGAATGATCTCTCCACACTTGGCGCACAGGGTGCCCTCAGTACACCCCCAAACCTTTACATTTCAGACGCCATTCGCTCGCTTTACCCCCAAATCCGACTGCTCCGGCGGGTGCGGTTCGCCCTTTCGCTCCCGCTTCCCGGTTCGCCGCCCCGACGGCCGCCCGGCCGCCGGGGGAGCCGGCGGTGCCGGGGATCAGGTGTGCCGGGACCTCGGGCTCTGCGGTATATTGATCTTGTGCTCGCGGCCGGGATCCCCGGTGGTGGGACCGGCGTTGGTGGTCCAAGGAAAGACACCCCACTTCCCGTGGGGGGATGCAGGTGCGAGGCCTGCCCAGCGCTCGATCAAGGCCCCGGCCTCCTCAGGGAGGCCGGGGCCTTCTGCCGTACGGTGCTTCGGCCGGCCGCCCAGACGGCCAGCGCGCAGACCGCGAACCCGGCCCCGAGCAGGCTGGTGCCGGTCCAGCCGCGGGCGGTGAGGACGGCGGTGGTCGTGGCCGCGCCGAGGGCGGAGCCGAGCGAGTAGAAGACCATGTAGCCGCCGATGACGCCGCTGAGACGGTCCGGATACGCGGCGGTGAGCAGATGCTGATTGCTCACATGCACGGCCTGGACCGCGAAGTCGAGGACCACGATTCCGGCGATGAGGAGCCACAGCGACCACGGCAGCCGCGCGATCGCCGCCCACGACAGGACGAGCAGGGCGAGCGCGAGGCCGGTGACCGGAACCGCCCGCCCCGCGTCCGCCCACCGTCCCGCGCGCCCCGCGCCGAGCGCGCCGGCGAGTCCGGCGATGCCGAACAGTCCGATCTGGCCCTCGCTCAACCGCCAGGGCGCGTCCGTCAGCGACAGGGACAGTCCGCTCCACAGGGTTCCGAACGACGCGAACAGGAAGAACGCGATGAGCCCGCGCGTCAGGAAGGCGCGCTGTCCGAACAGCCCGCCGAGCGAGACGACGGCCTGCCGGTACCCCGGGAGCCGGCCGGGGCGCTCCTCCTTCGGCAGCAGGGCGAGGACGAGGGCCGCGAGCCCGAGTGAGAGCACCGCGAGCACGGCGTAGACGCTCCGCCAGCCCCACATCTGGGCGAGCGCGCCGGTGACGGCCCGCGCGCCCAGGATGCCGATCACCACCCCCGAGGTCACGACGCCGATGGTCCGTCCGCGTTCGGCCGGTGGCGAGACCGAGGCGGCGTAGGCCACCGCCGTCTGCACCACGACCGCGAACACCCCGGCCGCCGCGAGCCCCGCGAAAGCCGCCCACGCCGCTGACGCCGAGGCCGTCAGGAGCATGCCCGCCGCGCTGACCGCCAGATGCACGGCGATGAGCCGCCGCCGCTCGACCGCGTCGCCGAGCGGCACCAGCAGCACCAGTCCCACCAGATATCCGATCTGGCCGGTCGCCACGATCCACCCGGTGAGTTCCGCCGGCAGGCCGAGGTCGCGTCCCATCGGCTCCAGAACCGGCTGAGCGGCATAGACGCTCGCCACCGCCACGCCGCACACCACCGCGAGCAGCAGCCGCCGCCACATGTCCATCGTGCCCACCCCAAAAAAAGTAGCAAATTGCAACCGTTTTGACCGTACGGCATGATGGTTTCAATCCGCAACTCATCGGGAGGTGCCATGCCAGGCGCGACCGCTCACGCCCCGAACCACGACTGGACCGACCCCCACTGCCCCGTCGCCCGCACGCTCGACCTCGTCGGCGACAGATGGACGCTGCTCCTCATCCGGGACGCGATGGACGGGGCGCGGTCGTTCACCGAGTTCCAGCGACGCACCGGCATCGCCCGCAACATCCTCACCGAACGCCTCCGCAAGCTCACCGCTCACGAACTCCTCGCCCAGCGCACCGCACCGTCGGGCCGGCGGCAGGAATACGTGCTCACCGACGCGGGCCGCGACCTCTTCCCCGTCGTCCTCACCCTGCGCCAGTGGGGAGAACGCCACGCCTTCGCCCCCGGCGAGGCCCACTCCACCCTCGTCGACCAGCACGGCACCCCTGTACCGGAGATCGCGCCGACCGCAGCCGACGGCACCCCCCTCGACGCCGACACCACTCAGGTGCGGAAGGTCCGGTAGACACTCCACGCGTTCCACGGCGGACGCCACCACACCGGCCACCTGCCCCCGGGTACGCACACCCCTCACCGCATCGACGGCCGTACCGTCGTCCTCACCGTCCGGGAAACACCCGGCACCCCGGACGGTGAGGACGCCCCGGCCCCGACTGACACGCCGTCAGAATGAGCGCGCCGCCGGTACTCTGCGCGACATGACCAACCCCTCCCCGGGCCTCGACGACGCCGAGGTCGCCATAGCCGCAGCACATGGCGGTGCCGAGGTGGTGCGCACCATGTACGGCCGGCGGCTCGCCCGCCTCGACAAAGGCGCCGGAGACTTCGCCACCGCCGCCGATGTCGAGGCGGAGCAGGCGATTCTCGCCATCATCCGCGCCGCTCGCCCCGACGACGCGTTCCTCGGTGAGGAGAGCGGCCGTCAGGGGGCCGCCGAGGCCGCGCGCCAATGGCTGGTGGACCCCCTGTGCGGCACACTGAACTACGCCGTCGGCACCATGCTGGTGGCCGTCAACGTCGCACTGCGCGACGGCGCGGCAGCCGTCGCCGACCCCTTCACCGGCGAAGTCTTCTTCACCGACGGCGAGACCGCCCGGGTACGGCACAACGGCCTCGACACGCGACTGGCACCCACGCCCGCCACCCGGCTGGTGGACGTCAACCTTGACCCGCCATTCCCGAACGCGCCCGGCTTCCGCGCCGTGGACCTGCTGGCCCACCCCGGATTCACTCAGCGCTTCCGGCCACGAGTCGTGTCCACGACGCTCGCACTGGCCTGGGTCGCCGCGGGCAGGCGCGCCGCCTACATCACCGACGGCGACAACCTGTCCGGCAATGTGCACTTCGCCGCAGGCATCGCCCTGTGCCGCGCCGCCGGCTGCCCGGTCACCGGAATCGACGGCACCCCGACCGGGCGGACGAGCCGCGGACTCGTCGCTGCCGCCGACGCCGAGACCCACGGACTGCTGATGTCGATGATCCACAGCCGAAGCCACGGCTGAAGCGGTGGGGGCGGCGGACCTTCCCCGCGAGGCCGCCACTCGGTGCCTCCGCGAGACATCGACGGCCCCGGCCCGGGAGGCACCGAAGCGGACCCGATCTCAGTCCTCGGGGAGGATGACACCGTCCTCGCTGAGCGGCGGATGCATACGGGTCGGCTCGTACGCGTCGACATCGCTCGGCCGCGGCCCCTCGGGCCCGTCGGGGCCCCAGCGCAGCAGCCGACGGGTACGGCCGATCTCGTACAAAGTGCCCTGGAACTCCAGCCGGTTGACCAGCCGGCCGCCCCGCAGTTCGCGGGCGGCCTCGACATACGGGGCCAGTTCCGGGGTCGAGGCGTCGCGGTCCCCGTCGACCTCCACGGCGGAGAGACCGAGGGGCGCGGTCGCGTCGGCGGGGAGCACTCCCTGCTTCTGCGGCCAGGTCCAGGTCAGGGCGAAGTCCAGCGATCTGCGGGCCGCGTGCGCGGTGGCATGCGGGCCGCTGATCGGCCGCCACCCGCTTTCGGTCCGTTCCACCAGCGTGAACGTCGCGGGCAGCAGCAGGACATCCGGGTGGGTGTCCAGCGCCCGGCGCGAATCCTCCCTCACCGGGGCGGGGAACCGGTCGCCGGTGTAGTGCAGATCGAACATCGCCAGCCGCTCCGCGGCCTGGGTCGGGGTGACCGGCGCGTCGGGGTCCAGTACCAGGCCGTCATCGACTTCCGGTTCCCGCTCCGACATGGCCCAGCTGGGGACGAGGGGCTCGGGATCGGTCGGACGCGGCGGTTCCATGCCCGAGGGGCCCGTGACGGTGTACTCCTCGGCGCGCACGATCCGGTAGCGGGTGCCGACCGCCGCCACCTCGTTCACAGGTTCGCTCTCCAGCCGTGCGACGGCCGCCAGCAGCGACCGCCGCTCCTCCCGGTCCTCGGTCTCGTCCTTCGCCCGGAACCACAGCAGCGAATTCAATTCGTCGCGCGCCATCTGCGGGGCCCCATCGGTCACCGGGACCACCACCTGCCACCGGGACCGCTCTCCGGGGGCCTGCGCGACCACACCGAACCGCGGACCGCGTAAGGCCAGATCGCTGTAGCGCGCCGCGGCGTCGCTCGCATCGGCTTCCACGACTGCTTCCACCAGCTCGACCGGCACGCGCACTGCCATCGGCCGCATTCGGCCCGGGCCGAGATCTCTCTGCTCCATGTCGCCCATCCTGCCGATCCCGGCACTTCGCCGGGCCGGTTTTCCGGATCTACCCCTTTTCGGGGGCACGATGGTGTGGCACCGGCGGATTCGGCGGACATCTCCCTCGACGCGCGGTGCCGGGCGAACAGCAACGCCGACGAGGCCGCCCTCGCCGAGGCGGCGGCGGTGGACCACATGTACGAGGTGGCCGATTTTGTACCGCAGGCCCAGCGCGAGCACCTCCAGGCCGCTGTGGTCTGCTACGCGCGGGCCGTCCGTACGATGGAGTGGCCCGCCCTGGCCCAGGGGCACGGCTCCCCGGAGTCCAGCGTCTGGAGCACCGACTTCCGGCTCACGCTCAAGCAGCTCGGTGCCGGCCCGTCGTTCGAGATGCTCGTCGACGCGGACGACAAGCGCTCGCAGGCCCGCCAGACCCGGCTGGCCGAATCCAACCCGACCATCCCCGGAACCATCTACTGGTACATGCTGGTGAGCCTGGCGGTCACCATCGTCGCCCTGGGACTCTGCCTGCCGCGCACCGGCAACCGGCCCCAGCTCGTGGCGCTGCTGGTGATCACCGCCCTGCTGACCGGAGCGCTGCTGATGATCCGCGATGTGGAACGCCCCTTCACCGGCCTGGTCCGGGTGAAGCCCACCGCGATCGCGGAGACCGAAGCCCAGGCCACCCGCGAATTCCGGGCGGCGTACGGCACAGGCAGACTGCCCTGCGATCCCCAGGGCCGCAAGCGAACGTGAGCGGACCCGGCCGCTCCTGCTGGAGAACGACGCCTTGTCAGACCCACGTCCTACGCTTTCATCATGAGCGTCTCCCTCTATTACAGCGCGTACCGCACGACACCTCTGACCGGGACCGAGTCGGCATCCGTCACGCGCGTCGTCGCCGCGCGCACGGCGTCCTTCCCGTACGAGGACGAGGAAAGCCTGTACGTGCACGACCAGAGCGCGGACGAACCGCGCCAGATCGTCGCCGGGTCCACCAAGATGCCGTTCGATCCCACCCGAGTGTTGCCGGTGATCGCCCATCTGCTGGATTCCGTTTCGGAGTTGCGCCGGGCCATACCGGATGCCGAGTGGCGCGTGCACATGGACGACCTCGACGTCCCCTGGGACGAGGCGGAGGGGTACACCCTGCCCGGCATGCGGACCTGATCGGACGCGAGCGCCCTCGACCGG
Organism: Streptomyces amakusaensis; assembly: GCF_039532665.1. NCBI lineage: Bacteria > Bacillati > Actinomycetota > Actinomycetes > Kitasatosporales > Streptomycetaceae > Streptomyces > Streptomyces amakusaensis. The sequence continues at coordinate 49,032 of NZ_BAAASB010000024.1, read as the reverse complement.
GGCGCTCGCGTCGGAGCCGCTCGGCCCGACAGCCCCACTCGTGGGCCGGTTCCCGCCGATCGCACCCCCCACTGGCACGGCTGAGACCCGTACGCCTGCCGGGCATCCCGGAGGACCCGTGACCATCCCGCCTGCCACCCCTTCCGCACGTGTCCCGCGACTTCTCGCGGAGGCACGGCACCGTACGGACGCGGTGATCGTCCCGCTCCTGGAGCGGGTGCACCCGCTCCACGCCAGGGTGCTGGCCTACCAGTGGGGGTTGTGGGACGCCAGGGCACGGCCCCTTCCCCAGGACGGGCGCGGCAGGGGCAAGGGCCTCCGGTCGGCGCTCGTGTTCGCCTCCGCCCGTGCCACCGGCCGTCCCGGCACCGACTCCCTGGTGCCGGCCGGGGCCGCCGCCGTCGAGCTGCTCCACACGCTCTCGCTCCTCCACGACGATGTGATGGACGGGGACGAGGTGCGCCGGGGACGGCCGGCGGCCTGGCGAGTCTTCGGCCCCGCCGCCGTCGAGGAGGCCGTCCGCGCACTGACCCCCCACGCCGTCGAGCTGCTCTTCGACACCGTCCCGGCCGACACCGTCCCGACCGGCGTGGCCGTGGGCTCCGGCGGCCTCCCGCCGCCTCGGGATCCCGAGGCGCTGCGTGCCCCCGCGCGTGCCGCCGCCGTGCTCGGCGACGCACTTGTACGGCTGGCCCAGGGCCAGGCCCTCGACCTCGCTCTGGAACGCGAGCCGAGCCCCGGCACCGCCGTCACACTGCGGGTGCACGCCGACAAGACCGGCTCGTTGTTCGCGTGCGCGTGCGCGCTGGGGGCGGCCCCGGCCGCAGCCGCGGACCTCGCCGCCTTCGGGGAACAGCTCGGCATCGCCTTCCAGATCGTCGACGACATCCTCGGCATCTGGGGCGACCCGGCCGTCACCGGCAAGCCGGCCGCCGCCGACCTGTCGACCAGCAAGAAGTCCTACCCCGTCGCCGTGGCCCTTGCCCTGACCGGTCCGGATCCGGACCGGTCGGGGGACGGCGTCCCCCGACGGCTGCCCGACCTCTACGCGCTCCTCGGGCCGTGGACGCCGGCGCAGACGGACGAGGCCCGGCGACTCCTCGACCGAAGCGGCGCCCGCGCCCTCTCGCAGGAGGCGGCCCGCAGCCACGAACAGGCCGCCCTCACCGCCCTGGCCCGGGCCTGCCCGCCGAACGAGGAGGCGGGGGAGGACCTGCGGGCTCTCGCCGCCTTCGCGGTCGGCCGCTCGTACTGATCCCCCTCACCTCCTTCCGTTCCCGTCCGGGGCCGGTCCTACCGGTCCCGCTGCCACGGGGCCGGGCGGTCGAACGTGTTCGGCAGGCCGGCCGCGTACAGCTCGTCGTCCAGGCGCTGGAGACGGGCCAGCTCCGCCGGCTGTTCCCAGCCGCGCACGACGCATTCCGGAGCGGTCGAACCGGCCGTCGCCAGAAGGGCGTTCACGGCCGCCTTGGCGCTCTGGTCCGCGGCCTCCATCGTGGCCAGGTTGAGGTCCACGTCCACATGGTCGCCGGCCTGGAACAGGTTGGGCACCTTTCCCGCCGGCTTGGGCCGCCACCGCCGCGAGCCCGCCGTGCTGATCAACAGGGGGTCCGTATTGCGAGCGAGGCTGCCCGGCTTCGAGGGCCAGCGGATCGCGGGGTCCGTGAAACACGTATGCACCAGCCCCGGCGACAGCAGGCCCCGGCCGTCGCGCCGCAACGATTGCGTCAACTGGTGCCACACCTCCCGGACCACTTCTTCGCGGGTGCACTCGCGGGCCGGTCTCCCGGTCAGCAGGCCAGGAACGTCCCACGCCGACACGTCCACCGACAGACAGTCGTGGACCGTGCCGTCGCCGTACCGTGCCGAGAAGTCGATGCCGGACCAGAACTGGGCCTGCGCGACGGAAGTCAGCGCCCACGGCGAGTCCACATGGATGACATGGCCGTGAACGAGCGGAGTGCGCTCGCGCAGGAAGAACTGCACCCCGGTCATCCAGTCCGTCTCCAGGCGGTCGACGGCCCTCAGGCTCTCGTCCAGTTCGCACACCTCCGGGCCGAGGGTGCGCACGGCCGCCTCGGCCGGCACCGCGCAGACAAACCAGTCGGCCTCGATCTCACGCACCACACCGGACGGAGTCCGCACCACGGCGGCCCGTACCGCACCGCGGGCCGTCCGCAGACGGGTGACGCGATGCCCCACGAGAAACCGCACACCGAGACCGACCAGATGCGCCGCCCACGGACCGATCCACGCCTCCGTGCTCGGCGCGTCCAGGACCCGGTCCGCCTCGGCATGACGGGCCCCACCGAGCAGACCGGCCCAGAACTCCACCTGCACACGGCCGATCGACGCCACACTCGCCGACTCGGCCTTCGCCGCCACCAGCGTCCGCGTCGGACCGATCACACAAAGCCGCCGGTACTCCTCGGAGGCAGTCGCCCCGGCGGTGAAATCCCACCATGAGACGTTCTCGAACTCACCATCACGACGGGACCGCCCGCTCGTCGCGAAGACGAGCAAGCGGTTCGCGAAGTGGGCGCTCTCCTCGGGCGAGAGCCCGGGAGTCCGGGCCGCCAGACGGCCCATGGCGCGCAGGGTGACCTCCACATTCCGCGTCGCGGGACCACCGGCGATGTCCACGACCACCCCGTCGCGCTCCCCGTCACGCGCGTACAGCACCTCCGTGGTCGCCACCAAGCGATCGGCCACAGAACCACCGCGGGCGGGGATACGCGCCATCGTCTCCGTCACGTTCCGATAGAACCCGGGGAAGAAACGGAAGCCATGCTCACCCGGCAGATCACTCCGCCCGCCCCGGCCGGTACCAAGAACCGGAATACTGCGCGCCTTCCCGCCCAGCGCCCTGGCCTCCACCACCGTCACTTCAAAACCACGCTCGGCCAACTCCATCGCCACGGTCAGCCCAGCGGGACCGCCCCCGACCACGACCACCCGCCGCCCGCCCCGTGCCCCTGAACCCGGATCCGTCCGCATGCCCCAGCCTCACCGTTGTCCTGCCGCGCGGAGCCGGTCGAGCATCCGATACAGACCGTGGACCATCACCACGTCAGTACGGACCCGGCGAACAACATGACGACCACGACGCCGATACAGAACACGATGTGCCGGCGCGGGAGATCGTACGTTTCACGTGTCACGCCCGCATTGATCTCCCGGGCCCACATCGTGGCGAGCTTGCGGGACGGGAGCATCCCGATCGTGAGCCCGATGAGGGCGAACGCGTAGGCGACGAGCATGGTGGCGAGCGAGAAGCCCTCCGCCCGTCCGGCCATGATCATGCAGGCCCCGCACAGTACCGTGATGAAGGGATACGCCATCCGGAACTTGCGATCGGGTATCCACAGGGCCATGGCGGAGACATGGACCACGGTGGCGGCCCCGGCCATCAGCCACAGCCATCCCGTACCGACGGAAGCGAGCACGAACGCGGTCCCCTTTCCTGGAGCAGACGCGGAAACTGGTGTACCACCCAATGGCAGTCCGTGACCGGGGCGTTAATCGCCGCCGTCGCCGCCCCGTCCTCCGCCCCGATTCTTCCCGAGCCCCCGGACCACCGCTCCCGCGGCCAGGGTCCCAACCGCGACCTTTGTGGTCCAAGGCGGCCCACCCCGCCGGGACCACACCACACACGCGCACCCGAAGACAGCGAGCACCAGAACACCGAGCAGCACCAGGACCACGCGTCCCCCGTCCATTTCCCACGGTTCGCACACGGCCACAACGACCGTACTCGAACAGGAAGATGGCCCATCAGCCCCCGTGGTTCATCGGAGGGCGGTGAAAAGGGTTTGCCTCACGGTGCCGCAAGAGCGAAGCCCGCCCCCATGGGCACAGATCTCCTCGTGATTTCGAGCGGGATCACTCGATGATCGCCCGTCTGCTGGGCGGCCTGCGGAGCGCTGCCGATCGGGCCGCACCGCCCGAGAAGCTTGACCACACCCGAGTGTTCGGCAATTTGTGTGAATCCCAAGTACCTTGCTGAGCTGCTGTTTTGGGGTAAGCGGAGGCTGGTGTTCGAGCAGGTTGGATCTTGCGCTAGCGTCCCCACCCATGATGAGTCGAAACTGGGCCGCTGTGGCTGTCGCTCTCTCGAGCATCGCTGTTTCCGCCGCCCCCGTCGCGCAGGCCGCCGACCCGTCCGCAGCCCGGGAGTGGCAACAGGTCGGCACCGGGATCACCGGTGGCGTCAGCGGGCTCGCGGTGATTGAGAATGGTGCGAACGAGGGGGAGCCGGTCGACCTCGTGATGGTGCGGGACAACAAGAAGCCCGGTGAGAACCGGGTCGCCACCGTGCGATACCAACATGAGAGCCCTCCGGTGGTGAGAGAACTCCCCTGGCGGGGCCTGGAGGAGCCGAAAGACCTCGAAGCGGTCGACGCGGTGCCCGGACAGCCGGGTGACTTCGTGGCTCTGTCCAGCGACGGCACGGCCTACCACTTCACCCTCGATCCGGACGCGGCCATGGTGTGGGGAAGCTCCCCCGTCCCCGGCCGTGCCCCCGGTGACAACTACGAGAGCTTCGCGCTGACCCGTCAGCACGGCCGAACCGTCGCCGTCTGGGCGACCAGGGGTTCGAGCGACGCCCAGCCCGCGAAGGTGCGCGCTGCCGTGTACGACCCGAACAGCGGGGCGTTCGGCCCGGCGTCCGGGCCGGTGCTGTTCAGCGTCCCCGACCCGCTGCCCGTGGACGGACAGGAAGTACGCCACGCCAGCGACATCAAGATCCACGAGGACGGGACGGTACTCCTGACCGCGGCGTCGGACCCGAACATCAACTCCGGCCCGTTCGCCTCGGCCGTCTACCGTGCCGGAAAGGTGACGTCCGACACGGCGGGGAGAATCGGGCTGCAACTGCTGCCCAAGGACCGGCTCACCGCACTCGCTTCCTTCAGCAAGGAGGTGGACAACCGCAAGATCGAGGCGGTTGCCTGCCCCGGCAACGGCAGCCCCGGAATCGTTGGCACGGACGACGAGGACCACGGCGGATCGCTGCTGCTTCTCGACATCTGCCCGAAACCCAAGAACTGAGCGCATGGAACCAGTGCGAACGGTCTCGTCAGGGTTCCCGCCAACCTGATCAATACGCGGATGAATCGATCGGCAGGGGCACAGAAGGGCGAACTGGAGGTGAACCCGGTGCAGTGCCCGGCAGGCCGGCATTACCGCTTGCCGGAGTCAGCGGAATGAGTCGATGTTCTTGATCACCCAGTCGTCGTAGGTGAGCGGTGGACGGCCGGTGATGTCCTGCACGGACGGTCGCTGGTCGGCCGTCCACTGGGCGAGTTCGGTGAATCGGGTGCCGTACTCTTCGAGGGCGTAGAGCGTCACGTCGATCGCGCCGTCGGGCCAGCCGAGATGTCGCCAGTTGGCCCGGCTCTCCTCCGGTGTGAGCTTGACGGTGTCGATGTCGCGGCCGAGGACGGCGGCGATGCTCTGTATGCGGGAACGTGTGCTCAGTGGCGGGCCCACCGCCTCGATGACCGTCCCGGTGAAGTCGTCTCCGGTCAGGGCCGCTGCCGCTACGGCCGCGAGGTCCTCCTCGTGGATGAAGGGGTAGTGGCCCTGGTCGAGGAAGGCCTCACGGACCACCCCGTCGGCGCGGACGGTGTCGGGCCAGTCCGACCCTGTCGCCGGGTAGGTCCCCTCGATGACGGCACCCATCACGGCCGACGGCCGGATGTGCGTCCAGGCGATGCCCGAGTGCTCCACGGCCTTCTCGATCGCCAGCCAGAACCAGGTCTCCGGCGGATTCGTCTCCTCGTACTCCGGCCCGTGGGACGACAACAGGACGATCTTCCTCGCGGCGGCGTTCCGCGCCAGGGCCAGAGCGTCCTGGACCGTGGACGGACGGGCGCCGGCCAGGAACACGGCCTCGACACCGTCGAAGGCCCGGGCGCACTCCAGCGGGCGGGTGACGGACCCTTCGACGACTTCGACCGCTTCGGGCCAGCCGTCGCACTGGTCCGGCTCGGCGATCACCCGCACACGCCGGCCCATGGTGAGCAGTTGCCGTGCCAGACACCGGCCGACGATCCCGGTCGGACTGTTGCCCTCGTCCTTGCGCGGGCTGACGACGGTCAGCAGGTAGACGCCTTCGATTTTCGGCACCGTCTCATTCTGCGCGAACCTTTTCACAGCAAGACCTTTCAACGCGTCAGCGTGGATCTTGCACCTGGCCCGGACACCGGACGGCCCCTGCCGTACCGCGCGGTCGCGGAACCAAGGCTGCGGATCGAGATCGGCGAGCCTACCAGGAGCGGCGACAGACCCACAGCAGACCCCAGCGTCGAGTCAGGAGACACCCAGGCCGACCGCCCAGCCTCGCACGGGCCTTCCTTCGGACTGGCTGAGGCGGCCGGGGGCGAGCAGCACGGCGACACCGTCGCCGCCCCTCTCTCACGCGGCGATGGATGTCGAGCTGATCACCGTGGGCCAGAGGTACCCCTACTGCACACGTCATGCCCCGGCCGCGCTGGGCCTGCCCCACGGCGTCGTGAGCAGCGCCTCGCGCGGCTGTTCAGAACGGCGGCCGCATGGTCGGGCCGCCCCGGACGGTGATCGGCTCCCGTGATCTGGCCGCGTCGTACAGGCTGGCTGACACGGACGGTGCTCCGCATCAGAGGTACAGGGAAGGGCCGACCCCTTCCCCCCGACGTGGTTCGCCCCCTGTGGCTCTGAGCCGGCAGCCAGGCCACGTTGTCAGTGCCAGGGTGCAGGCATGGATGCCATGAGGACCCTCTTCAAGGGCGAATTCAGCGTCGCCTGCGGACAGATGTACATCGACAGCCGCACCAGCCCCGACGACAGCGACACCGGTCTTCACGAGTGCTTCATGGGACAGCGGGCGGGACTCTGCGGAGCAGCCGTCCCCGGCTACCTCTTCCTGCTGACCGGCATGCACACCGGCTCCGTCCCTCTGACCGTCGAACTGCACGAGACGGAGCCGCCTCTGGACTTCGACGGCTCGCAGGATGTCGTGGAGACACCGTTCCAGGCGGCCTCGGACGGCACACTGCTGATCGAATGGGGCGGCGTGGGCCGGAGCCTCGGCCTGCGCCCGGGGCCGTACCGGGTGCGCTACCACTGCCGTGGCATGGACAGGGCCAACGGCGTCGTGCGGGACGAGGACGAGCCCGTGCTGGACGAGTACCTGCTCCAGTTCTGGCCGTGCCCGCCCGAGCGCGACCGCATCGTGAAGCGGACCAGCGAATCCGCAGCGTACTGGCACGAGTTCGCGGGCGAGCTGCCCCCTCCGCCCACCCCGGAAGAGCTGGCCGAGACGGAACGCCTCGCCCGTGAGAAGGAGGAGCGCGAAGCGCGGGAGCTGCGGGAGCGCCTTGAGGAGGAGAAGTGGGGCGGACGTCTGCCCAGCGACCGGCTGCGGACTGTCGCCGGCAATGTGTCCGCGATGGTGGACCTCGATGTCGCCCTCCTGCACGCCATCGACGAGGCCGGACCAGACATCCAGCGCGCGATCGCCCGCCGGACCGCACACCGCTCCTGCGACGTGGCCGGGCTCAGCGACGTGGACTGGATCGCACGCGGCCTGACGGAACTGGACCAGGGCGTATCCTTCTCCCCGCCGCTGGACGACAGGGACCAGACCTGGAATCTCCTCCTCTCCGACCCGCGGGTCCCGTCCACCACCGTCACCCTGCCAGACGGCACCCCCAACGCCTCCCAGCAGGCCATGGCCCTCCCGGCCCTGACCCGTGCGGTGCGCTCGCCGATCTCCGCAGGTACAGCCGTCCCAACGGCCTGGAAGCCGCAGCCGAAGAACTGCGCCGCCAGATGACCGAGGTGGGCGGAACCCGCCCGCACGCCCGCCGGCGGCTGGAAGCGCGAGCAACTCGCTGCCTGGGGCATGCCCTGGCCGCCGCCCAAGGGCTGGAAGGAAGAACTGACCGAGCGCCGGAAGGCGAACAGCCGGCAGTCGGCGGATGGCAGGCTGGGCGATCCGGTGACGTCCCGTCATGTTCCGTTTACCTGAGAGGTCGATGCCTTCCAGCCGCACCCTGCTGCTGCCCGTCGTGCCCGAGGCCCTCGACACTCCGCAACTCTCTGCCGAGCCGTGCGGTTCAGCCGGGCATGGTCACCCAGCGGCGCACCGTCCAGTCATAGTGGCCGATCGTGCCGGGGCGGATCGATGTGTACGTCACCCACTCGTCGCCACTTTCCCCGTCGCCGTCGTCGACCGGGTCGTCAAAGGGGCCCGGAGCCCAGGAGACAAGGATCCGGCCCTCCTCCGCCTCGACCACCCAGCCGAGGAACTCCCTGCCGTCCCGGAGCGAGAAGCCGACTTTGTCGGACCTCTCCACACAGCGGACGAAGTAGTCGTGCAACGCCAGGAGTTCAGACACCAGCCCAGCCTACTCACACGGGTACAGACGCGGCCGACGTCACCGGGTGCGCACCACAGGCGCTGTCGCCACACCCGCCCGGACAAGAAGACCTCCCGTCCGCTGGAACAACTGCTGGTGTGGTGGCGCGTCCGCGATCCTGAAATTCGGCAAGGCGATGATCGCCGGTCTGCTGGAACGCTGCCGCCCGGCCGCCGCGGTGATCCGGGCCGGGGTGCGCCCGCTGCTCGACACCGCCCTTGCCGCGCTCGACGTCACGTCCTCGCCGAGGCCCGGCGCCATCTGCTGGAGACCCTGGGCGGCCGCGCGTTCCCGCCCGGCTTGGACGACTACATCGCCGACCAGGCCCTCGCCCGCCACAGCCGCCAGTTGACCGTCTCCCAGCCCGGACGCCGGCCCCCCGGCACCCGATCTGATCACCTACACCGCCGACTTCCCCTGGCCCGCCCGCTGGGACGCCGCCCTCACCCCGGCACAGAGGGCCGCCGCCGTCCACGCCCACCAGCAGGCCGCGATGCCCCAGGGAGTACGCGGAGGGCCGGACCACCGATCCGGACACATGGAAGACCTCCCCGGAACGCCTCGCCGCCCTCGCCAAACTGACCGCCACCACCGAGGCCCGCAAACGCAGCCTCGCCGAAGCGGACGCCCACCGCCGCGCACTGGTCGACGGGGAACTCCCGGGCCCGGCGGCCGAACTTCCGACGGACGCCCGCCGCCGGGAGCACGAGCACCCGCAGCAGCCCGGCCGCGATCACAGCCAGAATCAGGGCCGGGGTGTCCAGCCGTGACGGCCGCCGGTACTACCGCGCCGTCCGGTACTGCTGCCGGGCGGCAGGAGACCGCCCGGCGGGACGGGTGCCGAAGTCACCGCGCCAGCTCCTGGGACGCGGTCGGCCGCCCGCTCCTGCGGCCATCCGGCCCAGGCGAGGGTGCGGTGGAACCGATTCCCTTTCTGAGTGCCGGAGGCTTTGTACGGCTGATCCGACCCCGCCCGCGTCACAGCGGAGTACCTGCAACTGCTCGCCGCGAATCTGGACCGGCCGATCGAGCGCTTGGAGCAGCTCGCCGACGCCGCCCGCCTGCGCGCGGTGCTGTACCCGGCACCGGAACCGCCCCCGGCCGGGCGCCCGCGCCGGTTCTCTCGGCAGTACTCCGGCAGCCGGCCGAACCAGTGGTTCGCCCCGCGGGGCCGTCGCCGGCGGTGACGTACGGGATGTCCCGGCATCCGGTATCCGCGGCGACGATGCCGTGCATCCGCCCCGCACCAGGTCCAGCGATGCCGTGCACTCGACGGGTACGCCTTGACCTGTAGTGTCGTCGAGTGGAAGGCAACCCTTGACCAGCTGCGGAATTCCGGTGTTCCTCCTGGACCGTGCTCGCCGAGCCACGGAGGTGCCGTGCAGGGGGCCTGGGATGCCTGTCAGGGAGTGGGGAGGGCGGTCCGGTGTTTGCCGGTTCATCTGCGATCTCGGCCATGGGACCTCGCACGTGGTACCGGCCGATGCCGGAGCAGTTCCGGAAGCACATCTCCCTGGCGGGCGGGGAAACGAGTTCGCCGGAAGGTGAGTAGCCGGCAATTGGCGGGGTGTGAGGCTGATCCGCGCCGACGCGCGACAGCGGGCGAGGAGAGCATCAGGCTCGGGCAGCAGGGGAAGCAGTGTGTGGGGTCATCCTTCTCATTTGAACCGCCCGCCACTGACGTCGGCGGCGGCCTTCGGACCGGGGGCGGAGATCGCCTGTCGAGCAGAAGGTGATCTCCGCCGGGACTCTCCCGGACATGCTCAGCGGTACTTCTGAACAGCCCACACCTCAGAGCAGCAGCAGAACCGCCGCCGCCCACACCGCCACGATGACGACGATCACTGGGCCGAGGGGCATGCCCTGCTCGGACGGGCCCGCCACCTGATCCGGGCGCAGCTCGGGGTGGTGGAGCAGGGCCTGCACCTCCTCGGCCGCCTTCAGCGCCGCGGAGGTTCGGCCCAGCTTGTTCTGGAGCCAGAAGAAGCCCACGGATGTCAGCCGGACGTCCTTGTCCCCCGAGACACTGATCACGATGGTGTCGGAGCTGTGGCGGGCACCGGTGACGGAGTTCCAGGGGATGTGCCGTACCCGCCAGGGGCCGGCCACCCAGACGCCGTCCCGGTCGGCGGTAAGCCGCCAGTTCAGCGCCGTGGCGATCGAGCTGATCAGCATCGGCAGGACGAGCACCGCCAGGAGTGACTTCCACGACAGTCCATCGCTGAGGACTGCCCATGCGCCGCCGCCCTGCATGAGCAGCAGGAACAGGCCGAGGCCGCGTGACGCCCCGTCGGCGGACCAGGTCAGCGGCGCGGCCGACGGCAGCATCTCCGCCGCGATCGCCGCCACGGGACGGCGGCGACGGCGGTTACCGTCCCGGCCGTGGCCGGGGACCTGGTCACGGCTCCGGGCGAGCCGGGAAGGGAGCAGACCCTGTCCCACGGGCCGTACGGGGGTCACGCTCCGCTCGACCTCCACCTCGACCTCGCCGTCGGGTTCCAGGGGCTGTTCGGGGGCGAGGAAGGCGACCTCGGCGCCCTGGTACAGGGGGCCGTACAACAACGCCTCCCGCAGTGGGGACTCGTCGGCGCAGCCCTTCAGGATGGCCTCGATGGCCTCTTCCTCGCGCCGTAGCCGTTCCGCCACGACGTGGTCGTCCTCGGCGTCGGCTCCGTCCGGGGCGGAGGAGTCGGCAGTGTCCTCAGGTTCTTCGAGATCTTCGGGGTCGTTCTCGCTCGCGTACAGCGAGTGGAAGGAGAGCAGCGGCCGTGCCGCCTCGGTGTCGTCGGCCCCGTACACCCAGGTGCGTCCGTCCTCGCCCTCCTGGAGCAGGACCTTCAGCACCGGCAGGGGACTGCGGTCGAGGACACGGGAACGACGACGTCCGTTTACTCCGTTGGCGAGGAACCCCGCGCCCGCGACCGAGCCCGCCAGCAGGACGAGCTCCCACCCGAAGATGTCGTACGGCTCGCTCACCAGGCGGATCCAGTCGCCGTCGACGACCAGCTCGACCTGGGTGCCCACCGGATAGTCCTCGGGGAAGACCGTCTCCACCGTGTACCGCCGGTTGTCGTCCGACACGGCCACCAGCGGCGATGTGTCCTCGTCGCCGATGTCGACCTGGACGACCCGGGCGCTCACCCGGGTGCTCCGGTCTGCCCGCTCCTCATAGGCGTCGATGTCCCCATGGGCCTCCCACAGCGCGTAGGCCGACACCGTGAACAGGAGTCCAGCCATGATCAACGACACACGACCGCGGGCGAACCGGCCCGCGGACTCGGGCAGCGGATGCCGCTGCGGTCCCGCCGCCTCCTCCGAGAGTGCCCGCTGACGACGGCGGGCGCCGAGCCGGTGCGTCAGGGTCAGGGCGGCGAATCCGGCGGCGGCCACGAACCCGGACTCGCCCATGCCGGTCGCCGTGCCGGGGTCCGCCAGCGCGGTCAGGCTGGCGGCCGCCAGCACCACCACCCCGGCCAGCGCGGGAACCGGCTGCCGCCAGATCCAGTACAGACACAGCAGCAACAGACCGATCTGGGCCAGTCCCAGCCAGTCGGCACCGCACGGCTGGCCCGTGCTGCAGGGTGTCTCGGACACCGACACCATCGCCCAGATCGCCCCTCCCGCGAGCGCGAGCGCCGCGAACAGGGGATGGGCCCACCTCCCCGGCATCGCCTCCGACCACGCTCGGGCGTCGGCGGACCGCCACGCTACGGTCCCGGCGGGTATGTGCTCGGGTGGAAGAGGAAGGGCTCGCTCGCTCACGCCCGCATTATCGACCAGGAGGTAGCCGGGTTCATGGGCGGGTCGGTCAGACCCAACAGGAGATCCCCAGAGCCAAGCCCTGGACGCCCTCCGCCGACGCCGGTCCTCCCGGCCCGAGGACCCACCCAGGTGTCTGTTGCTCGGTACGGACGCGGAGTTGCAGGTCGCGGAGTTTTCATGGGGGAAAGCCCACGGTGCTGGCGTTCTCGGCGCTGCTGGTGCACTGGGTCCGGGCAGGGGCGGCACTGGCTCTTGGTGAACCACGCCACACGATCAGAGGTGCCGCGGTGGGCGAGGAAGTCGGGTTGGGGCCGTGCCAGCCCGCGCTGATCTGGCCCTGGGGGCAGGTGACCTGCTGCTTGCCGTAGTCGATGTGGAAGTCGTCCCTGGCGAAGCCCTCGTCTCGGTGGTGCTGGCGGGTGGGGTTGGTCTTCAGCGGTCCGGAGACGGTGACCTGGTGCTGCCGGGCGGCTTGCTCCAGATGGGGCAGGGAGGTGTAGCCGACGTCGACCAGGTGCTCTGCGGGCAGCAGCCTGCGGCGGGACAGGCGGGCGTGGATGCCGGGCAGGACCTGGCTGTCGTGGGTGGTGACCACGTCCGTGATCATGTGGGGGGCGTCGGACGTACAGGTCTCGGTCAGGTGGGAGGCGAACCCTTTCCAGCTGATGATGTGTCCGTGCCGTGCTCAGGAAGACGCGTCCGAGTGCTTCGAGAGTGAAGGTGTCCGCGCACGCGGTGTCCGTGCCGGGGCCGGGAAATGTGGTGACGGGGATGACGACCCGGGTGGCGATGTCGACGAGGAGCGTGGGCATCCGCGGCTCGGCGGCGGCGAACCCGCCGACGGCTTCGGCATCGTCGGCCTGGACCGCGTGGAGGTAGTTGAAGGCGCTGATCACAGCGTCCGGCGTGAGAGGCGCGAGGCCAGTGGTCTTGGGCACGGGTGCTCCTGTCGTACGGCCGCCATGCTGATCACGGCGGCGACTCGGCAAGCCTCCGGCGCGGGGCCTGTGGACAGCGGCCGGAGATTTCTCCTCCCTCTGTCCACCTGGGCCGGTCCGCAGGTTCAGGGGGGTGGCGGGCCTGGGATGGCGCTTCCGTTCGTACGACGCGGTCTCGGCGTCGACGTGCTCCAGAGCACGGTTCCGGCCAAGGGGTGTGAGATCGAAGGCCCGCCCGCTCGTGGCGCGCCCTGGTGCGGTGTAGCGGGGGGTATCGTCTACAAGTGGCCGCGTTCTGTGGTTAGTTCGACGTGTATGGACCTGCGAGGGATCATGCCCGCTCAGAACGGTATAGCCGACTTCGAAGTCGTGATCCTGGCCATGCTGGGCCCTGCGTTCGGGATTTTCCTCGCTGTGTTGATCGCGCGTGAATGGTGCCCCCCGCAGCAGTGGCTCTTGTGGTTCCTCGGTTTGTTCGCCCTTGGGCTCGGCGTCATCGCACTCCTCGGCCTCACCTAGGCAAGGCCGGCAGAGCCGGGCCGTCGTGGCCGAACACGGTGCCGTGGACCACACTGCCGGTGCGCACCGGCAGTGTGGTCCACGGCGCGTACTACAGGAGGGGGCGTACGTGGCGGACGCCGGTCGACGTCGGGTGCTTCCACCCCGGCGGGAGACACCGAAGGATCGGGTGCCGCCGGCCTTCCGCCGTGGGTGGTGGCAGGGAGGCCGGCCGGATGAACGCCGATGACGAGCAGCTGCTGCACGGCCAGGTGTACGGCCACGACCATCCCCACCCGGGCCCGCTGCCGCACCAGAGGTACGCCGTCCTGGTCGGCGGGCCGCTGGACGGACCGCTGCTCGACATCACCGGCTGGCGGCCGGAAGAGACAGGCGACGGCGCCGCCCTGATGACCGGGCTGGGGCGGTGGCCGGGCGGCCAGGTGCTGTACGACCCGCTCCCTGACGCCCCGCGCCCGGCCGCCGGCCCGGGTGTGGTGTGCCGCTTCCCCTACGTGGGCGACACACCCTGACCGCTGCTCACGCCCCGGGATCGCCCCGGGGCAGCTTCTGTCTCCGGCCGGGCTGTCTTCCCGGCCGGAGACCGCCCGCCACCCCGGACAGCGACGAGAAAGACCGGATCGGCATCGGCTCGGACATGTGTCCAGTGTCGGCCATTTGTGCGCTGTTCTCTGAATATGGCGTGGAACGCGTCCTAGGGTGGCTCGGGTTGTGCCCCCTCGGGGCCGGGTTGTGCGCGGAGTTGGGGAGTGGCGATGGTGAGCGTGAGCAGACGGCATCTGCTGGCGGCCGGGCCGGTCGGGGCCGCCGCCGTTGCCGCGTCGGGCGGACTCGCCCGGGCGGCAGGTCCCGGCACGGCGGGAGCGCCGCCCGTCATGGCCGGCGGACGGCCGGACTGGGACGCGGTGCGGGCACAGTTCCGGCTGGAGCCCGGCTGGACTCACCTGGCGATGTACCACCTGGCATCGCATCCCAGGGTCGTCCGTGAGGCGGTGGCGCATCTGAGCCGTCAGATCGACGCCAACCCTCTGGCGGCCCCCGGAGGGCTGTCGCTGCCGGACGGCCCGACCGGGTGGCCGCGTGTCCTGGCATCTCTGGCCGGCTACCTGGGAGGGCGGCCCGAGCACCTCGCGATGACCGCCAGCACCACCATCGGGCTCGGCGTTGTCTACAACGGGGTGCGGACGCGCCCTGGTCAGGAGTTCCTGCTCAGCGCCGACGATCATCCGTCCCATCTGCTCGCGGCCCAACTGGCGGCGGAGAAACACGGTGCCGAGGTGCGGACCACCTCATGGTTCCGCGACTCCGCCCGGGCCACGGCCGATGAGATCATCCGCGCCCTGCGCGATCGGATTCGCCCCGAGACACGGGTGCTGGGCATCACCTGGGTGCAGTCCGGCACAGGAGTGCGGATGCCACTGCGCCGGATCGCCGATGTCGTACGCGAGGCCAATCAGGGACGCGCGGAGGCCGACCGCTGTCTACTCGTCGTCGACGGCGTGCACGGGCTGGCCGCGGTCGACCAGGACGGGGCGCGCCTGGGGGCCGACATCCTGGTCTCCGGCACACACAAGTGGCTCTTCGGGCCGCGCGGAACCGGACTGGTCTGGGTTTCCCCCGAGGTGCTCGACCAGCTCCGGCCGACGTTCGCCACCTTCATCTTCAGCGGTGGCGCGGCACCGCTCTCCCCCGGCGGATACCTCGCCTTCGAGCACGCCTTCGCGCTGCCGACCGCTGTCGCCTTCCACCAGCAGCTCGGCCGCGCCCGGGTCGCGGACCGCATCACACGCCTGTCCACCCGCGCCAAACACGGACTGTCCGAAATCCCCGGAGTGACCGTGCACACCCCGGCGGACCCGGAGATGTCGGCGGGCATCACGTGCTTCAGCGTCCGCGGCCTCACCGCCGCGCAGGTCATCTCCCGCGCCGCGGAGAAGCGGATCCGGCTCTCCGCCCTGCCCGTCCTGCCACAGAACAGCACACCGTGGCCGCGTATCGGCACCGGCATCATGAATTCAGCCCGGGACATCGACACCGCCCTCACAGCCATCGCCGATATCGCACGATAGGCGCGCCCCCTGGCACCGGGCGCGTCCTTTCACCGGACTCACCGCCGGAAGGCGGCGGACACCTACGGCGCCCTGGACGGTGAACAACGCGGTCATCGCGAACGTGGAACCCATCGAGAAGTTCACCACCGCGAAGTGGAATGCGGTGATCGCTGTGAATCTCACGGGGTGTTCTACGGGCGCAGGGCGGTCGTCCCGAGGATGAAGGCGCAGGGCGGAGGCTCCACATCGGCATATCCTCGGTCGGCGGTCTCCGGGACAGTCCGGCCACACACATGCACGGCGGCCGAGTTCGGTGTCCGTGGACCGTCTTGGTCGCAGGCAGTCCAGCTCGGCCCTTCGAGATCCGGATCAACTCCGCGCACCGCCATGGACGACTCGCCCAGGTCGTCGAACAGCTCGTCGTGGTTGAGGACCAGCCGGGCCAGCACGCGCTCCAGCCGGCCGGTGTCCAGACCGGTAAGACAGTCCGCGACCCGGGCGCGGTCCTGGGCGAAGAAGGCGCTGCGGTTCCCACCCCCGCCGACCGAGGACCGGGCCTGCTGCGGCGGCCCGGCAGCCCGCCGGCGCCGATCAACCTGGATCCTCCGGGCGGGGACAGCCGCGCGGGAGGAGGCAGTGGTGCAAAGGGCGACGGCACCGTCACCGGCCGTTTAGGTCGGATTCTTCCACGGTGATCTCGGACCGGTGGCCACCTGGGGGAGGTGAGGGTGGCTGCGATGACTGGTCCGGCTCCGGCGTTCGCGGGCCTCGGGAACGAGGAGTTCCGGCCAGCTTCCGCTCCGTTGGGAGTGGTCGGTCCTGTTGCTATCTGATCGGATGGGAGCCATTTATGAATGCTTTCTGCCGCTCTGCGGGGGCAGTTTGTCTTTCTGTCAGCCAGTATGGCTGTTCTCCTCCGGCCGGTGTTGCGTCCGTGCCATGGTCTGTGGGACGGCCCTGATGTCCAAGTCCTCTGTTTTCCAGCCGAGTTGATTACCAGGCCGACGTGCCCGCCTGTCTTCGCGGCTGTGGTTCTTCCGGCCGTTGCGTTGCCGCGCCGCGGTGGTTGAAGGGGAGCCCGCTGGTTGCCCGCCCCCGCGGTGCGGACCGATGAGAGGGGTGAAGTCCATGACTTCGTCAGCACGGACCCGTCCATTGCGCCTGTCATGGCCCGGACGGATCGTGGCCCTGGCCGCGGCGTCCGCGCTCGCGGGTGCCGGCCTGGTGGCGCTGGCTCCGGCTGCGTCGGCTGCGGGGGTGTGCGGGACCCCGGTGGTCTCGGGTGCCACGATCACGGTCACCTGTTCGGCCGGGGGTATCGGCAGTGTCGCCGTTCCGCCGGCGGTCTCCGGTGTGGTGGTGACACTGGACGGTGCCGGTGGGTCCGCCAACGGGGTCGGGGTGCTCG
This sequence comes from Streptomyces amakusaensis, assembly GCF_039532665.1. Lineage (NCBI taxonomy): Bacteria > Bacillati > Actinomycetota > Actinomycetes > Kitasatosporales > Streptomycetaceae > Streptomyces > Streptomyces amakusaensis. The sequence goes on along the minus strand of NZ_BAAASB010000024.1, from coordinate 31,949 downwards.
GCGGCAAGGGGGCCCATGTGGTGGCCACGCTGGCCGTCACCCCCGGGCAGGTCCTGAACGCGACCGTCGGCAGGAAGGGTGTCCTGGACACCGCATCCGGGCTGCCCGCGGCCAACACGGCCGGGCTCGGCGGGGATCTGGTCGCGGTGACCGGCGACACCGGCACTCCGCTGCTGACCGCCGGGTCCGGCGGCGGAGCCAGCGGCGGCGGCACCGGCAGCGTCTTCTCCCCCCGCGGGTCCGTAGGCGCCAACAGCGGCGGCAACGGCATCGGTGGCGGCGGCACCGGGGGGATCGCGGGTGGCGGCGTTTCGGGCAAGGCCGGTACCGCGACGGCGGGCGGCGCCGGGGGCGCGGGCGGGATCGGCCAGACCGCCTCGGTCGCGGGCGCCCCGGGCACCTTTCCCAACGGCGACGCGCAGCCCGGCCAGCTGGGTGTTCCCTCCCCGGCGGGCGCGGGCGGGGGAGGCGGGGCCGGCTACGGGGCCGGGGGCCAGGGCGGCAGCGGCAGCACCGGCACCGCAGGCGGCAATTCCTTTGCCGGTGCCGGGGGTTCCGGTGGTGGCGGCTCCAGTCTGATCACCAGCACCTACCCCGGTGCGACCTCGACCCTGGTCAATGGCTCGAACGCGGGCGACGGCTCCATCGTGTTCGTCTTCACCCAGGACCCGCCCACCGTCACCTCGGTCAGCCCCGCGAGCGGCACCACCGCGGGCGGGACGGTGGTCACGGTGACCGGCACCAACTTCACCGGCGCCACCGGGGTCACCTTCGGCCCGGGCAACCCGGCCACCGCCGTGTCCTGCACCGACACCTCCTGCACCGCCACCGCCCCCGCGCATGCGGAGGGCACGGTCGACGTACAGGTCACCACCCCCGGCGGCACCAGCACCCCCGTCCCGGCCGGCGAGTACACCTACATCACCCCCGGCGCCGACCTGGCAGTGTCGGTCGCCGACTCCGCCGACCCGGCCCCGCTCGGGACCACGTTCACCGACACGGTCACCGTCACCAACAACGGCCCGGCCACCGCGACCGGCACCACCACCACGGTGACCCTCTCCGGCGCCTCCGCCGGGATCGTGTCCGCCACCTCCTCCCAGGGGTCGTGCAGCGTGTCCGCGCCCACCGTCTCCTGCTCGCTCGGAACCCTCGCCTCCTCGGCCGACGCGACCGTCACCCTCGTGCTGTCCCCGGCCGAGACCGGGACGGTCACCGCGACCGCGACCGCCGGTGCCGACCAGAGCGACCCCGCCTCCGGCAACAACACCGCCGCCCAGAACACCACCGTCGACAACTCCCTGGGCTGCACGATCACCGGCACCAACGGCAACGACACCCTGAACGGCACCAACGGCAGTGACGTCATCTGCGGCCTGGGTGGCGACGACACCATCAATGGCGGCAACAACAGTGACACCCTTTACGGCGGTCCCGGGAACGACACCATCGACGGAGGCAACAGCGACGACGTCCTCCGCGGGGGCGGCGGCAACGACATCATGGGAGGCGGCAACGGCGCCGACCACCTCTACGGCGAGGCCGGCAACGACACCAACTACGGCGAGACCCTCCTCGGGTCGCTGCTCCACCTGTTCGACAACGGTAACGACCACGTCTACGGCGGGCCGGGCAACGACGACCTCGACGGCCAGAACGGCAACGACGTCCTCGTCGACACGGACGGCACCGACACCATGAGCGGCAGCCTCGGCAACGACAGCATCGACGTCCAGGACGGCGCGGGCGGCGACACCGCCGACGGCGGCCTCGGCAGCGACACCTGCGCCGTCGACACCGGAGACACCGCGACCAGCTGCTGACCACCCGCAGCCACCACACCGGTCGGCCCGGACCCGACGCCACCCACCGGGTCCGGGCTCACACCCGGCCAACCCGCTACCGGGACCCGCGCCCAACACAGGCTGCCACCAGCCACCGGACCGGCGCAGGAGACGCACGACTCCGTTTGACCAACACAGCGGTGGTGGGCCGGGCAGAAACCCAGCCCGGCCCACCACGACCAGACCACCCCGAGTTTTTCCAGCTCGCGTACCCGTTCCGGCGCGAGGGTCCCGGCCCGGTAGTCGGTCCGCTGGTTCCGCAGCCACGTCCCCTGCGGAAACCCGCCCGGCACCCACCCCTCATCTTCGGGGGTGACGTAGTCGTACGGCACCCGCAGCACACCATCCTTCGCGACCTCCCTCGCATACCGCGCCGCAGCGGCGAGACCGCTGCGCCAGTAGTCGGTCTCCGGGTGCAGCACCCGCAGCGCGACGAACCGGGCCACTTCCGCCGGATCACGCGGACTGCTGAACTTCAACAGCTCCCGGGCGGGCGCACTCGGGCCCTTCGCCGTCCCCGGCTGTCACGGGTCCGGGAGTAGTAGAGCGCGGTGTCCATGGAGTAGCCGAGGCTCGGAGGGCCCCCGCTCGGCGAGCGCTTGGGCGACGCCGGCGGAGACCGCTGTCTTGCCCACGCCGCCCTTCTGGTTGCCCATGATGATGCGGCGCGCGCCTTCCGTCCTGGGTGCGGCTCGGGGGATGGCGTGGGTGTCCAGCCAGAGCCGGATGGACTGGGCGAGGCCCTGGTTGTAGGGGAGTGAGAGCTTCTTGCAGTGCTCCTTGAAGGCTCCGTAGACGCCGATGGGGAGGTGGGTGGAGAAGCTGGTGCCGCCGGCGGTACCGTCCGGGAGGATCGCGTGGAAGCGGTCGCTCTTCCGGCCTGCCTCCACCCGTACCGCGATCCCGACGAGCGGCAGTTCCTCGCCGTCGATGTCCAGGACATGCTCGTACAACGAGATCTCCGTCCCCAGCTGCCCGACCAGCTCACCGGCTCCTGGCATCATGACCTGCTCCACCCGCGACTCTGCGGCCTGAACCCGCTGTAGCGGCTCATGACGGTGCCGAGTCGGGGATTTGATGATTGCGGGTGCCGAAGTCCAGCACCAGTAGGTAGAAGCGGTCAGGCGCTCCAGGGCAGTATCCGCGTCGCCTGGTACCGCCCTCCTCACTGAAGTCCGCCTTGCAACAACCGTGGAGCGGCCCGTCCCATCCAGCCTCGGCCTTGCGGAACTCGCCCTTTAGCCATGCCTGTTCGAGACGGGACGGGCGGCCACCTGCTGCTGTGCGGTGGGGGAGTGGCGGGGTGGCAGGCCCGGGATTGCGCCGTCCGCGAGGCTGGTTGTGGATTTCCCGGACGGCCGGTCCGGGGGTGCCGTGGAGTTCGGTGCAGGCGATGATGACCTGCCCTCCGGCGCCCGAGGGGTGCTCGGAGGTGGCCAGGTCTGTCAGGCCGTCGAGCAGGGCGGCCCCGGTCCGCTGGTCCTTGGGGCTGCTGCCGAGGCCGGTGAAGGGGCCGTCGACGATGAGGAACTGCGGCACCGGCATCGCGGGGACTTCCCGCGAGCGGCGGTGTACGCGGCCTCGGCCGCCTCCTTGCCCTTCTCCAGCTGCGGCAGCCGCTCGCGCGCGTAGTTCCGGTCACTCCGGTTCGAAGGCTCGCAGGGCGTCGTCGCCGTCGGTCCACAAGACCCCGAGCCGTTGTCGGGCCAAGAGCCATCCGTCCCCGTCACGGCGGAACTCCCAGTCGTAGGGCCCGCCCATGGAGTAGGGGGCAGAGGTCCTCCCCGGAGCGGTGACGGCGACGAACCACATGTACCCGATGCCGGTCGCCCGGTCGCCCGCCACGTCTACGTGCATGTTGAGGATGTGGTGCTGGATGCTCGTGTAAGGAGACTCGGCCTCCTCCACCTTCGCGCGGATGGCCTCCCTTCCCTGGATTCGCTGCCAGGGCCCGAACTCGAGTACGGCGTCTTCGGCCCAGCAGGCGGACCAGGTCCCCCAGTCCTTGCGGTCCAGTGCCCGCCAGCCGCGGATCATGAGGGCGTGCAGGGCGTCCCGGTCCTCCAGGTCACGTATTCTGCGCGTCAGGTCGTTGAGAGCGGGGGTGTGCAGCATTCCGGTTCCTTCCGTCACTGGGTGCTCGCCGTAGGTCGTACGACGATCTCGTTCACGTCGACGTGCGCCGGCTGGGAGATCGCGTAGGCGACGGCGTCCGCGATCGCGGACGCCGGCAGGGCCACGGCGCGGTAGGTCCGCATGGCTGCCCGGGCGGCAGGGTCCGCGATGCCGTCGGCGAGTTCGGACTCCGTGACACCCGGCGAGACCAGCGTGACCCTGATGTCACCGGCGGACTCCTGACGCAGGCCCTCGGAGATCGCACGGACCGCGAACTTGGTGGCGCAGTACACGGCGGCGGTGGGAGAGACCTCGTGGGCGCCGACGGACGCGATGTTCACGATGTGCCCGCCACCTTGGGCGCGCATCACGGGCAAGGCGGCGGAGATACCGTGCAGGACACCCCGCATGTTCACGTCGATCATGCGGTCCCACTCCTCCGTCCTGAGCGCCTCCAGCGGCGACAGCGGCATCACCCCGGCGTTGTTGACCATCACGTCCACACGGCCGTATCGCTCTTCGGCCGCTGCCACGAAGCCCCGCACGTCGGCGGCCACGGTCACGTCCAGGCGCTGGATCGCCGCCGTGCCGCCCGCGGTGGTGATCTCCGTGACGAGTTGGCCCAATCGATCGGTGCGCCGTGCTCCCAGGAACAGGCGGTGGCCGTCGGCGGCGAGCCGGCGGGCGGTCGCCTCGCCGATCCCGCTGCTGGCACCGGTGATCGCTACGACCTTGATGGTCTGGTCCGGCATGACTGCCCCTTATCCCTTGGTCGGCCACCGAGTCTGGGCGAGTTGTTCCAGGCGGCCCAGGCCGTGTGCTGCCTGGGTGTACCGCACCCAGGCAGCACACCGGGCCCGCGGCCTAGCCTGGGCACATGACCGACAACCAGCTGGGTGAGTTCCTGCGGGCGCGCCGTGCGGCCGTGCGGCCGGACGAGGTCGGGATGCCGAGCCATGGCGTGCGCAGGGTCGCCGGGCTGCGCCGCGAAGAGGTCGCCGTACTGGCAGGGGTGAACGCGGACTACTACACCCGGCTGGAACAGGGCCGCGAACGCCACCCGTCCGCACAGGTGGTGGATGCGCTCAGCAGCACGCTGCTGCTGGATACCGACGCCCGGGCACACCTTCACCAACTGTCCCGAACCGCACCGTCCCAGCGGCCTGTCGCCGCCACCGACCAGATCGCCCCTGACCTGCGCGTCCTGCTGGATGGCTACCCCAGCACTCCGGTGTTCGTCATCAACCCGGTCCTGGACATCCTGGCCGCCAACGCCCTGACCGAGACGCTCTACTCTCCCTTTGAAGCTATGGACAACCTGGCCCGCATGGTTTTCCTCGACCCGGCAGGCCGGCCGTTCCACCCCCGATGGGACCGGACAGCCGAGACGGTGGTGGGGCACCTGCGTCAGGCGTCCGGCACCGATCCTGGCAGTCCGCGCCTGCGGGCTCTCGTAGGCGAACTCGGCACACACAGCATGGACTTCGCCCGGCTGTGGAACACCCACACCGTGCGCGGCAAGACCCGGGAGCACAAGCACTTCCATCACCCGGACGTCGGTGGCTTGACCCTCACCCACCACGCATTCGACGTGCGGGACGCCCCCGGCCAGCAGCTGATCATCTACCATGCCGAACACGGCAGCCCCAGCGCCGAGGCGCTCAGCCTGCTCGCCTCCGTGTACGCCACCGCGAACCGCGCCTATCGGTCCGCCGGGTGACAGCCTGTGCGTGGCACGGTGAGCACAACGGACCTACGGACCCCACGCGGACGTACACCGCCGGACCGCCGCATGACCGGGGCAGAATGTGCCCTGCCTGCCTTAACTGGCCTGCATGCCCTTCACCTGCAAGACCGAGCGGGACTTCGCCGTCCGGACCGACTGCTGGGCCCGGCCTGAGCGAGTGCTCCTGACCCGTGAACAGGTTCGTGCGTACGGGCTGCCCGCGACGGAGGGCAGACACGGCGAGGCGGCGGGCGGGGAACGACTTCGCCGGAAGGCGAACAGCCGGCAGTTGGCAGGGGGGGAGGTGGAGAGAGGTTGGGCACGCCGGTGACTTCCCGTAACCGGCCGTTTACCTGAAGAGGGACCGGCGCCTTCCACCTGCACCCGGCTGCTGCCCGTCGTGCCCGATGCCCTCGACGGTCTGCTGGAGCTGGAGGAACCGCTCTTCCTGACACTCCGCAACTCTCTGCCGAGCCGTGCGGTTCAGCCGGGCATGGTCACCCAGCGGCGCACCGTCCAGTCATAGTGGCCGATCGTGCCGGGGCGGATCGATGTGTACGTCACCCACTCGTCGCCACTTTCCCCGTCGCCGTCGTCCACAGGGTCGTCAAAGGGGCCCGGAGCCCAGGAGGCAAGGATCCGGCCCTCCTCCACCTCGACCACCCAGCCGAGGAACTCCCTGCCGTCCCGGAGCGAGAAGCCGACTTTGTCGGACCTCTCCACACAGCGGACGAAGTAGTCGTGCAACGCCAGGAGTTCAGACACCAGCCCAGCCTACTCACACGGGTACAGACGCGGCCGACGTCACCGGGTGCGCACCACAGGCGCTGTCGCCCGTGCCGCACTCGCCGTTCGAGGGCCCGCTCGGCACCGCCGACCACGAGCCGCTGTCCGCGGTGCTGCTGCGTGCCTGCTTCACCTCGGGGTGAGGACCGGCTGGTGCGGGATCCTCGCCGGGTCTTCCGGCGCGGGCCGGCTGCGCTGCCGTCGCGACAGCAGGGCAACGGAGCCGGCCCCTGTTCCGCCCGGCAGGGGATCCTGGTTCTGCTGGGCCGGTCGTCTCGGGCACCCGTCAGCCCCGGCCGGGGTCGGTGCCGCAGAGTCCCCAGCCCACATCGTCGGCGGTCAGCCTGTTGACGCTCATGCCCTTCCCTCCACGCGGTCGGCCGCGGCAGGGTGATGCCGCTGCGGCTGAGGTACGCAGGTGTGTTCGTTGTGCACAGGTTTATGGTGGATCATCCGGGGCGGGTCAGGGGCCGGTGAGGATGTCGTGGGTACCGATACGCCGCCAGATGATGTGCTGCTCGCCGGGTCGTACCGGTGTGCCGTATGCCCAAGTGGCGCGCCCCGGACATCCGGCGCCCATGGACCAGGAGAGTTCGTACCCGCCCGGCGTGGTTCGTACGCGTTTCATGCGGAGCCCGGGACGGAAGCCCTGGCCGGTGCGGTGGTCGGCGGTGAAGCGGTACAGAGCCTCGTACGTGGGCACGGTGTCCTCCAGGCAGCACGAAAGGCCCCCGGCGGTTGCTGGGGGTGGAGGGGTATCTCGCTCGGGTGGGGGCGGTGGCTGGTGACGTGGTGCGGGGCGGGAGGTCTTTGGTCATCGGTGGGGGAGTGGCATGTAGACAGGCGCGGTGTGGCGAAGAAGTCGTCTACTTGGCGTTTTCGTGGCTGGTAGGGCTGGTGTGGTGGTTGCCGCGCAGCATTTGCCTGGCCCTCTGCTGTCCGCTCGGTGGGCGTGATGCCGCTGGCGGGTCCCGCCGTGCGGGATCGGCGGTGAATGTCCGGTGGACCCTCCCGCCCCACGGGATCGTGCTTTTCCGCAGGTCAGAGCCGGTATCTGCTGGGGGGATGCTGAGTGTCGCGAAGATTCAGAGCCGTAACGCCTGGCGGTACTTCGTCCGCGGAGTCGCGTTCGGGGACGGCCGCCGTCCGGTCGGTCAGTCGCTGAAGGACGCCCAGGAGCAGGCGGGGGTCCGCCCGGGGTGTGGATGGGTCGCGGCCTTGCGGGGCTGGGGCTGGGGCTGGTGGCGGGGTCGGTGGTGGGGGGCGGGAGCTGCTGTTCGGGGAGCTGCGGCATCCGAATGCGGAGCGGCTGGAGCGGGAGCGTCTGCCTGACGGCGTCACCCCGGAGGAGGCGCGGCTGGCGACGGTGCTGGGCAGCCGGTCGAGGAGATCGAGCAGCGGGACCTGGTGCCGCTGCTCGGTTTGGAGTTCGTGTTCCGGCCGCAGGCGTCGCTGATCGTGCTGTGGGTGCTGGGTGACGAGCGGACCCGGGAGGTGATCGAGCGGGCGCACGCGCGGGCCGTCGCCAAGGCGCTCGCATGGCTGGAGGACGAGGTCGCGGAAATCCGCTGATCCTCTGGCAGGAAGCGTGCCAACCGCCGGGCCTGGTGGCCGCGTCCTTCCTGCATTGGGACAACCGCGACGGATTCCCCTTGCTCCACCACCACCTTCTGATCCTGAACCGGGCCCAGCGCGCGGACGGTGCCTGGTACGTGCTCGACACCCGACGCCTCTACCAGCACGCGGTGGCCGCCGGGACGCTCTACACCCTCGCGATGACGACGGAGGTGTGCGAGGAGCTGGGTCTGGCGACGGTTCCCCGTGAGGTGACCCCGGGTTTGCGGCCGGTGATGGAGATAGCCGGCGTGGACGCCGAGTTGATCGAGTGGAAGTCGACCCGCCGTCAGCGGATTGAGGACGCTCTGGGGACGATCACCGACGAGTACGTCAAGAAGCACGGGCGGCTGCCGGACGAGCGCGCCCGGCACGGGCTGGGGTGGTGGGCGGCGCAGGACACCCGCCCGGACAAGAAGCCCCCCAAGCCCCTGCGGGAGTTGCTGGTGTGGTGGCGTGCCTTCGCGATCCTCCGTTTCGGCCAGGTGATGATCGCCGGGCTGCTGGAACGCTGCCGCACGGCCGCCGCGGTGATCCGGGCGAGGGTCCGCCCGCTGGTGGACACCGCCCTCGCCGCCATCGATGTCGCAGCCGTCGTCCACACCGTCCGCCGCACGTTCAACCGCCGCCATGTCCTGGCCGAGGCCCGGCGTCATCTGCTGGAGACCCTGCGCGGCCGCCCGTTCCCGCCCGGCCTCGACGACTACATCGCCGACCAGGCCCTCGCCCGCCACTCCCGCCGGTTGACCGTCCCCCAGCCCGTCCGCCGGACCCCGGCACCCGATCTGATCACCCACACCGCCGACTTCGCCGGGCCTGACCGGTGGTTCATCGCCGGCGCCGACGGGAAGCCGCCGCGGGAGTCGACCCGATACGAGCGGGCCAAAGTCGCTGGCCTCGCCCTGCAGAACGCGATCCGCGCCGCCCGCATCGCACCAGGCGCGCAGGACGCAGCCGCGACCGCATCGACCGCGGCACACACCGGACACGACCACCACGGCGACCGGGCGGCGGATCCGCCGCACGCCGTCGACCAGCCCGGCCGGGACGCCGTGCTCGCCCCGGCACAGCGGGCCGCCGTCCACGCCCATCTCCAGGCCGCGATGCCCCAGGAGTATGCGGAGGGCCGGACGACCGATCCGGAGACGTGGACGACCTCCCCGGAACGCCTCGCCTTCCTCGCCAAGCTCGCCGCGGACGCCGAGGCCCGCAGCCGCAGCCTGGCCGAAGCGGCTGTCGGCCGCCGCGACGTTCGGTACTGCTGCCGGGCGGCCGAGACCGCCGGGCGGGACGGGGACCGAAGTCACCACGCCAGCTGCCGGGACGCGACCGGCCGCCCCCCCCCCCCGCAGACGTGCGGGCCAGGCGAGGGTGCGGGAGAACCGACCACCCTTGAGTACCGGAGACCCGCATGGCCGATCCGACCCCGCCCCGCGTCACGCCGGAGTACCTGAAGCTGCTCGCCGAGGACTTGGACCGGCGTATCGAGCGCCTGGAGCAGCTCGCCGACGCATCCCGGCTGCGCCGGGCGCTCTACCCGGCGCCGGAACCGCCCCCGGCCCGGCGGCCACGCCGGTTATCCCGGCAGCACCCCGGCGGACAGCCGCACCCGTGGCGCACCGCACGGAGCCGCCGCCGGAGCTGAGCACCGGACGATGGAACCACCCGGGCGCTCCGGTGGAGTCCACCGTGTTCCGTCCGCATCGGATGGGCAGTTCCACCATGATGTGCACCGGTCGGTGGGGGAACACACCGAACCGCGGGCACGGCTCCGACCGCCGCTCTGCCCGGAGCCAATCCGTCACCTCGCTGCCTGCCGGTGCCCGCCGTCCCGCCTGCCGCCTCGTTGCCGTGACCGGCCGGCGCGGTGGCAGCGGTACAGGACGAGGTGGGGCCACTGTGTGATAATCGCGAGCGATTATTCATGCAACGCGCAGGCAGGGGCCGGATCGTCGGTGGGGACGCCCTCACACCGGGCCGTGCTTCCCGAGCGAGAGGACCGACCCCATGGCGGACGGACAGGGGCCGGAGCCGGCGGAGGCTGCCTCGCGGACCGGAGCGTCGGCGGCGGGGACGGCAGGGGAACGGACGTCCCCCGCGAGCACGGTGCAGATCGTGGACCATGCCCTGCTGGTGCTCAAAACGATCGCCGAGGCCGACCGGCCGCGCGGGGTACGTGAGCTGAGCCGGGATCTGGAGATCAGCAAGAGTTCCACCCAGCGGATCCTCGCCTCTCTGGAGCGCGTCGGGCTCGCTGTCATGGATGAGAACTCCCGCAAGTACGTGATCGGCCCGGCCGCGCTCACGCTGGCCTGGCGGCACGCCGCCAACAGCGACCTGGTGAGCGCCGCCTCGGAGGCGACGGCCCGCATCGCCGCCGCGACGGGCGAGACCGCGTGTGTTTCCGCCGTTGTGGACGGGCGCCGGGTGACGGTGTACGAGGTGGAGAGTTCTCAGCCGCTCCGTCTGATCACGGGGGTCGGCCGTCCCTACTCGCTCTTCTCCGGCGCGACGGGCCGGGTGCTGCTGTCGATGCTGCCCGAAGCCCAGCTGGAACACCTGGTGCGCGAGCATGCCTCCACGGTCGGCGCGACCGTCGCGACGGAGATCGCCGACCGGGTGACGGCCGCTCGTGAGCGGGGGTACGCCTTCAGTCGCGGCGAGTGGATCACGGGCGGGTGCGGGGTCGCCGTGCCCATCGCGACACAGGGTACGGTCACCGCGGCGCTGAGCATCTACGGCCCGGAGGCGCGGCTCGCGGACCGGCGCATGGCCGAACTGGTCCCGACCCTCCGGGCGGCGGCGGCCCAGATCGCCATCCGCTGGCGCCAGCCCGCCTGACCCCCGGGCCGCTGCCCCGGCACCCGGCGCCCCGGTCCCCTGCGATCACCGCGCCGGACCGCATGCCCCGAGCCCTTCCCGTACGTCGCGGCAGTCCCTGCCTGCCGTGTCCTTCCGGGCCCGCCGGCGGGCCCGGCTCCCGGCGAACGGCGGCGTCGGGAGCCCTCTCCGGCGTGCCTCTCACTGCGCCGTGACGGCGTGACCTCTTCCGGCGGCCACGCGCCGAACTCCGATGGGCCCGCGCTGCGAACCGCCGTGCCCGCCCGGACCCCGGCGGGCCGGCTGTGTCCGGGGCCGGCGCCCCGCGCCATCCCCTGCCCGAAAACCTGACCATTGACCTGGCTGAAACCCGTGGGTACGGTGTCCCAAACAAATCTGGTCCACTGTCCCAGATTGCTTCGCGGCGGTGCCGGCCCCGGTCGATCCCAGGGGAAAACGGGACCTTTGCCGCTACACGGGTGACGTTCCACACAGCAGAATCCGTGCACCACATCAGTCCCGGTGGACTCCACCACTGCTCGACACTCTCACCTTCCGCATATACGGCACATTCCAGGAGGAATGCCTCATGATGCTCGGCTGGCGTGCACGAATCGGTCAGATCCGACCGGCGACCGCGATCGAAGGAGCAGAGGAGTGGCGCTCGGTCGCGCCCACCGGTGTGGCCTTCGCCGACGCCCGGACCATCGTTCCCCGCGTCGACGCGGAGGGGCTGCGCGAAATGATGGGCCAGGTGCTGGAGGCGTCCCGCCAGCTCGCCACCGCGAAGGTCGACCTGATCGTGCAGTGCGGCGCGCCCGGCACCTTCATACCGGGCCCCGGCACCGACGAGAAGGTCACCGACGAGATCAAGGCCGAGACCGGGATTCCCGCGATCACGATGATGCGGGCGACTGTCGACGCCCTGCGCGCCGTGGGCGCCACCTCGGTCGCCGTCGGCAGCATCTACACGGACGAGGTCAACGAGGCGCTGCGCGCGTACCTCACGGCCGTCGGCTTCGAGGTGCCCGTGATGGAGGGGCTCCAGATGACCGACCCCTACGAGGCCAGCGTCCACGACGCGGACAGCGCCTACCGGCTCGGGCGCAGACTGCACAGAGCCGCCCCCGACGCCGACGCGCTGCTGATCTCCTGCGGCACCTACCGGACCTTCGAGATCCTGCCGTACCTCGAAATGGACACGGGACGGCCCGTGGTGACCAGCAATCAGGCATCCCTCTGGAGCGCCCTGCGGACCCTGGGGCTCCGCGACGAGATCCCGCAGCTCGGCCGCCTCGGCCGGCTCACCTGACACCGGTCCGGACGTCCCCGCCCGGCCGGGGACACCGACCCCGCACCCCCCACCGTCACACCGCGCCGCACCGCCGGGCCGTCACCCCGCCCGGACCACGCGGCCGACCCGTCAGAAGAGGAAAGAACGTGCTGGTAGACGCATTGCAGTTCGTCAAGCCCGCCCGCGAGCGATTCGAGGAGTGGCACGCCGCCGGGATAGCCGGCGTCCACGCCACCGTCGCGATCTGGGAGGACTCCACCGAGACCATGCGCGAGGTCGGCCGCTGGCAGCGGCTGCTCGCGGAGAACGCCGACCTCCTCCGGGAGGGCCGCTCCGCCGACGACATCCGCGCGGCCGGCAGCGACGGCCGTACCGCCGTCGTCCTCGGATTCCAGAACAGCAGCCCCTTCGAGGACGATCTCGACCTCGTCGGTGCCTTCCACCAGGCCGGGGTGCGCATCGCCCAGCTCACCTACAACACCCAGAACTCCGCGGGCGCGGGCTGCTGGGAGGGCGACGACGCCGGACTCTCCCGCACCTACGGGATCAATCTGATCCGGGAGATGAACCGGGTGGGCATGCTCATCGACGTCTCCCACTGCAATGAGCGCACCTCACTCGAAGCCCTGGAGGCGTCCGAGCGGCCGGTGGCCATCACCCATGCCAACCCCCGGGGATTCGTCGGCGAGAACGTCGAACTTGCCTTCCGCAACAAATCCGACACGGTCCTCAAGAAGGCGGCCGAATCCGGCGGCGTCGTCGGCCTGAGCATGTACCCGCGGATCGCGCCCAGCGGCGTCGACTGCACCGTCGCCCAGTTCTGCGACATGATCGCCTACACCGTCGATCTGATCGGCGTCGAGCACGTCGGGCTCGGCTCCGACTACTACGCCGGACAGGGCGACGAGGAACTCCACTGGTGGCGGCAGGGCCGCTGGAGCCGTGAACCCATGGTGCCCATCTCCGGCCCCGTCGAGTTTCCCGAATGGTTCGCCGCCGGCCGCGGCTACGCCACCGTGCTGGAGCACCTGCGCAAGCGCGGGTTCAGCGAGAGCGAGGTCGAGCTCATCTCCGGCGGCAACTGGCTACGCATGTTCGGCACCGGCTTCGTGGCCGATTCCCGGAACTGACGGCGCGGAGACGACGGCGTGAGAGCGGAGAGGAAGAGCGGGCATGAACCGGTTTGACGTGGTGATCGTCGGTGGCGGCCACAACGGGCTGGTCACTGCGGCCTATCTGGGCCGGGCGGGACTGCGCGTCGCCGTGGTCGAATCCCGGCGGAGCCTCGGCGGGCCCTGCGGCGGCTATGAGTTCCTGCCCGGCCGCAGCCTCGCCTTCACCAATTCGCCCGGGTCGCTCAACCCGGCCGTGGTCAGCGAACTCCGGCTCGCCGACCACGGTCTGCGGTTCATCCGGGCCGACCCGACCGTCGTCCAGCAGTTCGACGGCCGGTGCTTCCTCGGCTGGCGCGACCCCGCCCGGGTCGACCAGCAGCTCGACGCCTTCGCACCGGGCGAGGCCGGCCGCTACCGAGGGCTGATCAGCTCGCTCGAACGGCTCGGCGCGAGCCTCGGGGTCCTGCTCGACGGCCCTCCGCCCGCCCTGGCCGAACTCGGGGACCGGCTGACCGACCCGGCGGAGCGCAAGCTCTTCACCGCCGTCTTCGAGGGCAGCCTCACCGGGCTGCTCGACCAACACCTCCGCTCGGACCAGGCCAAGGCCCTGCTCGCGCTGCTGGCACTGAACGCCCAGCTCGTACCGCCCTCGACACCCGGCAGCGCCGTCGGACTGATGATGCGCCCCTTCGCCCTCGCCGCGGCAGGCGCGCCACACTCCGGCGACGCCGCCGAGCGGGTCGCGCTCCGCGGCTCCACCGGACTGCCGGTCGGGTCGATGAGCGCGATCGTGGACGCGCTGGCGGACTGCTGCCGCGCCCACGGCGTCACCCTGCGCACCGGCTCCCCGGTGGCGCGGATCCTGCACGGCGGCGGCGGGGTCCGGGGCGTCGTCACCGCGACCGGCGAGGAGTTCACCGCCGACCGGGTGGTGTCGGCGGTCAACCCCGTCCACCTCTTCCGCGATCTGCTGGACGACGCGGCCATGGGCCCCGAGATCCGCGCGGAGGTCGCGGGCACGGCGATGCGCGGATCGGCGTTCAAAGTCGTCCTGGAGGTCGACTCGCTGCCCGCCTACGCGGGGCTCCCCGACGACGCCGACCCCGACCGGGTGCGGGCATGCCAGTTTCGCGTGGGCTCCTCGCTCGGACAGATCGAGGAGTCGATCACCCGGGCACTGACGGGCCGCGCCGGCCAGCGGCCCCTGATGTGGGGGCTGATACCGACCCTCACCTCACCCGGACTCACCCCGGGGGGCACCCACCTCATCAGCGTCAACGCCTGGCACGCCCCCTACCGTCCGCACGACGGCCCCTGGGACGCCGAGCGCACGGACCGCTTCGGCCGCCGGTGCGTCGAGGAACTCTCCCGGCTGATGCCGGGACTCGCCGACCGCGTCATCGACCACCGGTTCATGAATCCGGTGGAGATCGAGAGCGAACTGGGCCTGCCGGAGAGCAACATCACCCACGGGGACATGCTGCCCGGCAATCTCTTCGGGGCCCGCCCGCACTCCTCCGTCGCCGCATACCGCACCCCGCTCACGGGCTTCTACATCAGCGGGGCCGGGACCTGGCCGGGCGGCTACATCACCGGAACACCAGGCAGGAACACGGCCGGAGCGGTTCTCCACGACCTTCACCACGAGCAAAGGCGACAAGCATGAGGCTTTCGCGCCGCGGTGGGCCCGAGCGCCCACGAACCGGACGACTGAGCCGCACAGTGAGTGGCATAGCCGTCGCGGGCGTCCTGCTCAGCGGCTGCAGCGCCAATCCGTCCTTCGGACGCGACGCGCAGACCCTGATCATCGGCGCCGAGGGAGAGATCCCCGCCCTGGACCCGCACCGCGCCTCCGGCACCCCGGTGCTCCGGGTCATCGACGCCCTCTTCGATCCGCTGATCCGCGAGAACCTCGGCAAGGAGACGGCCCAGGCCCCCGAACTCCGCCCCGGGCTCGCCACGTCCTGGGAAGCCTCCCCGGACGCCCGGACATACACCCTCGAACTCCGCGAGGGCGTCGCCTTCACCGACGGCACACCCTTCGACGCCGCCGCCGTCAAGGCCAACTTCGACCGGATCATGGACGAGAAGTCCGCCTTCCACGACCCGACCGCCGCCGGCAACATGAAGTTCCTGACCCGCTGGATCGAGAAGGTCGAGATCCGCGGACCTCACACCGTCACCCTCGGACTCACCGAACCGTACGCCGGTCTGCCCCGGGTGCTCACCGACCGCCGCATGTCGATCATCAGCCCCAAGGCGCTCCGCGCCCACAAGCCCGACGACATCGGCCTCCATCCCGCCGGCACCGGCCCCTTCACCCAGCAGTCCGCCGATCGCGGCAAGCGCATCACGCTGAAGCGGAACCCGCACTACTGGGGCGGCGCGGCCAGGACCCCCGCCATCATCGTGGAGTCGGTCACCGACCCCACCACGCTCGCCATCGCCGCCCAGACCGGCGAGGTGGACGCGATCCTCAGCGCCGGGGCCCAGCAGGTCCGGCAGCTCGCCGACGGCGGCACCATGACCGTGCAGTACCCCGAACCCGCCAACCAGTACTTCCTGCGCCTCAACACCCGGATCGCCCCCACTGACAACGCCGTCTTCCGGCAGGCACTCAACCACGCCGTCGACCGCCGGGCGATCGCCACCCTCACCGGCAAGCAGGTCGCCCCCTCCACCGGACCGCTGCCCCGGGGCAACGAGGCATACCAGGAGAATCCCGGAGCCGTCGCCGACACCTACGACCCCGAACAGGCCCGCCGGCTCATCCGCGAGAGCGGGGTGCCCACCCCCGTACGGCTGCGGATCCTCGCACCCGACAGCGGCCCCGGCTTCTCCCAGGCCACCGAGATCATGTCGCTCATCCAGCAGGACCTCAAAGCGGTCGGCGTCCGGCTGGACACCCAGTACATGGAGTTCGCCTCACTCGTCGCCGAGGAGGGAAACGGCTACAACGGCACCACCCACGGCTCCTTCAACGGCTGGACCACCGGAGCCGACGCCGCCGACTTCCTGGAGCGGATGTTCAGCGGAGAACTGCATCCCCCCAACGGCGTCAACCGCGGCTGGTACCGCAACCGGGACGTCGACAGCCTCTTCGACCGCGCCCGCGGCGAACCCGACGCGGACCGCCGTACCGCGCTCTACCGCGAAGCCGCCGACGCCATCACGGCCGACGCGCCCTGGGTCTTCCTCTACCAGGACCGGCTGCCCCGCCTGCTGAGCCGCACGGTGGACGGAGTCGTGCCCGCCGCGTCCGTCTACATCGACTACACCACCATCCGCCGCCGGTGAGGAGATCACAGCCATGAAGGCCACAGCGGCACCACCCCGCCCCGCCGCCGTGCGGGCCGCGCCCCCCCGGCGGCGCATCCGCCTCCGCCCGCCGGCGGGCTCCGGCAACACCACCGTCCTCATAGGCGGCGCCATCGTCGCCGTCACGATCCTGATCGCGCTCCTCGCGCCGCTGATCGCCCCGGACGACCCCCTCGCCACCAACCCCTCGTCCATCGGGCTCGGCCTCCTCAGCGACGGCCACCTGCTCGGCACCGACGAGGTGGGCCGCGACATACTCAGCAGGCTGATGCACGGAACCAGGCTCGCTCTGCTGGTCGCCGTGGTGCCGACGCTGGCGGCGCTCGTCATCGGCGGCTGCATCGGACTGCTCTCCGGCTACGCCGGCGGCTGGCTCGACAGCACACTGATGCGGATCTTCGACGTGATGTTCTCCTTCCCCGGCATCCTGCTCGCCCTCGGCATCGGCGTCGCCCTCGGCCCCGGCATCACCTCCATGGTCATCGCGATGGTGGTGGTCACCGTCCCCGAGTTCGGACGGATCGTCCGGGGCAACGTCATCGCCCTGCGCCAGGAACAGTACGTGGAGGCCGCGGGCGCCCTCGGCTACGGCCATCTGCGCATCGCGTTCCGCCACATCACCCCGAACCTGCTCGGCGGCGTGGCCGTCTTCGCCACCCTCCAGACCGGCCGCAACGTCATCCTCAGCTCAAGTCTCGCCTTCCTCGGCCTGGGCGCCCAGCCGCCCACCCCCGACTGGGGCCAGATGCTCAGCGGCGGACGCGCACTGCTGGTGACCGCACCCCACGTCGCCACCATTCCCGGCCTCGCGATCGTCGTGCTCGCCGTCGGATTCAACCTGCTCGGCGACGGCATCCGGGACCGCCTCGACCCGCGCAGCCGCACGTCCCGGGCCGCGCGCGGAGGCCCACGCCCCCTGCGGACCCGGTGGAGCCGGTCATGAACAGCCCTGGAGAACCGCCATGCTGACCTTCACCCTGCGCCGCGCGCTGCACATGCTCCCGGTCATCCTCGGGGTGACCATCGCCACCTTCGGCCTCGGCCAGATCATCCCCGGCGACCAGGCGAGCGCCCTGCTCGGCCCCACCTCCTCGGAGGAGGACCGGCAGGCGCTCCGCGAGGACCTCGGCCTGGACGAACCCGCCCTCTCCCGCTACTTCACCTATCTCGGCAACCTCCTCAGCGGCGATCTCGGCCGCTCGCTCTCCTTCGGCCGACCGGTCTCCGAAGTCCTCTCCGACCGGCTGCTCAACACCCTGCTGCTGTCGGGCACCGCGATCGCCGTCGCGGCGGTCGCGGGCGTCGCCATCGGCACCTGGGCCGCGCAGAAACCCGGCTCGGCCCGGGACCGCGGCCTCACCATCGGCGTCCTGTTCTTCAACTCCGTGCCGTCGTTCTGGTTCGGACTGGTGCTCATCGTCGTCTTCTCGCTGCAACTGCGGATCCTCCCCGCCACCGGGATGACCTCCATCGGCGGCGGCGGAGCCCTCGACATCGCCGCCCACATGGTGCTGCCCGTCATCACCCTCGCCGCTTGGTCACTGGCGGTCATCGCCCGTATGACCCGCTCATCGGTGCTGGAAGTGATCGGCAACGACTACGTCCGCACCGCCCGCTCACGCGGCGTCGGAGAGTTCCGGGTCATCGTCCGCCATGTGCTCCCCAACGCTCTGCCGTCCGTCATCACGGTGATCGGCCTGCAAGCGGGCTTCCTGCTCAGCGGCGCGGTGCTCACCGAGACGGTGTTCTCCTGGCCGGGCATCGGCCTCGCCCTCCACCAGGCCATCTCGGCCCGGGACATCCCCCTCGTACAGGGCGGGATCCTCGTGATCGCCATCGCGTTCGTGCTGATCAACTTCCTGGTCGACGTGGTCCAGGCGTACTTCAACCCGAAGATCAAACTGGCCTAGGCCGTCTCCTCGAACCCCCCGTCCGTCCGCCATCCCCCGGCACGTCCGCCTCCCCCGGCGGTGGTGCCCCCACGCGGAGCCGAAGGGGGAGTACCCCCCGCACCGGACCCCGCCGGACCCGTTCCCCGGGCCTGACGGCCCAGGGGACGGACGACGCCACTTCGAAGACACTCCGCACCCGGAGGACTCACCGTGACCGTACTGGAAGTCGAACACCTCAGGGTCGCCCACCGCGGCCACAACCAGGCCGACACCCCCCTGGAGACCGTGCGCGACGTCTCCTTCAGCGTCGCCGCCGGCGAATCCCTCGGCGTCGTCGGCGAGTCGGGCTGCGGCAAGAGCCAGACCATGCTGGCCGTCCTGCGCATGCTCGCCCCCACCGGAGCCGAGATCACCGGCCGGGTGCACTTCGACGGCAAGGACCTGACGGCGCTCACCCCCCGGCAGATGCGCGCCGTCCGGGGCTCGGGCATCGGGCTCGTCTCCCAGGACGCGCTCTCCGCACTCAACCCCGCCATGACCATCGGCGCGCAGATGGCCGAACCCCTCATCCACTACGACGGATTCAGCCGCCGCGACGCCGCCGCGCGGTGCGCCGAACTCCTCGATCTCGTCGGCCTCCCCGGCGCCCGCGAACGGCTCCGCAGCCACCCCCACGAACTCTCCGGCGGCATGCGCCAGCGCGTCCTGATCGCCATGGCCATCAGCCGCGAACCCCAGGTCCTGATCGCCGACGAACCCACCACCGCCCTCGACGTCACCATCCAGTCCCAGGTCCTCCAGCTCATCGACCGGCTCCGCAAGGACCTCCGGATGGCCCTGATCCTCATCACCCACGACCTCGGGGTCGTCGCCGGCGTCACCGACCGGATCGCCGTGATGTACGCGGGCCGGATCGTGGAGACGGCTCCCACCACCGCGCTCTTCGACCACCCCGCCCACCCCTACACCCGCGCCCTGATGGACTCGATCCCCCGGATGGACCGTCCGCGGGTCGAGTACCTGCCCGCCATCCCCGGCTTCCCGCCCGACCCCGCCGCGCCGCCGCCCGGCTGCGCCTTCCGGCCCCGCTGCCCCGCCGCCCGCGCGGAGTGCGAGGACTCCGTCCCCGGACTCCTCCCCCTCACCTCCGCCGTCCCCGGACACGCTGTCCGCTGTCCCTTCACCGCACCGGTCCCCGCCGGTGCGGACCACCGAGGAGAGCGCTCATGAACGCCGCCGGCGCGTCGCCGCCCGCCACCCCCGGACCACCCGGCACCCACACCGACAGCGATGCCGTCACCGTGGCCGATCTGCGGGTCCACTTCCCCATCCGCACCGGCGTGCTCCGCCGGGTCACCGGCACCGCACACGCCGTGGACGGGGTCTCCTTCACGGTGCCCGCCCGCAGCATCGTCACCATCGTCGGCGAGAGCGGCAGCGGGAAGACCACCACCGGACGCGCCTTGGTCGGCCTCTCGCCCATCGCCTCCGGCCGGGTCAGCGTTCACGGCCGGGCCCTGGAGGAGATCCGCCGCGAAGGCTCGCTGCCCCGGCTCGCACAGATCGTCCACCAGGACCCCTACGCCAGCCTCAACCCGCGGATGACCATCCGGGCGATGATCCGAGAGGTCATCTCCGTACACCGGACGACACCCCGGGAGAAGACGGGGGAGCGGGTCGCGGAACTCCTCGCCCAGGTCGGCCTCCGAACCGAGCTGGCCGACCGCTATCCCCATGAACTCTCCGGCGGCCAGCGCCAGCGCGCGGCCATCGCCCGCGCCCTCGCGGTCGAGCCCCGCTTCATCGTCTGCGACGAGATCGTCTCCGCGCTCGACGTCAGCATCCAGGGCCAGATCGTCAATCTCCTCAAGGACCTCCGCCGCGACCAGGACGTCAGCTTCCTCTTCATCTCCCACGACATGAGCGTGGTACGGCACATCTCCGACCACGTCATCGTGATGTACGGCGGCCTGATCATGGAGAGCGGCCCCTGCGACGAGGTGTTCTCCGCGCCGCGCCATCCCTACACCCACGCGCTGCTGGCGGCCGTCCCCGTGCCCGACCCCCGGGCCCCCGGCGGCCCCGGCGAGGTCCGCACCCGCGCCGAACCCCCGGACCCGGCCCATCCGCTGCCCGGATGCCGCTTCCAGCGCTCCTGCCCGTTCGCCACCGAGGTCTGCCGAGAGGGCCCGCCACCCCCCACCACCGCCGCCGGGGCGGCCGGACACACCCTGGCCTGCCACCACGCCGGCACACCCGGCGTACGAGCCGCACTGTCCCCGAAGAACCCCTCCACGGAGGCCCCGGCCACAGAAGGCCCGTCCCCGTCACCGGAAAGGACCACCGCTCCATGACCACCCCCGACACCGCGCCGCCCATCGAGGACTACACCTCCCACACAGGCGGGGCCCGGCGCGCACCCGCGGGCGCGACGGTGCCACTGACCGACCCCGCGACCGGGGAGATCTGGGCCCGGGCCCACCGGGACCCGGACGCCGTGGACGCCGCCGTGGACGCCGCCCGCGCCGCCTTCCTCGCCCCTTCCTGGGGCGCACTCCCCGCCCACGCCCGCGCCGATCTGCTCCACCGCCTCGGCGACGTGCTGGTCGCGCACACCGAGGAACTCGCGGCACTGGAGACCCGGGCGAACGGCAAGCCCCTCACAGCCACCCGGGGCGAGGTCGGCGCCCTGGCCCGCTGGTACCGCTACTTCGCCGCCGTGGCAGAGACCATGGAGGACATCTCCCGCCCGCTCAGCGCCACCGCGAGCGCGCTCATCACCCGGGAACCGCTGGGCGTGGTCGCCGCACTCACCCCCTTCAACGGCGCGCTCTCACTCGGCTCCTGGAAACTCGCCCCCGCGCTGGCCGCGGGCAACACCGTGATCCTCAAACCGCCGCCGCAGGCCCCCGCCTCCTCGGTGCGCCTCGCCGAACTGGCCCTGGAGGCGGGGTTCCCGCCGGGCGTGATCAGCGTCGTCATCGGCGGCGCCGACGAGGGCCGCCGCCTCACCGACCACCCCGGCATCGCCATGGTCACCTTCACCGGCAGCACCGCCGTCGCCCGTACGCTCGGGGCACGCGCGGCCGGGCGGATGAAGCGCTATGTCTGTGAGGCGGGCGGCAAGTCCGCACACATCGTCTTCGCCGACGGCGACCTCGACGCCGCCGTCGTCGCGGCCCGGCAGGGCGCCTTCGCCGCGGCCGGCCAGACCTGTGTGGCGGGCTCCCGGGTCTTGGTCCAGCGTGAGGTGTACGAGGACTTCCTCCGCCGGTACGGGGAGGCGGTCGGACGGCTGCGCGTCGGCGACCCCCGCGACCCGCGGACTCACGTCGGGCCGGTCGCCTCGGCGGCGGCCCTGGCACGGATCGAGGAATACGTGGACGACGCCCTCGCGAAGGGCGCCCGGGCCGTCACCGGCGGACGGCGGGCCACCGTCGCCGCGCCCGCCGACGCGGGCTTCTGGTACGAACCGACCGTGCTGGCCGACGCCCCGCCCGACCTCGCCGTCTGCCGGGAGGAGATCTTCGGACCGGTGGTCACCGTGCACCCCTTCGACACCGAGGACGAGGCGGTCACCCTCGCCAACTCCCTCGAGTTCGGCCTGGCCGCGGGTTTCTGGACCCGCGACATGGCCCGTGCGCACCGGGTGGCACGGCGGCTGGAGGCGGGGGTGGTCTGGGTGAACACCTACCGGCTGCTGCACTGGAGCGTGCCGTTCGGCGGCTACAAGCAGTCCGGTCTGGGACGGGAGAACGGAGTCGAGGCCGTCGCCGAATTCCTCCAGACCAAGTCCGTCGTCACCGAGCACGGAACCCCGGCCGACCCGTTCGGCGACTGACCGCCCACCGCCCGGCTGACACCACCCCCCGTATGCCTCGGGATTCTCCCGACCTCCCAGGAACAGGACGCCCTCCCATGGAATTTCTCGTCAACATCCGGATCACCTGGCCCGATGCCATGGACCCCGGGCTCAAGGCGGCGGTCTCCGAGGAGGAGCGCCGCCGCGCCGCCGAACTCGCCGCGTCCGGAAATCTGGTCCGTATGTGGCGGGTGCCCGGCCGGACCGAGAACTGGGGACTGTGGCGGGCGGCCGACCCCACCGAACTCCACACCATCATCTCCGCGCTGCCGGTCTGGCCCTGGATGGACGTCACGGTCCACTCACTGGCAGACCACCCGGTCGACCCGGGACCGACGGTCTGACGGCCCGCTCGGCGGGACGCACCCCGGTGGGTGTCCTGCTCACCACCTGCGGCGCACTCGCCCGGTCTTTCGCTCATCACCTGTTTCAGGAGGTGATGGTGCCGGCCGGGTCGGGGTGGCTGTCCGGGTACGCACCGGCCATGGCGAGTTGCCGGTGGTGAGGAAATCACGAATCGCGGCCAGACAGCTGTCGCGGTCGACGGTGCTGGCGCCGTTCACGTCGAGGGCGGCGAACGCGGCGTCCGTGCCGTCGGAGCTGTTCCCGGTGGCGGCGCGCAGCCGGGTGAACTCGTCGTCGAGGTCGGCGAGGGCGAAAAGGGAACCGAGAGCGGGCCGGCAGGACTCCTCGAAGGCGACGGCCCCGTCGGCATTCGCGTCCATCCGCCGGAACACCTCCTGGTGGGCCGCCCGGGCGACGCCGACGAGAGGATGGTGCGGGTCACGGCCGGCGCTGGCGGATCCGCCGCACGCCGTCGACCAGCCCGGCCGGGACACCGCGCTCACTCCCGCTCAGCGGGCCGCCGCCGAGACCCACGCCCACCAGCAGGCCGCGATGCCCCAGGAGTATGCGGAGGGCCGGACGACCGATCCGGAGACGTGGACGACCTCCCCGGAACGCCTCGCCTTCTTCGCCAAGCTCGCCGCGAACACCGAGGCCCGCAGCCGCAGCCTGGCCGACGCGGCCGTCGGCCGCCGTGCCCTGGCCGGCGGGGAACTCGGCGGCCCGGTCCCTGAACCGGCGGTGGGCTCGCGCCGCCTGGAGCACGGGCGCCCGCAGCAGCCCGGCCAGGGGCAGCATCAGGGCTGGGGTGGTGTTCAGCCGTGACGGTCGGGCCCGCCGTGACGTTCGGTACTGCTGCCGGGCGGCCGAGACCGCCGGGTGGGACGGGGACCGAAGTCACCACGCCAGCTGCCGGGAGGCGACCGGCCGCCCGCTCCCGCAGCCGTGCGGGTCCGGCGAGGGTGCGGGAGAACCGATTCCCTTCTTGAGCGCTTGAGGCTCGTATGGATGATCCGACCCGCCCCGCGTGACACCGGAGTACCTGAAGCTGCTCGCCGACGCATCCCGGCTCCGTGCCGCGCTGTACCCGGCGCCGGAACCGCTACCGCTGGCCCGGCGGCCGCGCCGGTTCTCCCGGCATCCGGTGCCCGCGGTGACGATGCTGTGCACCCGCCCCGCACCATGTCCGGCGATGTCGTGCACTCGCTCGGGTCCGCGCGATGCACCGCGCCGAGCACCCCGTGCACGCGCCGGCGATGCCGGGCATTCCCCACGCCCGCTCGATGCGCACCATGATGCCCGCGAGAGGGAACTCCGCCCCCGGCTCCGCTCCACCCTGCGTGCATACGGAGGGTGATGGGGCACCCGTCGGGTGCCCCTTGACCAGCAGTGCCCTCCGGGCACCGCTCCGTCCATCGCGTGGAATGCAACCCTTGACCAGGTACGTGATTCCGGTGATTCCCCTTGATCACATGGAGCATCGCCGCGGCGATGCCGTGCACCGGCGGGCGACACACACCCGGGTAGGGGAGATCTCTCCGTCCGGCCCGTGCCGCGCATCGTGACCGTGCGTGGCGTCGGTGCGTACTGCGGGGATGCCGTGCACTCGCGCATCACGGTGGACACCGCCTGGTGGGAGTGCACGGCATCGGCGGAGGCGAGGGAAGACGCCGGTCAACCTCGATAGGGTCAGAACAACTTGAGCGGAGATCGGCCGAGGGGACGCGATGGATTCCGGCGACAGCACGGGGCGGACTGACGGCGTTCGGGCGTGGCTGCGGGGGCTGGAAGTGTTTGCGGGCCCGCTCGCGTACTTCGACCCGACCACTGCTCCTGCCGATCCGGTCGGATTGTTCCTTGACTGGCTGCGGGAAGCAGTGGCGGCGGGTGTTCCCGACGCGCACGCGATGACGTTGTCGACGGTGGCGGAGGACGGAGGCCCGGATGCGCGGGTTCTCTTTCTCAAGAACGTCGATGGGGCCGGCTGGCAGTTCGCCGCGCATGCACGGAGTCCCAAGGGGCGTCAGTTGGCCGTCCGGCCTCACGCGGCTCTCACTTTCTACTGGCCGCTGCTGGGACGTCAGGTACGGGTGCGCGGGACCGTCGAGCCCGCGCCGGCCGATCAGAGCTCCGCTGACCTGCTGGCCCGGTCCGTGTCCGCTCGTGCCGAGGTGGAGCTGGGCCGCCAGAGCGAGCACCTGAAGTCCGCCGAGGAACGCGACCTGGCCCTCCGGGAAGCGCTGGCCCGTATCGAGTCGGACCCCGCTCCGGGCAGCCAGCAGTGGACGCTCTACACCCTCTCTCCCGCCCACATCGAGTTCTGGCAGGCGGACAAGAGCCGCCTCCACAAGCGGCTGCGTTATGAACGCACCGATCCGGCCGACCCCTGGCAACGCCACATGCTGTGGCCATAACCCGCCACTGCGGCGGAGCGCGGTGACGCCCTGCCGTGGACGCCGCCGTCAGGGGATCCATGTCCCCGACGGCGTCGGTGCCAGGCACTCAGCGGCTTTCATTCGGTGCGCGGCATCCGGTGGGGGAGTGCGGTGCATCGGGTCCCGCGCATCGCCTCCGGAGTGCGCGCCACCGTGTGCACCGGTGCGCCACCGGCATCCGGATGAACACCCGCACCGGTGCACCGTTCGGGGCCTCTACGCTCCCGCGTTGTGGGACAGACCCCGGCGCAGAAGGCCGCCAAGGTGGCACGCGGGCAGCAGCCGAAGAAGCGGCCCGGCAAGGCGCAGCGCGAGGCGATCAAGAGGGCGCAGGCGGCGAGGAAGAAAGCGGGCGGCGGGAAGCCGGCCGCGAAGAAGACGGCGGCCAAGAAGACGGTGCCGCTGCCGCGCGGGTCGCTGCGGGCCGCGTACGGCGGCACCTGCCCGGCCTGCTTCAAGGACTACGGCAAGGGCGAGGTCATCACGAAGGTGACCGAGGGCTGGGGGGCATCCCGGCTGCGCCCCTCGGAAGCTGTCGGCGGCGGAGCGGGAGTTCGCCCGGAACAAGGCCCGGATCGAGGCCGGGGAGACGTTCCGGGGCCAGAAGCCCTCGGACTGGCGGCTCGGCTCCTCGCCGTCCAGCACCCGGCCCGCCCGCTGAACTCCGTTCCTGCAGTGTGGTGTCAGTCACGGACAAACCCACCCGTCAAGGGAATGGTCAAGGCGAAATCGGACACCTGTCGTCGGTGATGGCCAGACGGCGGTCAAGGGGGTGTTCCTCACGGTGGCCCCGGCCCGTGCGCACTTCCGTGTGCGGGCCGGATCTGTCACCGATCCGGCCTTGATGGCCGGAGAACCGCGAGGATTCGATGACCACCGCCCCCACCCCGCACACCACGGCCGTCCCGTCCGGTCCCGTCGCGACGGCGGACTCTAGGATGAGCCCTGTTGCGGGCCCCGCACCCAGCCCTGTGGCCGTCGGCCGCCGTTTGAGCGTTGCCGCTGGTCAGGCCACGGATTCGCCTTTCCCGGCCGGTTGCAACTCCTCTTCTCCTGCTACTGATGTGCTGGGAGAAGCGTCCCGGCCCCGGAGGAAGGCGGCGGCGAGGGCCGGCGCGGACATCCGCGGTGAAGTCTTGCTCACCCTCGCCCGGCTGCGTCTGGCCACGCCCCTCCAGCTCAAGACGCTGCTCCTGCCGCACCAGAAGAGCACCGACAACATGCGCCTGGCGCTGCGGAACCTGCTGGGGGAGTCCCCGTCTCTGGCCGGCCGGGCGCACCGTGCCCAGCAGAGCTACTGGTATTGCACCCCGGCCGGTCTCGCCGAAGCCGCGGCTTCCGGTGAGCTCGCGCCGACAGCCG
The DNA here is from genome assembly GCF_039532665.1 of Streptomyces amakusaensis. Taxonomy (NCBI): domain Bacteria; kingdom Bacillati; phylum Actinomycetota; class Actinomycetes; order Kitasatosporales; family Streptomycetaceae; genus Streptomyces; species Streptomyces amakusaensis. Next base: position 5,421 of record NZ_BAAASB010000024.1, on the reverse strand, counting down.
GCCGGACCACCGGGAAGCGCATCGCTGCCAGCAAGACGGGCCTGCGCGAGCACGCTCTCGCCCTGGTCGACACCGTCATCGCCTTCCACCAGGCGGAGGCGGCCGACCATATGGACTGGGCAGTGGAAAGCTCCCACCCGACCCCGGCCGGAACCCTGGTCCCCGACGGCGTGGTGCTCCTGGCCGACGGCTCCGGCCGCTCCGGCAGTGCCATGGCCCCCGTCCACGGGTCGCTGCCCGCGTGCCCTGCGGACTGCTGTCGGGCCCGAAATCCGGCACGGATGTCAGTGGCGGCGGCGAGACTTGCCTCATGACGCTCGATCGTGCCGAGTCGGCACCGCCGTTGCTGCTCCCGTTGGGCAGGACGAACAGCCCGATGCTGCTGCCCGTCCTCGACACCAATGCGCTGCTGGTCGAGGCATGTTCCCTGGCCAAGCACGGCGGTCGGCAGGACAGGGTCACCGCACTGGCCGGAACCGACCGCGCCACCCCGTACATCGCCGCCCACGTCCCTGAGGAGGCCGACGAGCACCTGGCCCGGATGGCTGACCACTTCGGGATACCGGAACGCGAAGCGCGCCGCGTACTCCACCAGCAGATCTTGCCCACCCTCCGAGTGGTTGACCTGGAGATCCGCGACCACCTGTCCCCACAGACCCGCCACATCCTGCGGGTCGACCGGGAGATGCCGCAGAGACACCGGGGCGACCCGGACGACGCGCCCACGATGGCACTCGCACAGTTCCTCGCGCCATGCGTCATCATCACCCAGGACAGCGTCTTCGCCCGCTTCGGTTTCGCCGTCATCGACTGGATCCCCGTCGCCCAGCGCCTGCTGCGCCTGGCCGGCCTGGAAGCCACTGCCACGAACGTCCTGGCCGTCATCGACCTTGCGCTCCGGCTCTCCGGCGCGGGCGCCCAGCGCATGGCCCACCTCGCCGCACGGCACCCGCTGACCGCGACGGCCGCCGTGACAGGGCTCCTGTGGTGGTGCTACCACCGCGGCTACCTCACCCGCGACAACTGGCGCCAGCGCCTCTTCCAGATCGGGGCGGCAGCACTGCCACTGCTGGAGACGGGCAGCGCCGCAATGACCGAGCGCCAGACAATCCGTGACTCCCTTCTGGTCGTGGAACCACCGCCCTACCCCACCAGCGAGCAGCTCGCCGCCCGGCACCTTGCCCACTGCGGCCAGCCTCTGACCCCCGGCGAACTGCGCGACGAGCTCGCACGAGGCGGCCACACGGTCTCCGCCGCACATCTGAAGAGGGACATGCTTGCCCACCGCGCGTTCACCCGCACCCCCGGCGACCTGTGGACCATCGGCCGCCCGGTGCAGGACTAGAGATCACATGCCTCGCGGCGCGGAAGAGCACTCTTCAACATTGGCCATCCACCTCACGAGCAGCAAGGAGCCCCCGATCAACGCGATCACTTCACAGGAGATGCAGCGACTGGCCTTCATCCGGCTGCTGGTCCAGCAGGGCGTCGAGCAGTCAGCCAAGCCGGAACCGATAGCCGCCGCAGCCATTCTGACCTTTCATGACGCGGTCGAACTCTTCCTCATGCTGACCTCCGAGCATCTCGGCGTCACCGTGCCGGACAAGGGCGCCTTCGTGCCCCGGTACTTCGACAGCCTTCACCCGGACAAGGCCGGCCCGAGAGGCATCGACCTTGAGGGCAAGCTCGCTGTCAAGCGGCTCACTGACCACCGGAACGCCTTCAAGCACGCCGGAGCGCTCCCTTCCGGCTCCGCAGTCGAGCAGGCGCGAGACGATACCGAGCGGTTCTTTGAGGCGAACACTCCGAAGGTCTTCAAAGTCGCCTTCGGATCCATTGACATGGTCGAGCTCATCCCTCAAGCCCCGGCACGGGAACATGTCCGTTCCGCCCGCATTGCGTGGGAGGAAGGGGAGCGCCTGACGGCCATGGGCACGCTGGCTGTAGCCTTCGAAGAACTTTTCGCAGCACACCTGATCACCCCCGGCCGCCGGTATTCTCCCTTTGCATTCGGCCCCGCTGTTGAGAGCAGCGTGCATTTGGGTATGCAAGTCGCCCGCGCCATCACTACCGCCGACGGTGGGCGTTCCCACAGAAACCCCACCAACGCTGTCGAAAAGTTCGGCCAGCGGTTTGAGCGGCTCTCATCAAGCGTCTCCGCGATGCAGTCGGCGCTGAGTGTGATGACGCTTGGACTTGACCTTCACCGATACTTTCGCTTCAAGGAACTATGCCCTGATACTTCCCATCGCGTTGATGGGCGTCTAGAGTTCCATGCCTATGGGATCTTCCAGGCCAACGAGGACGACTTTGCGTATTGCGAACATTTTGTTCTTTCTGCCGCACTGAGGCTCGCGGAACTTGAAGCTCACACAACTCCGACATGGCGAAACGATCCCAACCGGTAACAGCCGGAGAATCCACTGGCTACGCGATCGCCAGAGAACGCCATGGCGGAGTCGTAGTCGGTCTCGCTGAATCTGGGTTAAGGGACTGAACTCCCGGGCGGCGCCCGGGGTCGAGCAGCGGGCCGATATGGCCGTGGTGAGTGCCTGCGATTTCGCCTATCCCGTCACGCCGACCGCCTGGACCACCGGCGCTGCGCCCGGCGAGGCGGCCGTGCCCGCCGCCCGTACCGGGCAACAGGCCGCGCCCGGGAAGCCGGCCCGGCCCCGGGTGCAGAGACGTGGGCTCGGGCCCGGATACCAGGGCATCCTCACCCCGCCCTGAACCGCTCGCGTCAGTGGTCCTGGGGGGGTGCTGAGTTCGTCGACGATGGCGCGCGGGATTCCGTCCCCGGCCTGCGCGGTGGTGGGGTTCACGGGGACCACGACGCCGACGACCTGGTGCTGCGGGGTACCGGCCCCGGTGAGGAGGGCGGGGGCGGGCTCGGCGGTGACGATCCGGAGCATGTCGTGGCCGGGGGAGTCTTCGACGCGGTAGCCGCCGGGGAGGCGGGTCGTGACGGTGCCCTTCGTCTTTGCGATCGAGGCGAGCCGGAGGCAGCAGTACCGCCGCCGGGCTGGCGTCCGGCTACTTCTGTCCGGGAGTTCTGATCCGGACGGACCCGCCCGGGAAGCAGGTCGCGCTCGACAGCTCACACCATCGACCGAGGATCGTTGAGAACAGGTTGAGTCACGCCCGGCTGGGGAATCCCCGGCTTCCGGCCGGCCGGGACGCGGGTTGTGCACGGTCCTTGTGCGCACGGCCTTTTGGCGTCGGGTTCCTGGTGGCGCCGGGCAGTTACGGCATGAGCGCGCGGGCTATGGGCCAAGCGCCTGGTGTGGTGTTGGAGATCACCGTGCGGGTGGTGTGGGTGTGCGGGTCATGAGCGGACTTGAACGAGACGCCGGCGTCGTAGCCGATCAGGAAGACAGTGTCCGTCTTTTCGTGCAGCCAGAGGCCGAGGCCGTAGCGCATCGACTCTTCGGGCACGTCCCGGCGTGGGCGCACCACTTCGTCGACGCGATCCACTATGTTCCCGGCGAAGAGCGCGCGCCAGAAGGCGGAGACGTCCTCGACGGTGGTGTGGATGCCGCCGTCACCGGAGGCCAAGACCGGCAGGTGGAAGACGTTGGAGCGGTCCACCCCGTCCAGCGGGAGGTAGCCCACAGCCGCGTCGGCGGGCAGCTCGTCGGAGCGGAGGAACTCGGTCGAGGTCATACCGGCCGGGAGGAGCACCCGTTCTCGTACGAGATCGTGGTAGCCGATGCCGCCGGCCCGTTCCGCCAGCAGGGCGAGTACCACGAACCCGCCGTTGCAGTAGCCGAACCGCTCACCGGCCGCGAACTTGGTCGGGCGGCCGTCCAGCAGAGGGAGGAACGCCTCGGTGCTGGTGAGTTCGTGTGCCGCGCCGATGACGTAGTCGGTGATCTCGGTATCGGCCTCCTCGTCCAGGTAGTCCCCGATGCCGGAGGTGTGGGTGAGGAGATGCTCCACCGTCACGTCGTCCGCGATCTGCGGCAGATCCCCGCCGAGCAGCGATCGAGCTGTGGTGTCCAGCTTCAGCGCACCGTCCTCGATGAGAGAGAGAACGGCCAGGGCGGTGAAGCCCTTGCTTCCGCTGGCCATGCCGAATCTGGTGTCCAGTGTGTTGGGAATGCGGTGGGCTCGATGGGCCAGGCCGTAGGCTTTCCCGAACTCGACCTGGCCGCTCCGGTCGATTCGGACCACGCCGGAGAACCCTGTCTCCTCGGCAATGGTGTCGATGTCTTCTGGCCTCATTGGCGCAGCCTAACTTCCGCTGTGGTGAGATCGAACCTGATTTCACGGGCAGGCGTGCGGGCTGCCTCGTCGGGCAGATGCCTGCGTGGCACCGGTTCCGCGGCGGCGACCTCAAGACGTGGGCCTGGGCCACGAATGCGCGGACGAGCCTGTCCGGCTCCCGAGGCCACCGCCACCTGTTGCGCCGGTCGCTGGACGTTCCCCGGGGCAGGCCCCGGGGAACACCCGGGCACGTTGTCAGTTGGGTGTGAACGGGGCCACGGCCACCGTCGCCGTGCCGTTCCCGGTGAGGCGGGCGTGGTCGGCGAGCTGGGCCAGGAGCCGCTCGGGCGTGAGGCCGGTCTGCTCGCACAGGGCCCGTACGCGACGGCTGGTGTCAGCGGACAGCCACACCTCGGTGCGGATCTCCACCAGCGCGTCGCGCCGCTGCTGCTCGGCCTGCTCCAGCCGGGCCCTGGTGAACTCGTGCCACGCGTCGTACGCAGCCTGCCACTCCGAACCCTGGCGATCCTCCTCGGGCCGGTAGATCTCCCACCCCTCCTCCCGCATCAGCGCGTGGATCCGCCGCCGCTCCTTCAGCCGCGCCGCCGGCCGCCTCGACCTCCGGCACCAGAAACGGCGAACGGTCCGGCGGGGGAGTGCGCACCGCCTCGTCGGCCTCCGCCGCGTACCGCTCCGCCTCCCGCAGCACGGTCTCGACCTCAGCCGCGCTCATCCCCGCCCTGGCCCGGTGACGAATGGCCACCCGCGCGCTGATGTCTTCCACGGTCGACCAGAGCATCAGCACACACCGCCCGCACCGGCCGCGCCCGCAGCCGCAGAGGGCCGGCGGCCTGCACCGGCAGAACGCCCGCGTCCCGTGCGCAGGTCGGCGAGCGGGGACCGCCGGCCTTTCTCCACCGCGCGGAGCCGGGCCCAGTCGATGTCGGGGTGGGCGGGGACGATTGCGTCGACGTCGGCCGTCCGGTAGAGGGCGATGTCGACGGCTCCGGCCCGGCTGGTGCCGAAGCGGGCCTCGACCGACTGCGGGGAGCGGACCCAGCCGAGCCGGACCATGTGGTCGAAGTCGGCTTTACCGAGTCTCGGAGTGTCCGGAACGGTGATGACCTGGGCTGATGCGTGGCGTAGGTGTCCGTGACGTGAGGGTGTCCCGTGTCGGTTGGCCTGCGAGGGCTGCTTCGAGGGTGTCGGCGTGAA
>NZ_BAAASB010000023.1:0-113396 GCF_039532665.1 Streptomyces amakusaensis | reverse complement strand
CACCAGGCCCTCCGGGCTTTCCCTTCGGTCTTGCGTTTCCAACTCTACCAGATCCTTTTCCCATTCCGTTTCCGGTTTGGATTTTCAGATCCAGCGGCCAGTTGGACCGGCCTTTTGCCTTTCGGCTTGCTCCGACTCTATCAGATCCTTTCGGGCCTGACTCCCGGTCGAAATCGGGTTGTCTTTCCGGCTGTTGGGCCGTTCCGACAAGTGAGACTTTAGCGGAATTCTTCGCCCTGACGCCAATCGGGGCGGCGTCCCTTCGAACGCGGATTCCTCATTTCGCAAGAACGCACCAAAAATGAAGCGACACGAGGTCGTTCGTTCGTGGAAGATCTTGCGGAATGGCTGCCCGGGGACCAACCGAAGTCGGCGCTCACGTCGGGCAACTCGGAGAACACTACGACTCGGGGTATCCACTGTCAACCTGGGCCCGGGGTGCGTAGTCTCGCCGCATGACCACACGTACATGCTCCCTTCAGTGGTGGCCCGCCTGACGGCGGCCACCTGCTGAGCGTGTACTCAACGGCCGCCCTTCCCGGCGGCCGTTCTCGTTTGCTCCCTCCGGGGGTCGGCCGGCCGGTACGGCGGCTTCGACCAGGAGACGGAGAGCGGAATGACGAGGATCTTCAGTGGGCTCAAGCCCACCGGGCATCTGACGCTGGGCAACTACCTCGGGGCCCTGCGCCGGTGGGCAGAGGTGGATCAGCACCGGGCGGAGGCGCTGTTCTGTGTGGTCGATCTGCACGCGCTGACCGTGGAGCACGATCCGGGGCGGGTCCGGAGGCTGAGCCGGCAGACGGCGACGCTGATGCTGGCGGCGGGGCTGGACCCGGAGCGGTGCGTCCTCTTTGTACAGAGCCAGGTGGATGAGCACGCCCGGCTCTCCTATCTGCTGGAGTGCACGGCGACCGACGGAGAGCTGCGGCGCATGATCCAGTACAAGGAGAAGGCGGCCCGGGCGCAGACCGCCGGGCAGAGCGTGCGGCTGTCGCTGCTGACGTATCCGGTGCTGATGGCGGCGGACATCCTGGCGTACGGGGCCGACGAGGTGCCGGTGGGCGAGGACCAGACACAGCATGTGGAGCTGACCCGGGATCTGGCCGTGCGGTTCAACCAGAGGTACGGACACACCTTCACCGTGCCGAGGGCCACGCGCCCGGCGGTGGCGGCGCGGGTCATGGACCTGCAGGACCCGGCGTCGAAGATGGGGAAGTCGCACGAGCCCGGGAACGGCATCGTCTATCTGCTGGACGAGGCGGACCAGGTGCGGAAGAAGATCATGCGGGCGGTCACCGACAGCGGGCACGAGGTCGTGTACGACCGGGAGCGCGCTCCCGGCATCGCCAATCTGCTGGAGATTCTCGCGGCGTGCTCGGGCGGGAACCCCGGCGAGCTGGCGACCGTTTACCGGTCGTACGGGGCCTTGAAGAAGGACACGGCGGATGCGGTGGTGGAGCTGCTCAGGCCCCTGAGGGAGCGACACGCGGAGCTTGCGGCGGACCCTGGCCGGGTGGACGAGGTGCTGAGCGCGGGCGCGGAGCGTGCCAGGGCGGTGGCCAGGCCGACAGTCGACGCGGCCTATGCGGCGATCGGTCTGCTGCCCGCGCGCTGAAGAGCGGAAGAGCGGATCCAGGAAGCGGGAAAGAAGGCGGAGGGCACTCGCCCTGTCCGCTGCCGTTGGTGCCACGGCAGCGGACGGGGTTGGTGTCAGCCGTTGCCGGAGGCGAGTTCGCGGCTGCGGTCGCGGGCCGCTTCGAGGGCGGCGATCAGGGCCGCTCGTACACCGTGGTTCTCGAGTTCGCGGATGGCGCTGATCGTGGTGCCCGCGGGGGAGGTGACGGCTTCACGGAGTTTGACGGGGTGCTCGCCGCTGTCGCGGAGCATCACGGCGGCGCCGATCGCGGCCTGGACGATGAGGTCGTGGGCCTGGGAGCGGGGCAGTCCGAGGAGGATGCCCGCGTCGGTCATGGCCTCGACGAGGAAGTAGAAGTACGCCGGGCCCGAGCCCGACAGGGCGGTGGCCGCGTCCTGCTGGGACTCGGGGACCCGGAGGGTCTTGCCGACGCCGCCGAAGATCTCCTCGGTGTGGGCGAGGTCGTCGGAGGTGGCGTGGTTTCCGGCGGAGATCACGGACATGCCCTCGTCGACGAGGACGGGGGTGTTGGGCATGACACGGACCACGGGGGTGCCGGAGACCAGGCGCTCCTCGATGAAGGAGGTGGGGATTCCGGCCGCGGCGCTGATGACCAGGCGGTCGGCCGGGGTGTGGGGTGCCAGCTCGTCGAGGAGTCGGCCCATGTCCTGGGGCTTCACGGCCAGGATGAGGGTGTCGGCGCGCTTGGCGGCCTCGGCGTTGGTGACCGTGTCGACGCCGTAGCGGGTGCGCAGCTCTTCGGCGCGCTCGGGGCGGCGGGTGGTGACCAGGAGGTCCGCCGGTCGCCAGCCGGCTCGGATCATGCCGCTGAGGAGGGCTTCTCCGATCTTGCCGGTGCCGAGGACTGCGACTGTCTTGGTCATGGCTCTGCTCACCTCGCCGGTGGGGGTATGTGCCCACATCCTCGCACCGGGGGCGAGGCGGTGCCGTGGTGTCCGAGGGGCGGTACGGACCCCGCGTGGCGCGGGGTCCGTGGAAGGGAGCGGGAAAGGAGTGGGACGGCACCCGGCGGGGCTCAGCCCAGGCCCGGGACGAGCGGCAGGGCGCGGGGACAGCCGCGGGCCAGGCGCATGATGCCGACGGTGGCGCGGACCACCTGTTCCTTGACCAGGGCGGCCGTGCGGCCGGTGAGGACGCGGTCGCGCGGGGTGTCGTCGGGGTTGACGAACTGGATCAGGCCGTCGTGGCGGCCCAGGCTCACGCACTGGGTGACATAGCCGAAGCGCAGGGGCTCCGGCCGGCGGCCCAGGCCCTCGGCGATGATCGCGCCGGCCGCGTGGAAGCCGGTGGGCAGGGCCGCCGCGCAGCCCATGCGCAGGGGGCCGGAGGGGGCGGAGCGGGCGGCGGCGGCGTCGCCCACCGCGTAGATCTCGGGGTACGAGACCGAGCGCAGGGTCTCGTCCACCTCGATCCGGGCGGTGACCGGGTCGAGGGCGAGTCCGGCCGTGCCGGCGAGGGCGGTGTTGGGGATCATCGAGGCGGCCCAGAACAGCGCGTCCGCGTCCACCTCGCCGGGGCTTCCCACCTTCCGTCCCTCTTCGACGCGGACGCCGCGCGCGGTGAGGACCGTACGGACATGGGCGCGGCCCCTGGCGGAGTGACCGGCGGCCACCTCGCCGGCGGAGAGGAGGCTGATCTTCCAGTCGGGGTAGGTCTCGGCCAGCTCCGCGGCCGTCTCGGTGCCGGTGAGTCCGCCGCCGACGACGGCGAGGGTGCCGGGGCGGGCGCTCCGTATCCGGGCGCGGAGGGAGTCGGCGGACTCGGCGGTGTAGACGCGCTCCGTCGCCTTCTCCCACTCCGTTTCGCCCGGTGTCCCGCCGGTGCGGCTGCCGAGGGCGTACACCAGCCTGTCGTACGGCAGGTTCTGCCCGTCGTCCGTGGTGACCCGGCGGGCGGTGGGGTCGATGGCGGTGGCGCGGCGGGCGAGATGGCGGACGCCGGTGCCGCGCAGCATGGTGGTGAGGGGGTGGGGCGGGCGGGGGGCGCGGGCGACGAGTTCGTGCTGTCTCACACGCTCGGTGAAGTGGTCGCTGGGGTCGATCAGGGTCACCCGGGCGTGGGGGGCGAGCCGGAGGGCGGCGATGAGTCCGCCGTATCCGGCTCCCAGGACGATGACCCGCTGGTTCCGGTGGTTCGGTGCTGTCGTCATGCAGGGGGGACGAGGCGGGGGCCCCGGCTGTGACAGTCGGGGCCCCAGGGGTGTCGGTCAGCGCAGGGCGTCGAGATCGAGGTGGGTGAGCTTGTCCGGGTTGAGGGTGGCGTCGACGCCGGTGATGAGGCCCTGGTGGACGGTGAAGGAGTACACCGCGGCCCAGCCCTCGGGGTGGACGACGACCAGGCCGGGCGCACCGTTGACCTCGCGCATCGAGAGCCGGGTGCGGCCGGGGACGAAGCCGCGCCGGACCACGTTCTCGATGAAGAGGGCGACCTTCCGGGCGCCGACCACGGGGAGCCGGGCGGCGGTGACCTTGCCGCCGCCGTCGGAGCGCCAGATCACCTCGGGGTCGAGGATGTTCAGCAGCTCTTCGAAGTCGCCGCCCATGATGGCGGCGAGGAAGGCCTCGACGGCCTTGCGGTGCTCGCCCCGGTCGACCGAGCGGCGCGGCGCGTCCGCGCGTACCCGCCGGCGGGCGCGGGAGGCCAGCTGGCGCACGGAGTCGGGGGTGCGGCCCACGGCCTCGGCTATCTCGGGGAAGGGGACGGCGAAGACGTCGTGCAGGATGAAGGCGGTGCGCTCGGCGGGGGTGAGGCGTTCCAGCACGGTGAGCAGGGCGGTGCCGACGGACTCGTCGAGGGTGACCCGGTCCTCGGGGCCGGCTTCGGTGACCACCGGTTCGGGCAGCCAGGGGCCGGTGTAGGTCTCGCGGCGGGCGCGGGCGGAGGTCAGCTGGTCGTAGCAGATGCGGCTGATCACGGTGGTCAGATAGGCGCGCGGGTTGTCCGCCTCGCCGTCGGGGAGCCGCTGCCAGCGCAGCCATGCCTCTTGTACGGCGTCGTCCGCGTCGGCGACGGAACCGGTGATCCGGTAGGCGATGCCCCACAGTCGGCTGCGCTGACGCTCGAACTCGATGTGCTCGGCCATGCTTCCCCGGCCCCTTTTCTCTCGTTCTCTCGCGGTTGCTTCACCGGGTGGACGACGGGGGCGGCCGAAGTGTGACAGGGGCGGTTCAGCTCTTGCCGCTTCTGCCGCCGCCCTTGGTCCTGCGGCGGGCGCGGGCGGCCGGGTTGCCGGTGCGGGTGCTGCGGCGCTTCTCGTACTGGGCGCGGGCGGTCTCGTACTCCTCGCGGTGCAGCTTCTCGCCCGGGGCCTCGGTCAGGGCCCGGAAGGAGTAGGCCAGCAGGACGCCGATGAAGCCGACGGCCTTGACGCTGCGCAGCGAGTCCGGGTTGGCGGCACCGGTGAGGCGGCGGCCGAAGCCTTCCCAGGTCTTGCGGAACGCGATCGCGGCGCAGACCGCGAACATGGCGATGACCATCGCGTTGACGAAGCCGCCGACCTCGGCGATGACCAGGCCCTGGTGGGCGAAGCGGAGGATCAGGAACCCCGCGACGGCGGCGGCCAGCGCGCCGACGGCGACGGCGGCCCGGCGCGGCCCGTACCCCCCGTCGTGGTTCACCCATGTGGTGCCGAAGAAACGGATGGGTTCGGGCCGGGGGCCTTCGCCGCCGCCGTCGCTCTGGATGGTGGTTCTCTGCTCGCTCACGGGTCGATTATCCCCGGTGCGTCCCGGGATCGGCCCGGAGCGGTTCCGTCGCCGTCAGGAGCAGCGGACGGTCACATAGCCGTTGCTGCCGGTCTTCACGTAGGCGTCGGAGACGTACTCGCCGTTGGCGATGCAGTCCCAGATGGTCGTGGTGCCGTACGGGCCGGTGATCCGCTCTCCCGGCTTCTGGCAGTTGATCTGCACCCTGGCGTCGTAGGGGAGGACCCGGACGACCCGGTATCCGGTGCCGGGGCCGCTGCGGACATTGACCCGCTCACCGGGTGCGACCGGGTAGCGCTTGGGGGCGGAACGGGCGGATACGGAACTGCCGTCGCTCGCGTCGCCCGTCACGTTGTCCGTCGCGTTGTCGACTGTTTCCGGACGTGCTTCATCAATCGCCATCTAAAACTCCCCCGTTGCTGTATGCGCGGATACGCGCCGTACGACTCCCCGAGGCTAACAAGCTCTCCTCGGATCGCACGCACCATCGACTAAGCTCCGTGAGTCGCGTGTGCGCACTGATTAGACGGGGGTCGCAGATGCCACCGCTGCGCAGCACCGGGCACTCCCCGGAAGCGGAGCGTCCGGAATATGCCGGGCAGTATCGCCTTGAGTCATGTCTGGGAACGGGTGGCATGGGGGTGGTGCATCTGGCCACTTCCGACTCGGGACTACGGCTCGCGGTCAAGGTCATTCATGCCGAGCATGCCTCGGATCCCGAGTTCAGAGCCCGTTTCCGGCAGGAAGTCGCCGCCGCGCGGCGGGTCAGCGGGGCGTTCACGGCCTCGGTGGTCGATGCCGATCCCACGGCCGGGCGGCCCTGGATGGCGACCCTGTTCATCGAGGGGCCGACGCTCTCCGAGCGCGTGAAGCGGAGTCCGCTGGGTGAGGCGGAGCTGCGCCGGATGGGGGCGGGGCTGGCCGAGGCTCTGCGGGACATCCACCGGGCCGGGGTGGTCCACCGCGATCTGAAGCCGAGCAATGTCCTGCTCGCTCCGGACGGGCCGAAGGTGATCGACTTCGGGATCTCCCGCCCCACGGACAGTGATCTTCGGACCGAGACCGGGAAGCTGATCGGGACACCGCCGTTCATGGCTCCCGAGCAGTTCCAGCGGCCGAGGGAGGTCGGCCCGGCGGCCGATGTGTTCGCCCTGGGCTCGGTGCTGGTGCACGCGGCGACCGGGCGCGGGCCGTTCGACTCGGACAGCCCGTACATAGTGGCGTACCAGGTCGTCCACGACGAGCCGCAGCTGACGGGGGTGCCCGCCGATCTGGTGCCGCTGCTGCTGCGCTGTCTCGCGAAGGACCCGGACGAGCGGCCGACGCCGTACGAGGTGATGGTGGCGCTGCGCGGCTCCACGCCCTCGGCGTCGTACGACACCCAGACGCATATTCCGGTACCGAGGACTCCGGATCCGCGCGAGTGGGCACCGGCGGTGTCGAAGAATCCGGTACCGGAAACGGAACCGGAACCGGAACCGGTACGGCCCGGGGAACCCCCGGCGGGTCCGGTGTCCCGGCGGACGGGACGGCGGCGGCGGCGTCGGTGGGCGGCGGCCGGTGCGGCGGCGGTGGCGCTGGCCGTGGCGGCCGGGGTGGTGGCGGTCGTGGGGAGCGGGGGCGAGGAGCCGGGACGGACGCCCTCGGCGCGGGGCTTCGCCGGCTGGAGCGTGACGCTGCGGTCGGGCAACGAGGAGCACCGGACCCCCGTCTGCACACCGGGTCCCGGGCTGTCCGCGCTGTACTGCGCCGCGCCCGGTCTCAAGGCGGTCCGGCTCGACCCGGACACCGGGCGGACCCGCTGGTCGCTGAAGGCGGGCGGCGGCGCGGCGGCCCAGAGCGACGTGGGCGCGGCCCCGGTGTTCGCGGGCGGGCTGCTGCATGTGGTCACCCCCGGCGGGGGACGGCTGGAGGCGCTCGACCCGAAGACCGGCGCCGTCCGCTGGGACGTCCGGATGGACTCGTACTCCGAGGTCCGGCACATCGGCGACACGGTGCTGCTGGTCGGCGAGGGCGGGCGGATCAGGGCGCTGGACGCGGCGACGGGCGCGAAGCGCTGGGACGGGCGGCACGGCGGCATCGGTACGCAGTGGGTGTCCGCGCCGGGGGCCGGTGGGCCCGCGCTGGCGGCGACGCCCTCGGCGGACGGTACGTCCACGCTGATCACGGCGGTCGACCCGGGTGACGGGAAGCGGCTGTGGCAACGGCCGCTCAGGGGGGAGCTGCGGCCGGTGCAGCTCTCGGGCAGGGACCTGTATCTGCTGTCCGTGAACCGGGACGGGAGCACGGACGCGGTGGTCCGGCTCGGCACGGAGGGCGCCGGTGCGGTGGTGCGGAGGGTGCCGGTGGCGGTGCCCGCGCTGGACCAGGCTCAGGCCGTGGTCGCGAAGGAGATCGTCTATCTGAGCGGGGCGGGGGGCTCGCTGCTGGCGATCGACACCGGGGCCGGCCGGGCGCAGGAGAAGTGGCGGCGCGAGATGGGTGCGACGCATCTGTCACGGCCGACGGCGGACGGGCGCGCGGTGTATGTGACGGCGGGGGACGGCCGGCTGCTGACGGTGGACGCGGCGCGGGGCACCTTGGTGGCGCAGACGGATCCGAGGATGGACGACGGGCGGTTCACGTTCGCGTCGATGCTGGGGGCGCCGGTGGTGGGGAGGGGGAGGGTGTACGGGGCGGCACCGGATGGGGGGGTGTTCGGGGTTGCCGACGAGCGGGGCGGGCGGTGAGGTTTTGTGCGGGGCGCGGTCCGTGCGGGTCTCGGTCGGGGCTCCGCCCCGAGCCCCGCTCCTCAAACTCCCCCAGGCTCCGCCCGGGAGGGACCCCCGGAGGGGCTGAAATTGGGCTCCCCCGAGGTCGGGGGAGCCCTTGGGGGCTACGGGAGGAGGGAGATGTCGCGGACGGCGCCGCGGTCGGCGCTGGTGGTCATGGCGGCGTAGGCGCGGAGGGCGGCGGAGACTTTGCGCTCGCGGTTCTTGGGGGCGTAGACGCCGTTGAGGGCTTCGCGGCGGGCGGCGAGGTCGGCTTCGGGGACCAGGAGGTCGATGGAGCGGTTGGGGATGTCGATGCGGATGCGGTCGCCGTTCTCCACCAGGGCGATGGTGCCGCCGGAGGCCGCCTCGGGTGAGGCGTGGCCGATGGAGAGGCCGGAGGTGCCGCCGGAGAAGCGGCCGTCCGTGACGAGGGCGCAGGCCTTGCCCAGGCCGCGGCCCTTCAGGAAGGACGTCGGGTAGAGCATCTCCTGCATGCCGGGGCCGCCCCGGGGGCCCTCGTAGCGGATGACGACGACGTCGCCCTCCTTGATCTCCTTGCGGAGGATCTTGTCGACGGCCTCTTCCTGGGACTCGCAGACCACGGCGGGGCCCTCGAAGGTCCAGATCGACTCGTCGACGCCGGCCGTCTTCACGACACAGCCGTCGACCGCCAGATTGCCCTTGAGGACGGCGAGCCCGCCGTCCTTGCTGTACGCGTGGGCCGCGTCCCGGATGCAGCCGCCGGCCGCGTCCGTGTCGAGCGTGTCCCAGCGCTCCGACTGGGAGAAGGCCTCGGCCGAGCGCACGCAGCCGGGGGCCGCGTGCCACAGCTCGACGGCCTCGTCGGACGGGGAGCCGCCGCGGACGTCCCAGGTCTCCAGCCAGTCCTTGACCGACGGGGAGTGGACCGTGTGGACGTCCTCGTTGAGGAGTCCGGCGCGGTACAGCTCGCCGAGGATCGCGGGGATGCCGCCGGCGCGGTGCACGTCCTCCATGTAGTACGTGCCGCCGGGCGCGACGTTGGGCGCGACCTTCGCCAGGCAGGGCACCCGGCGCGAGACCGCGTTGATGTCGTCGAGGCCGTAGTCCAGCTCGGCCTCCTGGGCGGCGGCGAGCAGGTGGAGAATGGTGTTGGTGGAGCCGCCCATGGCGATGTCGAGCGCCATGGCGTTCTCGAAGGCGGCGCGGGTGGCGATGTTGCGCGGCAGGACGCTGTCGTCGTCGCCCTCGTAGTACCGCTTGGTGATCTCCACGACCGTGCGGCCCGCGTTCTCGTACAGCGCGCGGCGGGCGGTGTGGGTCGCCAGGACCGAGCCGTTGCCCGGCAGGGAGAGACCCATGGCCTCGGTCAGACAGTTCATCGAGTTGGCGGTGAACATGCCGGAGCAGGAGCCGCAGGTCGGGCAGGCGTTCTCCTCGATACGGAGGATGTCGGCGTCCGAGATGCTCTCGTCGACGGCGTCGACGATGGCGTTGACCAGGTCGAGCTTGCGGACCGTGCCGTCGACCAGGGTGGCCTTGCCGGCCTCCATCGGGCCGCCGGAGACGAAGACCGTCGGGATGTTGAGGCGCAGTGCCGCGTTGAGCATCCCGGGGGTGATCTTGTCGCAGTTGGAGATGCAGATCAGGGCGTCGGCGCAGTGCGCCTCGACCATGTACTCCACGCTGTCCGCGATCAGATCGCGGGAGGGCAGGGAGTAGAGCATTCCGCCGTGGCCCATGGCGATGCCGTCGTCCACCGCGATCGTGTTGAACTCGCGGGGGACGGCTCCGGCCGCGAGGATCGCCTCGCTGACGATCCGGCCGACCGGCTGGAGGTGGGTGTGGCCGGGGACGAACTCCGTGAAGGAGTTGGCGACCGCGATGATCGGCTTGCCGATGTCCGCGCTGGCTACGCCCGAGGCCCTCATCAGGGCACGGGCGCCCGCCATGTTCCGGCCGTGGGTGACTGTGCGGGACCGCAGCTCGGGCATCGTCGCTCGCTCCTCGGTAGAGAGTTTTCGCCGGGTACGAGCGTACGCCGGTGGCTCAAGATCCGGACAGAGTGTCCGGCATGCGGGACAGCCTGCTCACTCCTCGGTCGGTCGGCACCGTCCGCGCGGCTGCCGCCAGCTGCCGCCGGGTGAAGGCGAGCGCCTCGGCGAGGTCGGCCTCGCGCTCGGCCGCCGACATCGCGCGGCGGGTGTTCACCTCGATCACCACATGTCCGTCGAAACCGGTGTGGACCAGGCGCTCCAGCAGTTCGGCGCAGGGCTGGTCGCCCCGGCCGGGGACCAGGTGCTCGTCCTTCGCGGAGCCCTTGCCGTCGGCGAGGTGCACATGGCCGAGGCGGTCGCCCATCCGGTCGACCATCGCCATGGTGTCCGAGCGGGAGGTGGCGGTGTGGGAGAGGTCGATCGTGAAGTGGCGGTAGTCGTCCTTGGTGACGTCCCACTCGGGGGCGTACGCCAGCATCTCGCGGTCCCGGTAGCGCCACGGGTACATGTTCTCGACGGCGAACCGCACATCCGTCTCGTCCGCCATCCGCCAGATTCCGCTGACGAAGTCCCGGGCGTACTGCCGCTGCCAGCGGAAGGGCGGGTGGACGACGACGGTCGACGCGCCGAGCCGCTCGGCGGCGTCCCGCGCCCGCTGGAGCTTCACCCAGGGGTCCGTGGACCAGACCCGCTGGGTGATCAGCAGACACGGCGCGTGGACGGCCCGCACCGGGACCTGGTGGTAGTCGGAGAGCCGGCGCAGGGCTTCGACGTCCTGGCTGACCGGGTCGGTCCAGACCATCACCTCGACGCCGTCGTACCCCAGGCGCGCGGCGATCTCGAAGGCCGTCGCCGTCGACTCCGGATAGACCGAAGCGGTCGACAGGACGACCTTCACATCTTTCGCATCCTCCGCATCGGGGGTGCGCGCCACTGGTTCTGCCACGGGAATCAGGGTACGGGGCCGCGCCCGGCCGCGGAGCGGGTCGGGGCGCGGCCCCGGAGCCTGTGGCGAGGGTGTGACAACGGGCGGCGGGGCGGGGTGCGGGCCTACCGGGCCGGGAGGTGGTCCAGGCGGCGCAGGATCACGCCCTCGCGCAGCGCCCAGGGGCAGATCTCCAGCTCCTGGGCCCCGAAGAGGTCCATCGCGCCCTCGGCGACCAGGGCCCCCGCCAGCAGCTGGCGGGCCCTGCCGATGGAGACGCCGGGGAGCGTGGCGCGCTCCTCGACCGTCATCGCGGCGAGCTTGGGGACCCAGTCCTGGAGTGATTTACGGCTCAGCTCGCGCTGGACGTAGAGCCCCTCGGCGTCCCGGGCCGCGCCCGCGATCCTGGCCAGCTGCTTGAAGGTCTTCGAGGTCGCGACGATGTGGTCGGGGCGGCCGAAGCGGCTGAATTCACCGACCGTACGGGCGATCTCGGCGCGGATGTGGCGGCGCAGCGCGCGGACGTCCTCGGCGGCGGGCGGGTCGCCGGGGAGCGAGGCGGCCGTCAGCCGGCCCGCGCCCAGCGGCAGGGAGACGGCGGCGTCCGGCTCTTCGTCGATCCCGTACGCGATCTCCAGCGAACCGCCGCCGATGTCGATGACCAGCAGCTTCCCGGCGGACCAGCCGAACCAGCGGCGGGCCGCGAGGAAGGTGAGGCGGGCCTCCTCCTCGCCGGTGAGGACCTGGAGGTCGACGCCGGTCTCGGCCTTGACCCTGGCCAGCACCACATCGGCGTTGCTCGCTTCCCGGACGGCGGAGGTGGCGAAGCTGAGGACCTGCTCGCAGCCCTGGTCCTCGGCGGCCTGCACCGCCCGGTGGAGGGTCTCGACCAGCCGGTCGACGCCCTTGGGGCCGATGGCGCCGTCCGGGTCGAGCAGCTCGGCGAGGCGCAGCTCCGCCTTGTGCGAGTGGGCGGGAAGGGGGCGCGCACCGGGGTGCGCGTCCACCACCAGCAGGTGCACCGTGTTCGAACCGACGTCGAGGACTCCCAGTCTCATGCGCAGAACGCTACTAGCGGTCGCGGACATACCCTTGCCATGTGCCAAAGACGAAAAAGGCGAAGCAGGGCAAAGCCACGCCCCCGAAGAAGATCCAGGGCGATGAGCGGGGGCTGAACTTCCCGCGAGCGTGGGTGGAGTTCCCCGATCCGGCCGACGACGAACAGGTGTTCCGCTGCGATCTGACCTGGCTGACCTCCCGGTGGAGCTGCATTTTCGGCAGCGGCTGCCAGGGGATTCAGGCGGGCCGGGCCGACGACGGGTGCTGCACGCTGGGCGCGCACTTCTCGGACGAGGAGGACGAGGAGAGGGTGGCCGGCCATGTCGAGCGGCTGACTCCGGACCTCTGGCAGTTCCACGAGGTGGGGACGGACTCGGGCTGGGTGGAGGTGGACGAGGACGGCGAGCGGCAGACGCGCCGCTGGAAGGGGTCGTGCATCTTCCAGAACCGGCCGGGGTTCGCCGGGGGCGCGGGCTGTTCGCTGCACATCCTCGCGCTCAAGGAGGGGAAGGAGCCGCTGGAGACCAAGCCGGACGTGTGCTGGCAGCTGCCGGTGCGCCGGACGTACGACTGGATCGAGCGGCCCGACGACACCAAGGTGCTCCAGGTCTCGATCGGGGAGTACGACCGGCGGGGGTGGGGGCCGGGCGGGCACGATCTGCACTGGTGGTGCACTTCGGCGACGTCGGCGCACGGGGCGGGGGATCCGTTGTATGTGACGTACCGGCCCGAGCTGGTGGAGATGATGGGGCGGGAGGCGTACGAGGTGCTGGTGGGGCTGTGTGAGGCGCGGCTCGCGTCGCAGCTGCCGCTGCTGGCTCCGCATCCTGCGGACGGGTGAGGACGGGGCGGGCCGGGGCGGGGGACCTGGGGTTCGGGTCTCCGGCTTGATCCGGGGCCTCGGGGCGCGGGGTCCGTCCTCAATCGCCGGACGGGCTGGGAATTGACGCCCCCGTCGGAGTCGCCGATGGAGTGGTCTGGGGGGAGGCCGGGGTCGGGGTCGGGGTCGGGGTCGAGGGCGGCGAGGTGGAGGGACGGGCCGGGGGCGGGGTGGTCCGGGGCGGGGGTGCGGGGCGGGTGCCCCGGCCCTCGACGGTGACGACGGCGCCGGAGGGGTCGACGCCGATGCGGGCGCGCCAGGGCCCGGACGGCTCGCGGGCGGCGTCCACCTCGATGCGGAGGGTGAGGGTCTGCCCGGGGTTCAGGACTCCCGAGGTGCGGCTCGGCCGGATCCAGGACGCGTCCGACCACACCGACCAGCGGACCGGTGCGCCGCCGGAGGCGCGGAGGGTGATCCGGGTGGTGCCGGCGAAGGGTTCGGCGTCGACGGTGAGCCGGCCGGGCCCGGGGTGTCCCGCGGGGGTGGTGGAAGGGCGGGGGCCGGCGGCCGGGACCTCGACCGAGACCTCGGGGGAGCGGGATCCTGCGGTGAAGCGCGGGGCGGGCTTCCCGTCCGCGTTGCCCGCGTGCTCGTAGCGGTCGTAGGCGTCTCCCGTGAGCCGCTCCCCCGTCTCCGTCTCCGTGGCGCTGACCGGGGCCCCGTGCCGGCCCTCCCCCGTCAGCGGGGCGCCCCGGTAGGCGGCCCAGAGCGCGAGGACCGGCGCGGCCACCACCGTCGCCACGACCGTGGTCGTCACCGCGCGGGCGCGCAGCCGGTCGCGCCGGGCGGCGTGGTCCTTGGGGTCCAGCGGGAAGCCGGTCGGCCCGAAGCGGGGGGTGCTCGCCCGGCCCCGCCGGGGGGTGTGGCGGGGCGCGGGACGGGCCGCGGTGCGGGGCGCGGGGATCAGCGGGAGGGTGTCGGGGGTGACCGCCGAACCGGGCCAGGGCCCGTTCGCCCCGGCGTGCTCGGCGGCGCGGCGGCAGCGCGGGCAGTCGTCGACGTGCCGGACGAGTTCGGTGCGGAGCACGGCGGAGTGCAGGACCCGCCGGTCCCCGGCGAGCCGGGCGACGGTGGGGCAGCCGCAGGTCTCGACGACGGCGAGCGCCGCGCGGGTGCGCTCGACCTCGCAGGCCGCGGCGGCGAGGAGCTCCCGGGCGGGGAGCGGGTCCAGGCCGAGGACGGCGGCGACCTCGCGGGGGGCGAGTCCGTGGCGTACGGCGAGCTCCAGGGCGTCGCGCTGCTCGGGCGAGGTGCCGGCGGCCTCGGGCCAGGCCAGCAGGGCCAGCTCGGCGCGGCGGCGCTCGGCGGTGGCCGCCGGGACGCGGGGCCGCTCCTCGGGGGCGGCGGGGCGGCCGGTGTGCGCGCCCTGGCGGGCCCGCCGCTGTTCGGCCAGCCGGCGCAGACAGGCCCAGCGGGCGAGCGCGTACAGCCATGCCTTGCGTCCGGGTTCGTGCGCGGGGCCGCGCCCGCGCCGGCGGTCCGCGACGGCGAGGACGTCCCCGAGCAGCGCGGCTGCGGTGTCGTGGTCGCGCACCAGGGAGAGGCAGTAGGTGAAGAGCCCGTCGAGGTAGGGCTCGTAGCGGCCCGGCCGCTGCTGCGGGGAGGGCTGCGGCGCGCGCCGGCGCGGTCGGTGCGCGCCGATGGCGTGGGCGGATGGTTCCAGCCTGCTGCTCGTCACGCCGAGACGGTAGGCGCAGGGCGGCATCCTGTTCGTACCTCTTGAGCGGTTTTACTTCTTACGGGTGAACAGTTCCCTCGATAGGGGACATGAGTCGCTCATTTCTCCTCTATTGACTCGTGCCAGTTCTCACCCGGGAGGGGGACCCGCCCCGGGACGGGCGGTCGCGGGGCGGGCGGGGACGGCGTTGTCAGCGGGCCCGGGTACGGTTCGCGTCATGGCTGCCCGTACGAAATCCGCGAAGGACCGGCCGTCCTACCGCTGCACCGAGTGCGGGTGGACGACCGCGAAGTGGCTCGGCCGCTGCCCCGAGTGCCAGGCCTGGGGCACGGTCGAGGAGTACGGCGCGCCCGCCGTGCGGACGACGGCGGCGGGGCGGGTCTCCACCGCGGCGCTGCCGATCGGGCAGGTCGACGGGCGGCAGGCGACCGCCCGCTCCACGGGGGTGGACGAGCTGGACCGGGTGCTGGGCGGCGGTCTGGTGCCCGGGGCCGTGGTGCTGCTCGCGGGCGAGCCCGGGGTCGGCAAGTCGACCCTGCTGCTCGACGTCGCGGCCAAGGCCGCCGACGAGACCCACCGCACGCTGTATGTGACGGGCGAGGAGTCCGCGAGCCAGGTGCGGCTGCGCGCCGACCGCATCGGCGCGCTGCACGACCATCTCTATCTCGCCGCCGAGACCGACCTCTCCGCCGTCCTCGGCCATCTGGACGCGGTCAAGCCGTCCCTGCTGATCCTGGACTCGGTGCAGACGGTGGCCTCGCCGGAGATCGACGGCGCGCCGGGCGGCATGGCCCAGGTCCGGGAGGTGGCCGGGGCGCTGATCCGCGCCTCCAAGGAGCGCGGGATGTCCACGCTGCTGGTCGGCCACGTCACCAAGGACGGCACGATCGCCGGGCCCCGGCTGCTGGAGCATCTCGTCGATGTCGTGCTGCACTTCGAGGGCGACCGGCACGCCCGGCTCCGGCTGGTCCGGGGCATCAAGAACCGCTACGGGGCGACCGACGAGGTCGGCTGCTTCGAGCTGACGGACGAGGGGATCAACGGGCTCGCCGATCCCTCGGGGCTCTTCCTCACCCGCCGGGCCGCGCCGGTGCCCGGCACCTGTCTGACGGTCACTCTGGAGGGCAAGCGCCCGCTGGTGGCCGAGGTGCAGGCGCTCACCGTGGACTCGCAGATCCCCTCGCCCCGGCGGACCACCTCGGGTCTGGAGACCTCCCGGGTGTCGATGATGCTCGCCGTGCTGGAGCAGCGCGGCCGGATCACGGCCCTGGGCAAGCGCGACATCTACAGCGCCACGGTCGGCGGGGTGAAGCTCTCGGAGCCCGCCGCCGATCTGGCGATCGCGCTGGCGCTGGCGTCGGCGGCGAGCGACTCCCCGCTGCCGAAGAATCTCGTCGCGATCGGCGAGGTCGGTCTCGCGGGCGAGGTCAGACGGGTCACCGGAGTTCAGCGCCGGCTGGCCGAGGCGCACCGGCTCGGCTTCACCCACGCGCTCGTTCCCAGTGATCCCGGGCGGATCCCCGCCGGGATGAAGGTGACGGAGGTGGCCGATGTGGGAGAGGCCCTCAGAGTGCTGCCGCGCGGCCGGAAGCAGGCCTCGGAGGAGCCCTCGGCGAGGGCCGCGCGCGGGGCCTCGTCCGGGGCCTCGCGGGAAGAGCGCGCGGACGCCCCACGGGGCGGCGACACTCGCCGGTAGACTTTGCCCTGGTCTCGCCCATCCGTACGAGCCGGAGGAGTGCAGTGGCAGCCAACGACCGGGCATCATCGCCCGGAAAGTCCGGCGCGGGCTCCGGCAACGAAGCACTGATCCGCGCCGCCCTGAGCGCTGTCGCCCCCGGCACGGCGCTCCGCGACGGCCTGGAGCGCATCCTCCGGGGCAACACCGGCGGCCTGATCGTCCTCGGCATGGACAAGATGGTCGAGTCGATGTGCACGGGCGGCTTCGTGCTGGATGTGGAGTTCGCCGCCACCCGGCTGCGTGAGCTGTGCAAGCTGGACGGCGCGCTCATCCTCGACAAGGACGCGACGAAGATTCACCGCGCCGGTGTGCAGCTGGTGCCGGACGCCTCGATCCCCACGGACGAGACCGGCACCCGGCACCGCACGGCGGACCGGGTCTCGCGGCAGTGCGGTTTCCCGGTGATCTCCGTGTCCCAGTCGATGCGGCTGATCGCGCTGTACGTGGACGGGGAGCGCAGGGTCCTGGAGGAGTCCGCGGCGATCCTCTCGCGCGCCAATCAGGCGCTGGCCACCCTGGAGCGGTACAAGCTCCGGCTGGACGAGGTCGCGGGCACGCTCTCGGCGCTGGAGATCGAGGACCTGGTCACGGTCCGGGACGTCACCGCGGTCGCCCAGCGGCTGGAGATGGTGCGCCGGATCGCCACCGAGATCGCCGAGTACGTGGTGGAGTTGGGCACCGACGGGCGACTGCTCTCCCTCCAGCTCGACGAGCTGATCGCGGGCGTGGAGCCGGAGCGGGAGCTGGTCGTGCGCGACTATGTGCCGGAGCCGACCGCCAAGCGGTCCCGCACGGTCGACGAGGCGCTCCACGAGCTGGACGCGCTCACCCACACCGAGCTGCTGGAACTTCCCATAGTGGCCCGCGCCCTGGGCTACAGCGGCTCCCCCGAGACGCTGGACTCCGCGGTCTCGCCGCGCGGCTACCGGCTGCTGGCGAAGGTGCCCCGGCTGCCGGGCGCGATCATCGAGCGGCTGGTGGAGCACTTCGGCGGTCTGCAGAAGCTGCTCGCGGCCAGCGTGGACGACCTCCAGACCGTCGACGGCGTGGGCGAGGCCCGGGCCAGGAGCGTACGGGAGGGGCTGTCCCGCCTCGCCGAGTCGTCCATCCTCGAACGGTACGTATGAGACGGCGCGCATGAGACGCCACGCATGAGAGAGACCGGCCGTTCCCCCCGGGGAGCGGCCGGTCCCGTCGTTCTGACGCTTCCTCAGTCCTTCTTCAGCACGAAGGAACGCTGTGTCATCGACTCGCCGGGGAAGCGCAGTTCCACCAGATAGGTGCCGGCCTCGACCGGTCCGGCGGGCGGGGTCGCGCAGCGCGGCTCGCTCTCCCGGCGGTCCCACTCGACGGTGTGGGTGATCGTGGCACCGGCCGGGACCCTCAGCAGCAGGCTGCCCGCGGGCTTCGGGCAGTCCTTGGACGACCACACCTCGTCGGCGCTGTTGTCCCTGATGGTGAGCACGGCCGCGGCGGGTCCGAAGTCCGCCTTGCAGTCGGTCGCCGAGGTGTTGGCGGCGCTCACCCGGAACGAGGGCTTCTCGCCGGGCGCGTAGTCGTTGCGGGTGGTGAGCGCCAACCGCAGTGAGCCGGAGGGGCAGTCGGGCAGCGGGGAGCCCGCCCGGACCCGCTCGCCGGCCGGACCGCCGGAGCCCGGACCGCTGCCGGAGTCCCCGGAACCGGAACCGGGACCGGAATCTGACCCGGAGCCAGAACCGGGACCCGAGCCGCCCGTACCGCCGCCCGAGGACGACCCCGTACCCCCGTCGGCCCCGCCGGAACCCGAACCCGAGCCCGAGCCGGAACCGGAACTTGAGCCGGAACCGGAACTTGAGCCCGAACCGGCGTTCGTACCGCCCGAGTCCTCGCGTCCGCCGGGCTGCGCGCTGATCGCCGGGCCGGACCGCGAAGGCCCCGGTGTGATGGTCGAAGGCGCCTTGGTGGACCCGCCGTTGGCATGGTCGTCACCGCCTCCGCTCCCGTCGCCCGAGGTGACCGCCCACACGGCCAGCGCCAGGAGCAGCGCGGCCAGTGCCAGCGCGACGGCTCTCCGCCGCCAGTAGATGGAGGAGGGGAGCGGCCCGATCGGATTGCGCATAGATCCCACGGATCAAACTCTACGAGAGAACCCGGCCAACTCCCGTCCTCCCCGCCGCAGAGTTCCCAAGTTCTGCCGATCATCATCATGGGGCTGGGCCGAATGGAACCGATCGCCGCCGGATTCCATCAGGGCGGGCCCCCGCCGAACGCGCTGGTCGGGGGCGTTTGAGCAGCGGGTACGGTCGCACATCATGGACAGCACCATCACTCGCGGGCTCTATCGCGACATCACCGAATACGCCGCCACCACCCCCTACTGGGTCCACAAACTGGCCGAGTTCTGGACCGAGGCCGGACTGCTGCTCTTCGGAGTGCTCTTCGTGGTCATGTGGTGGCGGGCGCGCGGCGGCGCCACCGGCGAGATAGCCGTGGCGGTGCTCGCCCCGATCGCGACCGCGATCGGCTATGTCGTCAGCGAGTCCCTCAAGACCGTGTTCGACGAGGAGCGCCCCTGCCGCGCGGTCACCGATGCGGTGGGCTCCCTGGCGACCTGCCCGCCCGTCGGCGACTGGTCCTTCCCCAGCAACCACTCCGCGATCGCGGGCGCGGCGGCGGTGGCCCTGCTGCTGGTCCGGCCGAAGCTCGCGTGGCTGACCGTGCCGATGGCGCTGCTGATGGCGTTCTCCCGGGTCTTCGTCGGAGTGCACTACCCGCACGATGTGATCGTCGGCCTGGTGCTCGGCGGTCTGGTCGCGGCGATCGTCATGGTGGCGCTGCGCACCCCGGCGACATCCCTGTTCGGCTCGGTGCGCACCAGCCGGAACGGCCTGGTGGCCTGGTTCGCCGGGCCCGGGCGCGGCTGACGCCCGTACGCCCGCCCGGCGGGGCCCGCCCTGATCCGGAAGGAGGGCCGCGGCCCCGCCCCCGGAGCGGGTGCGGGCGCTGGTGCCCGTGGCATGTCAGGATCGTCAGTGCCATGACTGAGACCAGCACAGACTTCGCCCCCGCCGACGCCGCGTCCCTGCACTCCCCCGTCATCGCCTGGTTCGACGAACACGCCCGCGATCTGCCCTGGCGACGCCCGGAGGCGGGCGCGTGGGGGGTGATGGTCAGCGAGTTCATGTTGCAGCAGACCCCGGTCTCCCGGGTGCTCCCGGTGTACGAGCAGTGGCTGGCCCGCTGGCCCCGGCCCGCCGATCTGGCGGCCGAGGCCTCCGGCGAGGCGGTCCGCGCCTGGGGCCGGCTCGGCTATCCGCGCCGCGCGCTGCGCCTGCACGGGGCCGCGCAGGCGATAACGGAGCGGCACGGCGGCGATGTGCCCAGCGACCACGCCCAGCTGCTGGCGCTGCCCGGGATCGGCGAGTACACGGCGGCGGCCGTCGCCTCCTTCGCGTACGGACAGCGGCACGCCGTCCTGGACACCAATGTGCGCCGGGTGCTCGCCCGCGCCGCGAGCGGCATCCAGTACCCGCCGACCGCGACGACGGCCGCCGAGCGCAAGCTCGCCCGGGCGCTGCTCCCCGACGACGAGGAGACCGCGGCCCGCTGGGCGGCGGCCTCGATGGAGCTGGGCGCGCTGGTGTGCACCGCCCGGAACGAGGCGTGCGCGCGCTGCCCGATCGCCGCCCAGTGCGCCTGGCGGCTGGCCGGGAAGCCCGCTCACACCGGCCCCGCCCGGCGCGGCCAGACCTACGCGGGCACCGACCGCCAGGTGCGCGGCAAGCTGCTGGCCGTACTGCGGGAGGCCCACGCCCCGGTGGAGCAGTCGGCGCTGGACGCGGTCTGGCACGATCCTGTGCAGCGCGCCAGGGCGCTGGACGGGCTGGTCGCGGACGGGCTGGTGGAGCCGCTCGCCGAGGGCAGGTACCGGCTTCCCGGCTGAGCGGGATCCGCCCGTTCCCCGGGAGCCTCCCGGCGCGTTCCCCGGCACGCGACCCCCGAAACATTGGCTGTTACACAACCGATGGATGGCCGTGCGCCCTCCGACGGCTTCTCCGCACAGCGCCGTGACAACCGCTCCGTAGCTTCTGAGGTAACGGAACGCGGTGCAGTTCACGGGGACGGAGGCGGTTGGAATGGCGCACGGCGAGGTGCTCGGTTTTGAAGAGTACGTACGCACCCGGCAGGAGGCTCTGCTGCGCAGCGCCCGGCGGCTCGTGCCCGACCCGATCGACGCCCAGGACCTGCTGCAGACCGCGCTGGCCCGCACCTACGGCCGCTGGGACGGCATCGCCGACAAGTCCCTCGCCGACGCCTATCTCCGCCGGGTGATGATCAATACCCGTACGGAGTGGTGGCGGGCCCGCAAGCTCGAAGAGGTGCCCACCGAGCAGCTGCCCGACGCCTGTGTCGAGGACGGCACCGAGCAGCGCGCCGACCGCGCCCTGCTGATGGATGTGCTGAAGGTGCTCGCGCCCAAGCAGCGCAGTGTGGTGGTGCTGCGCCACTGGGAGCAGATGAGCACCGAGGAGACCGCTGCCGCGCTGGGCATGTCTGCGGGTACGGTGAAGAGCACGCTGCACCGGGCACTGGCCAGGCTGCGTCAGGAGCTGGAGAGCCGGGACCTGGACGCGCGGGCGCTGGAGCGCGACGAGATCGACGGACCGGACGGGATCGGCCGGATCCGCGGGGTGCGGGACGACCGTTGTGACGACGAGCGGGGGCAGGAGCGGTGCGCGGCCTGAAAGGCCCGGGAACCAGCCGTACGGGCGGCCCGAGGAAGATCGCGGGCACCGGGCCCGGACGCGCCGCCGACGGGCGGCCCGGCACGGGAGACCACCCCGGAGGACATCCGGGACGGCATCCGGGGCTGCATCCGGGAGGACTGACGGCGGGCGCCGCGGCGCTCGCCGCGCTCGCCGTCCTCGGGCTGTTCACCGTCGGCTGCTCGGCGAGCGGCAGCGGCGTCCAGGACGAGGGCTCGGCGCACGCCCAGGCCGCCCCGAAGAGCACCCCGGCGGCGAGTTCCCCGGGCGCGGCGGCGGACACCCCGGCGGGGAAGACCGCGGCCGTCGACCCGGTCGAGCTGATCAAGAACGACCCGGAGGTCGACAAGCAGGTCAAGGCCGACCTCAAGCCCTGCGGCCGGAGCGCCTACCCGGTGGACGTCGCGTACGGGAACATCACCGGCGGAGAGTCGCCTGACGTGGTCGTGAATGTGATGACCTGCGCCGACGGGGTCGGGCTCGGCACCTATGTCTACCGGGCGGCCGGCTCGGCGTACAAGAATGTCTTCAAGTCCGAGAAGACCGCCGTCTACGCCTCCATCGACCGGGGCGATCTGGTGGTGACCCAGCAGGTCTACAGCGAGCGCGACCCGGTGGCCTCGCCGTCGGCCGAGGTGGTCACGACGTACCACTGGGCGAGCGGCCGGTTCAGCGAGCTGCACTGGGTGCGGAACGAATTCAGCAGGACGGTCGGGGAGGACGAACTGGTCGTCCCCGAACCGACCTCCGCCCCGAACGAGAACTGAGAGAGCGACCGATGGCCGACACCCATGTGCTGTTCGTGGAGGACGACGACGTCATCCGCGAGGCGACCCAGCTGGCGCTGGAACGGCACGGCTTCGTGGTGACCGCCATGCCCGACGGGCTGCTGGGCCTGGAGTCCTTCCGGGCGAACCGGCCCGACATCGCGCTGCTCGACGTGATGGTGCCGGGGCTCGACGGGGTGAGTCTGTGCCGTCGCATCCGGGACGAGTCGACCGTACCGGTGATCATGCTGTCGGCGCGTGCCGACTCCATCGACGTGGTGCTCGGCCTGGAGGCGGGCGCGGACGACTATGTGACCAAGCCCTTCGACGGCGCGGTGCTGGTCGCCCGGATCCGCGCGGTGCTGCGGCGGTTCGGCCACGCGGGCGGCGGCGACCGGGCCGCCGCGGACCAGGGCCCGGGCGCGCTGCTGACCTTCGGCGATCTGGAGGTCGACACGGAGGGCATGGAGGTGCGCAGGGCCGGCGACCCGGTGGGGCTCACCCCCACGGAGATGCGGCTGCTGCTGGAGTTCTCCTCCTCGCCCGGCACCGTGCTCTCCCGCGACAAGCTGCTCGAACGGGTCTGGGACTACGGCTGGGGCGGTGACACGCGGGTGGTGGACGTCCATGTCCAGCGGCTGCGCACCAAGATCGGCCAGGACCGGATCGAGACGGTCCGGGGCTTTGGCTACAAGCTCAAGGCATGAGGGCCGGAAGGCGTATGAGGCCCACTGGACCGCGCGGGAGCGCGGTATGAAGCGTCTGGTGCTGCGCACCGGAGTCCGCTGGAAGATCAGCATCGCCATCGCGGCGGTCGGCGCGCTCATCGCGCTGACCCTGAGTCTGGTGGTGCACAACGCCGCCCAGGGTGCTCTGCTCGACAACGCGCGCGATGTGCAGCTCGAACGGGTGCGGACCGCCGAGCGCGGCTTCGAGGGCCCCAAGAGCAAGAATCAGGGCTTCAACGTCAAGGTCAACGACCCCGACCTGCCCAAAGAGCTGCGGCGGCTGATGGACGAGAAGCGGCGCGG
The DNA here is from genome assembly GCF_039532665.1 of Streptomyces amakusaensis. Lineage (NCBI taxonomy): Bacteria > Bacillati > Actinomycetota > Actinomycetes > Kitasatosporales > Streptomycetaceae > Streptomyces > Streptomyces amakusaensis. The sequence goes on along the minus strand of NZ_BAAASB010000023.1, from coordinate 90,483 downwards.
CAGCTATGTGGAGACCCGGGACGACGAGCCGCCGGTGATCTGGGCCGCCGTGCCGCGCGCCAACGGCGATGTGCTCTCGCTGCACGGCGATTTTCCCGAGCGCAGCGCCGTCATCCTGCGGAATCTGGACCGGGCGCTGATCATCGGCTCGGTCTCGGTGGTCGCGGGCGGCTGCGCGCTGGGCGTGCTGATCGGCGGCCAGCTCTCGCGCAGGCTGCGCAAGGCGGCCGCGGCTGCCGCCAATGTGGCCGAGGGCCACACCTCGGGGCGGGTACGGGACGCGATCGGCGGTGTCGTCCGCGACGAGACCGACGATCTGGCCCGCGCCATCGACGCGCTCACCGACGCGCTGAACGCGCGCATCGAGGCCGAGCGCCGGGTCACCGCCGATATCGCGCACGAGCTGCGCACCCCGGTGACCGGGCTGCTCACGGCCGCCGAGCTGCTGCCGCCGGGCCGGCCGTCGGAGCTGGTGCGGGACCGGGCGCAGGCGATGCGGACGCTGGTGGAGGACGTGCTGGAGGTGGCCCGGCTGGACAGCGCCTCGGAGCGGGCCGAGCTTCAGGAGATAGCCCTCGGCGAGTTCGTCACCCGGCGGATCGCGGCGCTCAACCCCGATGTGCCGGTGCAGGTGGTGCACGAGTCCTGGGTGAACACCGACCCCCGGCGGCTGGAGCGGATCCTGCTGAATCTGCTGACGAACGCCGCGAAGTACGGCAAGCCGCCGGTCGAGGTCACGGTCGAGGGCCGGGTGGTGCGGATCCGCGACCACGGCCCCGGTTTCCCGGACGCGCTGCTGCGGGAGGGGCCGAGCCGTTTCCGTACGGGGGCGAGCGACCGCGCGGGCACCGGGCACGGCCTGGGTCTGACGATCGCGGCGGGCCAGGCCCGGGTGCTGGGGGCCAGGCTCACCTTCCGCAACGCGGCTCCGAAGGGCGTTCCGGCCTCGGAGGCGACCGGGGGCGCGATCGCGGTGCTCTGGCTCCCCGAGCACGCCCCGACGGCGGGCGGCAGTTTTCCGCTGCCGCCGTCATCGCCGGCATCGCCGGCACGCGGGCGCGCCAAGGGCTGAGCCCCGGGCGTACGACAGCGGCCCCCGGTGCGAGACGCACCGGGGGCCGCTGTCATTGCGCTGTGTCAGTACCGCGTCGGTACCGCGCGTGCGAGGTCAGATGGTGATGCCCTCGGAACGCAGGTGGGTGACGGGGTTGATCGCGCTGCCGTAGTTCGGGGTCGTACGGATCTCGAAGTGCAGGTGCGGGCCGCTGGAGTTTCCGGTGTTGCCGGAGAGGGCGATCTGCTGGCCGCCCTTGACCTGCTGGCCGATCTTCACGTCCACCCGCGAGAGGTGGGCGTACTGCGAGTAGGTGTCGTTGTCGTGCTTGACGACGACGGCGTTGCCGTACGCGGGACCGTCACCGGCGCCGTTCGGGCCGGCCTTCACGACGGTGCCGGGGCCGACGGACTTGACCGGGGTGCCGGTCGGGACGGCGAAGTCCTGGCCGGAGTGGTTGCTGGCCCACATGGCGCCGCCCTTGCCGTAGGTCGCGCTCACGACGTACTGGCTGACCGGCTTGGACCACCCGGAGGCGGAGAGCGCCTTCGGGGCCGCGACGGGCTTGGCGGTGACTGCGGCGGCCTTGGCGGCCTGCGCCTTCGCCTGGGCGGCGACGGCGCTGGAGGTGCTGGAGGTGCTCGCGGCGGCCGGCGCGGCCTGCACACCGGTCTCTGCGGCGAACGCGGCTCCTGCGCCGAGCACCGTCGACGCTCCCAGACCAGCAGCCAGGACGGCGGTACGGGTACGGAGGGCGGACAGGCGGGGACGACGAGAAGTGACACGCATACGGGAAAGCCTCCGGGCGATAAGGGACCCGGCACGGGAAGTGCGCCGGGCTGCGTTGCTGCCATCCCTTGGTAACCGAAACCCCCACTTCACCTCAAACACCCCATCTACGACATTAGGTCGTAGCGGAAGTACCGGGAATCAGACCCTTGACACCCATTGGTCAAGATCGCCCACCGGGGCCCCCGGGCAGTGGAGTCGATCTTCAAAAGGGGGTTTATCCGCATGCCGGACCCCGGGGGGCACCGCGTGCCGACCTCGTACGCGCCGCTCCCCCGGCCACGGGACCAAAGTCCCGAGCGGGGCCGCGCGCCCGGACCGGCCCCGGGTCCCGCCGACGCCCCTATGCCGGCTAGTAGGCCCGAATGGGCCTGTGTGCCTTGTCACCGGGCGGCCCGATACGGCTGTGGGCCGGGTCACTGATTCACCGGCCGGAAAGTGGCCTGGGCCACTAATCTCGGGGCGGGGAGAAGGGGGTTGGGACAGATGGGGCTCACGGTGTCGTCGCGGGTGGTCGCGGTCTTCGGGGGGCAGCAGGGAACCGGGGTGCTGATCGACCCCAAACACGTCCTGACCTGCGCACATACGGTCTCGGCCGACCCTGCGGCCGAGGTGGCGCACCCGGGGACGGGACGCCGGATCCGCTGCCGGGTGCTCTGGAACGGCGCATCCGAGGGGCTGGACGCCGCGCTGCTGCGCGCGGAGGACGGCATCGTCCCGGCGGACGACCTGGGCAGGCTCCGCTGGGCCCGTCTGACCAGGGACGATGCCCTGCCCGGCTGCGAGACGATCGGCTTCCCGGACCATCAGCGGTACGCCAGGGCCACCGGCCCCGGAAAGCTCGACTTCGGCCAGTACCGGGGCAGCGTGCTGCCCGTCGCGGGCCGTGTCCACGGCGCACTCACCTTCTGGCTCGACCGCTCCCCCGGCGCGGTGTCACCGAACGGCGCGAGCCCGCTCGCCGGGCTCTCCGGCTCCCCCGTCCTCGCCGGGGACGTCCTGCTGGGCGTCGTCGCCCGTGTGATGGGCGCGGAAGGGCAGCAGCACCTCGAAGCCGTACCCGTGGCGGCGATCCGGGCCGCGCTGGCCGCCGGGACCGACCTGACCCTGCCGCCGCTGGAGAACCTCGCCGGATTCGACCCGCGCGACGGCGCGTTCGAGCAGCGGTACGCGGCAGCCCTCAAGGCCCAGTACGCCAAGACGGAGATCTTCGGCATCGACGAGCTGAGCCTGAGCGAGTCCACCTGGGACCTCGACACCGCCTATCTCAGCCTGGAGGCCACCGACTTGGCGGGGGACGAGGACACCCTCTGGTTCGGCCCCCACGAGTCGAGGCCTGCCCCGCCGCCGCACAGCCCCCGCCCCCGGCGGGTGGAGGAACTCCTCGGCCTCAGCCGCCGCACCCTGGTGCGCGGCGAGGCCGGCGCGGGCAAAACCACCCTGGTGTGGTGGCTCGCCGCCCACGCCGCCGTCGGCACCCTCCCCGACCAACTCGCCGAACTCAACGGCCTGGTCCCCTTCGTCGTCCCCCTCCGCAGCGTGCAGGCCCAGGCCGACGGCCGTTTCCCAGGACCCGACGAACTCCCCCGCATCGCCGGTCTCCCCATCGGCGAAGCCCCCGACGGCTGGGCCGAACGCGTCCTCCACTCCGGGCGCGCCCTCCTCCTCGTCGACGGCCTCGACGAACTCCCTCCCTCAGCCCGCCCCAAGGCCCGCCGCTGGCTCAGCCGGCTCCTGCGCACCCACGCCGGCACCCGCTGCCTCGCCACCGTCCGCCCCGGCGCGGTGGAGTCCGACTGGCTCACCGGCGAAGGCTTCGCCGACCTGCTCCTCCTCCCCATGAGCGACGACGACATCAACGCCTTCGTCACCGCCTGGCACCGCGCCGCCCGCCTGGAGTACGCCGCCCTCGGCCTCGCCCGCGCCGAAGCCGAGTCCGAACTCCTGAACCAGCTCGAACGCGACCTCCACCACGAGTTCGCCAGCCACCGCGTCCTCCGCGACCTCGCCCGCACCCCGCTGCTCTGCGCCGTCATCTGCGCCCTCCACCGCAAGCGCCGGGGCCGTCTCCCGCGCAGCCGCTGGGAGCTGTACCGCGCCACCCTCGACATGCTCCTCGGCAAACGCGACAGCGACCGGGGCATCGACGCCCCCGAAGGCCTCACCATCAGCGTCGACGAACACAAACTGCTGCTCCAGCAGCTCGCCGTCTGGCTGGTACGCGGCGGACAGAACCAGCTCACCCCCGAGGAAGCCATCACCCAGATCGACCTGGCGACGCGCTCCATGCCCCAGGTCCGCGAGCAGGGCAGCGGCCGGCAGATCCTCACCCATCTGCTCAACCGCAGCGGACTGCTCCAGCAGCGCACCGGGGACGCCGTGCAGTTCATCCACCGCACGTTCCAGGACTACCTGGCCGCCAAGGAGTTCGCCGAGACGGACGGCGTACGGGAGCTGGTGCAGAACGCGGGGGACGAGCGGTGGCAGGACGTGGTGCGGATGTCGGTGGGGCACTTCGACAAGCGGGTGGGGAGGCTGGCGGAGGCACTCATCGAGGCGGGGGACCAGAGGGCCGATGGGCGGGTCGCGTATCTGCTGGCGGGGCACTGCGCGGCGACGGCGGTGTTCTTGGAGGAGGGGGTGCGGGCGGAGGTGGAGCGGAGGATCAGGGGGCTGATGCCGCCCCAGAACTGGAGCGAGACAGAGGAGCTGGTCGAGCTGGGTTCGTATGTGCTGCCCCTGCTGCCTGGCCCGTCCGGGGACGACCTTACCGACGCACGCGTCATTGAGACCATCACGATGGTGGGTGATCCGTCGGGCATCGACAGGCTGCGGGAGTTCACGGGACAGCCGGACGAATACGTACAGAGCGCTCTGGTGGATGGGTGGCACCACTTCCCGGCGGAGAGGTACGCCCGTGAGGTGCTCTCCCGCACCGATCTGCCCGATGCCCATATCGACGTCTTCACCGCTGAAGATCTGCGGCTGCTGCACCATCTCGGCCCGTTCTCCTACATCGGGCTCTCCGGTGATCACTCATCGGACGACTTGGACGCCCATCTGCCACGCACCGGACTGATCAGCGTCTCCGTGTACAACAACCCGAGCCTGACCGGCCTTGCCTTTCTGCGGTCCCGCCCCACCATCCGCAGACTCGCCCTCACGAGCTGCGATGGGGTGAAGACCCTGGAGGAACTCGCCGACCTGGCCTTCGACCAGCTGACGCTGCATCCGGAAACCCTGTCGCTGCCTGGCCGGCTTCCCCTCGCCCGCCGTCTCCGTGTGCTGAGCAGAAAGGGGTTCGACGGTGGCTCCCTGTCTCGCTGGGCCGGGATCGAGGAGCTGCACTTGGACCCTGTTGTACGTCTCTCCACATTGATGCACTCCCTGAAAGCTCTCCCCGCCCTCTGGTTGCTGCGAATGGCATCGGTCGATGAATGGGACTTCGAGGCCTCCGACGAGGCTCCCAGCATCACCGATCTGATCGCGGGAATCCCCGCCCAGTCCTTTGACACCGCCGCGCTCTCACGGGTCTTCCCCTCCCTGGAACACCTTGACTTGACCATCGCGCAGAGCGCGGAGTGCACGATCGACCTCACCCCTCTCCAACGACTCCCGAAGCTGTCCGTCCGGCTCCGTCACATACCCGACACCCAGCTCCACATCACCGGCGGCGAGCACTTCGGCGGCCGCCTGACCATCACCCCATGACGTCCACCACCCACCGCCCTTCTCCCATCCCTCCCCATCAGGGATGCTCCTTGGCATGACCAGAGCAGAAAACCCACCCCGGCCCCGCCGACCGCGCAGCCGCCCCCTCCTCACCACCGCCGCCTGCGTCCTCACCGCCGCCCTCACCCTCACCTGGAGCGCCCCCGCCGGAGCGGGCCCCTCCGACAACGGGCTGAAGGGGGCGCTCGACACGATCCTCGCCGACCCCAGGCTGGAGGGCGGGGCGGCCGGGGTCGTGGTCGCCGACGCGGTGACCGGGGAGAGGCTGTATCAGCGGGCGGGGGGCGACCGGTTGATGCCGGCGTCGAACACGAAGCTGCTCACGTCGGCGGCGGCGATGGCGCTGCTCGGCCCGGAGTACCGGTACACCACCGATGTGCTCGCCTCGGGCACCCGTAACGGATCCCGGCTCGACGGTGATCTGCATCTGCGGGGCAGCGGCGACCCGACCACCCTCCCCAAGGACTACGACGCGCTCGCCGCCGAGGTCGCGGCGAGCGGGATCCGGCGCGTCTCGGGGCGGATCGTCGCCGACGACACGCGTTTTGACGCCCAGCGGCTGGGCCGGGGCTGGGCGGGGGACGACGAGTCCTCGTACTACTCGGCGCAGACCTCGGCGCTGACGGTCGCGCCGGACACGGATTACGACTCCGGGACGGTGGTCGTGGAGGTGGCCCCGGGCGCGAAGCCCGGTGACCGGCCGAAGGTGACCGTGACGCCGAGGACCGACTACGTACAGGTCGATCTGACGGACTCCGCCACCGTCGCGACCGGACAGCCCGGCACCCTCGGCATCGATCGACGGCACGGCTCCAACACCATCACCGTCAGCGGAAACGTTCCCGTAGGCGCGAGCGCGACCAAGAAGTGGGTGACCGTCTGGGAGCCGACCGGCTACGCGGCGGCCGTCTTCGCCGACGCGCTCGACCGGCACGGCGTACGGGTCAAGAAGGACGAAGCGCTCCTCGGCGGCGCGACCCCCGCCGACGCGCGCCCGGTCGCCTCGCACAGCTCCATGCCGCTGCGCGAGCTGATGGTTCCCTTCATGAAGCTGTCGAACAACATGCACGCCGAGGCGCTGACCAAGACGATCGGGTACGAGAAGGCCGGGCGCGGCAGTTGGGGCGCGGGGCTCGCCGCCATCGGTGACCATCTGCGCGCGCAGGGGCTCGCCACCGGCACTCTGCGGCAGGTCGACGGCTCGGGTCTGGGCCGGATGAACGTCGTGCCCGCCGAGCAGTTCGCCCGGCTGCTGCTCGCGGTGCGCGCCGCGCCCTGGTACGCCGACTGGTACGCCGCCCTGCCGGTGGCCTGCGGGCCGGACCGGGCCACCGGGGGAACCCTGCGGACCCGGATGTGCGGGACTCCCGCCGCGCTCAACACCCGTGCCAAGACGGGCTCGCTGACGGGGGCCTCGGCGCTCTCCGGGTACGTCAAGGACGCGGGCGGGCGGGAACTCGTCTACTCGATCGTCCTGAACAACTACCTCACGTCCTCCGTGAAGAGCGTCGAGGACGCGATCGTGGTCACGCTCGCCCGGTCGGACACGGCGGCGGGCTCCATCGCCACCGTCGCTCCCCGAAAGGCGCTCACCTCGGACGGCGCGTCAGACACGACACCGGCCACCGACGGCGAATGTTCCTGGCAGAAGCCACAAATCTGCTGAACGGGCCACGGCCCGGACCGGACCTTGGGTACCGTCCGGGCCATGACCGACGACACCTCCGGCGAGAACGCCGAACTCCCCGACATCGAACTCGCCGACGCCATCGAGTCGATACGCGACCAGCTCATCGAGGCGGCCGGCCGGTCCACCGGCCGCCCGGTCCTCTTCGAGGTGGGCGACATCGAGATGGAGTTCACCGTAGAGCTGCGCAAGGAGACCAGGGGCGGCGCACGGGTGAAGGCCTGGGTGGTGGACGCGGGCGCGGAAGCCGCCCGGACCAGCGGCCGGACCCACCGCGTCGCCCTCACCCTCAAGCCGAAGGACGCGCGGACCGGCGGGTCCTGGCTCGTCGGCAATAACGACGCCGGCGACACGAGCGACTTCGGCGGCCCCGGCCCGTACCCGGCCGCCGGAGCACAGTGAGCGCAGGGCCCGTCCTCCCGGTCGGCCGCAGGGCCGTGGTGGTCCACGGCGGGCGGCAGGGCAGCGGCGTACTCCTCACGCCACGCACCGTGCTGACCTGCGCCCATGTGATCGGTCCTGGACACACCGCCCGGGTGTCGGTGCCCGGTGTCCGGGGCTCCGTGCTCTTCCAGGTCATCTGGTCGGACGCCCGGCTGGACGCGGCGCTGCTGGTGAGCGCCCAAAGTCCGCATCCGGGCGTCACGACGCCGAATCAGCTGATCCGGATGATCGAGGTCACCACCGACCAGCCGATCACAGGGTGCGAGATCGTCGGCTTCCCCGAGATCCAGCGGTACGACGGCCAGAGGCTGGAGGCCGACCAGTACCGAGGGACCGTGCTGCCGCTCGCCGGGCTCATCCGCCGGACGATGGTGTTCGAGTTCGACCGGGAGCCCGCCGCCGAACGCGATGACGGCACCACCGCGCTCGCCGGGCTCTCCGGCGCGCCCGTCTACGCGAACGGGGCCCTGCTCGGCATCGTCCGCGAGATCCCGCGCGACCGCCGGCTGCTGCGGGCGGAGTGCGTGCCCATCTCCCAGATCGTCTCCGACCCCGCGTTCCGCGAATGGTTCGACGGCAACAAGGCCGCCTCCGACTCGCTGCCGCGACTGGAACCCGTCACCCACACCCACCCCGGCGATCCCCGGTACGAGGAGGAGTACGCGGAGGCCCTCGCCACCGAGTACCGCAAGACCAAGGTCTTCGGCCTGGACGAGCTCTCCCGGCGGGACGCGGAATGGGACCTGGACACGGCCTATCTCAGCCTGGAGGCCAGCCCCGGAACACCACGGCCGGACCCCCGGACCCCCTTCCGGGAACCGGTCGGAGGCACCCCGCAGCGCATCGAGGCGCTGCTCGCCGACCGGCCCCGGGTGCTGCTGCGCGGCGACGCGGGCGCGGGCAAGACCACCCTGATCTGGTGGCTGGCCGCCCACGCCGCCTCCGGCACCCTCGACACCCGGCTCGCCGAGCTGAACGGCCTGGTCCCCTTCGTCGTACCGCTGCGCACCCTGCGCGCCCAGGGCCAGGCCCTGCCCTCCCCGGGCGCGCTCTCCGGCGTCTCCCGGCTGGTGATCGACGAGCCGCCGGACGGCTGGGCGGGCCGGGTGCTGTCCGCCGGGCGGGGGCTGCTGCTGGTCGACGGGCTGGACGAGGTGCCGCACGACGACCGGGAGGAGGCCCACCGCTGGCTCTCGGCGCTGCTGAGCCGCTATCCCCGGACCCGGTGCGTGGCGACCGTACGGCCGCTGGCGGTCGCACCCGACTGGCTGGAGTCGGAGGGGTTCGAGGAACTGAGCCTGCTGCCGATGCGCGACGCGGACATCACGGCCTTCACCGCCGCCTGGCACGCGGCGGCCCGGCTCGACGACGACGGCCATGACGCGCTGCACGAGCTGGAACGGGATCTGACCCAGCAGTTCGCGAACACCCCGGCGCTGCGGGAGCTCGCCCGCACCCCGCTGCTCTGCGCGGTCATCTGCGCCCTGCACCGGCTGCGCGAGGGCTTCCTCCCCGAGACCCGCTGGGAGCTGTACCGCTCGGCGCTCCAGATGCTCCTGGGCCAGCGCGACAAGCGCCGCAAGGTCGACCGGCCCGAGGGCGTCGCCCTGAGCGTGGAGGAGCATCAGCAGCTCCTCCAGCGGATCGCGGTCTGGCTGGTGCGCGGCGGCCAGACCGAGTTCACCGAGGAGAGCGCCCTGCGCCAGCTCAATCGGGCGCTGACCGGGATGCCGCAGGTCAGCGACCAGGGGGACGCCAGCCGGATACTCTCCCATCTGCTCAACCGCAGCGGTCTGCTCCAGGAGCAGACCGACGGGGTCTACCAGTTCACCCACCGCACCTTCCAGGACTTCCTGGCGGCCAAGGAGTTCGTCGAGGGCGACGATCTCCACGAGCTGCTGCGGCACGCGTCCGAGCAGCAGTGGCACGACGTACTGCTGTTGGCCGCCGGCCACTGCTCACGGCGTGAGCTGCCGGTCCTGGTCAACGGCCTGCTGCGGGCGGGCACCACGGCACGGCGACAGGGCGGCAAGCGCACCGCCCTCTATGTGCTCGCCGCGCTCTGCGCCCAGCACGCGGCCTGGCTCGACGCGGCCGTGCACCAGAAGGTCCAGACGGCCGTCCGGAGTGTGCTGCCGCCCCGGACCGTGGAGGAGCGGCAGTCCCTGGCTCGGCTCGACACCGCCGTGCTGCCGCTGCTGCCGGAAATGAAGGAGCTGGATCCGCCCGAGCGGGAACAGCTGGCGGAGCTGCTCGCTCTCATCGGCGGATCGGCGGCCCTGCCGTACGCGCGGAAGCTGGCGGAGGCCGACGACGGATCCGGAGGTCTGCGCTCGGTGCTGGCCCGGAACTGGGAGAGGTATCCGGCCAAGGAGTACGCCGAGAGCGTCCTCGCCCCGCTGGATCTGAGCAGCAATGTGGTGATGGTGAGCGCTCTGGAGCAGTTGCACCAGCTCCCTCTGGTGCCACACGCCCGCCATCTCGGCCTCATCGGTGACTTCACCTCTGCGGAGCTTCGCTCCGGGCTGACGGGAGCGGCCCTTCACCACATGGTTCTTGTCAGCAATGACACGCTCACCGATCTCAGTGCGCTGGGCGCGTGCGGCAGCAGTCTGGAAACATTGAGCATCATCAGCTGCACCATGTTGAAGGACCTCGCCGGCCTCGCGGAGTTCGGGGCGCTGAAAGCGCTGACAGTGGGCGGCATCCCGATCTCCAGGGAAGATCTGGAACTGATCGCCGGGCTGCCCCAGCTGGGAGCGCTCATCCTGACCCACCCTCATCTCCCGGACGGCAAGCTCAACCTCGCTCCTCTGCACTCCCTGCCCGACCTGCGCATCGCGATCACCGGAATCCCCAAGGGGAAAGTGCTCGGCCGCCAGAAACTGGGCAACCGTCTCACCTTCAAAACCTGACCAGCTACGCCAGAAGGGGCTGCCCCGGACTCCGTACGTCTCCGTACGCGTCCGGGGCAGCCCCTTCTCAGGCTGTTACCGCCCGGGAGGCTTACGCCTCCTTCGAGAGGTTCGGTCCGGCTCCGCCGGCCGCCTGCTCAATCGGCGGGACGTCGGGCAGTGCCGACTTCTCCTCGCCGCGGAAGGTGAACTTCTTCTCTTCACCCTCGCCCTCGGTGTCCACGACCACGATGTGACCGGGGCGCAGCTCACCGAAGAGGATCTTCTCGGAGAGGATGTCCTCGATCTCGCGCTGAATCGTCCGGCGCAGCGGCCGGGCACCCAGAACGGGGTCGTAGCCCTTCTTGGCGAGCAGCGACTTGGCCGTGGAGCTGAGCTCCAGACCCATGTCGCGGTCCTTCAGACGCTCATCCACCTTGGCGACCATGAGGTCGACGATCTGGATGATGTCTTCCTCGGTGAGCTGGTGGAAGACGACGGTGTCGTCGACACGGTTGAGGAACTCGGGCCGGAAGTGCTGCTTCAGCTCTTCGTTGACCTTGACCTTCATCCGGTCGTAGTTCGACTTGACGTCGCCCTGGGCGGCGAAGCCCAGGTTGAAGCCCTTGGAGATGTCCCGGGTCCCGAGGTTGGTCGTCATGATGATGACCGTGTTCTTGAAGTCCACGACGCGGCCCTGGGAGTCGGTCAGGCGACCGTCCTCCAGGATCTGCAGAAGGGAATTGAAGATATCGGGGTGGGCCTTCTCGACCTCGTCGAAGAGGACGACGGAGAACGGCTTGCGGCGCACCTTCTCGGTGAGCTGGCCGCCCTCCTCGTACCCCACGTATCCGGGCGGGGAGCCGAAGAGACGCGAGACCGTGTGCTTCTCGCTGAACTCCGACATGTCGAGGGAGATCAGCGCGTCCTCGTCGCCGAAGAGGAATTCGGCGAGCGTCTTGGACAGCTCGGTCTTACCGACGCCGGACGGGCCGGCGAAGATGAACGAGCCGCCGGGGCGCTTGGGGTCCTTCAGGCCGGCACGGGTACGGCGAATGGCCTGGGAGAGCGCCTTGATGGCGTCCTTCTGGCCGATGACGCGCTTGTGCAGCTCGTCTTCCATGCGCAGCAGCCGGGAGGACTCCTCCTCGGTGAGCTTGAAGACCGGAATGCCGGTGGCCGTGGCCAGGACTTCGGCGATCAGCTCGCCGTCGACCTCGGCGACGACGTCCATGTCGCCGGCCTTCCATTCCTTCTCGCGCTTGGCCTTCGCGGCGAGCAGCTGCTTCTCCTTGTCGCGGAGAGAAGCCGCCTTCTCGAAGTCCTGGGAGTCGATGGCCGACTCCTTGTCGCGTCGCACGCCCGCGATCTTCTCGTCGAACTCGCGGAGGTCCGGCGGCGCGGTCATCCGGCGGATGCGCATCCGGGATCCGGCCTCGTCGATCAGGTCGATCGCCTTGTCCGGGAGGAAGCGGTCCGAGATGTACCGGTCCGCCAGGGTGGCGGCCTGAACGAGGGCCTCGTCCGTGATGGAGACACGGTGGTGGGCCTCGTAGCGGTCGCGCAGACCCTTGAGGATCTCGATGGTGTGCGGCAGCGAGGGCTCCGCGACCTGGATGGGCTGGAAGCGGCGCTCAAGGGCCGCGTCCTTCTCCAGGTGCTTGCGGTACTCGTCGAGCGTGGTGGCACCGATGGTCTGGAGTTCACCACGGGCGAGCATCGGCTTCAGGATGCTGGCCGCGTCGATCGCGCCCTCGGCGGCACCCGCGCCGACGAGCGTGTGCAGCTCGTCGATGAACAGGATGATGTCGCCGCGGGTGCGGATCTCCTTGAGGACCTTCTTCAGGCGCTCCTCGAAGTCACCCCGGTACCGGGAGCCGGCGACGAGCGCGCCGAGGTCCAGGGTGTAGAGGTGCTTGTCCTTGAGGGTCTCGGGCACCTCGCCCTTGACGATGGCCTGCGCCAGGCCCTCGACGACCGCCGTCTTGCCGACGCCGGGCTCGCCGATGAGCACGGGGTTGTTCTTGGTACGGCGGGACAGCACCTGCATGACCCGCTCGATCTCCTTCTCGCGCCCGATGACCGGGTCGAGCTTGGACTCACGGGCGGCCTGGGTGAGATTGCGGCCGAACTGGTCCAGGACGAGCGAGGTCGAGGGCGTGCCCTCGGCGGGACCGCCTGCGGTGGCGGCCTCCTTGCCTCCCGAGTAACCGGAGAGCAGCTGGATGACCTGCTGCCGCACTCGGTTCAGGTCGGCGCCCAGCTTCACGAGGACCTGGGCGGCGACGCCCTCGCCCTCGCGGATCAGGCCGAGCAGGATGTGCTCCGTGCCGATGTAGTTGTGGCCCAGCTGAAGGGCCTCGCGGAGCGAGAGCTCCAGGACCTTCTTGGCACGGGGGGTGAAGGGGATGTGCCCGGACGGGGCCTGCTGGCCCTGACCGATGATCTCCTCCACCTGCTGGCGGACCGCCTCGAGCGAAATCCCGAGGCTCTCCAGGGCCTTAGCGGCGACACCCTCACCCTCGTGGATCAGGCCCAGGAGGATGTGCTCGGTGCCGATGTAGTTGTGGTTGAGCATCCGGGCTTCTTCCTGAGCCAGGACGACAACCCGCCGCGCGCGGTCGGTGAACCTCTCGAACATCGTTAATCGCTCCTCAGAGCGGTCAGGCAGTAAGGGGTCGGTCCCCTCCCTGTCCTTCCGCAGCTTAGTCCCGCAAGCGGGGACCGCTCATTCCAACTGCCGACACCCGTCCGTGGCCTCCTGACCCCTGAACGCCGACAACTGCTCCAACCCGATGGTGCGAGACGATGTTCCCGCAGGCCAGGCAGTTACCCTCGCCGCGAATACGCCGATGGCGAACGTAAGGCCGCCCTGCGAGCGTGTCGCCCCTCCCCACTAGGGATGTCTTACCCGCAAGCACTGACAGTCCATGCGGCGCACCCCCCTCCCCTCCGCTACGGGCGAACAACATTGCGCCCCCGGTCGCGTCCGAACGCCCCCGGATCCGCGACCGTGCGGGACCGTTCCCGCACCCTCCGTAACTCCCGGCGCCGCGCGGGAGTTCCCGGGGGTATGGCATCGACTCCCCGGGGCGGCCCCCCGGCCGTCCCGCCCCCGCGTCCGCCCGCCTCCGGAGCCGGCGCGCCCTGGGCCCGGTGGTACGAGAACGCCCTCGGCTGGGCGGTGGGCGGCGGCCCGCCGGCCGGGCTGCTCACCGGGCTCCGTTTCGACGTGCTGGAGCTGCCGGCGGACGCCGGTGCCGCCGTGCTGCGCCGGATCGCCGTCACGGGGCCCGTGGCGCTCGCCGGGGGGCGGATGCGGCTTCTGGTGGCCGCCGGCGGCGCGGAGGAGCTGCCGGGGCTGCTGGAGTGGCTCGAATGGGGCGGGATCGCACTCGATCTGACCGCCCTCGGCGCGGGCGGCGTGATGCCCGCCCCGCCACCTCCGGGCCGGGCCGGCTCCCGGGAGGCCGCCGTCTGGCTGCGGCCCCCCGTGCCGGGGCGCGAGGTGGAGCCCACTCTTCCGGCCCTCACCCCGTTCGGGCGCGGTACGGGAGCGGGCCGGGGCGGCTGCCCCGATCTCGTACGGCTCCTGGACACGGTGGCGACCGAGTGCCACCGGGCCCGGTTGCTGCGGGCGAATGCGCGGACACACGCGCAATCGCATGCGCGTGCGAACACGCACGAATACGCAGCGTATGAATACTCGGCCGATTAAGAGTGGGCTGAAGCCGCTGCTCAGCCGTTCGCCTTCTCGTACGCCTCGCGAACCGTGGCGGGGACGCGGCCGCGGTCGTTGACCTCGTAGCCGTTCGCCTTGGCCCACGCGCGGATTTCCGCGGTGTCCTTGTTGCCGCTCGCCGCCGCGCGGCCCTTGCCGCGTCCGGAAGCCGCACGGCCACCCGTGCGCCGGCCGCTCTTCGCGTACGGCTCAAGGAGACCACGGAGCTTGTCCGCATTGGAGGTCGTGAGGTCGATCTCGTAGGTCTTGCCGTCCAACGCGAACGTCACTGTCTCGTCCGCCTCGCCACCGTCGAGGTCATCGACAAGAAGGACCTGAACCTTCTGTGCCACCGGATTTCCTTTCATCGAAAATGCAGTACGCGGAAAGGAAACCGCTTTTCACGGAAAAACACAAACCCTTGGGAGAGGTTCAGAAGCGCGAGAACACGGGAAACGTGCGCGATTCGGACATAGGGATCGGCCGGGTTGGCTCTCAAGTGGTGATCACAGGTGCAGAAGCATCCGGCTGTTGCCCAAGGTGTTCGGCTTCACGCGTTCGAGGCCGAGGAACTCGGCGACACCCTCGTCATAGGAACGCAGCAGCTCGGCGTAGACATCTGTGTCGACCGGGGTCTCGCCGATCTCCACGAAGCCGTGCTTGCCGAAGAAGTCCACTTCGAAGGTGAGACAGAAAACCCGGCTGATCCCGAGCCGGCGCGCCGTGCTCAACAGCTTGTCGAGGACCTGATGGCCGACGCCATGGCCCTTGAAGGCGGGGTCGACGGCGAGAGTGCGGACTTCCGCGAGGTCTTCCCACATCACATGAAGAGCACCGCAACCGACGACCGTACCGTCATCGTCGCGTTCCGCGACCCAGAACTCCTGGATGGCCTCGTAAAGAGTGACCGGCGCTTTGTCGAGGAGGATGCCTTCACTCACGTACGGATCGACGAGCCGGCGGACCGCGGCCACATCGCTGGTCCTGGCCCGGCGGACGGTGATGGCATTTGGCACGGCATAAGGCATGCGGTGACGCTATCGCCCCGGGGATGTCCCGTCGTCGGCGGGCCGCTCGGCCGGGAGTTCCTCGCCGGCCCGCTGTTCGCGATCGTCCGGAAGCGGCCGGTCGTCTTGTGCCGTGTCTTGTGCCGTGTCTTGTGGCGCGTCGCTCACGACATCGTCCTGAACGATACGGACGGCCGCTTGCAGTGACTCGCGCTGCTCGGGCGACATCATCCCGAAGAAGGCGACGAGGGCGGCGGCGGGGTTGTCACTCCGGGACCAGGCCTCGTTCATCAGTGCGGCCGAGTAGGCGGCGCGGGTGGAGACCGCCGTATATCGATAGGCGCGGCCCTCGACTTCCCTGCGGACCCAGCCCTTCTGATGGAGATTGTCCATTACCGTCATGACGGTCGTGTAGGCGATGGACCGTTCCTGCTGAAGGTCTTCCAGGACTTCCCGGACGGTGACCGGCCGGTTCCATTGCCAGACCCGTGTCATGACGGCGTCTTCCAGCTCTCCCAATTGGCGGGGCACATTGCCACCATAGTGGGAGAATCACGAATTCTCGGTAATGACGTAACAAAAAGGACGTACGGTCGACCCCGAGGGTCTGCCGTACGTCCATTCGCGCGCCGGGAACGCGCCCGGGTCACTCGCTGCTGTCGGGCCGGTGCGGCGAGTTGGCGCGGGCGAGCGTGGCGTCCACGATCGCGTCCTCCTTGGACTTGTTCGGGCCCCCCTGGCTCTTGACGATCGTCACGATCAGGGCGGTGAAGAGCGTAGCCATCACGACGGGCGGGAGGAGCGCGGATACATAGTCCATGGCTCCCAGAGTAACTAGCCCGCGGCCCGCTGCTCGGGTGGGGGCACTGGGCGGCGGCGTGGCGGGAAGACCTCCGACGGCTTGGGCACCGGCCGCTCGCCGGGCGCGGGGGCCTTGGGCTGGGGCTTCGCCGGCTCGGGGGCCGGCTGGGGTCTGGTCCCCGGCTTCGGAGCCGGTTCGTCGGCGGCCCGGCCGCCGGGGAGCGCGAGGAGCCGGGCGCGCGGGGCGGGCGCGGCGGGGAAGGAGCGCCGGGCGAGCCGGGCGCGCACCGACCGCTCGGCGAGTTCCTGACAGCGGTCCAGGAGGACGGCGGCGACCGGGTTGCCGCGCAGCGCGCGCAGCGCGGCGAGGTCGTCGACGACCGGGTCGTAGCCGGCCGCCAGGGCGTCCTGGAGCAGCTCCAGATAGCCGGCGGCGGAGCCGGGCAGCGCCTGGCGGTAGCGGGTGAGGTCGGCGAGGAGGAAGGCACGCAGCCTGCGGGCCTCGTGGGCGGCCTCGTCGAGGGAGTCGGCGAGGCGGAGACAGTCCTGGATGTCCTCGTCGGGCAGGGTGGTGGGGTGGAGGGCGACGGAGAGGGCGCGTCGGAGCACACGCAGCTCGTCTGCGCTGAGGGCCATGCCGCCGCGGGATCCGTATGGCGTGGGCATGGGGCGACGATACGTGCGGGTGGGACAAAATCGACTTAATGCCAGTGAGTGGGCGCGCCGTGCGCGCCGGATGCGGGATTCACCGCCCCCGGGCGGCCCGGCGCGGGCCCGGGGGCCCGCGGCCCTGCCCGGGTTGGGGCGGGGCCCGGGGGTGCCGCGTGTCCGCGTGTGAGGGATCCCCGGGGCATGGCCGGGGCCGGGGGCTTCGGGCTACATGCGGGCGATGTTGCGTTCGTAGACGAGGCGGAGGCCGATGAGGGTGAGCCAGGGCTCGTGCTCGTCGATCTCGGAGGATTCGCCGAGGACCATGGGGGCGAGGCCGCCGGTGGCGATGACGGTGACGTCCTCGGCGTTGTCCGGGGCCAGTTCCTTCTTCATGCGGCGGACGACTCCGTCGACCTGGCCGGCGAAGCCGTAGACGATGCCGGACTGCATGGCCTCGACGGTGTTCTTGCCGATCACGCTGCGCGGCCGGGCCAGCTCGATCTTGCGGAGCTGGGCCCCCTTCACGCCGAGCGCCTCGACGGAGATCTCGATGCCCGGGGCGATCACCCCGCCGGTGTACGCGCCCGCGGTGCTCACCGCGTCGAAGGTGGTCGCCGTACCGAAGTCCACGACGATCGCGGGCCCCCCGTACAGCTCGACCGCGGCGACCGCGTTGATGATGCGGTCCGCGCCGACCTCCTTGGGGTTGTCCATGAGGATCGGCACCCCGGTCTTGATGCCGGGCTCGACGAGGACGGCCGGGACGTCGCCGTAGTAGCGGCGGGTGACCTCGCGGAACTCGTGCAGCACCGAGGGGACGGTGGAGCAGATCGCGATCCCCTCGATGCCGTCGCCCAGCTCCATCCCGAGCAGCGGGTGCATGCCCATCAGGCCCTGGAGGAGGACGGCCAGCTCATCCGCCGTGCGGCGGGCGTCGGTGGAGATGCGCCAGTGCTCGACGATCTCTTCGGAGTCGAAGAGCCCGAGGACCGTGTGGGTGTTGCCGACGTCGATGGTGAGCAGCATCAGGCATCCGCCTCTCCGGGCTCGGAGCGGGACGGCTCGCGCAGGTCGAGGCCGATGTCCAGGATCGGGGAGGAGTGCGTCAGCGCCCCCACCGCGAGGTAGTCGACGCCCGTGTCGGCGTAGGCGCGGGCGTTGGCGAGGGTGAGCCGGCCGGAGGATTCGAGGACGGCCCGCCCGGCGACGAGGGCGACGGCCTCCTCTGTCTCGGCCGGGCTGAAGTTGTCCAGCAGGATGAGGTCGGCGCCCGCGTCCAGCACCTCGCGGACCTGGTGCAGGGTGTCGACCTCGACCTCGATGGGCAGCTCGGGGAAGGCCGCGCGGACCGCCTTGAAGGCCGGTGCGACCCCGCCCGCCGCGATCACGTGATTGTCCTTCACCAGGGCCGCGTCCGAGAGCGACATCCGGTGGTTGACCCCGCCGCCGCAGCGGACCGCGTACTTCTCCAGGGCGCGCAGCCCCGGCGTCGTCTTACGGGTGTCGCGGACCCTGGCCTTCGTGCCCTCCAGGGCGTCCGCCCAGGCGCGGGTCGCCGTCGCGATGCCCGAGAGGCGGCACATGATGTTGAGCGCGCTGCGCTCGCCGGTCAGCAGTTCGCGGGTGCCGGTGGTGACGGAGAGCAGCTTCTGGCCGGCCTCGACCCGGTCGCCGTCCCTGACATGGCGCTCGACCTCGAACTCGCTGGTGGCGACGACGGAGAGGATCGCCTCGGCGATCTGGATCCCGGCGACGACGCCCGCCTCGCGGGCGGTGAAGTCGCCGGTGGCGATCGCGTCCTCGGGCACGGTGGCCTCGCTGGTGACGTCGGTGCCGCCGTCGAGGTCCTCGCTGAGCGCGAGATGGGCGACGTCCTCGATCAGTACGGGGTCGAGCCCGGCCTCGGCGAGCAGCGCGGCGAGCGCGGGGTCGAGGCCGCACTCGTAGAGGTCGTCGCCGTCGCCGCCGGCGTCCTGGCCGCAGCCGCAGGAGTCCCCGCAGCCGCTCTGGATCAGCGGTACGTCCACGGGCAGCGGACCTTTCTCGGCTTCGGGCGTGCTCACGGCTGGTGCTCCCTCGGGGCGGTGGGTGGGAATGCGGTGCCGTCGGTGCGGGTGACGACGAGCGTGCGGTCGGGTGCGGCGCGTACCACCAGATGGCGGTGGAAGGCGGCGTCGTCCCGGTCGGGGTGGTCCTCGCGCCAGTGGCAGCCGCGGGTCTCCTCGCGCTCCAGCGCGGCGGCGGTCAGCACCTGGGCGACGGAGAGCAGATTGGTGGTCTCCCAGGAGTCCACGCCGGGCAGACCTGCCTTGGCGCGGCCGTCGCCGTCGGCGGCGGCGGCGCGGTGGACGGCCTCCAGCGCGTGCGCGGCCTGCCGGAGGCTGTCGGCCGAGCGCAGTACGCCCGCGCCGTGGGACATGATCCGCTGGATGTCGGCGCGGGCCTCGGGGGCGATCAGGGGCAGCGGCGGGAGGTCGCCGGTGACGGGCGCGGCGGCCGGGGCGAGGCCGTGCGCGGCGATGCGCTCGGCGATGTCGTCGGCGATGCGCTCGGCGAAGACCAGGCCTTCGAGGAGGGAGTTGGACGCGAGCCGGTTGGCTCCGTGGACTCCGGTGCAGGCGACTTCGCCGCAGGCCCACAGGCCGGGGACGGTGGTGCGGCCGTGCAGATCGGTGCGGACGCCGCCGGAGGCGTAGTGGGCGGCCGGGGAGACGGGCACCGGCTCGGTGACCGGGTCGATGCCGTGGGCGCGGCAGGCGGCCAGGATGGTGGGGAAGCGGCGCTCCCACATCTCGGCGCCGAAGTGGCGGGCGTCCAGATACATGTGGTCGGCGCCCTGCTCGCGCATGCGCCGCATGATGGCCTTGGCGACGATGTCGCGGGGGGCGAGTTCGGCGAGTTCGTGCTGTCCGAGCATGAAGCGGTCGCCCGAGGCGTCCACCAGATGGGCGCCCTCGCCGCGTACCGCCTCCGAGACCAGCGGCTGCTGGCCCTCGGACTCCGTACCGAGGAAGAGCACGGTGGGGTGGAACTGGACGAATTCGAGGTCCGAGACCTCCGCTCCGGCGCGCAGGGCGAGCGCGACGCCGTCGCCGGTGGAGACGGCGGGGTTGGTGGTGGCGGAGAAGATCTGTCCCATGCCGCCGGTGGCGAGGACGACGGCGGGGGCGTGGACCGCTCCGACGCCGTCGTGGCGGCCTTCGCCCATGACATGCAGGCTGACTCCGGCGGTGCGGCCGTCGGCGTCGGTGAGCAGGTCCAGGACCAGCGCGTTCTCGACGGTGCGGAGTCCGGCGTCGCGTACGGCGTCGACGAGGGCGCGGGAGATCTCCGCGCCGGTCGCGTCGCCGCCGGCGTGCGCTATGCGGCGGCGGTGGTGGCCGCCCTCCCTGGTGAGCGCTATGTCGCCGCCGGCCGCTGTGTCGAAGCGCGCGCCGGTGGCGATGAGCCGGCGGACCGCGCCGGGGCCCTCGGTGACCAGGGCGCGCACGGCTTCCTCGTCGCAGAGGCCCGCGCCCGCGACGAGGGTGTCGTCCAGATGCTGCTCGGGGGTGTCGCCCTCGCCGAGCGCGGCGGCGATGCCGCCCTGGGCCCAGCGGGTGGAGCCGTCGTCGAGGCGGGCCTTGGTGACGACGACGGTGGTGAGGCCGGCGGCGGCGCAGCGCAGCGCGGTGGTGAGCCCGGCGACCCCGGAGCCGACCACGACGACGTCGGCGGTGATGGCCCAGCCGGGGGCGGGGGCGTCCAGCCGTATGCCCGTGCCCTTCGCGGGGTGGGTGGTCACGAGCCTGCTCCGAACCTGAGGGGGATGTTGTCGATCAGCCGGGTCGCGCCGACCCTCGCGGCGACGGCGAGGAGCGCGTCCCCCCGGTGGTCGTCGGGGATCTCGGTGAAGGTGGCCGGGTCGATCAGGGCCAGGTAGTCGAGGGTGAGCGGCGGGGTGGCGCGGGCGGCCTCGTCCAGCACGGCGCGGGCGGCGGCGCGGGCCGCGTCGGCCCCGCCGGGGGCGGCCTGGGCCACGGCGGCGGCGTCGGCCGCGGCGCGCGCCTCGCCCAGGTCGAGGAGGGCGGCGGCGCGGGAGGGGGCGCCGGGGACGGCTTCGGCGCGGGCGAGCAGCGCCTGCTGGGCGGCGAGCCGGTCCCGCGCGGCGAACAGGGCGCGGGAGAGCGCGAGCGCGGTCTCCCGCTCGGCGGGGGAGAGATAGCGGTTGCGGCTGGAGCGGGCGAGGCCGTCGTCCTCGCGGACCGTCTCGACGCCGACGATCTCCACGGGGAAGTCGAGGTCATGGACCATGCGCCGGATCAGGGCGAGCTGCTGGGCGTCCTTCTGGCCGAAGAGGGCCAGGTCGGGGCGGGTGAGATGGAGCAGCTTGGCGACGACGGTGAGCATGCCGTCGAAGTGGCCGGGGCGGCTGGCCCCCTCCAGCAGCCCGCCCATGGGGCCCGCGGTGATCCGGACCTGGGGCTCTCCGCCGGGGTAGACCGTGGCGGCGGTGGGCGCGAAGACGGTGTCCGCGCCCGCCTCGCGCGCGATGCCGAGATCGGCGTCGAGGGTGCGGGGGTAGCGGTCGAGGTCTTCTCCCGCGCCGAACTGGAGCGGGTTGACGAAGACGGTGACGGTGACGAAGCCGTCTTCGCCGACGCGCTCGCGGGCGGCGCGGATCAGGGCGGCATGGCCCTGGTGGAGTGCGCCCATGGTCATCACCACGGCGGTGCGGCCGGGGGCCGCGCGGCGGGCGAGAAGCTCCGCCAGTTGGTCCGGCGCGGCGACGAGGGCGAAGTCGCGGCTGGTCACGGTCATGATCGGTCGTCCTCCGCGGAACAGGCGCAGCGGCTGGCAGTGGTGAGGGCGGCGGGGCGGTGTGCCCCAGCGGGAGGGCTCTCGGCGGACGCGGGGGGCCGTGCCCCGCCGTAACGGCTGACGGCGGTCATGATCGGTCGTCCTCCGCCAGTACGCCGAGGAGGTCCTCGGCCAGCTCCGGCTTGAGCAGTCCGTGGGCGAGTGCCCGGTCGGCGGTGGTGCGGGCCATCGCGAGATATCCGGCGACGGTGCCGGGGGCGTGCTTGCGCAATTCGGCGACGTGCGCGGCGACGGTGCCCGCGTCGCCCCGGGCGACGGGCCCGGTGAGGGCGGCGTCGCCGGAGCGCAGGGCGTTGTCCAGGGCCGCGCCGAGGAGGGGGCCGAGCATACGGTCCGGGGCGGCGACCCCGGCGGTGCGCAGCAGCTCCATCGACTGGGCCACCAGCGTGACCAGGTGGTTCGCGCCGAGGGCGAGGGCCGCGTGGTAGAGCGGGCGGGACTTCTCCTCGATCCACTCGGGCTCGCCGCCCATCTCGATGACGAGGGCCTCGGCGGCCAGCCGCAGCTCTTCGGGCGCGGTCACGCCGAAGGAGCAGCCGGCGAGCCGCTGGACGTCGACGGCGGTGCCGGTGAAGGTCATCGCGGGGTGGAGCGCGAGGGGCAGCGCGCCCGCGCGCATCGCGGGGGCCAGCACCTGGACCCCGTACCGTCCGGAGGTGTGCGCCAGCAGCTGGCCGGGGCGGACCGCACCGGTGTCGACGAGCCCCTCGACCAGGGCGGGCAGCGCGTCGTCGGGGACGGTGAGCAGCACCAGGTCGGCGTGGGCGAGCACCTCGGCGGGCGGGACGACGGGGACGCCGGGGAGCAGCTCGGCCGCCCGGCGGCGGGAGGCCTCGGAGACTCCGGAGACCGCGACGGGCCGGTGTCCGGCGAGCTGGAGCGCGGCGGCGAGCGCGGGGCCGACGCGGCCCGCGCCGACGACGCCGACCGTCAGCCGGGCGGGGCGGTCCCGCGGGTCGAGCGGTTCTTGTGGTGATGTGAAGCTCACGCGGTGCCTTCCGTTCCAGTCCGCGGCGGGTACCGGACGATGTGCCCGTCATGCTACGCCAGCACCGCACAGGCCCCCGGGTTGTCCACAGGCTGTGGGCGATGATCGGGGGATGAACGAGACGGCGGCGGAAGAGACGGAAGAAGCGACGGAAGAGGAGCTGCGGCGGCACCGGTCGGCGGTGTGGCGCGGCTCGCGGCGGCTGCTGTGGCGGGGCCCGGCCGACCGCCCGCTCGGGGAGCGGCTGACCGCCCTGGCGGCGGACGCGGGCCAGGTCTGCGACCTGGCCGACACCCCCGATCTGTACGGGGACGGGGTGGTCGGGGAGGTGGAGCGGCGGGTGGCGGCGCTGCTCGGGTTCCCGGCGGCGGTCTACTTCCCGACCGGGACGATGGCGCAGCAGGTGGCGCTGCGCTGCTGGGCGGAGCGGACCGGGAACGCGACGGTCGCGCTGCATCCGATGGCGCACCCGGAGCGCCATGAGCGGGGCGCGTTCGGGGCGGTGAGCGGGTTGCGCACGGTCCATCCGACGCGGGAGCCCCGGCTGCCGACGGCTCGGGAGATCGCTGATTTCGAGGAGCCGTTCGGCGCGCTGATGCTGGAGCTGCCGCTGCGGGACGCCGGTTTCGTCCTGCCGGAGTGGGACGAGCTGACGCGGACGGTGTCGGCGGCGCGCGAGCGGGATGCCGTGGTGCACTTCGACGGCGCGCGGCTGTGGGAGTGCGTCACGCACTTCGGCCGTCCCCTGGCGGAGATCGCCTCGCTCGCGGACAGCGTGTACGTCTCCTTCTACAAGTCCCTCGGCGGGCTCTCGGGCGCCGCCCTCGCGGGCCCGGCCGAGGTGATGGCCCAGGCCCGCGCCTGGCGGCACCGCTACGGCGGCCTGCTCTTCCAGCAGTACCCGGCGGCGGTGTCGGCGCTGCTGGGGCTGGAGCGGGAGCTGCCGAGGCTGCCCTCGTACGTCGCGCACGCCAAGCGGGTCGCCGCGGCGCTGACGGACGCCTTCCACGAGGGCGGCGTCCCCTGGTTCCGGCTCAATCCGCCCGTCCCCCACACCCATCAGTTCCAGGTGTGGCTGCCGTACGAGGCCGAGGTGCTGGACCGGGCCGCGCTCGGGCAGTCGGAGGAGACGGGGGTGACGCTCTTCCGCCGCTGGTTCGCGGAGGGCGGCGCTCCGGGTACGTCGGTGACCGAGGTGACGGTGGACTCGGCGGGGCTGGAGTGGACGCCGGGGGAGGTACGGGAGGCCGCGGCGGAGTTCCTGCGCCGGGTGGAGGCGGGGTAGCCGGGCCCGCCGGCGCCCGGGAGACCTCGGGGCCCGGGGCTCAGGCGCAGGTGCGGGTGCGGGTGCGGGTGCGGCGGCCCCGGCGGAGCAGGGAGGCCACGAAGGCCCGTACGGCGGACCGGCCGCCCCGGGCCCGGGGCTCTCGCCCGGGCTCGGCCGAAAGGGCGGCGGGCGTCAGGCCGTCCAGCTCACGGATCAGCTGCCAGTCGTGGCGGCCCGGCTGCGGCGGCATCCGCTCCCCGAGGCGCGCGGCCCGGTGGCAGTCGAGCAAGTACTGCTGCGTCGCGTTCATGCCTCTCACGCTCCGCCCGCCCGACAGCCCCGGTCACGTCGATTGACGAGCCCCGTCAACCGACGTCCCGGCCGCCCGGCCGACCCAGCACCATGGAGGCGTGAGCCTGACCATCGACATCAGCGGCCTCCCCCCGGAGCGCGTCCTCTTCGAGATCTCCCCCCTCGCCGAGCTGGGCCTCGCCCTGCACGCCCTTGCCGAACCCGGCCACCACCCCGGTCTGCACGGCTGGGCCGCGGCCACCTCCGCCGGGCTGGAACCCGATCTCGCGGACCGGCTCTGCGAGGCGGACTTCCTGTGGCGGACCACCTTCTCCGACGTGTTCATGGCCTTCGCCGGGCTCACCGGAGCCTCACCCGCCCCCACCCTCGCCGAGGAGCTGGACCTCCTCGACCGGCTGGACGACGAACGCTTCGTCCTCGCCGCCCTGGAGTTCACCTGCGGCAGCAGCTACGCCTGCGGCGGGCTCTCCGCCCTCAGCGACCCAGTCCGCCGTGAGCGCTCGCTCGAACTCGCCGCCAACCGGGGGCCCCGGCAGCTGGAGTTCACCAAGCGGCTGCTGAGCGACCCCGTCTCGGTGCGCGCCTGGCTGCGCAGGCTCTTCGAGGACTGCGACGAGGCCTTCTTCGCCGACACCTGGCAGCGGGTCGCGCCCCAGCTCGCCGCCGACGCCCGGCACAAGACCGAGCTGCTGCGCCACAAGGGCCTCGCCGAGGCGCTGCGCGCGGTCTCCCCCGCGCTCTCGGTGGACGCGGACCGCACCCGTATCACCGCGGACAAGCTCGCCGACGGACGGACCACGGCCGTCGACCCCGGCCGCGACCAGGGCGACCGGGGCCTCACCCTCATACCGTCCAGCTACGGCTGGCCGCATCTGATGGTGCTGCACGCGAAGGACTGGCGGCCGGTGATCCACTACCCCGTCGCGGCCCCCGCGCCCCGGGACCCGGGCTCCGTCGAGCTGCTGACCCTGCGGATGGAGGCCCTCGCCCACCCGCTGCGCATGCGGCTCTGCCGCAACCTCGCCCGCGCCCCGTACACGACCAGCGAGCTGGCCGAGGCGTACGACATCACCGCGCCCGAGGTCTCCCGGCACCTCTCCGTCCTGAAGAAGGCCGGGCTGCTCTCCACCCGCCGGCGCGGCCGGTATGTGATGCACCAGCTCGACGTCTCCGCCGTCGCCCGGCTGGGCAGCGACTTCCTGGAGACGGTGCTGCGCTGAAGGCGCTCGGTCAGCGGCGCGCGGCCGGTCAGAGCGCCGGGCCGCCGCCCGCGCGGACCAGCCCGCTCTCGTACGCCAGCACCACCACCTGCACCCGGTCGCGCAGATTCAGCTTGGTGAGGATGCGCCCCACATGGGTCTTCACGGTGGCCTCGGAGAGCACCAGCCGGGCCGCGATCTCGCCGTTCGACAGCCCCTGGGCGACCAGCAGCATGACCTCGCGCTCGCGCTCGGTCAGCCGGTCGACGTCCTTGTTCCTCGGCTCGTTCGAGGAGCTGGGCAGCATCGGGGAGAAACGGTCCAGCAGCCGGCGCGTGGTCGAGGGGGCGACCACGGCGTCCCCGCTGTGCACCGAGCGGATCGCGGCCAGCAGCTCACCGGGGGGCACGTCCTTGAGCATGAAGCCGCTCGCGCCCGCCTTCAGCCCGGAGAAGGCGTACTCGTCGAGGTCGAACGTCGTCAGGATCAGCACCTTGGGCGGATTGTTCTGGGCGCAGATCCGCCGGGTCGCCTCCACCCCGTCCAGCCTCGGCATCCGGACGTCCATCAGGACGACGTCCACGGCCGTCGAGCGCAGGATCTCGATCGCCTCCGCGCCGTCCCCCGCCTCCGCGACCACGTCCATGTCCGGCTGGGCGGCGAGCACCATCCGGAATCCGGTGCGCAGCAGCACCTGGTCGTCCACGAGCATCACACGGATGGACATGACAGCTGGTCCTCAATCTCTCGGTCGGTCTCAACAGACAGTGTGGTGGGGCTGCGGCTAGGTCGTTTCTTACGGATCTGGCTGGATCAGGGAGCGGGGCCTGGTGCGTGCGATCGCAAGGCGGAGGAAGGAGCCCACGCGGAGCGTAGGCGACTGACGACAACGCGGCGTGGGGGCACCTCCCGGGCCGCCAGGCCCAGGGGGAGTGCGTGCCAGGCCCCGCGAGCCCAGCAAGATCCGTAAGAGACGGCCTAACCGGACTTGAGAGGGAGCAGGGCGCTGATCCGGAATCCGCCGCCGGGACGCGGCCCGGCGTCCAGTGTGCCGCCGACCATGCCGATGCGCTCCCGCATCCCGATGAGCCCGTGTCCCTGACCGTCGACTCCCCCGTCCTCGTACAGCTCATGGGCCGACCCCCGGCCGTCGTCCTCGACCAGCAGCCCGAGACCGTCGTCGAAATAGACCAGCCGCACGCTCGCGCCGACATCGGGACCGCCGTGCTTGCGGGTGTTGGTGAGCGCCTCCTGCACGATGCGGTACGCGGTCAGCTCGACCCCGCTCGGCAGCGGTCGGGCGGTGCCCTCGATCTTGAAGTCGACGGTCAGCCCGGCCTTGCGCACATGCTCCACCAGATCCTCGATCTGCCGCACATCGGGCTGCGGCACGTACTCCCCGCTCTCGGGGTCGTCGCCGGTGCGCAGCACCCCCAGCAGCCTGCGCATCTCCGCGAGCGCCTGGCGGCCGGTGGTGGAGATCGTCTCCAGGGCCTGGCGGGCCTGATCGGGCGCGGCGTCGAGCACATAGGCGGCCCCGTCGGCCTGGACGACCATCACGGAGACGTTGTGCGCGACCACGTCGTGCAGCTCACGGGCGATCCGGGCGCGCTCGGCGGCCACCGCCACCTTGGACTGCGCCTCGCGCTCCCGTTCCAGTCTCATGGCGCGCTCCTCCAGCTGGGCGAAGTACGCCCGTCGGGTGCGTATCGAGTCGCCGAGGACCCAGGCGAGGGCGAACGGCACGGCCAGCACGATGGTCAGGAAGATCCGCGCCGTGGTGGAGACGCTTCCCTCCGGGGGCCAGAGCAGCTGGGAGAGCGGGGCCGCCAGGAGCCCTCCGACCAGGGCGAGCGAGCGCGCCCAGCGCGGGCTGTCGCGCGCGGCGACGGTGTAGACGATCACCAGCATCGCGAAGTCGCCGGGGATGATCTGGATGTTCGCGATCATCTGGGCGATGCCCATCAGCGTCGCCAGGATCAGCATCCGCTCGGGCATCTTGCGGCGCAGCGCGACGACCAGGGCCAGCCCGAGCGAGATCGGCACCCCGGCCCAGCCGGGCTTGTACAGGGTCTCCTGGGCGAGGTCCATCAGGGAGAGCGCCAGGAGGACCAGGGCCCAGAAGGCGTCGACACCCGTGGGGTGTCTGCGGAGGAAGTCATAGACGCGCTGCACGTAACCCAGAGTAGGGAAAACCACCAGGTGTAGGGGTCAACCGTCAGAGCGATCCGGAGGACGGAGGCGTACTCCGGAAGGTGGAGACTTGCGTTCGTGACGGACGAGACGTGTGAATGGCGCAGCTGGCGGGAAGCGACGGAGACCGCGCTGTACGGGCCGGAGGGCTTCTATCTGCGGCCCGAGGGCCCGGCGGGGCACTTCCGTACGTCGGTGCACGCGTCGCCGCTGTTCGCGGGGGCCGTCGCCCGGCTGCTGCTGGCCACCGCCGAGGAGCTGGGGGACGGGGCGGGGGCCGGGGATCCGGTGATCGTCGACATGGGCGCGGGGCGCGGGGAGCTGCTGACGGGGGTGCTGGCGGCGCTGCCGCCGGATTTCCCGGTCCGGGCGTACGCCGTCGAGCGGGCGGCCCGCCCCGGCGGTCTCGATCCCCGTATCGAGTGGGCGCCGGAGCCGCCGCGGGGGGTGAGCGGGCTGCTCTTCGCCAATGAGTGGCTCGACAATGTGCCCGTCGACATCGCCGAGGCGGACCCCGACGGGGTGGTACGCCTGGTGCAGGTGCGGCGGGACGGGACCGAGCGGCTGGGGCCGCCGGTCACGGGCGCGGACGCGGAGTGGCTGGCCCGGTGGTGGCCGCTGACCGAGCCCGGCGCCCGGGCCGAGATCGGCCGGGCGCGCGACGAGGCGTGGGCGGCGGCGGTCGGCACCCTGCGCTCGGGCCTGGCGGTGGCGGTGGACTACGCGCACCTGGCCGGGGCCCGGCCGCTCTTCGGCACCCTGACCGGCTTCCGCGCGGGCCGCGAGGTCCGTCCGGTGCCCGACGGCAGCTGCGATCTCACCTCGCACGTCGCCCTGGACTCCTGCGCCCTCCCCGGCGCGACGCTGACCACGCAGCGGGACGCCCTCGCCGAGCTGGGTCTGACCGCCGGCCGCCCGCCGCTCTCCCTCGCCTCCACCGACCCGGCGGGCTATCTCCGCGCCCTCTCCCGCACCGGCGAGGCGGCGGAGCTGATGTCCCCGGGCGGCCTCGGCGACTTCCTCTGGCTCCGGCAGCGCCGGCAGGCGGGCACCGGGGACGGGCATCCCCCAGGTCAGGGGATACTGGCCGCATGACGGAGACCACGTTCGGCATCGGCGGCGCGGCGGAAAGCACCGACATGGTGCTCAACATCGGCCCCCAGCACCCCTCCACCCACGGCGTGCTCCGCCTGCGGCTCGTCCTCGACGGCGAAGTCATCCAGCACGCCGAACCCGTCATCGGCTATATGCACCGGGGCGCGGAGAAACTCTTCGAGGCGCGCGACTACCGCCAGATCATCATGCTCGCCAACCGCCACGACTGGCTCTCCGCCTTCTCCAACGAGCTGGGCGTCGTCATGGCCGTGGAGCGCATGCTGGGCATGGAGGTCCCCGAGCGGGCGGTCTGGACGCGCACCCTGCTCGCCGAGTTGAACCGGGTGCTCAATCACCTCATGTTCCTCGGCTCCTACCCCCTGGAGCTGGGCGGCATCACCGCCGTCTTCCACGCCTTCCGGGAGCGCGAGGAGCTCCAGACGGTGATGGAGGAGATCTCCGGCGGCCGGATGCACTACATGTTCAACCGGGTCGGCGGCCTCAAGGAGGACCTCCCGGCCGGCTGGCTGGACCGGGTGCGGCACGCCGTCGCCGAGGTCCGCTCGCGGATGGACGTGTACGACCGGCTGGTCCTCGGCAACGAGATCTTCCGGGGCCGGACCCGCGCGGTGGGCGTCCTGTCGCCGGAGGCGGTGCACGCGTACGGGGTGAGCGGCCCCATCGCCCGCGCCTCGGGCGTCGACTTCGACCTCCGCCGGGACGAGCCGTATCTCGCGTACGCGGAGCTGGCGGACACCCTGAAGGTCGTCACCCGGCCCGACGGCGACTGTCTGGCCCGCTTCGAGGTGCTCCTCGACCAGACGCACAACTCCCTGGACCTGGCGGACGCCTGCCTCGACCGGATCGCCGACCTGCCGCCCGGGCCGATCAACCAGCGGCTGCCGAAGGTGCTCAAGGCCCCGGAGGGCCACACCTACGCCTGGACCGAGAACCCGCTCGGGGTCAACGGCTACTACCTGGTCTCCAAGGGCGAGAAGACGCCGTACCGGCTGAAGCTGCGCTCGGCCTCGTACAACAACATCCAGGCGCTGACCGAGCTGCTGCCCGGCACCCCGGTGCCGGACATGGTGTCGATCCTGGGCTCGCTGTTCTTCGTCGTCGGCGACATCGACAAGTGACCGGGGGACGGACTCCGGGGCCCTGACCGGGCCCCGGCCCGTCAGGAGTTGACCGCGTTCCGCAGCTCTCCGAGGTCGAGCTTCTCCGTCTCGTCGTGCGCGGTCAGATCGATGACGGCGGCGGCCGGGCGGGCGGTGTCCGCGCGGCGCTCGGCGAGGGCCTCCTCGCCCACCACATCGGCGAGGTCCTCCTGCTGCGCGGCCTCGATCGCCCTGGCGTGCCGCTCCGGCGCGGCCCGGAGCTCGGAGCCGGGCTCGCCCGGGGCGAGGGCCTGGGTGCCGAAGAAGTCGAAGTTGCCCTCGGGGCGCGCCGCGCCGGGGCCCCGGCGCGGTCCGTACGGGGCGATCGCGGCGGCGGGACGCCTGGCGGGGAGGGCGGTCGCCGGACGGGCATGCTGCTCAGAGCCCGTGTCCACGCCCGCCCCGGGCTTCCCCGGCGACTCCTCCGCCTCTCCGGCCGACGCCTTCTCCCGCTCCCCGGCCGCCTTGACCCCGGCAGTGGCCGTGGCGCGCGCGGAGCGCTGGGCCTCGGCGGTACGGGTGAGCTCCTCCAGCGCCCTGGCGGCACGGAGATAGACGGCGGGGCCCAGGGCGGCGGCGGCCCGCGCGGGGCCAGGCGCCTTGGGCGCGCCCGTGTCGCCGGTGAGCTGACGGCGGTCCTCCAGCACGCTGGCCCGCTCGGTCTCGGCGGTCGCGTACCGCCGGAGCAGGGCGGCGTGCTCGCCGCGCAGCCCCGCCAGCTCGACCCGCTTGGCGCGCAGCTTGGCGTCGAGCTTGGCGCGCAGCTCGCGCGATTCCTCCAGCTCGGACTCCAGCTCGGCTATCCGCTCCTCGGTCTGCCAGGCGTCACTGGCCCGCCCCCGGGTCAGGTCGGCGACCTGACGGCCCGCCGCGCGGTCCCAACTGCGTGTCAGGAAAGCGCCGGTCACGGCCGCCGCGGCGGCGGCCGCGGCCAGCACCCGGAGTGCGACGGGTTCGCTCAGCAGCCATGCGGCGGCGGCGCACAACACCGACGCTCCGGCGACCGCGGTGGGCGGCAGCAGCCTGTGCAGGGGCGGGGAATGGCGGTGGCGTCCACGTGGCATGGCCTGAAATTTACCGTGCCGAGTAGCCGATGGGGATATCGGTCCGGAAAATCTCCTGTCCGGGAACACCACGGGAACGCCGCCGGGAACGCCGCGCCCGCGGTACTACTTCTTGAGCAGGTTCTTGGAGCGGAGATACTCCTTCGCCGCGTCCTCGGGCTTGACCCGCTCCGCGTCGACCTTGCGGTTCAACTCGGCGAGATCCTCCGTGGTCAGCACATTGGTGATCCTGGCGAGAGCGTCGGCTATCTCCGTCGCGCCCGCGTCCTTGGCATTGACCACCGGCAGTACGTTGTCCGCGTTCTGGAGCTTCTTGTCGTCCTCCAGGAAGACGAGGCCGTCCAGCACCGCGTCCGTGGTGGTGGTGAGCACCAATTGGTCCTCGCCGTCCCTGACCGCCTGCTTGGACTGCGGGGTTCCGACGCCCTTGGGGTCGATGCCCACGACATCGATGCCGTAGGTCTTCTTCAGACCCGGCGCGCAGAACGGCCGCACCTCGCACTCGTCACCCGCCGCGATCTTCACCTTGAGCTTCGACTTTCCAAGATCGGAAAGCGTCTTCAGCTTGTTCTTCGCGGCGAATTCCTCACTCACCGCGAACGCGTTCTGGTCGACGGCCCCGCCGGCCGGGAGCACCTTCAGCCCGCGCGGCTCGGCGAGCGCGGTGAGCGCCGCCACGGTGGCCTTCGCGTCGCTGGAGGCGACGGGCTTCTCCTCGGGGGCCTTCGGGCCGTTCGCCTTCGCGTTGAGGAATTCGGCGAGCGTGGCGGCGTATTCCGGCACGATGTCGATCTCCCCCTTCTCCAGCGAGGGTTCGTACAGCTCACGGTTCTTCACCGAGGTGATCGAGGTCGTGTACCCGGCGTCGGCGAGGACCCCCGCGTACAGCTCGGCCAGGACCTTGGACTCGGTGAACGAGGCCGAGCCGATGACCAGCGAGCCCTTTCCGCCCGATCCTCCGTCGCCCTTCGACTCCTCCAGGGCATCGCCGCCGCACGCGGCGAGGGAGCCCGTCAGGGCCGCCACGGCCAGTGCCGCTCCCGCGATACGAGAGGTCTTGCGCATCAGGTTCTCCGTCCAGAGGTCCACGAGGGTTCGGTTCGCCCGGCCCGCGCGGGCCGCGTCGAGAGGTTCACAGAAGTCATGCGGATACCCGGGCCGGGCCGGGCGAAACCGCCTTGCGCAGCGGATCGACCAGCCGGTCGACGAGGACCAGCACCCCTTCCACCACCAGTGCCAGCAGCGCCGCGAGCAGCGCGCCCGCCACCACCTGCGCGG
Source organism: Streptomyces amakusaensis (assembly GCF_039532665.1). Classification (NCBI taxonomy): domain Bacteria; kingdom Bacillati; phylum Actinomycetota; class Actinomycetes; order Kitasatosporales; family Streptomycetaceae; genus Streptomyces; species Streptomyces amakusaensis. The sequence goes on along the minus strand of NZ_BAAASB010000023.1, from coordinate 58,287 downwards.
TGTCCAGGGTGTTGAAGCCCGCGGTGATGATCCGGCCGAGCCCGCCCTGACCGACCATCGAGGCGATGGTGGCCGTGGCCACGACCTGCACGGCCGCCGACCGCAGCCCGGTCATCAGCAGCGGATAGGCCAGCGGCAGCTCGACCCGGAGGAAGACCTGACGGCCCGACATCCCCATCCCCCGCGCGGCCTCCACCACCGAGCGGTCCACCTCCCGCATCCCCACATGAGCGTTGGTCAGCAGCGGGGGGACCGCGAACAGCACCAGCGCGATGATCGTCGGCGCGTACCCGGCGCTGCGCAGCGGAGTGAGCATGAAGAGGGCGAGGACCGCGAAGACCGGCACGGCCCGGCCCGCGTTGGAGAGGGAGACGGCGAGCGCGCCGCCCCGGCCGATGTGGCCGAGCCAGAGCGCCAGCGGCAGGGCGATCGCGCAGGCGATCAGGAGCGCCGCCCCGCTGACGTACACATGCTCGCCGAGCCGGTGCCACGCACCGCTCTCCCCCGACCAGTTGGACCCCGTGGCGAGCCAGGTCCAGGCATCAGCCAGCACCCCCATCAGGCGGCCCTCCCGGCCCTGGGTATTCGGGTCCAGGGCGTCAGCAGCCGCTGCGCCCCGAGCAGCAGCAGATCGGCCGCGGCGGCCAGCAGCACACAGAGCACGGACGCGGTCAGCACCTGGGCCTTGAAGGTGGTCTGCACCCCGTCGTCGATGAGATTGCCGAGCCCGCCCCGCCCGATCAGCGCCCCCACCGTCGTCAGCGCGACGGTGGAGACCGTGGCGATCCGGATTCCGGCCATCAGCGCGGGCAGCGCGAGCGGCAGCTCGACCTCCCAGAGCAGCCGGCCCGGTCCGTACCCCATGCCCCGGGCGGCCTCGCGCGCCTCGGCGGGCACCGCCTCGAGTCCGGCGAGGATGTTCCGTACCAGGATGGTGAGCGAGTAGAGCACCAGACCGGTGACGACCAGCGCGGCCGAGAGCCCGAACACGGGCAGCAGCAGCGAGAACATGGCCAGCGAGGGAATCGTGTAGAGCAGGGTGGTCAGCCCCAGCACGGGGGCGGCGAAGGCGGGTCTGGCACGGACGAGAAGCGCGAGCGGGAATGCCACCGCGAGACCGATCAGAACCGATGCGGCGGTGATCCAGACATGCTCGATCGTCGCCTCGGTCAACTCCTGGCTCCGGCTCCGCAGATACTCCCCGCAGATCCAGTCATTGGCCGTCAGACAGCTCTGCGCGGCCAGTCGCGTACTCATGATTCCCCACCTCCCCACCCATGCCGAACGTATGACTGAAGACCTTAACCTTGGCCACTGACAATCGCCGACGGACGGCGCACTCCGGCAACACGGCCTTCACACACCACGCGTCACATTGGGGGAACCATGATCCGTTTCGAGAATGTCACCAAGCGATATCCGGACGGGACGACGGCCGTCGACGATCTCTCCTTCGAGGTGGCCGAAGGCGAACTGGTCACCCTGGTGGGGCCGTCCGGCTGCGGCAAGACGACCACGATGAAGATGGTCAACCGGCTCATCGAGCCGAGCGAGGGGCGGATATTCCTCGACGGCGAGGACATATCCACCGTCGACCCGGTGCGGCTGCGCCGCCGGATCGGCTATGTCATCCAGCAGGTCGGGCTCTTCCCGCACAAGACGGTCCTGGAGAACACCGCGACCGTCCCCCAGCTGCTGGGCTGGCGGCGCGCCAAGGCCCGGGACCGCGCCGCCGAGCTGCTCGACCTGGTCGGCCTCGACCCCTCCGTCCACGGCGACCGCTACCCCGAGCAGCTCTCCGGCGGCCAGCGGCAGCGGGTCGGGGTGGCCCGCGCGCTCGCGGCGGACCCGCCCGTACTGCTGATGGACGAGCCGTTCGGCGCGGTCGACCCGGTGGTGCGCGAGCGTCTCCAGAACGAGTTTCTCCGGCTCCAGTCCCAGGTCCGCAAGACGGTTCTCCTCGTCACCCACGACATCGAGGAGGCGGTCCGGCTCGGGGACCGCATCGCCGTCTACGGCGCGGGGCGGATCGAGCAGTTCGGCGCGCCGGCCGCCGTCCTCGGGGCCCCGGCGACGCCCTATGTGGCCGACTTCGTCGGCGCGGACCGCGGTCTCAAGCGGCTCTCGGTCACCCCGATCGAGGAGAGCGACCTGGAGGAGCCGCCCGTCGTCCGGCTGGACGACCGGCTGCCCCGGGAGCTGGGGGCGCGCTGGGCCGTCGTCCTGGACGCGCGGGGCGATCTGCACGGCTGGATCTCCGCCGAGCAGGCCCGCGCGAAGGGCACGGTCGGTGAGCACGCCCGCCGGATGGACGCCTGGCTGCCGCTGGGGTCCTCGCTCAAGCAGGCCTTCTCCACCATGCTCCAGCACGACGCGGGCTGGATCGCGGTGATCGACGCGGAGGGCACGGGCCGGTTCCTGGGCGTGCTGACCCCGGCGCGGCTCCACGAGGCGCTGCGGCGCTCGATCGACGCGGACGCGCAGGACATCCCCCGGGCCGCGGTGGACCTGGAGTCGATCGCCACGATCACGGCGGCCGACGGACAGCAACAGCGGCCGGCGGCTAGGCCCTGAGCCGGCCGCTCATCCACTCCAGCGCCGGCGGGACCTCGCGCGCCCAGGTGTTGAAGTTGTGCCCCCCGCTGTCGAGGATGATCGAGGAGACCCGGGCGGGCGGTCGCACCCTGCCGATGAACTCACGGGTCGCCGCGAGGTTGTCCTCGCCCTTGAGGGAGCTGGTGACCAGGAACGAGGCGTCCGGCTGCGGCAGCCGGTCCAGGCTCCACAGCAGATCCGCCCGGTCCCTCAGCGACTGGTCGCCCTGGAAGAGGTCGCCGGTCGTGGGGTCCTCGGCCGCCCGGTAGTACGGGGAGAGCCCGGCCCCCACCGAGTACCGCTCCGAGTGGTGCATGGCGATCTTCAGCGCGCAGTAGCCGCCCGTGGAGACGCCGATGACGCCCCAGCCGCGCGGCTCGGTCCCCACCCGGTAGCTCCGCGAGACCGCCGCCGGCAGATCCCGGCCGAGGAAGGTCTCCGCCTGCGGCCCGCCCGGGATGTCCACGCACTCGGTGTCCCTCGGCGGGGCGACGGTCGAGCGCAGCATGATGAGGACCACCGGCTGCATCCTGCCCTCCCTCGCCTTGCGGAACGCGATCTGCGGATACTTCTGCCCCTTGATCAGGTTCTCCGCCATCCCGGGGTAGCCGGTCAGCGCGACCACGGCCGGAAAGGATCTCCCCCGGTGCTCGGACTGAAAGTATTCCGGCGGCAGATAGACATAGGCGGAACTGGTGATCCCCGACTTCTCCCCGGAGATCACGACCTTCTGGATCTGCCCGCCCCGGTCCGGCCGTGAGCCGCCCTCCACCGGGGCCATTCGCTTCTCGACCACCTTGATCCGCTGCTGTCCGGCCGAGTGGTCCACCACCACACCGAGCTTCTGCTCACGGCCGAGAAGATCGGACCAGGAGCCGTAGAACAGAAAAGCGTTGTTCGCCGCCAGTGCCACCGACACGAAGAGCGCGAGCTGGGTCGCCAGCAGCAGCCCGATCCGGCCGCCGACCGCCCGCCAGCCGCGACCGGCCAGCCGGGGCCAGCACCAAATGGTCGCGGCGAACAGCCCCACCGCCGCCGCGACGGCACCGGCGAGAACATAGCCACTGGTCAGACCCATGATTTTGCTGAACTCCCTATTACCGCGAGATTTCCGGTGTCCGAGTAAACCCGCTTCCTGAAAGTCCCGTCCTAGGTAGCGCATATCGTCCGGACGCTGCCTGACTGCGGCCCATGGGCGCAGGGCTGATCCGGAGTCATGGGAAGCGATGTCTGTAACGGTAGATGGGGACAAAACGGAATTGGTTCCGGGGGCGCGGGGCACCCGGCTGACACGCGGGATGCCACGCGGCCCCCGCCCCGGGTCGGTTCCGCCGCTGATCGGCACGGCCTGTGCCCTCGTCGGTCTGCTCGACCTCGCCGCCGGGGTGTTCCCCGCCTTCCGGCACAGCTGGGCGCAGACGGCCGCCGCCGGAGTGCTCCCGGGCGTCACCGGGCCCTTCACGGCCGGTGGTCCCCTCGCCGCCGCGCTCCCGCTCGCCGCCGGGGCCCTGATGCTCTTCCTCGCCCACGGCCTCAAGCGCCGCAAGCACCGGGCCTGGCAGGCCGCGGTGGTGCTGCTGCCCGTCGAGGCGGCCGGGCAGTTCGCGTACCGGCACTCGGCCGTCGGCGTCCTTGCCTCCCTCGCCGTCCTCGCGCTGCTGCTCGCCCACCGGCGCGAGTTCTCCGCACTGCCCGATCCACGCGGCCGGCGGACCGCGCTCGCCGGCTTCGCCCTGACGGGCTCCGCGTCGATCGGCGTCGGCACGGCCGTCGTGGGCGGCCACCCGCGCGAGACACTCGGCGACCCCTCCCTCGCGGACCGGCTGGCGCACACCCTCCACGGGCTCCTCGGCTTCGAGGGACCCGTCGACCACACCGGGGCCGCCGCCTCGGCCGTGGGCGGCTCACTCGCCCTGCTCGGCCTGCTCACCGCCGTCGTCACACTCCATCTCGCGCTGCGGCCCGAGCGCCCGGCCGCCCGGCTCCCGAAGGACGACGAGCACCGGCTGCGCGATCTGCTCGCCCGGCACGGCGGCCGGGACTCGCTCGGCCACTTCGCGCTCCGCCGCGACCGGGGAGTGGTCTTCTCGCCCAGCGGCAAGGCGGCCGTCAGCTACCGCGTCGTCTCCGGGGTGATGCTCGCGGGCGGCGACCCGATAGGCGATGTGGAGGCCTGGCCCGGCGCGATCGAACGCTTCATGGCCGAGGCCGACGCGCACTCCTGGACGCCCGCCGTGATGGGCTGCTCCCGGACCGGCGGCGAGGTGTGGACCCGCGAGAGCGGCCTCGACGCGCTCGAACTGGGCGACGAGGCGGTGGTCGACGTCGCGGACTTCTCGCTCTCCGGACGCCCGATGCGCAATGTGCGCCAGATGGTGAACCGGATAGAGCGCGGCGGGTACACCACCCGGGTGCGCCGGGCCCACGACATCCCCGACGAGGAGCTGGCGGCGATCCGCCGGGCCGCCGAGGACTGGCGGGGCACCCCGACCGAGCGCGGCTTCTCCATGGCACTGGGGCGGATCGGCGACCCGGCGGACGGGGAGTCGGTGATCGCCACCGCGCACAAGACCGATCCCTCCTCGCCCCACGGGGACCTGAAGGCGATCATCCACTTCGTGCCGTGGGGCACGGACGGCATGTCCCTGGAGCTGATGCGGCGCGACCGCTCCGCCGACCCCGGCATGAACGAGCTGCTGATCGTCGCCGCGCTCCAGGCCTCGCCCGGACTGAAGGTCGAGCGGGTCTCCCTCAACTTCGCGATGTTCCGCGCCGCGCTCGCCCGCGGCGAGCGGATCGGCGCGGGCCCGGTGCTGCGGCTCTGGCGCGGACTGCTGATCTTCCTCTCCCGCTGGTTCCAGATCGAGTCCCTCTACAAGTTCAACGCCAAGTTCCGGCCACGGTGGGAGCCGCGATTCGTGGTCTTCCGCAACGTCCGCGACCTGCCCCGGGTCGGTTTCGCCGCACTGCGCGCCGAAGGCTTCATCACCCTCCCCCGCCCCCGCCCGCTCCCCGCCCGCCCCCACCGCCCCTGCGCCCACATCCGCCCGTACCCGCAGGAGAGCGCCCCGGGAGCGGTGCGTCCGGCCTGAGGACACGACCTAGTCTGGGGGTATGAGTACGTTGAGCGGGTTGCCGGAATGGGATCGCTGCGCGGTCATGGGGGTCGTCAATGTGACGCCCGATTCCTTCTCGGACGGCGGTCGCTGGTTCGACACCACCGCGGCCGTCAAGCGCGGTCTCGACCTGGTCGCCGACGGCGCGGACCTCATCGATGTGGGCGGCGAGTCCACCAGGCCCGGAGCGAGCCGGGTGGACGAGGAGGAGGAGCTGCGCCGGGTCGTCCCCGTGGTGCGCGGTCTCGCCGCCGAGGGGGTCACCGTCTCCGTCGACACCATGCGCGCCTCCGTCGCCGACCGGGCCGTCGCGGCGGGCGCGGCCCTGGTCAACGATGTCAGCGGCGGTCTCGCCGACCCCGCCATGGTCCCGGCCGTGGCCTCCGCCGGGGTTCCTTTCGTGGTGATGCACTGGCGCGGCTTCAGCCAGGACATGAACAGCAGGGCGGTGTACGGGGACGTCGTCGCCGAGGTCGTCGCCGAGCTGGCGGAGCGGATGGACGCGGTCGTCGCCGGCGGGATCGATCCGGAGCGGATCGTGATCGACCCCGGGCTCGGTTTCGCCAAGGACGCCCGCCACGATCTGGCCCTGGTCGCCCACATCCGCGACCTCCGGGCGCTGGGCCGCCCGCTGCTCGTCGCCGCCTCGCGCAAACGATTCCTCGGCCATGTGCTGGCCCTGGACGCCCGTGACGGCGCTCCGCCGCGCGCCAGGGAGCGGGACGCGGCCACCGCCGCCGTCTCCGCGATCGCCGCCCACGAGGGCGCGTGGGCGGTCCGCGTCCATGAGGTGCGGGCCACCGCCGACGCCGTCCGGATCGCGCACGCCGTCGAGGCCGCCCGGTGAGCCGTACCGACATCGAGCAGGTGGAGGACGCCAACACCACGTTCTACGAGACGATGGAGCGCGGCGACTTCGACGCCCTCCAGGCGCTCTGGCTGGACGACGACGTCTCCTGCGTCCATCCGGGGTGGCCGGTGCTCTCCGGGCGCGGCGAGGTGCTGCGCTCGTACGCGCTGATCATGGCGAACACGGAGTACATCCAGTTCTTCCTGACCGATGTACGGGTGAGCCTGGTCGGCGACACCGCCCTGGTGACCTGTACGGAGAACATCCTGAGCGGCGGGCCCGCCGAGGAGAGCGGGGAGCTGGGACCGCTGGTGGGCCAGCTGGTGGTGGCCACCAATGTGTTCCGCCGCACATCGCAGGGGTGGAAGATCTGGTCGCACCACGGGTCCCCGGTGCTCACGGAGACCGACGGCGACGAGACCCCGGACGAGGACTCCCCCGCCTAGGTCGTTTAAGAAACGACCTAGACGCTTCTGGTGGATCGGGGCCCCGCGAGCGGGCGGTGTCGGTGCTCGCAGGTAGATTCGAATGGGTACACGGGCCGTGGATCTCTGGATGTGTGGCTGTATGCCCGTCATGCCCGTCAAACGCATGCCCGTCAAACGTACGAGAGCAGGAGTGATTCGCGTGGATCGTGTCGCGCTGCGCGGCCTCAAGGCCCGCGGGCACCATGGCGTCTTCCCCAGGGAGCGCGAAGAGGGCCAGACCTTCATCGTGGACCTGGTGCTCAGCCTCGACACCCGCCCCGCCGCGGCCGACGACGACCTGGCGAAGACCGTCCACTACGGCGTGGTCGCGGAGGAGGTCGTCGCGGTCGTGGAGGGCGAGCCCGTCGACCTGATCGAGACCCTGGCGGAGCGGATCGCCCGGACCTGTCTCCGGCACGACGGCGTGCAGGAGGTCGAGGTGGTGGTGCACAAGCCGGACGCGCCGATCACCGTGCCCTTCGACGATGTGACCATCACGATCACCCGGAGCCGAGTATGAGCGACCCCACGGTTCAGCCCGTGCCCGCGTCCGTGGTCGAGCAGGTGGACGCGGCGGACATCACCCTCTCCAACCCGCACCGCGCCGTGATCTCCCTCGGCTCCAACCTGGGCAACCGCCTGGAGACGCTCCAGGGGGCCGTCGACGCCCTGGAGGACACCCCGGGGGTCCGGGTCAAGGCCGTCTCCCCGGTGTACGAGACGGAGCCCTGGGGCGTGGAGCCCGGCTCCCAGCCCTCGTACTTCAACGCGGTCGTGCTGCTGAGGACGACCCTGCCGCCCGATTCGCTGCTGGAGCGGGGCCAGGCCATCGAGGAGGCCTACGACCGGGTGCGGGACGAGCGCTGGGCCCCGCGCACGATCGATGTGGACATCGTGGCGTACGCGGAGATCGTCTCGGACGACCCGGTGCTCACCCTCCCCCACCCCCGGGCGCACGAGCGGGCCTTCGTGCTCGCCCCGTGGCACGACGTGGACCCGGAGGCCGAGCTGACGGGCCGCGGCCCGGTGGCGGAGCTGCTGGAGGCCGTGGGCCGCTCCGGTGTGCTTCTCCGGCCCGATCTGGAACTCCGTCTGCCGGAGTAGTCGTTAGGCTCTGGGGTGGCACTGTGACGGAAGGACGGCTCTCTCGGTGAAGCAACTACGGGTCGGTGTGCTGGCCGGTCTCTTCGCCGGGGCGGGCCTGCTGTCGTGGGCCGCCGCGCGGCTGTGGGACTCGTTCGGCTCGCTGCCGAGCGTGCCGCTCGCCGCCCCCATCGTGCTGGCCGCGATCGCGGCGGTCCTGGCGGCGACGGCCCTGTCCCTGCGGACCCGGCTGAAGGCCCAGCGGGAGCGCCGCGCGGGGGCCAAGGGCGTGGAGCCGCTGATGGCGGCGCGAGCGGTGGTCTTCGGCCAGGCGAGCGCCCTGGTGGCCGCGCTGGTGAGCGGAATGTACGGCGGTGTGGGCGTGTTCCTGCTGGGTTCGCTGGACGTCCCGGCCCGCCGGGAGCAGGCGATCCTCGCGGGCTTCTCGGTGCTGGCGGGGGCCGCGGTGATCGCCGCCGCGTTCTTCCTGGAGCGGGTCTGCCGCCTCCCGGAGGACACCGACACGCCCCGCGGCACCGGCCCCGCCCGCGCCTGAGCGGGGCGGGCGGGGCCGGTGCCGCGGGGCGTCCCGGAGCCGGTCAGCGGGCCATGATCAGGCTCATGGCCTCATTGCGGGTGGCGGCGTGGCGCAGCTGGCCGCGCACGGCCGAGGTGATGGTCTTCGCGCCGGGCTTGCGCACCCCTCGCATGGTCATGCACATGTGCTCGCACTCGACCACGACGATCACACCGCGCGGCTCCAGGATCTCCATCAGCGAGTCGGCTATCTGTGTGGTCAGCCGCTCCTGCACCTGGGGCCGGCGGGCGTAGACGTCCACCAGCCGGGCCAGCTTCGACAGGCCGGTGATCTTTCCGTCCGAGGACGGGATGTAGCCGACGTGGGCGACCCCGACGAAGGGGACGAGGTGGTGCTCGCAGGAGCTCATGACCTCGATGTCCTTCACCAGGACCATCTCGTCGTGCCCGAGGTCGAACGTCGTCGTCAGCACGTCCTCCGGCCGCTGCCAGAGCCCGGCGAATATCTCCTTGTACGCCCGCGCCACGCGTGCGGGGGTCTCCCTGAGCCCTTCGCGGTCCGGGTCCTCCCCGACCGCGATGAGGAGTTCCCGGACGGCGTTCTCGGCCCGCTTCTCGTCGAACTCACCGATCGTGCCTTCGCCGTCCAACGTCACCGGGTCGGTCATCTGTGCCTCGCTCCTCTTGCTCTGTGCTGCGGCCGGACGAAGGTCATACGAATGCCGCGTCCCCCCAGGCTAAAACCTGGGGGGACGCGGCATTCATTCCGGGCCCGTGCGACCGATCGGGTCACGGGCCGAATGCTCAGCTCTCCGGACGCTCCTCCGGCACCGACTCCACGCCGGGGACCGATTCCACCGGCTGCGAGCCGTTGGCACCGGTGGCACCGTTGGCGCCGTTGGTCAGCGCCAGCTCCTTCGGCGAGAGCACCGGAGGACGGGTGGAGGGCGTACGCCGGGAGGAACCGGTCCACGCCGGACGGGCCGGGCGCTTCACGATCGGGGCGAAGACCTCGGCGATCTGCTCCTTGCCGAGGGTCTCCTTCTCCAGCAGTTCGAGAACGAGGTTGTCGAGCACGTCGCGGTTCTCGACCAGGATTTCCCAGGCCTCGTTGTGCGCGGTCTCGATGAGCTTCTTGACCTCTTCGTCCACCAGCGCGGCGACCTCTTCCGAGTAGTCGCGCTGATGTCCCATCTCGCGGCCGAGGAAGGGCTCGGAGTTGTCCCCGCCGAACTTGATCGCACCGAGACGCTCGGTCATGCCGTACTGGGTGACCATCGCGCGGGCCGTGGTGGTGGCCTTCTCGATGTCGTTGGAGGCACCGGTGGTCGGGTCGTGGAAGACCAGTTCCTCGGCGGCGCGCCCGCCCAGCATGTAGGCGAGCTGGTCGAGCATCTCGTTGCGCGTGGTCGAGTACTTGTCCTCGTCCGGGAGCACCATCGTGTAACCGAGGGCCCGGCCGCGGGACAGGATGGTGATCTTGTGGACCGGGTCGGAGTTCGGCAGAGCCGCCGCGACCAGGGCGTGGCCGCCCTCGTGGTACGCGGTGATCTTCTTTTCCTTGTCCGACATGATCCGGGTCCGCTTCTGCGGTCCCGCAACCACCCGGTCGATCGCCTCGTCCAGCGAGTGGTTGTCGATGAGCTTCTTGTCCCCGCGCGCGGTGAGCAGCGCGGCTTCGTTCAGCACATTGGACAGGTCCGCACCGGTGAAGCCGGGCGTGCGCCGGGCGACCGCGCCCAGGTCGACGTCCGGGGCGACCGGCTTGCCCTTCTGGTGAACCTTGAGGATCTCCAGACGGCCCTGCATGTCCGGGCGGTCGACCGCGATCTGGCGGTCGAAGCGGCCCGGGCGCAGCAGCGCCGGGTCGAGGATGTCGGGCCGGTTGGTGGCGGCGATCAGGATGACGCCGCCCTTCACGTCGAAGCCGTCCATCTCGACCAGCAGCTGGTTGAGGGTCTGCTCGCGCTCGTCGTGACCGCCGCCGAGGCCCGCGCCGCGGTGCCGGCCGACGGCGTCGATCTCGTCGACGAAGACGATCGCCGGAGCGTTCGCCTTGGCCTGCTCGAAGAGGTCGCGCACCCGGGAGGCGCCGACGCCGACGAACATCTCCACGAAGTCGGAGCCGGAGATCGAGTAGAAGGGGACGCCGGCCTCGCCGGCGACGGCGCGCGCCAGCAGCGTCTTGCCGGTGCCGGGCGGGCCGTACAGCAGCACACCCTTGGGGATCTTGGCGCCGACGGCCTGGAACTTCGCCGGCTCCTGGAGGAACTCCTTGATCTCGTGGAGCTCCTCGACAGCCTCGTCGGACCCGGCCACATCGGCGAAGGTCGTCTTGGGGGTGTCCTTGGTGATCAGCTTGGCCTTGGACTTCCCGAAGTTCATCACCCGGGAGCCGCCGCCCTGCATCTGATTCATCAGAAACAGGAAGACCAGCACGATCAGTACGAAGGGCAGCAGGGAGAGCAGCACCGAGATGAACGGGCTCTGCTTCGAGGGCGAGACGGTGTATCCCTTGGAGATGTCACCGGCCTCGTACTTGTCCTGAAGCTTCTCGGCGAGGGCGGAGCCCTGGGTGCCGATGTAGCTCGCCTGGATCTTGCCGCTGCCCTTGATCTTGTGGTCGCCCTTGAGGTCGACCTTGATGATCTGTTCGTCGCCGGTGGTCAGCTTGACCGAGTCGACCTGGTTCTTGTCGATCGCCTGGACGACCTGGCCGGTGTCCACTGTCTTGTAGCCGCCCGACGAGCCGACGACCTGCATCAACACGACCACGGCGAGGACGGCCAGCACGATCCACATGACCGGCCCACGGAAGTATCGCTTCACGTCCATCCATACGGGGCGGTGTCGCCCCGTCCCTCCTGCCCGTAGGTAAATGCTGCTGTGAGAAAAGACTGTTCTTCGGACGGTACCCCAGCATCGCTGCCGTGACCGCACGCCGGGGACGGCAAACCCGTCCTCCCACGGTCCAACGGCGAATCGGGGGTCTTGGTTCCCGGTGCGCGCCCGGGAGCCGGATCAGCCGCCGTAGACGTGCGGGGCGAGGGTGCCGACGAAGGGCAGGTTGCGGTACTTCTCCGCATAGTCCAGCCCATAGCCGACGACGAACTCGTTGGGGATGTCGAAGCCGACCCACTTCACGTCGAGCGCGACCTTCGCGGCGTCCGGCTTGCGCAGGAGGGTGCACACCTCGATCGAGGCGGGCTCGCGCGAGCCGAGGTTGGACAGCAGCCACGAGAGCGTGAGCCCCGAGTCGATGATGTCCTCGACGATCAGGACGTGCTTGCCCTTGATGTCGGTGTCGAGGTCCTTGAGGATCCGCACCACGCCGGAGGACTGGGTGCCCGCGCCGTAGGAGGACACCGCCATCCAGTCCATGGTGACGGGGCTGGAGAGGGCACGGGCGAGGTCCGCCATGACCATCACCGCGCCCTTGAGGACACCGACGAGGAGGAGTTCCTTGCCCGCGTACTCCGCGTCGATCTTCGCGGCCAGCTCGGCCAGCTTCGCGTCGATCTCTTCCTTGGTGATGAGCACCGACTGAAGGTCGGTGCCCATGTCCTTCTCGTTCACGCGGTCGCTTTCTCTCTTCGCCGGGGTCCGGTACGCGTCCCCGGTCCGGCAGGAGTTGCCGGGGCCCGGGGGCCGGGGGTCCGGGCGCCCGTCAGGGGCTCCCGGGTGACCTCAGCCGCCGTGTTCGTGCCGCGGCTGCGTCAGCCTTGCCGGATGACAAGTCTGCCACTCTGCCGACGTGCCTCGACGCGGCCGGGCAGGTTGATCGTCCCCTGCCCCCGCCAGCCGGTGATCAGACGGTCCACTTCCTCCACATGGCGGGCGAAGAGGGAGCCCGCCGGCGCGCCCGCGTCGATGACCGCCCGGCGCAGCACCCGGCGGCGCACGGCGGGCGGCAGCGCGTACAGCTTGGCGCACTCCAGCTGTCCGCTGTCGTCGCGCACGGAGGCGTCCGCGTCGGCGGCCCAGGTGTCCAGGGCGTCGGCGTCGTCGCGGGAGAGCTGGGCGGTACGGGCGAGGGCTTCGACGACCCCCTTGCCCAGGGCCTTCTCCAGGGCGGGCAGCCCCTCGTGGCGCAGCCGGGAGCGGGTGTAGGCCGGGTCGGCGTTGTGGGGGTCGTCCCAGACGGGCAGGGACTGGACCATGCACGCCTTGCGGGCGGTCTGCCGGTCGAGCTGGAGGAAGGGGCGGCGGTAGCGGTCGTGCCGCCCCGAGACGGCGGCCATGCCGGAGAGGGAGCGGATGCCGGAGCCCCTGGCGAGTCCCAGCAGGACGGTTTCCGCCTGGTCGTCGCGGGTGTGGCCGAGCAGCACGGCCGCCGCGCCGTGCCGCTCGGCGGCGGCGTCCAGGGCGGCGTAGCGCGCGTCGCGGGCGGCGGCCTCGGGGCCGCCGTCGCGGCCGACGCGGACGGTGATGGCCTCGACGGGGTCGAGGCCCATGGCGGTGAGGCGGCCGGCGACTTCGGCGGCCCGGAGGTCGGAGCCGTGCTGGAGGCCGTGGTCGACGGTGATGCCGCCGGCGCGGACGGAGAGCTTGCGGGCCTCGAAGGCGAGGGCGGAGGCGAGCGCCATGGAGTCGGCGCCTCCGGAGCAGGCCACCAGGACCACGGGGGAGGGGGTGGCGGGCCCGGCGGCGGAGGCCGCGGCGGCGCAGGCGGGGGTGGCCGACTGCCGCAGTCGTGCGATCCGGTCGGCGGGCGGGGCCGTGGCGGCCCGGTCGGGCTGAGAGGTGGTGCGTTCGGTCTGGGGGACGGCGCGTTCGGTCAGGACGTCGTGGAGTACGCGGCGGACCGCCAGGCGTATCGCCGCGACCGCAGGATGGGGACCCATGTCCGGTGCCCTTCATGGAGAGGTTGGGGGGTGAGCCTCGGTTCGGAGTCGGAGCGGAGGTTCGGTCGACGTTCTCTGAGTGACCGAACCGCTGATTCGGTCACGGAGAGTGCGTTGATGGTGACAGAACCGAGCCGTTCCCCGAGCATCGCACGCCTGCCTACGGCCCCAGGGTCCCTCGGACGGGTGATGCTGTGCCCCCGAGGGGGTGTCCCCCGGCCCTCCCGAGGGCGCGCGTCCGTACGGTGTTCACGAATCCGCTCTGCGGTGCACCCGCGCGACCCAGTCCGCCGGTTTGGCGATCTCCGCCTTGGTCGGGAGGGTGTTGGGCGAGGTCCAGACCCGGTTGAAGCCGTCCATTCCCACCTCTTCCACCACGGCGCGGACGAATCGCTCGCCGTCGCGGTACTGCCGGAGCTTGGCGTCGAGTCCCAGCAGCTTGCGCAGCGCCAGGTCCAGCCGGCTCGCGCCGCGCGCCCTGCGCTGCTGGAACTTCTCGCGGATCTCGGCGACGGAGGGCACCACCTCGGGGCCGACGCCGTCCATCACGAAGTCGGCGTGGCCCTCCAGGAGGGACATCACGGCGGTGAGCCGGCCGAGGATCTCGCGCTGGGCGGGGGTCTGGACCAGCTCCACGATGGAGCGTCCGCCCTCGTCCTCCTCGCCCTCCGGGCGGGCCCCGGCCAGCGACTGGGCCGCCTCGCGCAGCCGCTCCAGGACGGTCATCGGGTCGACGTCGGTCTCGCCGAGGAATGACTGGATCTCGCCCTGGAGGTGGTCGCGGAGCCAGGGCACCCCGGTGAACTGGGTGCGGTGGGTCTCCTCGTGCAGACAGACCCAGAGGCGGAAGTCGTGCGGGTCGACCTCCAGCTCACGCTCCACATGGACGATGTTGGGCGCGACCAGCAGCAGCCGGCCGCCGCCGTCGGCCCCGGCCGGCAGCTCACGGGTGGCGGGGGCGAAGGTCTCGTACTGTCCGAGCACCCGGGAGGCGAGGAAGGAGAGCAGCATGCCCAGCTCGACGCCGGTGACCTTGCCGCCGACGGCTCCGAGCATCGCGCCCGTGGTGCCGCCGGCCCTGCGGTCCTGCATCTTCTCCAGCAGCGGCTTGAGCAGCTCCCGGAAGCCCGCCACATTCGCCTTGACCCAGCCGGCCCGGTCCACGACCAGGACGGGGGTGTCCTCGGGGGCGTGGCTCTCCGGGATCATGCGGGTGAAGCCGCGCACATGCTCCTCGGACGCCTTGGCGTGCCGCCGCAGCTCGGCGACGATCGCGCGCGCCTCGTCCTTGCTCACCTCGGGTCCTGGCCGCACGAGGCGGGTCGCGGTCGCCACCGCGAGATTCCAGTCGACCATCTCGGCACCACCGATGCTCGTCATGCGTCAACCGTACGTGGTGCTCCCGCGCGGCGGTGAGGTGTTGGGCCCCGGCCGCGGGGCCCGCGGTCCGGGGTCCGGGGCCCAAAGGGGCCGGTGTCAGGAGACCAGCGCGCCCGCCAGTGCGTCCAGCGCGTCCTGGGCCTCGTCCCGCGAGGCGGTCCGGCCCGCGAGGAAGGCGAAGGCGAGGAGGCGGCCGTCGGGGGCGGCCACCGTGCCGGAGAGCGCGTTCACCCCGGTCAGGGTGCCGGTCTTGGCGCGGATCAGCCCCGAGCCCGGGTCGCCCTCCTCGTAGCGGGTGCGCAGGGTGCCGGTGAACCCGGCGACCGGGAGGCCGGTCAGCACCGGGCGCAGCTCCGGGCGGGCCGGTTCGGCCGCGCGGGCCAGCAGGGCGGTGAGCAGCCCGGCGGAGACCCGGCTCTTGCGGTCGAGTCCGCTGCCGTCGGCGAACCGCGCCCCGGCCAGCGGGAGCCGCAGCCGGGACAGCTGCGCGCGCACGGCCCGGCCGCCGCCCGCGAAGTCCGCCTTCTCGCCGAGCGCCAGGGCGGTCTGCCGGGCGAGGGACTCGGCGAGGTCGTTGTCGCTGTCCGTCAGCATCCGTTCGGCCAGCGCGGCGAGCGGCTCGGACAGGACCTTGGCGAGGGGCCGCGCTCCGGCGGCGGGATGGCCGGGGGCGGGCGGGCCGTCGATCCGCACCCCGCGCCGCTCGAGCATCCGGGCGAAGGCGCGGGCCGCCTCGCCCGCGGGGTCGTGGGCGCGTTCCGCGTACCCGGTGGAGTCGGCGTCGATCCGGCCCTGGTCGACCATGAGCGCGGTGACCGGGGCGATGTTCCCGTTCCTCCCGATGGGGTGCAGGGGGCCGCCCGCGTAGAGGGAGGTGTCGTGGCGCAGTTGTACGGAGGTGAGTCCGCGCGTCTTGAGGGCGCGCGCGGTGCGGTCGGCGAGGAGCCGCAGCCCGGCGGCGTCCAGGCTCGCGTCACCGCCGCCGACCAGGGTGAGCCGGTCTTCGGCCGCGACGACGGAGGTGGGGATGCGGTGGTCGGGGCCGAGCGCGGTGAGCGCGGCCGCCGCGGTGGCGATCTTGATCGTGGAGGCCGGGGGCATCGCCCTGTCCGCGCCCTCGCCGTAGAGCCGGCGGCCGGTGGAGACATCGATCACGGAGGCGGTACGGAGCGGGCCGAGGCCGGGGGCGTCGAAGAGCGGCCGGAGCTTCTCGCCCAGCTCCCCGGGCTTGGCGTCGGCGGCTTTGGAGGCGGGCCGTCCGCCGAGCGGATCGAGCACCCCGGGAGCGCTGGGCGCGGGGGCCGGACGCCCTGGACCTGGGGCTTTGCGGTCGATGTCGGTCTCGGTGCCGGTCTTCGCCACGGCCCGTTC
The DNA here is from genome assembly GCF_039532665.1 of Streptomyces amakusaensis. Lineage (NCBI taxonomy): Bacteria > Bacillati > Actinomycetota > Actinomycetes > Kitasatosporales > Streptomycetaceae > Streptomyces > Streptomyces amakusaensis. Next base: position 42,044 of record NZ_BAAASB010000023.1, on the reverse strand, counting down.
CCGCTCGGCCTCGCGCTGTCCGGATTCCCAGGGTCCGGCGGCTGCCACGGCCCCGGCGGCGATGGCCAGCCCCAGCGCCGTCGCCCCCGCCGCGAGCTGCCACGTCCTGATCACCGGCACCTCGCACCAGCCCCTTTCGCGATCACACACCTGCGTGAGGGACACTTAATCACCAGAACTGCGTCTTGCCGTGTGCACGGCACCCCGGTCAGCACCCGGTCGGCACCAGCGACCACACGGCTGGGGGTCCGGGGAGTCTTCACCGGAAGGGCACAGCACGACCGGATATTTGTGTTGATCATGGAGGAGCCACACGTGGAGTTCGACGTCACCATCGAGATCCCGAAGGGTTCGCGTAACAAGTACGAAGTGGACCACGAGACGGGTCGCATCCGTCTGGACCGTCGACTCTTCACCTCGACCAGCTACCCGGCCGACTACGGCTTCGTCGAGAACACCCTCGGCGAGGACGGCGACCCGCTGGACGCGCTGGTCATCCTGGACGAGCCGACTTTCCCTGGCTGCCTCATCAAGTGCCGTGCCATCGGCATGTTCCGGATGACGGACGAGGCGGGCGGCGACGACAAGCTGCTCTGCGTGCCGGCCTCGGACCCGCGCGTCGAGCACCTGCGGGACATTCACCACGTCTCGGAGTTCGACCGCCTGGAGATCCAGCACTTCTTCGAGGTCTACAAGGACCTGGAGCCCGGCAAGTCCGTCGAGGGCGCGAACTGGGTCGGCCGCACCGAGGCCGAGGCCGAGATCGAGGCCTCCTACAAGCGTCTGGAGGCGCAGGGCGGCGCTCACTGACGCCCTGACAGCGACGTCGTCGCGGGCGGGACACCTTCGGGTGTCCCGCCCGCGGTGCGTTTCCCCCCGGCCGTCCGTTACCCCGCGCCGGACCGGGCAGAAGATCCCGGAGTCGTACGTCGGCATGTCCACGCACATACTGAGCGCGGACACCGGCGGAACAAGAGGGAGCGAGGGCGGCACGTGGTGGCGGAACCGGAGGTTCCGGAGGACCGGGACCCGAAGGACCGGAAGCGCTCGAAGGACTCGGACGGCGCACCGGGCCCCGACGTCCCCAAAAGCCCCAGAGCCGCCATGGGCCCGGTGGTCGTGCCCGCCGCCGAAGACCGCAAACCGCACTCCGACGAGGCGCACAGCGCCTTCGCCCCACCGCCGGGAGTCGCTCCGCCGGAGCCCCCGGAGGAGGACCAGCCCACCTCGGAATTCAGCCTTCCGCCGGGGACGGCGGCCCCGGAGGCCCCCGCCGAGCAGCAGGAAGGTTCCGCCTTCGCGACGCCGAGCACCTACAGCTTCCGCCACTCGCCGCCCGTCTTCACCCCCTCGCACGGGATCCCGGCGGTCCGGCTGACCACGGACGCCCCCTGGCAGGACCGGATGCGGGCCATGCTGCGGATGCCGGTGGGCGAGCGCCCGGTGCCGGAGATCGTGCAGAAGCAGGACGAGGGCGGCCCGGCCGTGCCCCGCGTACTCGACCTCACCCTGCGCATCGGCGAGCTGCTGCTCGCGGGCGGCGAGGGGGCCGAGGACGTCGAGGCGGCGATGTTCGCCATCTCGCGCAGTTACGGACTCGACCGCTGCGAGCCGACCGTCACCTTCACCCTGCTCTCCATCACGTACCAGCCCTCGCTGGTGGACGACCCGGTGACGGCGAACCGGACGGTGCGCCGCCGGGGCACCGACTACAACCGGCTGGCGGCGGTCTACCGGCTGGTCCACGACATCAGCGACCAGGACACCGAGGTCTCCCTGGAGGAGGCCTACCGCCGGCTGGCGGAGATCCGCCGGAACCGGCACCCCTACCCCGGCTGGGCGCTCACGATCGCGGGCGGGCTGCTGGCCGGTTCGGCCTCGGTGCTGGTCGGCGGCGATCTGCTGGTCTTCCTCGCGGCGGCGGTCAGCGCCATGCTCGGCGACCGGCTGGCCTGGCTCTTCGCGGGGCGGGGACTGCCCGAGTTCTACCAGTTCGTCGCCGCCGCGATGCCGCCCGCCGCGATGGGCGTGGCGCTCACCCTCTCCCCGCTCGACGTCCGCGCCTCCGCGGTGATCACCGGTGGGCTGTTCGCGCTGATCCCGGGGCGGGCCCTGGTCGCGGGCGTCCAGGACGGGCTGACCGGCTTCTACATCACCGCGGCGGCCCGGCTGCTCGAAGTCGGCTATCTGATCGTCGGCATCGTCGTCGGCGTGCTGGTGGTGCTCTATCTGGGCATCGCGCTGGGCGCGGTCCTCACCCCGGAGACCGCCCTCCACGCGGTGGAGCGCCCCGAGGTCCAGCTGCTGGCGGCGATGGGGCTCTCCCTCTGCTTCGCGGTCCTGCTCCAGCAGGAGCGGGACACCGTGTGGCTGGTGACGCTGAACGGCGGGGTCGGCTGGGTGGTGTACGGGGTGCTCGCGAACACCTCGGACGTGCCGCCGGTCGCGGCGACGGCGGCGGCGGCCGGGCTGGTGGGCCTCTTCGGGCAGATGCTCTCGCGGTACCGCTTCGCCTCGGCGCTGCCGTACGTCACCGCGGCCATCGGGCCGCTGCTGCCGGGCAGCGCGACCTACTTCGGGCTGCTGGCGATCGCCCGCGGCGATCTCAACGCGGGGCTCGCCTCGCTCTCCAAGGCGGCCGCCCTGGCGCTGGCCATCGCCATCGGGGTGAACCTCGGCAGCGAGATGTCCCGTCTCTTCCTCCGGGTGCCCGGCGGCGCGGTCCGCTCCTCCGAGCCCCGTCGCGCGGCGAAGCGGACCCGCGGCTTCTAAGAAGCGGGCGGGGTGCGGGCGGGCTCCTCCTTCCGGCCCCCGGCGGCGCGGGCCCGCAGCAGCTCGACGGCGATCGGGAGCACCGAGAGCAGCACGATGAGGATGAGGACCTTCTCGATGTGCCGGTGGACCAGATCGATCCCGCCGAGGCCCGCGCCGAGGAGGGTGACCCCGGCCCCCCAGAGCACTCCGCCGATGATGTTGAAGATGACGAACGAGCGGTAGTTCATCCGGCTGACGCCCGCCACGACCGGGGTGAAGGTCCGTACGACGGGGACGAAGCGCGCCAGGACGAGCGACTTGGGGCCGTACTTCTCGAAGAAGTCGTGGGCCTTCTCCACGTTCTCCTGCTTGAAGAGACGGGAGTCGGGCCGTTTGAAGAGCGCCGGGCCGACCTTGCGGCCGAAGAGATAGCCGACCTGGTCGCCGACGACGGCCGCCGCCACGATGAGGGAGCACACCGCCCACAGCGGCAGCTCGTCCAGCTTTCCGGTGGTCACCAGCAGGCCGGTGGTGAAGAGCAGCGAGTCGCCCGGCAGGAAGAACCCGATCAGCAGGCCGGACTCGGCGAAGACGATCACCAGGACCCCGATGAGGCCGAAGGTGCCGATGAGCCGGTCCGGGTCGAGCCAGTCCGGTCCGAGCGCGAGGGTGGTCACGAGGTCCGTGCTCCAGGGTCAGGGGTCGGTTCGACCGGCGGTCGGGGCGGCGCGGGAATCGCCCCGGGACCTCAGAATGCACCGCCCGCGGCGCGCCGGGACGGAGCCGCCCTGCCGGGGCCCCCGAAAGAAGCGGGCGGAGAAGGGCGTCGGGGCCCCCGACGCCCCTCCGGTCCGGGTGTACGGGAGTTGACGCCGGGCCCCGGCGCCCCGCCCGCCGGGGTCACCCCTCCGGCGGGGTCTCTTCGCCGGGCAGGCTCCGGTAGCGGCGGTCCGCGTAGAGCAGCGGCCCGCCGGGACCGGTGCCGTCCGGCAGCCGTACGCGGGTGACCTCGGCGATGACCAGCGTGTGGTCGGCGACCTGGACGTGCTCCGCCGTACGGCAGGTCAGCACGGCGAGACTGCCCTCCAGTTCCGGTCCCGCGCCGTCGGCCGACGGGCGCGGGCGCAGTCCGGCGAACTCCTCCTCGCCGGGCTCGCGCCGCCCGGTGAAGCGGTCGGCGAGCGGGCGCTGGCCGTCCGCGAGGACATTGACCGTGAAGCCGCCGGTCCGCTCCACGGCGGCGAGGGTGCGGCTGCCCCGCTTGAGGGAGATCAGCAGGGTGGGCGGGTCGAGGGAGACCGAGAGCAGCGAGTTGACCGTCATTCCGTGCGGGCCCCGGGGCCCCTCGGTGGTGACGACCGCGACCCCGGTCGTCCAGCGGCGCATGGCGTCGCGGAACTCCTCCGCCCCCGGCGGACGGCCGGTGTCGAGGCCGCCGGAACCGGTTACCACGAGGGGGCCTTCGGCGCCGGCCCGGCGAGCGCCGGGAAGTGCGGGACGACCTCTTCGCCCAGCTGGGCGACGACCTCGGCGGCCGGCCTGCGGCCGTGCTGGACGCCGAGCGCGCCGTGGTTGACCCCGGCCTCCTTCCAGCGGGCCAGGAGTTCGAGCAGCCCCTCGGTGCCGGTGCGCAGCACGAATCCGCCGCGCAGCGGGGTCGGCCGGTGCCGGGGGTCCTCGACGAGGTCGATCCACTCATTGGTGGCGACCGGGCGGAACCCGTCCCCGGGGACCAGCCGCCGCCAGTCCGCGATCTTGCGGCCGAGCGCCTTGGGGCCCTCGGGGCCGGCGGTCGCCATCGGGTAGATCAGCCGCCCGTCCGCGTGCTGGGCGATCCACTCCGGCGACTGCTGGGAGGAGCCGGTGACCAGCAGGGGTATCGCCCCGTGCACCGGCTTGGGCAGCAGATCGGTGCCCTGGAGCCGCGCCTTGGGCCCCGCGGTCCCGAGCAGTTCCCGGAAGGCCTCGACCGTCTCGCGGTACCGGGCTCCGCGCGTCGCGTGCTCGACGCCGTACGAGGGGAACTCGGCCGGGCGGTCGCCGGAGGCCACCCCGAGCACCAGCCGGCCGCCGCTGAGGTGGTCCAGCGACGCCGCCTGCTTGGCCAGGTCGATGGGGTGACGGAGGGGGAGGATGACGCTGCCGGTGGCGAGGGCGATCCGGGAGGTGTGCGCGGCGAGCCAGGTCAGCGCCGACCAGGGGTCGTACACCTGCCCGACGTCGCCGAAGGTGGGGTCGGCGAGGGGGACGTCACGGACCCAGACCGCGGCGAATCCCGAGCGGTCGGCCCCCTGGACGACCTCGGTGTGGCCCCGCATCCCGTCCATCGTGCCCGCGTACGGCCGCAGCGGCAGGAACAGGCCCACGGTCAGCTCGCCGGGGGCGAACATCCGGGCGTATCCGGGGTGACCGGCCCAGGGGCCCGGCGCTGGTGTTGTCATGGCTACCGCTCACTTCTCTGGTTGGAACGTTCAGTCCAGACTATAACCAGGATTGGACCGAACGTTCCAACCAGTAGGATGGGGCCATGAGAGCCAGCGAAGTCAGGGAAGCCGGGGCGACCGCGGAGGCCGGGGAAGCCGGGAGAACCGCTCCGCGCCGGTCCGGCGGGCGCTCCGACGCGGCGGACACCCGCTGCCGGATCATCGAGGCCACGGCCGCGCTGCTCCAGCGGCAGGGGTACGAGAGCACCTCGGTCAAGGCCATCGCCGGGGCGGCGAACGCCTCGCCCAGCTCCGTCTACCACTTCTTCCCCGGGGGCAAGCAGGAGCTGGCGATCGAGGCGATGCGCCACGGCGCGGCCGAGTTCGGCGAGCTGATCGCCGAGGGCCTCGCCAGCTCCCCCGACCCGGCCGAGGCCACCGCCGCCTGCGCCCTGCTGCTGGCCGACACCCTCCGGGAGTCGGACTGGACCGACGGCTGCCCGGTCGCGGTCACCGCGCTGGAGACCGTCGGCCGGGTCCCCGGCCTCCAGGAGGCCGCGACCGAGGCGCTGACCCACTGGCGGGGCCTGGTCGCCGCCAAGCTCCGGGAGAGCGGCATCGAACCGGCCGCGGCCCGCTCCCTGGCCGGCACGGTCATCAGCATGCTGGAGGGGGCCGAGCTGCTGAGCCGGGTGGGCGGCGACGACACCCCGCTGCGGGACGCGGCCGTGCATCTCGCCCAGCTCGTCCGGGCCTCGCCCCGGGGCTGAGAACCGGGGAGCCGGGGCGGGAGCGCGGCGGGGCTCGCGTTGCGGCCGGTGCGCGCCCGTACGAGCCTGGGATCCGGGGTGCTTTCACCCCGTACGCGGAAAGGCGCGGAAAGGCGGCGAGTGCGCATGCCACTCCACCAGGGCGCGAACCAGCCGTCCGAACACGCCCGCGAGCGGCGCAGGCTCTCCCTCAACCCGTTCTACGGGGAGGCGGATCCCGTCAGCGGGATGACGGCCGCGCCGCCCACGCACCGGCTGCCGGACGGGCCGCTGCCGCCGATGACCGCGTACCGGCTGGTCCATGACGAGCTGATGCTCGACGGCAACTCGCGGCTGAATCTCGCCACCTTCGTGACCACCTGGATGGAGCCGCAGGCCGGGGTGCTCATGTCCGAGTGCCGCGACAAGAACATGATCGACAAGGATGAGTACCCGCGCACCGCCGAGCTGGAGCGGCGGTGCGTGGCGATGCTCGCCGATCTGTGGAACGCGCCCGATCCGTCGGCCGCCGTGGGCTGTTCCACCACCGGTTCGAGCGAGGCGTGCATGCTGGCGGGGATGGCCCTCAAGCGCCGCTGGGCGGCGCGGAACGCCGGCCGCTATCCGGCGACCGCGCGGCCCAATCTGGTCATGGGCGTCAATGTGCAGGTGTGCTGGGACAAGTTCTGCAACTTCTGGGAGGTCGAGGCCCGCCAGGTGCCGATGGAGGGCGACCGCTTCCATCTGGACCCCCGGGCCGCGGCCGAGCTGTGCGACGAGAACACCATCGGCGTCGTCACCGTGCTGGGCTCGACCTTCGACGGGTCCTACGAGCCGGTCGCCGAGGTCTGCGCGGCTCTCGACCATCTCCAGGAGCGCACCGGGCTCGATGTCCCGGTCCATGTGGACGGGGCCTCGGGCGCGATGGTCGCGCCCTTCGTGGACGAGGATCTCGTGTGGGACTTCCGGCTGCCCCGGGTCGCCTCGATCAACACCTCGGGGCACAAGTACGGGCTGGTGTATCCGGGGGTGGGGTGGGCGCTGTGGCGTTCCTCGGCCGAGCTGCCGGAGGAGCTGGTCTTCCGGGTCAACTACCTGGGCGGCGACATGCCCACCTTCGCCCTGAACTTCTCCCGCCCGGGGGCGCAGGTGGTGGCGCAGTACTACACCTTCCTGCGGCTGGGCCGTGAGGGTTACCGGGCCGTCCAGCAGACCGCCCGGGACATCGCCATGGCACTGGCCGGCAAATTCGCCGCGCTGGAGGAGTTCCGGCTGCTCACCCGGGGCGACGAGCTGCCGGTCTTCGCCCTGACCACCGCCGAGGGCGTGACGGCCTTCGACGTCTTCGACGTCTCGCGCCGGCTGCGGGAGCGCGGCTGGCTGGTCCCCGCGTACACCTTCCCGGCGAACCGCACGGATCTCTCGGTGCTGCGCGTGGTCTGCCGGAACGGCTTCTCGGCGGATCTGGGCGATCTGCTGATGGAGGATCTGGGGCAGCTGCTGCCGGAGCTGCGCCGCCAGCAGTGCCCCCTGGGCACCGACACGGCGACGGCCACCGCCTTCCACCACTGACCGGGCGGCCACCACCGGCCGCCCGGCCGGATCACTCCTCGTCCCCGGTGTGCGGCACCCCGGTGGCGTAGGGGTTGCGCTCGCCCTCGGCGAGCACCTGGACCGAGCGCTCCCCCTCGCCGGCGAAGACATAGGCCCCGCCCTCGATCCGCTCGATCAGGCCGAGCGTCCACCGCGCGCCGAAGTCGGCCGAGGAGACCCACAGATTCATGATCTCGCCGATGTGGCCGAGCGATTCCGGGCCCGACTCGGGGGTGTAGTAGTCGGTCACCGAGGAGCGCCACTCCGTCATGCCGCGCACCCGCTCCCGCAGCAGTCCGACCGCCTCGGACCGTTCGAGGTCGACGATGAAGCCGACCCCGGCCGACAGGACGTCCATCTTCTGGTCGTACGCGGTCAGGGCCTCCCTCAGCAGCCGCAGATACTCCTCGCCGCCCTGTTCCGTCAGCTCGTACTCGGTGCGCGGCGGACCGCCGGCCGTGGAGGGCCCGACCTCGTGGGCGCGCAGCAGCCCTTGCTTCGCCATCTGTTTCAGCGCGTGGTAGATCGAGCCCGGTTTGGCGTTCGACCACTCGTGCGCGCCCCAGAACTCCAGGTCGTTGCGGACCTGGTAGCCGTGCGCCCGCCCGTGCTGGCGGACGGCCCCGAGGACCAGCAGACGGATCGCTGACATTGGCCGGATTCCCCCTCTACTCAACTAATCAACTTTGCCCAGTCTATTCAATCTTGACTAGCCTATGCCCATGACCGAGAAGACCATTCCACTCCTTCCCTGCCGGACGGAGCTGCTCCAGCCGGTGCTCGACTTCTACACGGCCCTGGGCTTCAAAACGACCTTCCAGCAGAAGAGCCCCTACGCCTACGCGGTGGTCGAGCGCGGCGAGGTGGAACTCCAGTTCCTCGGCATGAAGGAGTACGACCCGGCCGGGTCCTACTCCGGCTGCTACATCACCACCGAGCGGGTGGACGAGCTGCACGAGACCTTCCGGGCCGGGCTGAAGGCCGCGTACGGAAAGGTCCCCGCCCGGGGGCTGCCGCGCATCGGGCCGCTCAAGGACATGTCCTACGGGATGCGGCAGTTCCTGATGACGGACCCGACGGGCACCTCCGTCCGGGTCGGGCAGGCGATCAGCGAGGACCAGAGCCACCGGCCCGCGCCCAAGGGCACCTTCGCCCGCGCCCTGCACATGGCGGACCTCTACGCGGACTCCAAGGAGGACCTGCCGGGGGCCGCGAAGATCATCGACCGGGTGCTGCGGCTGACGGACGAGCGCCCGACCCCCGTACAGCTGCTGCGGCTGCTCGTGCTGCGCGGCGACATCGCGCAGCGGCTCGGCGACACGGAGACGGCGGCGCGGCTGCTGGAGCGCGCCGCCGGGGGCGAGCTGACCGAGGAGGAGCGCGATTCGGTACGGGACACCCTGGCCAGGCTCGCGGAGCTGAGGGCCTGAGCCGGCGGGCCCGGGGGGCGCGGGGCCCGGAGGCGCGGTCCGTCCCCGGGTCCAGGGCCCCGCGCGCTCCCGCGCGCCTCCGCCGTCAGCCGCCGTCCCGCTCCAGGGCGATCAGCTCGAAGGCCGTCCGGCCGTCCAGCGACTCCCGGATGATGTCCGCGTGCCCCGCGTGCCGGGCCAGCTCCTCGATCAGATGCGCCAGCAGCCAGCGCATCGAGACCTCGCCGTTCTCGGGGAACCAGGGGGCCTTCGGCAGCGGGAAGGCGTCCGCCATGCTCGGCACCGCGCGGACGAACTCCTCGGTCTCCCCGGCCACCGCGTCCCAGAACGCCAGCACCCCGGGCACCGTCTCCTCCTCCGTCAGCCGGAAGGCGTCCCCCCAGGTCTCCTGGGTGCGGGCGCGCTCATTGGGCCGCTGCTGCGCCAGCCGCAGCCAGTTCAGCTCGACCTCGGCGACATGCTTCAACAGCCCGGAGAGGGACAGCTCGCTCGCGCTGGGGCGGCTCGCGGCCTGCTCCTCGCTCAGCCCGGCGACCGAGCGGCGCAGCGCGCCCCGCTGCGCCTCGACGAAGGCGAGCAGCATGCCCCGCTCGTCATCGTGGGCATCCCAGGCAACATGCGTGACCATGGTGTCCGCCTTTCAGCGCGTCAATGGTTCAAGGAGAGGCTGACGCCCTCCCGTCGGCACCGCAAACGCTACGGCCCCTCGCGGACAGGGGCTGTCCGCAAGGGGCCGGAAGGGCTGGAACGGGCCGGAAGGGTCAGAAGGGGAACCGCGAGCGCCCGTACTGCACCGAGATCCACTTCTGGGTGGTGAACGCCTCGATCATCGACTCGCCGTTCAGCCGGCCGCTGCCGGAGTGCTTCTCGCCGCCGAAGGGCACGATCGGCTCGTCGTGGACGGTGCTGTCATTGATGTGGATCATGCCGGTGTCGATCCGCCTGGCCAGCCCCACACCCCGCTCGATGTCGGCGGTGTGCACCGCGCCGCTCAGCCCGTACGGGGTGTCATTGGCGATCCTGACCGCCTCGTCGTCCCCGTCGAAGGGCACGATCAGCGCCACCGGGCCGAAGATCTCCTGGCCCAGCACCGGGGAGTCGGTGGCGATGCCGGTGAGGACCGACGGCTCCACCAGATTCCCGACCGAGCCGCCGTGCAGCAGCGCGGTCGCACCCGCCGCCACGGTCTGCTCGACAAGAGCGGTGACCGCGTCGGCCTGCCGGGAGTTGATGAGCGGACCGATATGGGTCGCCGGGTCGGCCGGGTCGCCGACTTTCAGCGTCCGCACCTTCGCGACGAACTTCTCGGTGAACTCCTTCTCCACCTTCCGGTCCACCAGCACCCGGTTGGCGGCCATGCAGACCTGCCCCTGGTGCACATATCGACTGAAGACCGCCGCGTCGACCGCGTAGTCGATGTCCGCGTCCTCCAGCACGATGAGCGCGCTGTTTCCGCCCAGCTCCAGGATCGCGCGCTTGAAATTGGCGGCGCAGACGGTGGCGACATGCCGGCCGACCTTGTCGGAGCCCGTGAAAGAGATTGCCTTGGGCACCGGATGTTCGATCAGCGCGTCGCCGATCTCCGCTATATCGGTGATGACGACATTCAGCAGACCGGGCGGCAGACCCGCGTCCTCGAAGATTTTCCCGACGAGCGCCCCACCGCAGATGGGAGTGTTCTGGTGCGGCTTGAGAACCACTCCGTTCCCCAGCGCCAGCGAGGGCGCGACCGACTTCAGGGAGAGCAGGAAGGGGAAGTTGAACGGACTGATCACTCCGACGACACCGACCGGCAGCCGGTAGACCCGGTTCTCCTTGCCGTCCACCGGCGAGGGCAGGATCCTGCCCTCGGGCCGCAGCGACAGCTGAATCGCCTCGCGCAGGAATTCCTTGGCGAGATGCAGCTCGAATGCGGCCTTGATGTGAGTGCCGCCCAGCTCGGCGATGATCGCCTCGGTGATCTCCGCCTCGCGCTCGCCGATGATGCGCAGCGCGTTCTCGAAGACGGCCCGGCGGGCATAGGGATTGGTCTCGCCCCAGGCGGGCTGGGCCCGCTCGGCGGCCCGGTACGCCTGGTCGACCTCGGCCGCCGTGGCGATGGTGATGGAGGCCAGTTTCTCTCCGTCGTACGGATTGAAATCGATGATGTCCCAGGAGCCGCTCCCGGGCCTCCACTCGCCATCGATGTACTGGTAGGCCAGCTCGGTGAACAAGGACATAGAACCGATCCCTTACCCGTCAGAACGTAGGAACGCCAGAACCTCTGAACCTCACAAAGACCCGCCTTGACGCGACGTCACTATACTTTTGTTTCAGGTGAGTTGGAGTAGACCACGCAGAAGATCTCGGCTCTCCGCCGGGTCCGGACTGTCCTCGCCGAGACGGGTCATGACCCTCTCGTACTGAGCGACTTCCTCACGCTTGTCGAGATAGAGCGCTCCGGTGAGCTGTTCCATGTAGACGATGTCGGACAGGTCCGACTCGGGGAAGCGGAGCATCGCGAACGCACCGCTCTCGCCCGCATGACCGCCGAAGCTGAAGGGCATCACTTGAAGGGTGACGTTCGGCTGTTCGGAGACTTCGATGAGATGCCTCAACTGCCCCTGCATCACGGCGCGGTCGCCGTAGGGTCTGCGCAGCGCGGCCTCGTCCAGGATCGCGTGGAGCCTGGGCCCGCGCTCGGAGACCAGCACCTTCTGCCGTTCGAGCCGCAGCGCGACCCTGCGGTCCACCTCGGCCTGGGACTGCTCCCCCATGCCCCGGGTGACGACGGCATGGGCGTAGGCCTCGGTCTGGAGCAGACCGTGGACGAACTGAACCTCGTAGAGCCTGATGTGCGAGGCCGCCGCCTCCAGTCCCACATATGTCTGGAACCAGCCGGGCAGCACATCGCCGTAACTGTGCCACCAACCGGCGACATTGGCCTCTTTCGCGAGGCCCAGCAGAGCGCCGCGCTCCGTCTCGTCGGCGACGCCGTAGAGCGTCAACAGGTCCTCAACATCCCTCGCCTTGAAGCTCACCCGACCCAACTCCATACGGCTGATCTTGGACTCTGATGCGCGGATCGAGTAGCCGGCCGCCTCACGGGTGATGCCGCGCGATTCGCGCAGTCTCCTCAGCTGCGAGCCCAACAGGATGCGCCGCACCACGGAACCCCCACCTGGCCCTTCGGCCCACGACTCGCCTGCGGTCACGACTCCAACCCTCCCCAACCTCGTCACGCCTGCCCGCCCGTTCACGGCGCGGACTTCCCTGGCCTCTCCTACAGAGTGAGGCACCCCCCGGACCCCAAGTGCGCGATTCTGCCACCAAAACACTTCAGCGCGTACTCATTCAGTTACAGAAATGGGAAGCCCTTGGGAAGACCATGAAAGAGATCGCAGAAAGATATGCCAAAGAACCGCCACGGACAGGGACATGACGGTCAGCTGCACGTGCATCTGCCCTTGCATCTGCCGAACGCATTCGGAACCATGGTCCTCGCCGCACCTGCGTGCTCGTTCGTGTTGTAGCGTCACAGCCGCGATTCCCGGGAGTGCCTCGCATGGGGACGAATGGATCGACCATGCTAGAGCCGTTACGGCAGGGGCTTCCCCCCATCGATGCCGCGAGGGTCGCCAGTTCCGCCTCGTGTTCGCTGCCCGCCCGTTTCGAGGCGGTGCGCGGAGCGCGCCAGTTCACCAAGGCGACGCTGGGGGGATGGAGTCTGGGCGAGCGGTTCGACGACGTCTCGCTCGTCGTCTCCGAACTCGTCACCAACGCGCTGCGGCACGCGCTGCCCGCCGACGCCCAGCACGAGAGCCAGGACCCTCCGGTCCGGCTGCATCTGATGCGCTGGCCCGGCCGGCTGGTGTGCGCGGTGCGCGACCCCAGCCCGGAGAGCCCCGGAACCTTCGGCGGCGGCGACGCCCCGGCGGCGTTCCCGGACCCCAAGGGCACGGCGGAGTCCGGCAGGGGGCTGTTCCTGGTGGATTCCTTCAGCGACAGCTGGGGATGGCACCCGCTCGCCGGGGCGCTGCACGGCAAGGTCGTGTGGGCGCTGTTCCGGCTGAGTCAGCCCGGCCGGTAGGCCGGGCCGTTCGAGCCGGGGGAGCGGGCCCGGCTTCGGGGGGCGGGCCCGCTCCCCCTTCTTCTTGTCTCTTCTTGTCGCCGAGGGCCGTCAGCCTCCCGCCACCAGATGGTCGAACTCCCCGTCCTTGACGCCCAGGAGCATCGCCTCTATCTCGGCGGGCGTGTAGACGAGCGCGGGCCCCTCGGGGTGCCGGGAGTTGCGCATCGCGACACTCCCGCCCGGCAGCTTGGCGAACTCCACGCACGAACCCTGGGAGTTGCTGTGCCTGCTCTTCTGCCAGACGACCCCGTGGAGCTCGGGGGCCGGCATTCCGTTGTACGTGTGGTGCACGAGACGCTCCCGGGCTACAAGGTGCATGTGTCAACTGTCCCGGATCATAGCTCTGTTTCACGTGCCAATGCATAAGCGTTAGCACGGGCATATGCACGTGCACGCGCGGTATTCCCGCGGTTACAGTTCCGGCCCGTCACGGAGGCGATTCCAGCACCTCGGGAAGCACCCGGCCGACGGCTGAAGGGCCCATGAGAACCCCAGGTCAGCCGGGGTCCATCCGCCCCGTTTCCCTGGAGGACGCGTTTCGCGCCCGGTTGGCTGCGCTGTTCACGTGATTGCTCAATTCCCGCCATGCCGAGTGCACTTGTCGCTCAGTCGGCGGACCCTGGCATGCACCTGTTGACGTACCCGATGACCGCGTCACGACCCTGTCCCGGTCCGCCCCTGGCGCTATGAGGCCAGGAAAGCGTCGAACACGGGCGGCATCCGCTTCCACTCGGCCCGGCCCGCCGCGTACTCCGCGTCGGTCAGCAGGCAGGATTCGAGCAGCCGCTCCAGGCCGTCGCGGTCCAGCGCGGGCGAGGTGAAGACCAAGTGCTGGCAGCAGTCGCCGTGTTCGGGGTGCCAGTCCAGGGCGGCGGCGGCCCGGCGGACCGGCGGGACCAGCTCCCAGGCCGCGTCCGGGAGCGAGGCGAGCCAGGGACCGGCGCTCTCGACGCAGAGCGCGCCGCCCGCCGCGTCCCAGGCGAGCAGGGTGTCCGGCCGGTCCGCGAGCCAGAACCGGCCACGGCTGCGGGCCGCCGCGCAGGTCAGCCCCTCCAGCGCCGCGTACAGCCGCCCGGGGTGGAAGGGCCGGCGGCGGCGCCAGACATAGGTGCCCACCCCTCGCTCCTCCGCCTCCTGCGGCAGCAGCGCGCAGGCCGGGTGCTGGGCGGCGGCCGCAGCCGCCACGTCGAACCCGGCGAACGCGGCCCGTGCCAGCTCCGCCGATTCCAGCGGGAGACGGCGGGCGGTGGGGTGCAGCTGGCCGAGGAGGGCGCGGTCCTCGTCGTCCGCCTCCTCGCTGTCGGCGACGGCGAGGACCGGGGCGTACTCCAGCTGGCGCGCGAAGGTGTCGGCGACCGTGCGCCGGTCGCTCGCGGCGGCGGCGAGTCCGGTCTCCCGCAGGTCGTCGCCGTTGCCCAGACAGGGCAGCAGCAGCGCGGGATCCACGGCGGTGATCACGGCGGAGACGGTCAGGGAGTCCCCGCCGTGCTCGGCGATCACCTCGGCCATCGCCTTGGGCTCCACGGAGTCCCACAGTTCGAGGACCGCGAGCCGGGCCTCCCCGGTCTCCGCGAGCCGCCGCAGCGCGGGCAGGAGATCGGCCCGGAGCGCGCAGCAGGCGCAGTCGTCGACGAGCGGGGTCTCGCCCCGCTCCCGTACGCCGTGCGCGTCCCGCACGGTCCGCACCACCGTGCCCCGTTCGGCCGCGCCGGTGAGGTCGTGGTGGAGTGCGACGCTGCCGGGCACCCCGGCGAGCAGTCGTTCCACCGCCCGCCCCCGGGCCTCGGAGTGCAGCCCGGCGACGACGGCGACGGGCAGCGCCGGGCTCATCCGCGCTCCCCGCCCCGGCCCCGGCCGTAGCGGCGCTCGAAGCGTTCCACCCGGCCGGCCGTGTCGAGCACCCGGGCCGTGCCCGTGTAGAAGGGGTGGCTCGCCGAGGAGATCTCGACGTCGACGACGGGGTAGGTGACGCCGTCCTCCCACTCGACCGTCCTGCCGCCGTCGGTCTTCTCGCCGACGGCCGTGGACCGGGTGAGGAAGGCGAAGCCGGCCGCCTTGTCGCGGAAGACGACGGGCCGGTACGGGGGATGGATTCCGGGCTTCATGGTCAGCGTTCCTCTCGGAAGTCGGTGTGGCGGCCGATGACCGGGTCGTACTTGCGCAGGGTCATGCGGTCGGGGTTGTTACGGCGGTTCTTGCGGGTGACGTAGGTGTGGCCGGTGCCCGCAGTGGAGCGGAGCTTGATGATCGGGCGGAGTTCGGAGCGTGCCATGGGGCTAGTATATGGAAATGATTCCCATTACCAAATGGGTCCCGGCCCCGGCGGCCGGCGAGCGACGAGAGGGGCACCCATGTCCGCCCACTGCCAGTTGACCGGTGCGAAGCCCGGCTTCGGCAACAACATCTCCCACTCCCATCGGCGCACCTCCCGCCGCTTCGACCCCAACATCCAGCGCAAGCGCTACTGGCTGCCGAGCGAGGGCCGCCATGTCCGGCTCACCCTCAGCGCCCGCGCGGTCAAGACCATCGACACGATCGGCATCGAGGCGGCCGTGGCCCGGATCCGCGCGCGCGGCGGGAAGGTCTGATGGCGAAGAAGAGCAAGGTCGTACGGAACGACCGCCGACGGGCCGTCGTCGAGCGGTACGCGGCGCGCCGCGCCGAGCTGAAGGAACTCCTCCGCCACCCCGCCACCCCCGGTCCCGAACGGCTCGCCGCCCGGGCCGAGCTGCGCCGCCAGCCGCGCGACGCCAGCGCCACCCGGGTCCGCAACCGGGACGCCGTGGACGGCCGACCCCGTGGCCACCTGCGGAAGTTCGGGCTCTCCCGGGTCCGGACGCGCGAGCTGGCGCACGCGGGATTCCTTCCGGGGGTCACCAAGTCGTCCTGGTAGCTTGGCGCGATCTTCCCGACCGACGACCAAGGGGCCGACCCGTGCGTGTACGTACTTCCCTGACCGCTGCCGGACTTGTCGCCGCGCTGGCTCTCGCGCTGACCGGATGCGGCGGCGAGAGCAAGAGCGACAACGGCGGCGGCGACAAGAGCAAGAGCGGCGAGAGCACCGAGAGCGGCGACCACGGCGCGCACACCGAGAAGCCGCCGGCCGACGGCGAGAAGGAGAACCAGGAGGAGAAGGAGGAGTCCTCCACCGAGAAGCCCGCGAAGGTGAGCCCCGCCGACATCGAGGGCGAGTGGATGGGTCGCACCGACGGGAAGACCGTCACCATAGGCGTCAAGGGCACCGCCGTCGTCCTGCTCGCCGAGGGCGACTCCTGCACGGGGAAGGTCGCCGACCACGGCGATCAGATGCTCGACCTGAAGTGCGTGGGCGGCGGCGGCCAGCGGACCATGGGCACGGTCGTGTCCGCCGACGACAAGACGCTCGTGGTCTCCTGGGACAAGGGCAAGAAGGACACCCTCACCAAGGCGGACCTGGGCCTGCCCACCACGCTGCCCAGCCTGGAGGCCGTCCCCGCCTCCTGAACCACCGGGCACGCGCGCCGGATCAGCGCCGTACGCCGTCGTCCAGGGCGTCGGTCAGCTCCTCCAGCGCCTCCGCCAGCAGGGCGGTCCCCCCGCTGAGCACCGTGTCGTCGTCCTCCCACTCCGCGAGGGCCGCCCGCACCCCGTCCCACTTCAGGGAACGGCGCTCGCGTACGGCCTTCGCGGCGCGTTCGGTGTCCTGGCGCAGCGCCTCGGCGAGGGCGGCGGCGGCGGGGACGGGCACCGCGCCGTGCTCCGGCAGATGCGCCTCCATCAGCATCGCGCTGCGGCCCATCTGCGCGAGCGCGTGCTCGGCCGCCTCGGCGGCGGCGCGGGTCAGCCCCCGGCTGCGCACCGGCTCGTGGATGGCCCGCGCCAGCGCGTCCTGCCAGGCGATCCGGGCGTCCCGCGCGTCGAGCAGCGCCTGTCTGACCTCCTGGTTGTCGACATCGGCCGGCTGGGCGTAGTGGGCGACCACGGCCGCCGCGTACCGGCCGTCGGCCTTCAGCCAGTCGGCGAGGCGATTGCGCAGCCGGGGCGTCTCCCAGGCGGGGTAGAGGGCGTACGAGATCATCGCGATCAGCCCGCCGAGGAGGGTGAGCACCACGCGTTCGCGCACGGTCTGGCCGGCGTCCTCGCCGCCCATGTTGAGCAGGAAGACCACATAGGCGGAGATGCCGACGTTGGCCGCGACATAGCCGGTGCGCAGCACCAGATAGACGCAGAAGGCGCAGAGCACCGCGAGCGCGCCGGAGAGCCGGACGCCGGGGTGCGCGCCCTGGACGACGGCGGTGGCGACCCCGACGCCGATGAGGGTGCCGCCGAAGCGGGCGACGGAGCGGGCGTAGGTCTGGGAGAAGTCCGGGCGCATCACCATGACCGAGGTCATCGGGGCCCAGTAGCCGTGGCCCAGCGGCAGGGCGGTGCCCAGGAGATAGCCCGCGCAGACCACGGCGGAGACCCGGACGGCGTGCCGCAGCACCGGCGAGGCCCAGCGGAGTTCGGCGCGCACCGACTTCACCGCCCGGAGGAAGAGCCGGTGCGGGGGCGGCCGGTCGCGGTGCGTTTCCTCGCCCGTGCCCTCGCCCCGCGCGGTCTCCACCACGTCGTCCATCAGCGCGGCCAGCCGGATCACCGCCCGCCGGGGCGGGCCGCTGAGCAGGGCGAGGGTGTCGGCCTTCTTGAGCGTGTCCATGGCGTCCCGGGGTGTCCGTACGGACTTCCCCTCCCGGATCGCGTGCGCGGCGGCGTCGAGCACGGTCCCGGCGGCGGCCAGCAGCTCCCGGACCCGCTCCCGCTCGGGGCCCTCGACCGGGACGCCCACCGCCGGGTCGGCGAGCGAGGCCAGCACGGGCCTGATCCGCTCGGCGATCCCCCGGGCGCCGTGCAGCTCCGCCGGTCTGCGCCGGGCCTGCCGGGGGCTGACGACGGCGGCGCTGCGGGCCAGCATCAGCGGCTCCGGGTCGAAGGAGGCCGTCGGGTTCTCGCGCAGCCGCCGCGCGTAGTCGGCCTCCGCCGCCAGCGCGTCCGCGAGCGCGTCCCGCTGGGCGCCCCAGCGGCGCACCGGGAAGAGCACGATGAGCAGTGCCTGCACTCCGCCGCCGATCGCGATCACCGCGGCGTGCCCGGCGGCCTCCGCGATCGAGGTCGGCAGGGTGATCGTCACCAGCATGATGGCCACGTTCGACGCGGCGATCACGCCGACCGTGGTCCCGATCGCCCATGCCATCCCGGCGGCGAAGGTCCACACCGTCAGGAGTACGAGGAGCAGCGGGAGATGGGACGCGGTGAGATAGCCGAGGAAGGTGGAGACCGCGAGGCTGGTGCCGGACGCCAGCGCCAGGACCGGCCGGGGCCGCCAGCTCCGCTGGTAGATCGCGATCGCCGCCTGGTACGCCCCGAACGCCGAACTCACCGCCACCACCGGCCCGAACATCGCCAGCGTCACCCCGACGACCAGCGCGAGCCCGGCGGCCCCGCGCAGTGCCACCAGCGGTTCGAGCCGCCGCCGTTCGATGGTGAGCCCGGCGCGGGCGGTCTCCTTCAGCGCCCGGAGCCAGGTCATGCGCCGAGCCTAGCCCGGAATATCCCTATTTCTCCTGCAACCGGGCTCTGTCCGCCCGGTCGGGGGGCACCGCCCGGTCAGGGGCCGTCGAGCAGGCCGAGCCTGGCCGCGCGTACCCCCGCCGCGAAGCGGCTCTCGGCCCCCAGGCGGGCCACCAGGGTGGCGAGGAGGCGGCGGAGGGTGCGTTCGGAGCAGCCGAGGCGGCGGGCGATCGCCTCGTCCTTGGCCCCGGCGGCGAGAAGGGCGAGGATCTCGCGGTCGCGGGGACTCCACTCCTCGGCGGGGTCCGTGCCGTAGGGGAGGCCCGTGCACCAGTGGTGGTCGAAGACGCGGGCGAAGCAGGAGGCGAGCCGGGGGCTGTGGAGGACGGCGTCCTCGGCGGGCTCGGAGCCGCCGCCGACGGGGTCGAGGGCGAGGACGGTGACGGCGCGGTCGACCACATTGAGATGGAGGGGGACCGTGGGGGCGAGCCGGATGCGCGCGCCGTGCTCACGCATCCGGGAGAGATAGCGGGCGGCCCCGGGGCGGCGCGCGGCCCCGGTCGCCACGAGCAGCTGGATCCCCACCCCCCGGGCGAGCATGGCCAGATCCTCGTCCAGGCTCTCCGCCAGCGCCTCCGGGCCGGGGAAGGTGCCGCGCATGCCGAGGATCTCGTCCCGGCACAGGGCGTCCAGATCACCCATCCGCTTTCTGAGCCGGTCCCGGTCGGCGAAGAACTCGGCCCGTACGGTCTCGCGTCCGGCGGGCCGCAGCTCCGGCATCAGCCGCAGTACGTCGTGGAGCGCGTCGAGGCCCTGACGCAGATCGCCGAGCCGGCGGCGCTGGTCGGCGAGGAGTTCATGGAGCGCGCGCTCGGGCGAGTTGGCGTGCCCCGGCTCCCCGTCGAGCAGCCGTCGCGCGGCGAGCCACTCGCGCACCTCTTCGGGCAGGGCGTCCGGCGGCCGGCCGGCGCAGCCCAGCTCGCGGTAGGCAGCCCCCGCGGCGGTCTCGACCCGTCCGGGGCCGGCGTCGTCCCCGTACGGATCCTCGGCAGGCATGACCCGACCCTAGATCCGCCGCACCGTCTTGACCATGGTCACGCCAAGCCGTACATCTCCTTGTCCGTAATCGGTCACGCCCGTTTCGGCCGTGGTCAACCTTCGGCGGCCCCCGGTAGGTTGACGCCACGCCCGGCAGACACCGGGGTCACGGCGAGCGGCGATCCCGCCTCGCGGACCACTGTGCCGGGGCGTGACGGCCGTCCTGTCGCGAGGGACGGGCGAACCGGCTCCCACCGCCGGTCGGCGGTCATCGCGACCGTCCGCGCACTGTGCACCTGGCGCCGCTCCCCCGTGCCCCACGCAAGGCAGGAACGTGCATCCCCCCTCACCGGCCGCGGCACCGTGCGGCCGGATCACGAAAGGTGACAGCCCCCTCATGCGCAAGACTCACCTCAGCACTCTCGCCATCGGCGCCATCGGCCTCGCCGTGCCGCTCGCCCTGATCCCCTCCACCGGCTCCGCCGCCACCGCCCCGGAACCGCTGGTCAAGGTGGCGCAGGCCCCGGAGACCGCCGAGATCAGGGGTCAGTACATCGTCACCCTCAAGAAGGGCGCGGACCCGGCCGGGCTCGCCGAGTCGAAGTCGGTGAGAACCGATTACGTGTACGACGCCGTCCTCAACGGCTTCGCCGCCGAACTGACCCCGAGCCAGCTGAAGGCGCTGCGCGCCGACTCGCGGGTGGCCTCCATCGAGGAGGACCAGAAGGTGGTCTCCGCCGCGACGCAGACCAACGCGCCGTGGGGACTCGACCGAATAGACCAGCGCACCGGGCGCAACGGCACCTACACCTACACCCGCAACGGCTCCGGCGTCACCGCGTACATCATCGACTCGGGCATCTTCACCGGTCACCCCGACTTCGGCGGCCGGGCCCGCAATGTCTTCGACGCCTTCGGCGGCAGCGGCGCGGACTGCAACGGTCACGGCACGCATGTCGCGGGCACCGTCGGCGGGACGACGTACGGTGTGGCCAAGGGTGTTCAGCTGCGCGGGGTGCGCGTCCTCGACTGCCAGGGCTCGGGGTCCTTCTCGGCCATCATCGCCGGATTCGACTGGGTCCGGCAGAACGCGGTGAAGCCCGCGGTCGCCAACGCCTCGCTCGGCGGCGGCTACTCCGCCGCCCTCAACAACGCGGCCACCAACCTCGCCAACTCCGGTGTCCACACCACGGTCGCCGCGGGCAACAGCAACCAGGACGCCTGCAACTTCTCCCCGGCGAGCGCGCCCGGCGCCCTCTCGATCGCCGCGTCCGACTCCGCCGACAACAAGGCGAGCTTCAGCAACTACGGCCAGTGCGCCGACCTCTACGCCCCGGGCGTCAACGTCCTGTCGACCCGCTCCGGCGGCGGCACCACCACGATGAGCGGCACCTCGATGGCCGCGCCGCACGTGGCGGGTGTGGCGGCGCTCTACAAGGGGACGTACGGCGACGCCTCCAGCACCACCGTCAACAACTGGATCATCAACAACAGCACCGCCAATGTGATCCGGGGCAATGTCGGTGCCACCCCGAACCGGCTGCTGTTCAAGTCGACTCTCTGATTCCGTCCGGTTGGGCTACGGCACGGAGGGGCCGCGCACATAGCGCCCCTCCGTGTCGTACGGCCATGCGTTCGCCTCGCAGCCGAGCAGCCCCTTGATCTGCTGCATCATCGCCGGGGCGGGGAGTCCGGGGCCGGGGCAGGTCTCATGGCCCCGGCCCAGCTCATGGCCGACCTCATGATTGATGATCAGGGCCCGGTACTCCTCCACGGGACCGTCGAACCTCGGTGAGCCCCGGGTCCAGAGCTTGAGGTTGACCACCACGTCGTGGCCGACCCGGCAGTTCACCTTCCCCCTGCTCGCCGGGGTGGTGACGAAGCAGAGCCGGTCGGTGGTGCCGGGAGTGGCCACCTTCACCGTGAAGTCGACCGGGCCGGACTCCACCAGCTGGAAGCCGTAGGAGCTGTCACGGGTCCAGCCCCTCGGATGGCCGAGCACGTCCGAGACGGCGCGCGCGGTCGCCGGGCCGGGGAGGCGGACACCGTCCTCGATCTCGACCCTGAAGCGGCGGACCGGGCCCCGGCCGTGGCGTTCGCCGGACAGCCGTACCGGGGTGAAGGTGCCGGGCCCGGTGGCCGGGACGGACACCTCGGGGTGCTTCGGCTCCTTCGGTGCCGGTTTCTTCGGTGCCGGTTTCTTCGGTTCCGGTTTCTTCGGTGCCGGTTTCTTCGGTTCCGGTTTCTTCGGTGCCGGCTTTTTGGGTTCCGGCTTCCTCTGCTCCGGTTCCGGTTCCGGTTCGGGCTGCTTCGGCCCGTCGGGCGGCGGCGTGGGACGGGCGGCGGTGCTGGTGGCCGGGGCCGGGCGGTCGCCCGCCCGGGTCCCGGTGCCGTCGCCGTCGCCGGGCCACCCCAGCAGCGCGGCACCGCCGAGTCCGGCCGGCACGAAGGCCAGGGCGACGGCGGACGCCAGCGCCCTTCTGCGCCTGCGCACACGGGCACGACGCCGGTCGGCGCGGCTCGACCGGCCGGGGGCGCGTCGTCCCATCAGCTCAGCTTCCTTCGGCTCAGGGGCACCGGTTTCTCTCTCCAGGAGGGTTCCGGCGGCGTTTCCGTTCCACCCCCGCGCCGGGCCTGGCCTACTCCGGGGAGCGCCCGCGCAGCGGACGGCGGGCCGGGGCGGGCTCCGACACCCGCGCCGCGTCGGCCGCCGCCCGGCCGTCGAGCCAGCCCGCCTCGTCGCTCACGCCCCGCACCCGGGAGCTGCTCGTCCTCGGGAACATCTCCTCCGTACGGGAGGCCACCGCCACCTCGCGGGTCGCGAGCACCGGGAGCACCTCGGCCGGGGCGGGCACGCTCTCGGCCGCGGCGGTGAGGCGCTCCCCGAGCCGGGCGGCGTACGACAGCAGGAAGGCCTGGCGGAATGTCTTCGTACGCTTGCGTCCGCCCGCCCGCTGGGCCGCCTCCGCGCGGGTCATCGCGGTGGTGCCCTGGATGAGCAGGGAGGTGTACAGCAGCTCGACCGATTCGAGGTCGGACTCGAAGCCCACCACCGTGGAGAAGCCAAAGGCGCTGTTCCAGACCGCGCGGCAGCGGTTCGCCGAGGCGACGGCGTCGAGCAGGATCGCCTTGGCCGTCTCGTAGGGCGCGTCGACACCGATCCGGCAGGCGGAGGGGGCGGCGTCCGGGGCGTGGCGGGGCAGGGCCGCCTCGTCGAGGCTGTGGCGGGCCATCAGCTCCTGGGCCTTGGCCGTGAGCGCCTCCGCCTCCTCCGGGAAGTTCGTCGCCTCGGCCTTGGCCAGCAGCGCCCGTATCCGGGCCAGCATCCGGGGTTCGTACCCCGAGACCGGGACGAAGGGCGCGCCGGGGACGGGGCCGACGGACTCGACCGAGGGGAGGCGGACCAGCAGGCGGTACAGCTCCAGCACCGCGGTGGCGCGGGAGAAACGGTCCGTCGGCCGCTCGGCGGTGTCCAGGTCGGCGAGCTGGGAGCGCCAGCGCGGCGGGAGGTCCCCGTACCGCCGGGACTCCGCCGCGATCAGGGCGGAGACCAGGCCGACATGGCACTCCTCCAGGTCGCGGCGGACCAGACGGACGACATCGGCCGGCTGCCAGCCGCGCTCCCAGGCCCGGCGGAGGTACTCCTCGCCGCGCCGCGCGAGGTCCGCGTCGGCGGCCGGGGTGGCCGCCAGGAGAGAGGCGGCCGTGTCGAGGGAGGCGTCGCCGTCGTCGTGGAGCGCCGCCGCCAGTGCTTCGTCCACCGCTGTCGTCATCGGGTCGCCTCTTTCCTCGCCTTCCCTCGCACCGATCATCCCAGGTGAGGGGAGTGCGGGTGCCCGGGGTACGAGGCGGGGGCGCGCGGCGGGGGCGGGTCAGCTGGCTTTGACGCTCTCCTTGGCCAGGCCGTACGCCGGGAGCATCGCGTCGTGCTCGGCCGAGTCCATCCCGTCCAGCTGCATGATCACTACGCCCTGGGGCATCGCGAAGGCGAACGCGCGCTCCTTCTTGGGCTCGTCCAGCAGATCGTGGGTGTTCAGATAGCTCACCTCGACGGCCTCGTACTCCCCCGCCCTGGTCTCGCTGTACTCCTCCTCCTCACGGCTCTTCGCGCTGTCGGTGAGGAAGAGCTGGAGCGCCCGGCGCGGGTCCTCGCTCTCCTGGTCGCCGGTCCAGACGCGGAGGAAGCCGATGCTGCCGGCGGGCTTGGCGTCGATCTCGCAGACGAGGGAGACGGTGCTGGCGCTGTTCAGACCGATCTCGGGAGGCATGGAGACCGCCTCGGCCTTCCAGTCCTTGGCGATGTCGAAGGTGACGGGCAGCGCGCAGGGGGACGCCTTGCCGCCGACCGTGCCGCCCTTGGCGACGGTCTCCTCTATCTCGGCGGGCTTCGCACCCCCCGCCGCCTTGTCGCTCCCCGCCTCCTTGGCCGGCTTCGGCTCCGTCTCCAGCAGGGAACAGCCGGTGCCCAGCCCGATCAGCAGCGCGGCCGGGGCCACGCGGATGCCCAGAACCCTTGCCGCTCTTCGCACGACTTGCGCCATGATTCCCCGCCCTTTGGTTTCGGTCAGCCAGACAGCAGATCCGGCTGATCTTAGGGATAGCCATGCGATTCCCGGACTTCAGGAGGTATTGGGTGGCCGAGAACAAGGACCGGACCCCTCGGGCGCATTGGTATATACCAAACGATCCGAAGCTCGCGGCGGACACCCAGCGGCGCTCCGCGTTGTACGCGGCGTACAAACGGGCACGGCGGCGCGGCCATCGCGGATCGGACAGGCATTCTGGCCGAATCACTGGGGTCGGCGGGCGACGGGGCCCGGATCCGGCCACCGTTTTCGGTCTCCCGCGCCGACGGCGGGTGCTGGTTCGGATGGTGTGGGCGTGTTGCGGGTGTTGTGGGTGTTGTCCGAGGGGCGTTGTCAGACCCGGCTGGGAGACTCGGTTCCATGGACGAACGATGGAGTCGATGGGCTCTGGCGGCGGCGGAGGGGGACGGGGCCCGGCTCGTCCCGCTCGGCCCCGGCGGAGTGCCCGCGGGCCCCGTCGTGACGGAGCCCGATCTGGTCGAGGCGGTGCGCTCCCGGCCGGAGGCGGGCCGGTGGGTGTGGCGTTCCACCACCGAGATCTATCCGAGGCTGCTGGCGGCCGGGGTCCGGGTCGCGCGCTGCTATGACATCGAGAGCACCGAGCAGCTGCTCCTCGGACACGAGGGACGGCTGGGCGAGCCCCGGTCCGCGGCGGCGGCGCTGGCCCGGCTGCACGGCCGGCCGGTGCCCGCCGACCCTCCGCAGCGGGCGGCGGAGCCGGGCGCGCAGTCCTCGCTCTTCGACCCGCAGCCGGTGCCGCTCCCGCTGGAGTCCCTGCTGGAGGTGTACGGCGAGCAGCTGCGCCGCCATGAGGCCGCCGAGCACCCGGGGCGGCTGCGGCTGCTGACCGCCGCCGAGTCGGCGGGGATGCTGGTCGCCGCCGAGATGAATCTGGCGGGGCTGCCCTGGCGGGCGGACGTCCACCGGGAGGTGCTGGCCGAGCTGCTGGGCGAGCGGTACGCGGGCGGCGGCGAGCCGCGCAGGCTGGCGGAGCTGGCGGACGAGGTGTCGGCGGCGTTCGGGCGGCGGGTGCGGCCCGATCTGCCGGCGGATGTGCTGAAGGCCTTCGCCCAGGCCGGGATCCGGGTGAAGTCCACCCGCCGCTGGGAGCTGGAGGAGATCGACCACCCCGCCGTCGAGCCCCTGCTGCGGTACAAGACGCTCTACCGCATCTGGGTCGCGCACGGCTGGAGCTGGCTCCAGGACTGGGTGCGGGAGGGCCGGTTCCGGCCCGGGTATCTGCCGGGCGGCACCGTCTCGGGGCGCTGGACCACCAGGGGCGGCGGCGCGCTGCAGATACCCAAGGTGATCCGGCGCGCGGTGGTCGCCGACGAGGGGTGGCGGCTGGTGGTCGCCGACGCCGACCAGATGGAGCCCCGGGTGCTGGCCGCCATCTCCCGCGATCCGGGCCTGATGGAGGTGGCGGGCCATGAGGGCGATCTCTACACGGCCCTCTCCGACCGGGCGTTCTCCGGCGACCGCGAGCACGCGAAGCTGGCGCTGCTGGGCGCGGTCTACGGCCAGACCTCGGGGGACGGCCTGAAGAACCTCGCGGCGCTGCGGCGCAGATTCCCGGCGGCGGTGGGCTGTGTCGACGGGGCGGCGAAGGCCGGCGAGGAGGGCCGGCTGGTGCGGACCTGGCTGGGCCGCACCAGCCCGCGCGCGGCCGGTGCGGCCGAGGACGACGAGGCGGGTCTCCCCCAGGAGACCCCGCCGGGCGACGCCCCGGCGGCCGGGACCGGGTTCACCCCCGGTTACGCCTCGACCGACGCCCGGGCCCGGGGCCGTTTCACCCGGAATTTCGTGGTCCAGGGCAGCGCGGCGGACTGGGCGCTGCTGATGCTCGCCGCGCTGCGGCAGGCCACCTGGGGCATGCGGGCGGAGCTGGTCTTCTTTCAGCACGACGAGGTGATGGTGCACTGCCCCGCCGAGGAGGCGGAGGCGGTGGTCAAGGCGATCCGGGAGGCGGGCGAGACGGCGGGCGAGCTGGCGTTCGGCCGGACCCCGGTCAGATTCCCTTTTACGACGGCGGTGGTGGAGTGCTACGCGGACGCGAAATGAGACGGTCGAACGGCTCCTCGTGGGACCCGGGGGTGAGGGAAACGGGGTGCGCGGCGGGCGGGTGACCGGTGGCCGCGGCACGGCCGGTGGCGTGGGGGGAGTGCGACGGGCGCGGATGTTCCGGGGGCGAGTGCCACCGGTCGTCGGGCTTCCCCTCCTACGAGGCATTGACCGTGACGCGACAGCGATCGGGGAGGTTGGCCCTGAGCCAGCCAGGAGTTCATCGAGACGGTGGAGGTCGCATGACACAGCGCACCAGAAGCACGGCGAACTCGACAGCGACCGGCCCGGCGGAAACCGGGAGACGGACGAACGGCGCGACCGGGCCGGGGCTCCCGGGAGCCGGAGCGGCGGACCCGGCCCGGAAGCCGGAGCCGGAACCCGGGGCCACGGGGAACGGGAAAGACGACGGGGGCGGAGCGCCCGAGGAGGTGTCGGAGTCCGAGCGGCTGCTCTTCGGCGGGCCCCTGCGCCATGAGGCGGGCTGGAATCAGCACAGCGGCTCCTTCCTGGAGCTGAATCTGCGCACGATGATCGCCCGGATGCCGCATCTGATCGCCTCCACGGTCCGGCTCGCCCACCGCGCCGACCCGCGCGCCCTGCGCCAGGTGGCGGGCGCGGAGTTCGGCGGCGGGGTGGCGCAGGCGGTCGGGCTGATCGCGGTCAACGCGGTGCTGGTCCGGATCCTCGGCCCCGGCGAGACCGGCGACCGGATCACCGCCGCCGTGCCCGCGCTGATCGCGGTCGCGGTCACCGCCCTCATCGGGGCGCTGCTGCGCTCCGCCTCCACGGCGGGCACCGGCCGGCTGGAGCCCAAGGTGTTCCGGGTGGCCACCGAGGAGTATCTGGAGCGGGTGGCCCGCGTCGAGCTGGAGGCGGTCGAGGACGAGGAGTTCCACAAGCTGCTGGACTCCGCCCAGTGGGGTGCGGAGTCCGCCCGCCGGATGATCAAGTTCTGTACGTCGGTGGTCGCGGCGGCCATCTCGCTGATCGCGGCCGCCGGAGTGCTGACCGTGCTGCACCCCGCCCTGCTGCCGCTGCTCGCGCTGATGACCCTGCCCAGCGCCTGGAGCTCGCTCACGATCGCCCGCCGCCGCTATGTCTCCTTCCACACCTGGGTCCAGCACGCCCGCGCCGGCCAGCTCCTCGGCCGGCTGCTCATCGACGCGCAGGCGGCGCCCGAGGTGCGGGTCCACAACATCGGCCCGTTCCTGCTGAGGCACTTCCGCACCATGGCGGAGACCGGTGAGAAGGAGCAGACCCGGCTGGCGGGGCTCGCCGCCCGCACCGGGCTGATCGCCTCCGGGTGGACGGGGCTGACCACGGCCGCCACCTACGCGACCCTCGGTCTGCTGCTGTGGACGGGGGCCATGGACCTCGCCGTCGCCGGCACGGCGGTGATCGCGATCCGGACGGGCTCCGCCAATCTCGACGCCCTCGTCATCCAGCTCAACTACCTCTACGAGGAGAGTCTGTTCGTCGCCGACATGGAGCGGCTCTGCGAGGAGGCCGACCGCCGGCTCATCCCCGGGACGGGGCTCCCGCTCCCCGCCGAAGTCAAGACCATCCGCTTCGAGAATGTCTCCTTCACCTACCCGGGGGTCTCCGAGCGCCCCGCGCTCGACGGGGTGGACGTCACCATCCCCGCCGGGCGGATCATCGCGCTCGTCGGCAACAACGGCAGCGGGAAGTCCACCCTCGCCAAACTCCTCTGCGGGCTGTACGCCCCCGACACGGGCCGGATCATGTGGGACGGCGTGGACGCGGCCGAGGCGGACCGCGCCGAGCTGTTCGACCGGGTCGCCGTGGTCGCCCAGGACTTCTACCGCTGGCCGTTCACCGCACGGGTCAATGTCGCCATCGGCCGCCCGGACGCGCCCTCCGACGAACACCTCCTCGACGCGGCGGCCGAGTACGCGGGGGCCGGCGGGACGATCGGCTCGCTCCCCCGGGGCTGGGACACCCTGCTCGCCCGGGGGTACAAGGGCGGCCACCAGATCTCCGGGGGCCAGTGGCAGCGGCTGGGCATCGCCCGCGCCCGGCACCGGGACGCCCGGGTGCTCGTCGTGGACGAGCCCACCAGCGCGCTGGACGCGGAGGCCGAGCAGCGGGTCTTCGACCAGATCAGGGCGCTCGCCGCCGAGGGGCAGACGGTCATCCTGATCACCCATCGGCTGCACAGCGTCCGGCACGCGGACGAGATCTATGTGCTGGAGCAGGGCCGGGTCACCGAGCACGGCTCCTTCGACGAGCTGATGCGCCCCCGGGACGGGGCCTTCCGCCGGATGTATCTCGTCCAGTCCAGTCAGTACGCCTACGAGGAGGGGGAGGCGCGCTCCTGAGCGGGCCTCCCCCGGTGTGCACGTGCGACGCGTAAACGGGGCGGCGCGGCGCTCGCGGCGGCTCAGTCCTCGAAGATCTCGCGGAGCTTGGCCTCGTCGGCCTTGGAGAGGTTGCTGCGGATCAGCTCGGCGCTGCCCGCCGGGAAGGTCTCGTGGATCCGGTCCACCACGGCGTCGGAGGTGAGGAGGAAGAGCGCCGAGGTGCCCGGTTCCACCTCGCTGCGGACACTGGCGATGAAGTCGTCGTCGATGCCGACGTCGGCCAGCGAGCCGCCGAGCGCCCCGGCCGCCGCGCCCACCGCGGCGCCGAGCAGCGGCACGAAGAAGATCAGGCCGAAGAGCATCCCCCAGAAGGTGCCGGAGAGCGCCCCGGTGGCGGCGAGATTGTGCAGTTGTTTGGTCTTGGGCTGTTTGCGGTCGGCCGGCCAGGTCACGACGGCGGCGTCGTGGATCTGGATGAGGCTCTGCTTCTGGAGGGAGAGCAGGGCTTCCTCGACCTGGGCCGCCCCCTCGGGGGTGGGGAACTTCCAGGCGGTGAGCGTGGCCACGGAGATCTCCTTCTGACGCTGGATCACGGCGGTGTCCGCGCCCTCCGGAGAGCCGCGGGCGCGGTGCCGGGCGGCGGGGCGGCGCGGTGCGGGCACCGCCCCGCCGCGGCAGGATCCATCTCAGCACCAGGTGGCGTTTCGCGCACTTTGTACCATCAGGGCCGGGCCCGGGAGGCCGCCGTCTCTTTGCTGAGTACACGTTTGCTCCCGGTCACTCCCCCGGCCCCCGGGAGCGCCCCGGCCGGGCCGGTGAGCGGCGCCCCGCCGGAACGAACGCTCCAACCAGTTTCGGGTGGTCGCCACCCGCCCGATCACACCACCTCAGAACCACCCGTACCATCACACCGTCGCACCACCCTCAGCACCGATCAGGGACATCGCTCTCCCTGAGCCCGTCCGGAGAAAACCATGCCTGCACACAGCACCCGGGCCCGCAAGGCCGTCATACCCGCCGCCGGCCTCGGCACCCGCTTCCTGCCCGCCACCAAGGCCACGCCGAAGGAAATGCTTCCCGTCGTGGACAAGCCGGCCATCCAGTACGTGGTGGAGGAGGCCGCCCACAGCGGACTCGACGACGTCCTCATGGTCACCGGCCGGAACAAGCGGGCCCTGGAGGACCACTTCGACCGCGCCTATGAACTGGAACAGCTGCTGGAGCTGAAGGACGACAAGGAGAAGCTCCTCAAGGTCCGCGAGTCCAGCGAGCTGGCCACGGTGCACTACGTCCGCCAGGGCAACCCGCTCGGCCTCGGCCACGCGGTCCTGTGCGCGGAGCCCCACGTCGGCGACCAGCCGTTCGCCGTACTCCTCGGCGACGACCTGATCGACCCGCGCGACCAGCTGCTCGCCCAGATGCTCGATGTGCAGGAGCAGCACGGCGGCAGCGTCATCGCCCTCATGGAGGTCGACCCCGACCGCGCCCACCTCTACGGCTGCGCCGCCGTGCGCCCCCTGGAGGACGGCGCGGAGGACACCGTGCTCCGGGTGACCGACCTGGTGGAGAAGCCCGAGCCGGGCACCGCCCCCAGCAACCTCGCCGTCATCGGCCGCTATGTCCTGGCCCCGGAGATCTTCGAGGTGCTGCACCGCACGGCCCCGGGCCGCGGCGGCGAGATCCAGCTGACCGACGCGCTGCGCGAGCTGGCGGCCGACCCCTCGCTCGGCGGTCCGGTCCACGCCGTGATCTTCCGCGGCCGGCGCTACGACACGGGCGACCGGGGCGAGTACCTGCGCGCGGTCGTGCGGCTCGCCTGCGAGCGCGAGGACCTCGGGCCGGACTTCCGCGACTGGCTCGCGGAGTTCGTCCGCACCGACGGCAAGGTCTGATCAGGGCCTGCGCGGAGTCCGATCGACGCTGCCGCCCGAGCCGGGCCGGGGAGACCCGGGCCCCGGCAGGGCGGCGGCGATGAGCGCGCGCAGCCCCTGCTGGTGGACCTCATGGTCCACCAGCACCGGAAGGATCTCGTCCAGGTGGCCGGTCAGCACCGGGAACCGCGCGGGGTCCAGGGCGGCCAGCGCCGCGCGGGTCCCGGCGATCGCGCCGCCGGGGTCCCGGTGGTCGACGAAGCTCGCCGCCCCCAGGGTGAAGAGATACAGCTGCCGGTAGACGGCGATGGCCCGGCCCGGCGTCATCCCGGCCGCCAGGTTCGCGGCGAGCTGCGGCTCGACCAGCCGGGCGAGCAGCTCCCGGCTGAGCCAGGGGCGCGCGCCGCGCAGGGCGATCAGCCCCGGATGCCGGGTGAGCACCTCGTACAGCCGGGTGAAGCGGGTCTCGGTGGCCTCGGCCCAGGGGACGCCGGGGTCGATGTCCGGCAGCTGGGTGGCGAGATGGTCCGTGCACAGATCCACCAGCCCGGCCACCTCCGAGCCGCAGCGCCGGTGGACGGTGGTGTGCGAGACGCCCAGCCGCTCCGCGAGGGCGCGCAGATTCAGGGCCTGCGGGCCCTTCTCGTCGATCAGCTCCAGCGCCGCGACGGCGATGGCGCTCGGGGTGGCCCGGTCCAGGTTCTCTGACTGCCTCGGCATGAGAAACAGCGTACGTTACGGTGTAACAGCGGCATGGCCGCAGCCTCCGGCGACCGGCGGACACCGACTTCACCCCCACGGAGCAGCGCATGCCCGACCTCACCCTCACGCACGGAGACGTCGAAGCGGCGGCCGGCCGGGTGCTGGGCCGGGTCCGGCCCGTCGCGGTGTCGCCGCTGGACCCCTCCGCGCCCGGCGAACCCTCGCGGATCTGGCTGGCGCTGGAGTACATGCAGCACACCGGCAGCTTCAAGGCGCGCGGCGCGGTGAACTTCCTGCGCGCGCACCAGGAGGGCGGCACCCTCCCCGAGGCCGGGGTCACCATCGCCTCCGGCGGCAACGCCGGGCTGGCCATGGCCTGGGCGGCGCGGGCCATGGGCGTACGGGCCACGGTCTTCCTCCCGGCGAGCGCGCCCGGGGTCAAGGTCGCCCGGCTGAAGGGGTACGAGGCGTCCGTGCGGCTGGTCGAGGGGGAGTACGCCGACGCCGCCGAGGCGTGCGCCCAGTACGCCGGGCGGACCGGGGCGCTGCCCGGTCACGCCTACGACGACCCCTTCGTGGCCGCCGGGGCCGGAACGCTGCTGGAGGAGCTGCGGACGCGGATCCCGGGTCTCGACACGGTGGTCGTCGCCGTCGGCGGCGGCGGACTGTTCGCCGGGGTGGCCACCGCCGCGCACCATCACGGCATCCGCACGGTCGCCGTGGAGCCGGAGAACAGCCGGGCGCTGAACGCCGCCCTGCTGGCCGGCGGGCCGGTCGATGTCACCGTCGACAGCATCGCCGCCGACGCGCTCGGCGCGCGGCGCGCCTCCGGCACGGCGGTGGAGGTCGCCCTGCGGACCGGATCGCGCTCCGTGCTGGTCCCCGACTCGGCGATTGCCGCCGCGCGGCAGACGCTCTGGGACCAGCGCCGGATCGTCACCGAGCTGAGCGGCGCGACCGCGCTGGCCGCGCTGCCCCTGGCGGGGACCGGCGGCGGGGGGTACGAGCCGGGGCCGG
This sequence comes from Streptomyces amakusaensis, assembly GCF_039532665.1. Lineage (NCBI taxonomy): Bacteria > Bacillati > Actinomycetota > Actinomycetes > Kitasatosporales > Streptomycetaceae > Streptomyces > Streptomyces amakusaensis. The sequence goes on along the minus strand of NZ_BAAASB010000023.1, from coordinate 9,856 downwards.
GCGAGAAGGTGGCCGTGGTGCTCTGCGGCGCGAACACCGACCCGTCGGACCTGATCGCCGGGGCCGGACCCGGCGCGGTCTAGGAACCGGGGCCGATCACCACGGTGCCGGGGCCGGGGCCGGCGATCGCCTCCTCGGCGGTGGGCGCGAGGTGGACGGTGACGAGATTGCCGAGGTCCCGGGAGAGCCGGGCGGCCAGTGCGTCGAGCCGGGCGGGCCAGTCGGCGGGAGCGCCGTCGGGGGCGACGGCCACGATCTCCAGCAGGTCGGCGGGGTGGGCGGCGGTGCCCTCGGCGACCTTGCCCCGGACGGCGAGCAGCGCGGGCGGCGGCGCGAGGCTCTCGGCGGCCCGCCGCCGCACCTCGTCCACCAGCCGGCCGCGCAGATCCGCGAGCTGCCCCACCGCGTCCCACACGATGTGCCCCTCGACCACGCGCACGTCCTCGCCGCGCCGGCGCGGCTCGACCATGCCCAGCAGACCGAGCCGGAAGAGCACGCTCTCCAGCTGGGTGGCGGCCACCGAGGAGTCCCGGGCCAGCTCCGGCACGGTCAGGGCGGTGCCGCCCGCCGTCTCGCGGTGGGCGGAGAGCGCGGTCACCGTACGGCCGGAAGCGCCCGGGAACAGGGCGGTGAGGGGGCTGTCGAAGTTCACGGGGTCCTCGGCGGGAGTGCTGCTGTGTACAGGTGCCCCGCCGGCCTCGCCAGGTGATGTTGGGCATCGACGCGGGCCGGCGGGGAGTTCTCGGCGCCCGTGACCGGGCGGGCCCGCCCCTCAGGGACCGGCGGCCATCGCGGGCGCGCCGCCCGGCAGCGCGTCGAAGGCGTCGAGCAGATCCCGCAGCGGCGCCTCGCCCCAGGAGGTGAGCGCCAGAGCCGTCGCGAACACGGCCCCCGCGTGCAGACCGCCGGAGCCGTCGGAACCGCCGGAACCGCCGGGGCCGTCGCCCATGAGCGTCCGCAGCGGGCCCTGGTCGCCGCTCGCCCAGGCCCGTACGGCCCGCGAGAGCGCGGGCCGGTGCCGGGCCGGGGCCGCCCCGGTGATCCGCTCGGCGGTACGCACCACATCGGCCGGGGCGAACGCGCGGGGCGCGGACATCACCGTGCCGATGACGACGCCCAGCATCTCGCAGATCACCGCGCGCAGCTCGGTCCGCGCGGCCGGGCCGAGTCCGCCGAGGACCGAGGAGACGGCCGGGGCGTCCTCGCCGGCGTACGCCCGTACCAGCGCCACGCCCCGGTGCGCGGCCTCGCACCGGAGTGCCGCCCCCGGCTCGGCGGCGCGGGGGCCGCCGGCCGCAGGGCGGGGCTCAGGAATGCGACACACGGCCGTACCCCTTCCTCTGGAGAGACTCCCCCGATTCTCAGACTTCAAGTCGACTTGAAGTCAAGCGCCCGGCCGGAAGGTCTAGCCCTGAAGCCGGGCGGTGATGGTCGCGAGACGCTGCCCCTGGTAGCGGGCGGCGTCCAGGATGTTCTCGCCGGGCAGCACACCGGCGCCGGAGGCGTGGGCGGTGCCGTACGGGTTGCCGGTGGCCGCGTAGACGCTCTGGTCGGTGTAGCCGGGCGGCACGATGAGCGAGCCCCAGTGGTAGAAGGTGTTGTAGAGGGCCAGCAGGGTCGACTCGTTGCCGCCGTGCAGGTTGGAGGCGCTGGCGAACGCGCTGGCGGGCTTGTCGGCGAAGACGCCGCGCTGCCAGAGGCCGCCCGTGCCGTCGATGAACTGCTTGAGCTGGGACGCGACGTTGCCGAAGCGGGTCGGCGTGCCGAAGGCGTAGGCGTCGGCCCACTCCAGGTCCTCGTGGCCCGCGATCGGGATGTCCTTGGCGGCGTCGACGTGGGCGCGCCAGGCCGGGTTGGAGTCGATGGCGGCGTCGGGGGCCAGCTCGGTCACCCGGCGCAGCCGGACCTCGGCCCCCGCCTTCTCCGCGCCTTCCGCGACGGCCTGGGCGAGGTGGTGCACGCTCCCGGTCGACGAGTAGTAGATGACGGCGATCTTGGGGGATACGGCGGCGGTCATGACGGCCCTCTCTGCAACGACGCACGGAAATAGAAGCGGATAGCTATCCGCTTCCACGAAGGTACGTGATTCAACGAAGCCTTGGCAAGCCGCAAGCGGATACTTATCCGCTAGGCTTGTACCTGGAGAAACCCACCAAAGCGCCCCGAGCCAGACAGCACGCCGGGCGGCCGAACGAACAGAACGGAGCCCCTGTTCGTGCACTCTTCCGAGCCCGAGCACTGTCCGCCGGATTCAGGCCCTCCGGGCGTCCGCTCGTCGGGCGCGGACGGCCACCGCCCCGGCGGTCACCGCGCCGACGGCCATCCCGTGGACATCGCGATCACCGGGCACTCCCTCCTCGGCGGCCCCGGCACCGCGCCCGCCGCCCCCCGCGCCGACGCGGCGCACAACCGCCGCAAGATCCTGGACGCGGCCGCCCGCATCATGGCCGACGAGGGCCCCGAGGCCCTCACCATGAACGCGCTCGCCCGCGCCTCCGGGGTCGGGGTCGGCACCGTCTACCGGCGCTTCGGCGATGTGGCCCAGCTCTTCGCGGCCCTCCTGGACGAGCGGGAGCGGCGGTTCCAGACGGCGTTCATGGCCGGACCGCCGCCGCTCGGGCCCGGCGCTCCGCCCGGGGAGCGGCTGCGCGCCTTCCTCCACGCGATGGTGGACCGCGTCGTCGAACAGCGGGAGCTGCTGCTCGCCGGGGAGAGCGCCTCCCCCGTCGGCCACTACGACCACGACGCCCATCTGGCCCGGCACACCCATGTGACGATGCTCGTCCGGCTGCTCCGCCCCTCGGCCGACGCCGCGCTGACGGCGCATCTGCTGCTCGCGCCGACCGCCGCCGGCCTGATCACCCATCTCACCCGTGACCGGGGCCGGAGCCCTCAGCAGATCAAGGACGGGCTGGACACCCTGCTCGACGGGGTGCTGAGCGGCTGACGCCCCGACAGCGGGACGGCGGTACGCCGACGGGGCATCGCACCGCGCGGTGAACACGCGGCACGACGCCCCGGGTCGGGAACGGTCGGGAACCGGTCGGGAGCGGTCGGGAGCGGCCGCTCAGAGCGCCAGCAGGGCGCGCACGGGAACGCTGGAGTCGGCCAGCGGCCGTATCGCGATCCGTACCAGCGCCAGGGCGTTGTCGTCCCCGGCGATCCGGTTGGCGCTCAGCTCCCCGCAGGAGAGACAGGAGTGGATGATCATCCACTCGCCGTCCTCCCGTACGGACATGCTCAGCGCGGTCATCCGCCCCCGGCACGCCGAGTCGCGGTCGCCCGGCACCCGCCGGTCGACGTGGAGACTGGCGAGACAGTTCGGGCAGTGATTGCGGTGGGCGGTGCCGGGCGCGGCCAGCGGCACATCGAGCCGGCAGCCGACGCAGCGGAACGCGTCCCCCGCCTCGCCGCCCCGGCCGTGCAGCACGTCCTTGTGCCGCTGGGGCCGGGTGGATCCCCGCCGTGGGCGGTGGTGGTTGGTGTTCTTCTTCTTTCGCGGCACGGCCGTCTCTCCTCCGTCCTTCCTCCGCCGTCTCACATGTCCCCGAACACTTCGAGCGGGAAGGGCGGTTGGGCCAGCGGCCGGACGGCCATGCGCATCAGGATGAGCTGGTTGTCGTCGGCGCAGACCGGGCTGGAGGTGAGTTCGTCGCAGCGGGTGCAGCGGTGCACGACCATCCAGTCGCCGTTTCTGAGCACGGCGATGGAGATGGGCGTCATCCGCGACCGGCAGTCGGAGGGGCCGCCCTCGACGTGGTCGTGGATGTGCTGGGAGTGCAGACAGCTGGGGCAGTGGTTGCGGTGGGACCCGTCGGGGCCGAGGGTGGCCACGGTCAGTCCGCAGCGTACGCAGGTGAATGTGCTGGTGCGCAGCGCCGGGCCGGGGTCGGCGACGGGTCCGGTCGGGGAGAGGCGGTGGTGGTGGTGGTTCGGCTTGTCGATGGACACTCGGATGGCTCCTTGCTGGGGCTTGTCGCATGGGCAGCAGGAGGAGGCCGAGCAGTCTTCGGCGAGGCGTTGGCCGGTGGCGTCCGGGCGGCAGGGCACGGCCGCGCACCGTCGTACGTCCGACGTCGGTGACATGAGATCAGGTCGAGGCGGCTCAGGTCAGAGAGGCGGGCTGACGCCCAAGAGGTCAAGGGCCAGGGGCCAAGGGCCAAGGGCCAGGGGTCAGCGGCCGGACGGTCGGACGGTTCGCCGAGAGGGGCTCGGCGCGGGCCGGGGCATACATCACTGCTTTCCAGGGCTCGACCGAGCCCGGTGAGGTCCATCGGGGGCACGCCGGTGAGGGCGGCGGCCAACGTAACAACTGTCCGCCGGGCCGCACCACCGAATTACGGCTCCCGTCATCGCGGCTCCCCGTCCGCCGGGGGCCGGCCGCTCAGCTGCTCGTCCAGTTCGTCGAAGAGCAGCCCCTCGCGGCCCACATGGCCGGTGCGATAGGCGACCCGGGCCACCAGATGGGCGGCGACCGGGCCGGTCAGCAGCTGGAAGAAGCCGATGAGCCCGAGCGTGCCGAGGTCGATGCCGCTGCGCAGCCGCAGCGCCACCCCGGCGAGCACCAGCAGCATGCCGAGCGACTGGGGGTTGGTGGCGGCGTGGCCCCGGGAGAGCACATCGGGCAGCCGCAGCATGCCGATCGCGCCCAGCAGGCTGACCGCCGCGCCGAGGAGGAGGAGCACCGCGCCGGCGGTGTCGGCCGTCTGCTCCCAGCCGCTCATCGGCGCTCGTCCCGTACGCCCGGCCCCGGGCCCTGGCCCGGACCCGTGGGGCTGTCCGGGGCGCGGTCGCGGACCGCGATGAAGCGGGCGATGCCGACCGAGCCGGTGAACCCCAGGAACGCCACCACCAGCATGATCGGGAAGTAGTAGGCGTCCCGGGTGAAGGCGGACCGCACCCCGATCCCCGCGATCATGAGCGCGGCGAAGACATCGAGGGCCATCGCCCGGTCCAGCATCGAGGGGCCGCGCCAGATGCGGTAGAGCACCAGCGCCCCCGCGACGACGATCATCACCGCCGCCGTCGTCAGCAGCGCCTGGTCCACGGTCTCGGCGGCGCTCATCGCCCGTCCCCCTCGGGGCGCGGCGCACGGCTGACGCGGGCGATCTCGTCCCGGTCGCCGAAGGCCCGTACGGTCAGCTCCTCCATCCGCCACACCGAGCGCCGGGCGCGGTCCGCCGCGTCCGGGTCGTCGGCCTCCAGGATGTGGACGAAGAGGGTGGCGTTGGAGCGGCGCACCTCCACCACCGATCCGTCGGGGACGTTGGAGACGGCGACCGCCGTCGCGGTGAGCATCAGATCGCTGCGGCAGCGCAGCGGGACCGCGAGCACGGCCGCCCGGTAGGGCCTGCTGTCGAACATCTGCCGGGAGACCTTCAGCCCGGAGGTGTACATGTCCCACAGCAGATGGACCACCAGCCGGACGATGCCCAGCGGATGGAGCCGCAGCCGCAGATCGACCGAGGGCAGGGGGAAGACGAGACAGAGGACCACCGCCACCACGAACCCGGTGATGACATTGGCCCAGCTGAGATTGCCCCACAGCAGCACCCAGACGACGGCGAGCCAGGTGATCAGCGGCAGCTCCAGCACCCGGCCGCGCCCCACCGCGCAGCTCAGCGGGGGCAGCTCCGGATCACGGAACGTCAACGTCATCGGCCGAGCACCGCCTCGATGTAGGGGGAACGTTCCAGGAGTTCGGCCGCCGCCCGGTCGGTGAGCGAGGTGAAGGGGTCGCCCAGCACGGTGTACGCGAGCGAGAGCAGCACCAGGGCCGCCGTCGCCCAGGTCATGGTGGCCGGCAGCCGGTCGGTGGTGGTCGTGATGGTCCGGCCGAAGAGGGTGGCGGTCACGGCCTGCCCGGCGGGTCGCCCCCGCCCCCTGCCACGGTCCCTTTCCCTGTCCCGGTCGTGGTCCCGGCCGCCGTCACCCTCCCGGTGCACATCGCCCGTCTCGTCGCCGCAGTCGTCGTGGGTGTCCCGCTCCTCCAGGACCGTGCCCCGGGCGGGCTCCTCCGGCGGCGCGGTCCGCCAGAAGGCGAGGTTCCAGACCTTGGCCATGACGTACAGCGTGAGCAGGCTGGTCAGCGACGCGGCGGCGACCAGGGTGTACGACCAGCCGTCGGCCGTGGCGACACCGGCCCGCAGCAGCTGGAGCTTGCCGATGAAGCCCGACATCGGCGGGATCCCGGCGAGGTTCAGCGCGGGCAGGAAGAAGAGCACCGCGAGCGCCGGGGCCGCCCGGGCGAGTCCGCCGACCCGGGTCAGCTCGGTGGTCCCGGCGCGCCGCTCGATCAGCCCGGCGACCAGGAACAGGGCGGTCTGCACGGTGATGTGGTGGACGACGTAGACGATCGCGCCGCCGATCCCGTCGCGGGTGCCGAGTCCGATGCCGAAGACCATGTACCCGATGTGGCTGATCAGCACGAAGGAGAGCAGCCGCTTCAGATCGGTCTGGGCCACCGCGCCGAGGACCCCCACCAGCAGCGAGGCCAGGGCGGCGGCGAGCAGCAGATGCCCCAGCCGGTTGCCGGGGAAGAGGAGGGTCTCGGTGCGGAGCATGCAGTACACGCCGACCTTGGTGAGCAGTCCGGCGAAGACGGCCGTCACCGGGGCGGGCGCGGTGGGGTACGAGTCGGGCAGCCAGGCCGCCAGCGGGAAGACGGCCGCCTTGACCGCGAACACGGTCAGCAGCGCGGCCTCCAGCAGGGTGCGTACACCGACGGGCAGTTCCGCCAGCCGCAGGGCAAGCTGCGCGAAGTTGACGGTGCCGGCCGCCGCGTAGGTCAGGGCGACGGCGGTGAAGAAGATCATGGACGAGATCAGCGAGACGACGACATAGGTCGAACCGGCCCGCAGCCGGGAGGCGGTGCCGCCCAGGGTGAGCAGGACGAAGCTGGAGACCAGCATGATCTCGAAGCCGACGTACAGATTGACCAGGTCGCCGGCGAGGAAGATGCACGAGACCCCGGACACCAGCACCAGATAGGCCGGGTGGAAGACGGCGATCGGGGTGCGGTCGTCCCGGTCGGCCATGCCCTGGCCGAGGGAGTACACCAGTACGCACAGGGTCACGGCCGACGAGACGGTCAGCATCAGCGCCGACAGCCGGTCCGCGACCAGGGTGATGCCCAGCGGCGGCGCGAAGTCCCCGAGGTGGACGGCGAGCGGGCCGCCGGTGTCGGCGGCGATCAGCAGCGTCACGGAGAGCGCGAGCACGGCGGAGAGCACCACCACGCTGACGATCCGCTGGCCGCGCGGGAAGCGGATTCCCAGGGTCAGTCCGAAGCCGGTCGCGAGGAGCGGGAGCAGCACGGGCAGCGGTACGAGAGCGTTCATCCGGAACCTTCCTCACCCGGCCCCGGGGGGACGGACGGACCGGCCGCGCGGTCCTCCGGGTCCTCGCCCAGGATGTCGTCCCACAGATCGCCGGAGGCGTCGCGCGCCCTGGCCTGGAGCGCCCGGTCCTCGCGGAGCACGGCGCGCAGCCGGCGGCGCTCCGAGCGGTACTCGGCGAGGTCCCCCTCGGGTCCCCGGCCCCGGGGCCCGTGCCGCTCGCGCAGGGCGGCCCGCTGCTCCTGGACCTCCGCGCGGAGCGCGACCCGGCGGTCCTCGATGTCGTCCTGGACCTCGTCACTGCCGCTGACGCGCTGGCTGCGGTACGCCATGGCCAGCAGGAACGCCGTGGTGGCGAGGGTGATGACGATGGCGGTGAGCGCGATCGCCTGGGGCAGCGGATCGGTGACCCGGGACAGTTCCACCCCCGGGTAGAGCAGCGGTGCGAGCCCGGCCGCGCCGCCCGCGCCCAGCATCAGCAGATTGATCCCGTTGCCGAGGATCACCGCGCCGATCAGGATCCGGCTGAGCGCGCGCATCAGCAGCAGCACCCCGCCGACCGCGCAGAGGACCCCGGCGGTCACCAGCAGACTGAGGCTGACGGTCACCGGCCCGCCCCCCGGCCCGCGGCTTCGCGCTCGGCGGCCTCGCGCTCGATCTGGCGGTCGACCCGGGCCCCGAGCGCCCGCACGATGTCCAGCACCACGCCGAGCACCAGCAGATAGACCCCCAGGTCGAAGAGGACCGGCGTACCGAGGTGGACCTCGCCGAAGACCGGCCAGTGCCCCTCGTACGACAGGGCGCGCAGCGCGGTCCCGTCGACGAGTCCGAGCAGCGCGACGCCCGTGGAGAGGAAGAGCCCGAGGCCGGTGAAGAGCCCGGGGTGGCCGGGGGCCGCCTCGCCCAGTTCGTACCGGCCGCCCGCGAGATAGCGCGCGGTCATCGCGACGCCCGCCACCAGCCCGCCGACGAAGCCGCCGCCGGGCAGATTCTCCGCGCAGAACAGCAGATAGACGGAGAGGACCAGGATCGGGTGGAAGACCAGCCGGGCCACCACCTCGAAGACCACCGAGCGGTACTCGGGGGCGAGGGTCCGCCCGGCGGCGAGCCAGGTGCGCTCGGGCGCGGTGTCGTCGGCGGCGGCGGTGGGTACGGGGGTGCGGGCGCCGGATCCGAAGGACCAGGCGGTACGGCCGCCGGGGGGCACGGGCGGGGCGGGCATCCGGGGCGCGGTGGCCGCCTCGCTGACGAGGTCGTCGGGGGAGCCGGTGCGGCGGTGGAAGTAGATCAGGCTGGTCACGCCCACGGCGGCGACGGCGAGCACGGCCGACTCGCCCAGGGTGTCCCAGGCCCGGTACTCGACCAGGATCGTCGCCACCACGTCCTTCACCCCGTGGTGGGCGGTCTCCTGGACCAGCGCCCGCCCCGCCGGGTCGGCCCGCCGGGCGGCGGCCACCACCCAGAGCACGAACGAGACGCCCGCGGCCACCGCGAGCGCCAGCGGCACCCGCACCATCAGCCGCCAGCGGCTGATGGTCTCCTGGAAGTAGACCGGCATCCGCCGCATGACCAGCACGAACACCAGCAGTGACACCGTCTCCACACAGAACTGGGTGAGTGCCAGATCGGGCGCGCCGTGCACCACGAAGAGCAGGGCGGTGCCGTAGCCGGTCATCCCCGCCATCACCACGGCCTTCATCCGGCGGTGCACCTGGAGGCAGAGCAGCGCCGCCAGACAGGTCAGCAGGGCGATCGCGCCCTGGACGGGCGAGTCCCACAGCCGGGGCGGCGGCGCGCCGTTCCAGGGCCGGTCCACGGCGAGGACGGCGAGCTGTCCGACGAGCAGCACCAGCAGCACGGTGGCCAGATAGACGGAGAGCGAACCGCGCTGAAAGAAACCGGTCACCTGGAGCGCCAGCCGCTCCAGCCCCAGCAGCCCCAGGCCGAAGACCCGGTCGGCGGTCGGCCACGCCACCCGGCGGGAGAGCCTGATCACCGGCCCGCGCGCCAGGAACAGCGCGAGGCCGCCCGCCCACGCGGCTCCCGAGAAGAGCAGCGCGAGGCCGAGTCCGTGCCAGAGCGAAAGGCTGTACGGGTGCGCGGGGGCCGGGAAGGCGTCGGCGTACGCCCCCAGCAGGCCGTTCAGCCAGACCACGCCGGGGCCCAGGAGGACACAGCCCGCCGCGAGCAGCGCGGGCGGTGCGAGGAACGCCGGGCCGACGCGGTGCACGGGGGTGTCCGCGAGGCCGGGTTTACGGGCGAACGCCCCCCACAGAAAGCGCAGGGTGTACGCGGTGGTCAGCGCCGAACCCACGACGCAGCAGGCCAGCGCCCACCGCTGTGCCGTGCCGCCGTGCTCCAGCGCGGTGAACGCCGCCTCCTTGGCGGCGAAGCCGAGCAGCGGCGGCAGGCCCGCCATCGACGCCCCGGCGACGGCGGCGACCGCCGCGACCCGGGGCAGGGACCGTCCGACACCGGAGAGTTCGCGCAGGTCGCGGGTGCCCGCCGCGTGGTCGACG
>NZ_BAAASB010000022.1:0-119492 GCF_039532665.1 Streptomyces amakusaensis | reverse complement strand
CGCCCCCGCCCCGCCCGGCCGAACCCCCGCGCCGCCCACCGGCCGCCGCCGCACCCGCGGCCCCGCCGCGCCCCCCGCGCGTCCCGCCGTCGCGGCCCCCGGGCCCGCGGGCCCGTCGACGCCACCCCGCGTACGACGCGCCCATCGACATCACCGCCCGGCTGCGCCCCGTCGGCGAACTCCCCGGACCCCGGCCCGCCGGCCCCTGGCCGCCGCCGCCCGAGCACCCCGCCGGCACCGCCGGCCTGCCGCCGCACCCGGTCCGCACCCGCCGTCCCATACGCACCGCCGCCGCCCTCGCCTGCGCCGTCCTGGGGCTCGGCCTCATCGGCGGAGCGGCCACCGGGAGCTGGCTGACCGGCGACTCCAGCGCCGACACCGCGACCCACACCGCGTACACCGAGGGCCGCACCCTCTGGCACAGCCTCCCCGTGGACGTGTTCTTCCCCCGCACCCTGAACGGCAAGGGCGCGGGCCCCGGCGGCGCCGACCGGGTCTGGACCCGGATCGCCGTCGCCCCCGACGGCGACTGCGCCACCAGCCTCGACCCGCTCCTGGCCCGGGCCCTGGAACCGGTCGGCTGCGGCCGGGTGCTGCGCGCCACCTACACCGACGCCACCTCCAGCCATGTCACCACCGTCGGCATGGTCTTCACCAAGGGCGACATCGCCGCCATGCGGGCGCTCAAGGCCCGCTTCACCACCGAGGGCCTCGCCAAGCGCCCCGACCTGATGCCGCGCGCCCTGCGCGGCCCCGGCACCGTCGCCGAGCACTTCGGCGACCGGCAGCGCGCGAGCTGGAGCATCAGCGTCCTCACCGACGCGCCGGTCGTGGTCTTCGCCGTCTCCGGCTTCGCCGACGGCCGGGCCGTCGCCGACCCCAGGCCCGCCGCCGAGGCCCGTGCCAAGGGAGCCACCTCGGCCCCCGCGCAGTCGGGCCTCGGCCATGAGGCCGGAGGCGTCGCCGAGGGCATCGAGCAGGCCCTGCGCGGCGGCCTCAGCACCGCCATGGAGACCTCGAGATGACCAGAGCGCCCCGCAGGACCCGGCTCGCCGCCGCCCTCACCGCCACCGCCTTCCTGGTGCTGCCCGCCCTCCCGGCGCGCGCCGACGGGATACGCCCCCAGCAGTGGGGCCTCGACGCCCTCAACACCGACCGGGCGTGGCGCACCACCAAGGGCGAGGGCATCACCGTCGCCGTGCTCGACACCGGCGTCGACGACCAGCACGCCGACCTGGTGGGCAATGTCCTGCCCGGCAAGGACCTCATCGGCTTCGGCGCGGGCCGGGGCGACCGGGCCTGGGCCCGGCACGGCACCGCCATGGCGGGCATCATCGCCGCGCACGGCCACGGCCCGGCCGGCGAGGACGGCGTCATGGGCATAGCGCCCGAGGCGAAGATCCTGCCCGTCCGGGTGATCCTCGAAAGCGGCGACCCGGCCCGGGACAAGGCCCGCAACTCCCGGGGCACCGCGCTCGCCGAGGGCATCCGCTGGGCCGCCGACCAGGGCGCGGACATCATCAACCTCTCCCTCGGCGACGACAGCGAGTCCGCCCACGCGGAGGCCGGCGAGGACGCGGCCGTGCGGTACGCGCTGGACAAGGGCTCCGTGGTCGTCGCCTCCGCGGGCAACGGCGGCGAGAAGGGCGACCGGGTCTCCTACCCCGCCGCCTATCCCGGCGTGATCGCCGTGACGGCCGTCGACCGCTTCGGCACCCACGCCTCCTTCTCCACCCAGCGCTGGTACGCCACCGTCAACGCGCCCGGCGTCGACGTGGTCATCCCCGACCCGGACCGGAAGTACTACCAGGGCTGGGGCACCAGCGCCGCCGCCGCCTTCGTCTCCGGCGCGGTCGCCCTCGTACGCTCCGCGCACCCCGCGCTGACCCCCGCGCAGATCAAGCGACTCCTCGTGGACACCGCCCGCGACGCCCCGGGCGGCGGGCGCGACGATGCCAAGGGGTACGGGATGGTGGACCCCGCCGCCGCGATCGAGGCGGGCGGAAGGCTGCGGCCCGCCGACCCGAAGGCGGCGACGGCGGGGTACGACCGGCAGTACTTCGGCCCCGGACCGCAGCCGGTCGCGGCCGTCGAGGAGCCCGCCGACTGGCTCGCCCCGCTCGCGGGCGGAGCCGGGGCGGTGGTCCTGGCGGCCGCGGTGGTGCTCTGGCGCGGCGCACGGGAGCCCGCCGACCGCTGACCGGCCGCGGCCGGGCGGCCGGGGACCGCCCTGAGTGCTCCGGCCGGGGGGCGACGAACTACCCTCGACGCGTGGCGCTCAAGAACATCCCCGACTCCGGTTTCTCCGACGACGACGGCACCGCCGACCCGCGGCTCGCCGCGGCCCTCGAGGCCTGGTCGCACGACCGGGCCGCCGAGCAGCCGGTGCTCGAAGCCCTCCGGGAGGCCCGGCTGCTGGTCCCCGTGGTCGCGGTGCTCGGCGAGGTCGAGACCGACGAGAGGGGACTGCGCCGGGAGAAGACCAGCGACATGGCCGTGCCCACGCTCACCGCGGGCGACCGCCGGGCGCTGCCCGCCTTCACCTCCCTCGCCTCGCTGGCCCGCTGGGACCCCGAGGCCCGCCCGGTCGCCGTCCCGCTGCACCAGGCGCTCCAGGCGGCCGCCCACGAGCGGGCCGACACCCTCGTACTGGATCTCGCGGGACCCGTTCCGTACCAGCTGAGCGGCCCCGCGCTGCTCGCCCTCGCGGAGGGGCGCACCAGCACCGACCCGCTGCGCGACCCGGCCGTCACCGAGGCGGTGCGGGAGGTGGTGGCCGCCGAGCCCGCCGTGGTCCGGGCGCATCTGGGCCCGGGCGGCGCGGACGGCACCCTCGCCCTGGTGCTCGCCGCCGACGCGGCCCCCGGGCCCGCCGTCCGCCGTGTCGCCGAGGCCCTGGCGGGCCACGACGCACTGAGGGCCCGCCTGGTGCGGGGCCTCGACCTGGCACTGCTGCCGGCCGGGGCCACCCCTCCGGGCGAGCCCTTCTTCGTACGGTAGGAAAGGGGCGGGAGAGCCCGCGGGGTCAGCCGTAGACGGGGCCGGTGTACTTCTCGCCCGGCCCCTGGCCCACCTCGTCCGGCACCAGCGACGCCTCGCGGAACGCCAGCTGGAGCGACTTCAGGCCGTCGCGCAGCGGCGCGGCGTGGAAGGAGCTGATCTCGGTGGTGCTGGCGTCGAGCAGACCGGCCAGCGCGTGGACCAGTTTCCGGGCCTCGTCCAGATCCTTGTGCTCCTCGCCCTCCTCGGTCAGGCCGAGCTTCACGGCGGCGGCGCTCATCAGGTTCACCGCGACCGTGACGATCACCTCGACGGCGGGGACTTCCGCGATGTCGCGGGTCATGGCGTCAAAGCCGGGGGACTCGTGGATGTCGGAGGCAGGGGTCGCGTCACTCATGCCCCACACGATATGCCCCGGCGCGGGCGCCCCGTCCCGGGCCGTCGGTTAGCCCTCACCGGGCGAAGCTGCTAACCTTGTGTGACGACCGGCTGGACGCTTCTGTGTCCGGCCCACAAGTGGAGGCTCCGATCTCCCACCTGACCGTCCTCCGGGACGGCGGGTCACCGGTCAGGCGATGCCCATCGTTCCGTACGGACGATGGAAATCGCCCGATGTGCGCCCTGCGGCTGGCCGCGGTGGTGCTCCGGATTTGAGGAGCTGCCGCCTGTGTCCCGTCCGGGGCATTTTTCATGTTCCGGCGCGGTTGGTCTTACCAAACAGACGTTGCGTGGCCCTCTGCCAGTAGGCCGCGCAGTGCTACCGAGGAGGATCCATCAGCGCCGAGCCCCGCATCAACGACCGGATTCGCGTTCCGGAAGTGCGGCTTGTCGGTCCCAGCGGTGAGCAGGTCGGCATCGTCCCGCTCGCCAAGGCCCTTGAGCTCGCACAGGAGTATGACCTCGACCTGGTCGAGGTCGCGGCGACCGCCAGGCCGCCCGTGTGCAAGCTCATGGACTACGGGAAGTTCAAGTACGAGTCGGCCATGAAGGCCCGTGAGGCGCGCAAGAACCAGGCGCACACGGTCATCAAGGAGATGAAGCTCCGGCCGAAGATCGACCCGCACGACTACGACACCAAAAAGGGTCACGTCGTCCGGTTCCTCAAGCAGGGCGACAAGGTCAAGATCACGATCATGTTCCGTGGTCGTGAGCAGTCCCGCCCCGAGCTCGGCTACCGCCTGCTCCAGCGTCTCGCGACCGATGTCGAGGACCTCGGTTTCATCGAGTCGAACCCGAAGCAGGACGGCCGGAACATGATCATGGTTCTCGGTCCGCACAAGAAGAAGACCGAGGCCATGGCCGAGGCGCGTGAGGCCCAGGCCGCACGCAAGGCCGACCGTGAGGGCGCGAAGGTCCAGGCCGACGCCCCCGCCGACGCTCCTGCCGAGGCCCCCGTCGACGCCCCCGCCGAGACGCCTTCCGAGGCGTGACCCGAGGGGCTGCCGCGAGGCGCCCCCGGTCCCGCCCGGATCCACAACCCAAGATCTGACGCTCCCGCACGCATGCCGGCACCTCGTGTGCCGGGGGAGCGCCACTGACGAGGAGATAACGGCGCTATGCCGAAGAACAAGACGCACAGCGGTTCCAAGAAGCGCTTCAAGATCACCGGCTCCGGCAAGGTGCTCCGTGAGCGCGCCGGCAAGCGCCACCTGCTCGAGCACAAGCCGTCCACGCTGACGCGTCGCCTCTCGGGCAACGCGGAGATGGCTCCGGGCGACGCCAAGAAGATCAAGAAGCTTCTCGGCAAGTGACGCTCTCTCCGCCCAGCCCCCGGTGACGGGGGAGCGGGCGGAGCGACGTCGAGACCGGGACCTCATCGAATTCGGGTCGTGTGGGTATCACCACGGCCCCGCTACAAGGAGTTAACAAGTGGCACGCGTCAAGCGGGCAGTCAACGCCCACAAGAAGCGCCGGGCGATCCTCGAAGCCGCCAAGGGCTACCGCGGTCAGCGTTCGCGCCTGTACCGCAAGGCCAAGGAGCAGGTCACCCACTCCCTGGTCTACAACTACAACGACCGCAAGAAGCGCAAGGGCGACTTCCGTCAGCTGTGGATCCAGCGCATCAACGCCGCTGCCCGCGAGAACGGCATGACGTACAACCGCCTCATCCAGGGTCTGAAGGCCGCCAACATCGAGGTGGACCGCAAGATCCTGGCCGAGCTGGCCGTCAACGACGCCAACGCGTTCGCCGCGCTGGTCGAGGTCGCGCAGAAGGCCCTGCCGGCCGACGTCAACGCGCCGAAGGCCGCCGCCTGAGCCTCGCGCCCAGATGTGTGCTTTCCGGACCCGCAGGCCCTTGGGCCTGCGGGTCCGCGTGCGTCTGCCAGGCCGACGACCCACCCTCGGCCGAGCCCCGATGAAGAACCTTGTGTAGCGAAAGTGAGTTCATGGCCGCCCCCGAGTTGATCTCCCCGCGTTCCTCCCGTGTCGCCGCAGCCCGGCGGCTCGCGAAGCGGAACTTCCGCGGCAAGGAGCGGCTGTTTCTCGCCGAGGGCCCCCAGGCCGTCCGGGAGGCCGCCCGGCACCGCACCGGGGGCGAGGCGACCCTGGTGGAGCTGTTCGGCACACCGGAGGCCGCCGAGCGGTACGCGGACATCGTCGACGCGGCACACGAGGCCGGGGCCCGGATCCATCTCGCCGACGAGGCGGTGATCGCCGACATCTCGACCACGGTCACCCCGCAGGGCCTCGTCGGCGTCTGCCGGTTCATCGACTCGCCCTTCGAGGCCGTCGTCGCGGCCCGGCCAAAACTCGTCGCCGTGCTCGCCAACGTGAGGGACCCCGGGAACGCCGGGACCGTGCTCCGGTGCGCCGACGCCGCCGGGGCCGACGCGGTCGTCCTCACCGACGCCTCCGTCGATCTGTACAACCCCAAGGCCGTACGCGCCTCCGTCGGCTCCCACTTCCATCTGCCGGTGGCCGTCGGAGTCCCCGTCGAGCAGGCCGTACGCGCCCTGAAGGACGCCGGTGTGCGCGTGGTCGCCGCCGACGGGGCGGGCGAGGACGACCTCGACGCCGAACTCGACGCGGGCACCATGGGCGGCCCCACCGCCTGGATCTTCGGCAACGAGGCCTGGGGCCTGCCCGAGGAGACCCGCGCGCTGGCCGACGCCGTCGTCCGGGTGCCGATCCACGGAAAGGCCGAAAGTCTCAATCTGGCGACCGCCGCCGCCGTCTGCCTCTACGCCTCGGCGCGCGCCCAGCGCGCGGGGGGCGCGCACTGAACAGCGCGGGTCCGCCGGTGACGCCGCGGCTCACCGAGGGGGTGCACTCGCGCGGGGGCTCCGCACGGTCACATCCAGCTAGTAGGGTGACGGGCTCGGGGGGCCCACTGAGCGCCGGCCGAGAGGTGGGGACACACGGATGGCAGTCGGTACCAGCAGGCCCACGGAGACGCACGGGACGCTTCTGTGCCCCGTCGGCGACGCCGGCATGACCGGGGTCGACCCCGACGACCTCCCCGACGGGCTGGTCATCGCCGACGAGGACGGCCGGGTCGTCTGCTTCAATGCCGCCGCCGCCCGGATCACCGCCGTCGCCCCCGGCGACGCGATGGGCAGACCCCTGGAGCGGGCACTGCCCCTGGAAGACCTCAAAGGGCAGCGCTGGTGGGCCCTGACCGACCCGTACGGCGGCCTCGCCACCCGGGTCGGCCAGCCCGAGCGCAATCTGCTGCTCCCCGGCGGCCGTGAGGTCCTGGTCTCCGCGCGCTATGTGCGCGAGTTCCCCACCGGGCCGATACGCCGGCTCGTCATCAGCCTCCGGGGCACCGAGGCCCGCCGCCGCAACGAGCGCAGCCACGCCGAGCTGATCGCCACCGTCGCCCATGAGCTGCGCTCCCCGCTCACCTCCGTCAAAGGCTTCACCGCCACCCTGCTCGCCAAGTGGGAACGGTTCACCGACGACCAGAAGCGGCTGATGCTGGAGACCGTCGACGCCGACGCCAACCGGGTCACCCGGCTCATCGCCGAGCTGCTCGACATCTCCCGCATCGACTCCGGCCGTCTGGAGGTGCGCCGCCAGCCCATCGACATCGCCGCCGCCGTCGGACGCCATGTCCAGGCCCACATGGCCACCGGCCAGAGCCCCGACCGCTTCTTCGTCCGGGTCCGCCGCGAGCTGCCCGCCCTGTGGGCCGATCCCGACAAAATCGACCAGGTGCTCGGCAATCTGCTGGAAAACGCGGTGCGCCACGGCGCGGGAACCGTCACCATCGAGGTGGCGCCCGCAGCGGCGAAGGACGACGAGAGAGGCACGGCCGTCACCGTGAGCGACGAAGGTCCCGGCATCCCCGAGGAGTCGATGGGCCGCGTCTTCACCCGCTTCTGGCGGGGGAGCAAGCGCGGCGGCACCGGCCTGGGCCTCTACATCGTCAAGGGCATCGTCGAGGCCCACGGCGGCGCGATCACCGTCGGCCGGGGCCCCGGCGGCGGCGCGGAATTCCGGTTTATCCTGCCCGTGGGCGCCCCGGCCTATCTGGCCTGAGCCGCCCCCGGGCTTCCCGCCCCGCCGCGCGGACCACCCCCGGCGGGCCCCCCGGGACCGTCCCCGGACCGGCGATCCCCGCGCGCCCTTTAGAATCGGCCTTTGGCGCCTTCGTGCCCACACGGACGTCGAGCGGGGCACACAGGTCCGGGGACGTCCCCCGGTAAACGCAGCATTCAGCGCAGCATCAGCCAATCGGAAGCACGGGAAGAGATGTCGGCACCGAACAAGTCGTACGACCCTGTCGAGGTCGAGGCACTGAAACCGGAAGAGATCGAGCGCATGCGGGACGAGGCGCTCACCGCCTTCGCGGCCGCCGGCGACCTCGACGCGCTCGCGGCCGAGAAGGTCGCGCACACCGGCGGAGCCTCGCCGCTGGCACTCGCCAACCGTGAGATCGGCGCGCTGCCCCCGCAGGCGAAGGCCCAGGCGGGAAAGCGCGTGGGCCAGGCCCGCGGCGCGGTGAGCAAGGCGCTCGCGGCCCGCCAGAGCGAGCTGGAGGCCGAGCGCGACGCCCGGGTGCTGGTCGAGGAGGCGGTGGACGTCACCCTGCCGTACGACCGGATCCAGGCCGGCGCCCGCCACCCGCTGACCACCCTCTCGGAGCGCATCGAGGACGTCTTCGTCGCCATGGGCTACGAGGTCGCCGAGGGCCCCGAGGCCGAGGCCGAGTGGCTCAACTTCGACGCGCTGAACATCGGCCCCGACCACCCCGCGCGCGGCGAGGCCGACACCTTCTTCGTGGCCGGCCCCGACGGCACGGCGGACTCCGGGGTCGTGCTGCGCACGCACACCTCCCCGGTGCAGATCCGCTCGCTGCTCGACCGTGAGCCGCCGGTCTACGTGATCTGCCCCGGCCGGGTGTACCGCACCGACGAGCTGGACGCCACCCACACCCCCGTCTTCCACCAGGTCGAGCTGCTCGCCGTGGACGAGGGCCTGACCATGGCGGACCTCAAGGGCACCCTGGACCACATGGTGCAGGCGCTCTTCGGCGAGGGGATGACGACCCGGCTGCGGCCGAACTTCTTCCCCTTCACCGAGCCGTCCGCCGAGATGGACATGGTCTGCTACGTCTGCCGCGGCGCGTCCGTCGGCAACCCGGACCGCCCCTGCCGCACCTGCTCCAGCGAGGGCTGGATCGAGCTGGGCGGCTGCGGAATGGTCAACCCCAAGGTGCTCGTCGCCTGCGGCGTCGACCCCAGCAAGTACAGCGGATTCGCCTTCGGGTTCGGCATCGAACGGATGCTGATGTTCCGCCACAACGTAGAAGACATGCGAGACATGGTCGAGGGTGACGTTCGTTTCACCAGGCCGTTCGGGATGGAGATCTGATGCGGGTCCCGCTTTCCTGGCTGCGGGAGTACGTCGACCTGCCGGCGACGGAGACCGGCCGTGACGTACAGGCCAAGCTCATCGCCGCCGGCCTCGAGGTCGAGGCCGTCGAGCAGCTCGGCGCCGGCCTCACCGGCCCCCTGGTCGTCGGCCGCGTCGCCGCCATCGAGGAACTCACCGAGTTCAAGAAGCCCATCCGCCACTGCCTGGTGGATGTCGCTGATGCCAATGGCACGGGCGAGCCGCAGGAGATCATCTGCGGCGCGCGGAACTTCGCCGTCGGCGACAAGGTCGTCGTGGCGCTCCCCGGCGCGGTCCTGCCCGGCGACTTCCGGATCGCCGAGCGCAAGACGTACGGCCGGATGTCCCGGGGCATGATCTGCTCCACCGACGAACTGGGCATGGGCGACGACGGCACCAAGGGCATCATCGTCCTGCCGCCCGAGCACGAGACCGGCACCGACGCCATCGAGCTGCTGGGGCTGTACGACGAGGTCCTCGACATCGCCGTCACCCCCGACCGCGGCTACTGCCTCTCGCTGCGCGGCGTCGCCCGCGAGACCGCCACCGCCTACGGGCTGCCGCTGCGCGACCCCGCGCTGCTGGACGTCCCCGGCCCCAACGCGTACGGCCACCCCGTCAAGGTCTCGGACCCGATCGGCTGCGACCGCTTCACCGCGCGCACCGTCACCGGGCTCGACCCCGAGGCGCGCTCCCCGATCTGGCTCCGGCGCCGCCTCCAGAAGGCGGGCATGCGCCCGATCTCGCTCGCCGTCGACATCACCAACTACGTGATGCTGGAGCTGGGCCAGCCGCTGCACGCCTACGACCGCACCCGTGTCGAGGGCCCCATCGGCGTCCGCCGCGCCGAGGCCGGCGAGAAGCTCACCACCCTCGACGGAGTCGTCCGCACCCTGGACGCCCAGGACCTCGTCATCACCGACGACCGGGGGCCGATCGGCCTCGCGGGCGTGATGGGCGGAGCCGACACCGAGATCGCCGACGCCGCGCCCGACCCGGAGACCGGAGCGGTCCGGGGCACCACCGAGGTCGTCATCGAGGCCGCGCACTTCGACCCGGTCGCCATCGCCCGGACCGCGCGCCGCCACAAGCTCTCCTCCGAGGCGTCCAAGCGCTTCGAGCGCGGAGTGGACCCGCAGGCCGGGGCCGCCGCCGCACAGCGCACCGTCGATCTGCTGGTGCTGCTCGCCGGCGGGACCGCCGAGGCCGGCGTCACCCACATCGTCTCGCCGTCCGCGCCGCGCACGGTCTCGATGGCGGCCGACCACCCCGACCGGGTCGCCGGCGTCGAGTACGGCCGGGAGACCGTCGTACGCCGCCTCCAGGAGGTCGGCTGCGACGTCTACGGGCAGGACGAGCTGGTCGTCACCGTCCCCTCCTGGCGTCCCGACCTCACCGCGCCCAACGACCTCGCCGAAGAGGTCATCCGGCTGGAGGGGTACGAGAACCTCCCCGCCACGCTGCCCAGGCCGCCGGCCGGACGCGGGCTGACCGGACGCCAGCGGCTGCACCGCAGGGTCGGCCGGGCGCTCGCCGGAGCGGGCTATGTGGAAGCGCCGAACTACCCCTTCATCGGCGCACGCGTCCTCGACCAGCTCGACCTCCCGGCGGACGACCCCGCCCGCCGGCTGGTCACGCTCGTCAACCCGCTCTCCGACGAGGAGCCCTCGCTCCGCAGCACCCTGCTGCCCGGACTGCTCGGCGCGCTGCGCCGCAACACCGGACGCGGCAGCCACGACCTCGCGCTCTTCGAGACCGGGCTGGTCTTCCACCCGGCCGCCGAGCAGGCCGCCGCGCTGTCGCTGCCCGTCGACCGCAGGCCCACCGACGCGGAGATCGCCGTACTGGACGCCGCGCTGCCGGTGCAGCCCCGGCACGCCGCCGTGGTCCTCGCCGGAGCCCGCGAGCGCTCCGGCTGGTGGGGCGGCGGACACCCGGCGAACTGGGCGGACGCGATCGAGGCCGCCCGGCTCGTCGCCCATGAGTCCGGCGCCGAACTCGCCGTCGACCAGGCGCAGTACGGCCCCTGGCACCCCGGCCGCTGCGCCGAGCTGTCCGTCGTCCTCGACGGCGTGAAGACGCCCGTCGGACACGCCGGAGAGCTGCACCCCCGGGTCGTCAAGGCCCTGGGGCTGCCCGAGCGCACCTGCGCCATGGAGCTGAACCTGGACCTGGTGGGGCGGGCGGGCGAGGGCGAGCTGACCGCGCCCCGGATCTCCGCCTTCCCGGTGGCCACCCAGGACGTGGCGCTCGTCGTGGACGCGGGCGTCCCCGCCGCCGCGGTCGAGCACGCGCTGACGCTCGGCGCGGGCGAGCTGCTGGAGTCCATCCGGCTGTTCGACACCTTCACCGGCGAGCAGCTCGGCGAGGGCAAGAAGTCGCTGGCGTACGCGCTGCGGTTCCGCGCCGCCGACCGCACGCTCACCGTCGAGGAGGCCTCCGCCGCCCGTGACGCGGCGGTCGCCCACGCGGCCGAGCGGACCGGGGCGGTGCTCCGGGGAGCCTGACCCTCCCGCCACCCGGCCGCAGGGGCGCATCCGTATCCGGACGCGCCCCTGCGGCTTTTCCACGCCGGGAGGCCACAGCCGTCCCGGGGAGAGTCGAACGCCACTCGAATCACTCATTCGGGTGAGAATCGGAAGGGTTGCTCCTGCTTCCCCCATTCGGTCGACAGAATCGACCCGGCCGCCCGGGCGGCCGATTACGCCGGAGAGGGCCTATGAGGGGACCACGGCATGATTCGTATCAGGGGAATACGCCCCTTCCCGGCCGTGCGCAGAGCGGGCACGGCCCCCGCGCCTGAGAAAGCTCCGGCCCGGCCGAGCGGCCCGGCCGGACCCCGCGTCCCGCGCCGCGAGCGATGGCCGGACCCCGCGCGCACCCGCCGACTGCGGCGGATACTGCCCCTCGGAGTCCCCGTCGCCTGCGGAGCCGCCGCCCTCACCTGGCGGATCGGACTCCCCGACGAACACCCCGAGAGCCTCGGCGAACGCATCCTCGCCGGCGTCCTCCTGATCGCCGTCGGCAGCGGCCTCGTCGTCGGGGCCCGCCTCCACCTCCACCGCGAGCTGCGCCGCGTCCGCGCCGTCGCCGACGCCACCCAGCAGGCGCTGCTGCGCCCGCTGCCGCCCAGGCTCGGCGGCCTCGCCCTCGCCGCCACCCGGCTCTCCGCCGGCGGCGACCTGTACGCGGCCGTGGCCACCCCGTACGGCACCCGCGTCGTCATAGGCGACGTCCGGGGCCACGGACTGCCCGCCGTCTCCACCGTCGCCGCCGTCCTCGGCGGCTTCCGGGAGGCCGCCCACGACGAACCGGGCCTCGGCGGCGTACTGCGCCGGCTGGAGCGCTCCGTACAGCGGCATCTGCGCGAGCCCGAGCACCGGCCGGCCGACGACGGCGAGGAGTTCGTGACCGTGCTGCTGCTCCAGATCGGCGCGGACGGCTGCGTACTCGCGCTCAACTGCGGCCACCCCTGGCCCTACCGGATCGGCGGCGACGGCGGCGTACGGCCCCTGTCCACCGCCGAACCCCTGCCGCCGCTCGGCCTCTTCCCGCTCCCCCCGGAGCTTGGCGTCCGCCGCTGTGCCCGGCTCCGCCCCGGCGAGACGCTCTTTCTGCACACCGACGGCGCGGCCGACGCCCGTGACCCGGAAGGCCGTTTCTTCCCGCTGGAGGCCGTACTCGCCGAAGCGGTCACCGGACCCCGCCCCGCTGGGGGCCCCACCGAGCTGATCGCCTCCGTCGGCTCCCAGCTGCTGCGCCACACCGGCGGACGGCTCACCGACGATGTGGCGTTCCTCGCGCTCCACGACGACCGCGCACGGGTGCCGGCGCGGTGTGGGGAAACACCGCGCCGGACCCGGAGACAACCCTCCGCCCGCTGACCGCGTGGGTCGGCGCCGGGAGGCGGACGAAGGATCGTCCCGCGGCCTGTGCCGCCCGCCCCGCCGCGGAGTGCCGGGCAGTTCGGCGGGACGGACGACGCTCACGGCGACCACCGCGCGAACGAGGGGGAGCCCGGTGGTCCGGCCGCCACTGTGAGAGGCCGCTCAGTCAACACGGGTGCCCCGCGGGGCGGCAGCGCGTGTGCGGCACGGATCGGGGCACTCGCTTCACACCCCGTGTGAATCCCCTTCCACTACGCTGAAACGCACTCGTCCCCGGAGAGGCCATGCAGCCCAACACCCTGCTCGACGCCCTGCTGGACGAGGCCGGTTTCTCCCACGCGGGCCTCGCCGCCCGGGTCAACCGGGCCGGCCGCGCCAAGGGGCTCTCCCTGCGGTACGAGCACACCGCCGTCGCCCGCTGGCTCAAGGGCCAGCGCCCGCGCGGCCAGGTGCCCGACCTCATCTGCGAGGTGTTCGCCGCCCGGCTGGGCCGCGCCCTGACCCTCGGCGACATCGGGCTGGGGGGCGGCGGGGGCCACGGGGAGACGGCGGACGGGCCCGGCTCCCCGCTCTCCGGCTTCGTGGAGCGGGCCGCCGCGCTCTGGCGCTCCGACGAACAGCAGCGGCGTCACATCATCGACGCCCCCGCCGTCACCGGAACCCCCGCCGTGATGCCCGTCTGGGAGTGGGAGAACCCGCCGGAGGACGCCGATGTCTCCCGCTCCGGCCGGGCCGGTGTCTCCCCGGCCGACATCGCCGTGCTCCGGGCGGCCAGGGCGCACTACGAGCTGATGTACCGCCGGGCCGGCGGCATGGTGACCCGCGCCCGGATCGTAGGATTCCTCAACACCCGGACCGCCCCGCTGCTGCGCGGCTCCTACAGCGACGCGCTCGGCCGCCGGCTGCACCGGGCGACCGGCGGACTGGTCGCGGTCGCCGGGATCTGCGCGTACGACTCCGACGCCCATGGACTCGCCCAGCGCTACTTCCACCAGGCGCTGCGCCTGGCGAAGGCCAGCGGCGACCGGGGCCTCGGCGCCTACGCGGTCGCGCTGCTGGTCAATCAGTCGCTGTACATGGCCGAGTACCGGCAGGCGGTGGCCTTCGCGGAGGCCGCGCTGCGGGCCTGCGGCGGCCGGATCACCCCGGCGCTCGTCTCCGATCTGCACGCCATGCAGGCCAAGGCGTACGCGCATCTCGGCGACGCCGCCGCCGCGCTGGGCTGCATCCGCCGCGCCGAGCGGGAGGCGGAGCGCATTCAGCGGGGGTACGAGCCGGACGAGACCGGCTATGTCCAGCCGGGGCTGGTCAATGTGCAGGTCGCGGAGGCGCTGCTGAGTCTGGGGGATCTGCCGGCCGCCCATGGGCACGCGGCGGCGGCCGTCGGCTCCCCCGCGCACGACCGGGGCCGGGTGCACCGGCTCGCCATGCTCTGCCAGATCGAGCTGCGGCAGGGCGAGGCGGACCGGGCGGCCGACCGGGCCGCCGAGATGGCGGCGCAGGTGCGCGGCATGGAGTCGCAGCGGCTGCGGGACCGGCTGCGGGAGGTGCGCGAGCATCTGATGGCCAGCGGCTCGTCCCGGGCCAAGGAGGTCGCGGAACTCATCGACGAGGCGCTCCGCGTCCCGCTGTAGCCGTCCGCGGTCCTCGTCCGGCCGGGGTGACGCGTTTCCGTTGCCCGGCCGACGCCTTTTCGGCCTCACCGGGCGCTGCTAGCGATGTGGCCACCTACTGGTCGAAAGGTGGCACGAACCATGCAGTGGACGAACTTAAGCGAACGAAATGTGTACGAGAACCGCTGGTTCCGGGTGAATCTCGCGGATGTGGCTCTCCCGGACGGCCGGCATCTGGACCACTATGTGATCCGGATGCGCCCGGTCGCCGTCGCGACGGCGGTCAACGAGGCCAATGAGGTGCTGCTGCTGTGGCGGCACCGTTTCATCACCGACAGCTGGGGCTGGGAGCTGGCCGCCGGCGTCGTCGAGGACGGCGAGGACATCGAGGCGGCGGCGGCCCGCGAGATGGAGGAGGAGACCGGCTGGCGTCCGGGCCCCCTCCATCCGCTGCTGAGCGTTGAGCCGTCCAATGGCCTCACCGACGCCCGCCACCATCTCTACTGGTCCGAGAGCGCCACCTACACGGGCCACCCCCAGGACGACTTCGAGTCCTCCCGGCGGGAGTGGATCCCGCTCAAGCTGATCCCCGACCTGATCGCCCGGGGTGAGGTCCCGGCCGCCAACATGGCGGCCGGGCTGCTGATGCTCCACCACCTCAGGCTCGGTTAGAGCCTGCCCCCGGCTCACGCCGGACGTCTCGGCGGCGGGGTCGCGAGCGGGTCAGGAGTACGGGTAGAAGCCCGAGCCCGTCTTACGGCCGAGGCGTCCCGCGTCCACCATCCGCTGGAGCAGCGGGGGAGCGGCGTACAGCGGCTCCTTGAACTCCGCATACATCGAGTCCGCCACCGAGGCGACGGTGTCCAGACCGATCAGATCCGCGAGCTTCAGCGGTCCCATCGGATGGGCGCAGCCCAGCTCCATGCCGTTGTCGATGTCCTCACGGCTGGCCAGGCCCGATTCGAACATCCGGACCGCGGCGAGCAGATACGGGATGAGCAGCGCGTTCACCACGAAGCCCGAGCGGTCCTGGGCCCGGATGGCGTGCTTCCCGAGCACCTTCTCGACCACGGCCTCCGCGCGGAGGATCGTCTCCTCGGAGGTGGTCAGCGCGGGGATCAGCTCCACCAGCTTCTGGACCGGGGCGGGATTGAAGAAGTGGATCCCGACGACCTGGTCGGGGCGCGAGGTCGCGACCGCCAGTTTCACCAGCGGGATGGAGGAGGTGTTCGAGGCGAGGATCGCGTCCTGCCGGGTCACCACCTGGTCGAGCACCCGGAAGATCTCGGTCTTGACCTGCTCGTTCTCCACGACGGCCTCGATGACGAGATCGCGGTCGGCGAACTCCCCGAGGTCGGTGGTGAAGCTGAGCCGCTCCAGCGTGGCGTCCCGCTCCGCCTCGGTGATCTTGCCCCGCTCCGCGGCCTTGGCGAGCGAGTTGTACAGCCGGGTCCGGCCGATCTCCAGGGCCTCGCCCGTGGTCTCCGCGACCTTCACCTCCAGCCCGCTGCGCGCGCACACCTCCGCGATGCCCGCGCCCATCTGGCCACAGCCCACCACTCCGACGCGTGCAATGTCGGCCATTGAGTCCGTCACCTCGTGCCTTTCGCTGATCCAGTGCTGGTCCGTGTCGCACGGCCGTCCAGGGTCTCCGTCCAGCCGCCGCGACCCCTCGACGTTACTCCGCGCAGGGGGGTGAGACAGACCCTGGGGGCGGGCATGCTGCTGGCAGAGACCGAGGGACGCGAGGTGGCGCATGGCGCGGATCGGGAGACGGGGCTTCGTGGCGAGCGCGGCGGCCGGGGCGCTGGCCGCCCTGGGGACGGCCGGTGACGCGGCGGCCGTGCCGCGTCCGGCGGGTGGGGGACGGCACAGCGCGCACCCCGAGTTCCGGGGCATGTGGCTGGCGACCGTCACCAACCGGGACTGGCC
Source organism: Streptomyces amakusaensis (assembly GCF_039532665.1). Taxonomy (NCBI): domain Bacteria; kingdom Bacillati; phylum Actinomycetota; class Actinomycetes; order Kitasatosporales; family Streptomycetaceae; genus Streptomyces; species Streptomyces amakusaensis. The sequence continues at coordinate 103,219 of NZ_BAAASB010000022.1, read as the reverse complement.
GTCCCGGGCGGGGCTGAGCGCGGAGCGGCAGCGAGAGGAGCTGACCGCGCATCTCGACACCGCCGTGGCGCGCCGGCTGAACACCGTCGTCCTCCAGGTCAGACCGACCGCCGACGCGCTGTGGCCCTCGCCCCACGAGCCGTGGTCGCAGTATCTGACCGGCGTCCAGGGCCGGGACCCCGGCTGGGACCCGCTCGGCACCGCCGTGGCCGAGGCCCACCGCAGGGGCCTGGAGCTGCACGCCTGGTTCAACCCCTACCGGGTCGCGACGCACACCGACCCCTCGCGGCTGGTGCCGGAGCACCCGGCGCGCCGGCATCCGGAGTGGGTCCTGCCGTACGGCGGGAAGCTCTACTACAACCCGGGGATCCCCGAGGTCCGGGCCTTCGTCCAGGACGCCATGATCGACGCGGTGAGCCGCTACGAGATCGACGCGGTCCACTTCGACGACTACTTCTATCCGTATCCGGTCGCCGGCCAGACCTTCGGCGACGACGAGACCTACGCGCGGTACGGCACGGGCTTCGCCGACCGGGCGGCCTGGCGGCGCGACAACATCGACCGGCTGGTGCGGGAGATGTCCGCGCGGATCCGGGCGGCCCGGCCGGGCGTACGGTTCGGCATCAGCCCCTTCGCCGTCTGGCGCAACGCGGCGACCGACCCGCGCGGCTCGGACACCAGGGCCGGGGTGCAGACGTACGACGATCTGTACGCCGACACCCGTACCTGGGTCCGGCGGGGCTGGATCGACCATGTCGTACCGCAGGTCTACTGGAACATCGGCTTCGCGGCGGCGGACTACGCCAAACTGCTGCCCTGGTGGAGCGAGGTGGTACGGGGGACGGGCGTCGATCTCTGCATCGGCGAGGCGCTCTACAAGGCGGGCGACCCGGCGCAGCCGGCCGCCTGGCAGGACCCGGCCGAACTCTCCCGCCATCTGACCCTGGCGCGCGAGTACGAGGAGGTGCGCGGGCACTTCTTCTTCTCGGCCAAGGAGGTCGGGGCGGACCGCAACGGCGCGATGGCCAGGGTGGTGGCGGACCACTATCCGAGCAGGGTCCCCCCACCCGGCTGACACCGTGCCCCGGCCGGGGTGCGTCCCCGGCCGGTCGGTCAGAGGGCGTGCTCGTGCGGCCTGACCACACAGTCGGGGCCGGGGGACATCACGGTCTCGTGCCCGTCCTCGAAACGGACGCGGTACGGGGGAGAGCCCTCGGGGCCCAGCACTTCGACGACTTCGGCGACCCTGTCGTGCACACCCACGGTCCTGCCGTGCACCAGCAGCTTGTCGCCCACGCTCGCATGCATCGGAAAGCGACCTCCTCGCAAGGGCGGTGATCCGTCCGGCGATCCGTACTGTCGAGTCTACGGCGGGCCCCCGGACCCCGCCCGTGACGGTCAGCTCCTGGCCCGCTGGGTGACCGCGATGCAGACCAGGACCGCCACGGCCGCGAGCGGGGCGGCGGGGGTCAGCCTCTCGCCCAGCAGCGCCACCGACCAGACCAGGGTGAGCAGGGGCTGCGCCAGCTGGAGCTGGCTCGCCCGGGCGATGCCGATCGCGGCCATGCCCCGGTACCAGACGTACAGCCCGAGGAACGACGATCCGGCGGCGGCCCAGAGCAGTCCGGTCACCCCCTGGACCGTCAGCCGCACCGGCTCCACGGCCAGCGCCGCCGCCGCGCCCGCCAGCATGAGCGGCAGACACAGGACCAGGGCCCAGCCGATCACCTGCCAGCCGGGCATCTCGCGGGCCAGCCGGCCGCCCTCGGTGTAACCGGCGGCGCACACCAGCAGCGCGCCGAAGAGATACAGATCGCCGCCCCGGAGCGAGCCCCCGCTCTGCGACACGGTGAAGACGATCACCACGGCCGCTCCGGCGGTCGCCGCCAGCCAGAAGGCGCGGGAGGGCCGCCGGCCCTCGCGCACCGCCGCGTAGCAGGCGGTGGTCAGCGGCAGCAGCCCCACCACCACGGCGGCGTGCGAACTGCTGGAAGTCTGGAGGGCGAGCGTGGTCAGCAGCGGATATCCCACCACCACACCGGCGGCCACCACCGCGAGCGACCCCCAGTGGCGGCGCTCGGGCGGGGCGACCCGCAGCGCCAGCAGAAAACCGCCCGCGATCAGCGCCGCGAGCGCGCCGCGGACCGTCACCAGCGACCAGGGGCCGAAGGACTCCAGGCCCCAGACCGTGGCCGGGAAGGTGAGGGAGAAGGCCACCACACCCAGCACGGCGAGCAGGGTGCCGCCGCCGGTGGCCGGGGCGGTGACCGCTATCGGTACGGTGACGGTAGCGCTATTCTTTACTCTCATGCACGAGCGTAGCAGTGTCACCGAACTGGCCAGAATCCTGCGTCAGGAGTTCAACCGCTACTCATCGGGTGAGAAGCTGCCGTCCAGTCGGGCACTGGTGGAACGCCACCGGGTCTCCCCGGTCACCGTCTCCCGCGCCCTCGCCCGGCTCACCGCCGAGGGGCTGGTCGTCACCCGCCCCGGCGCGGGCGCGTTCCGTGCCGAGCCCCGCGCCCGGACGGCGGACGCCGGGGACACCTCCTGGCAGGAGGTCGCCCTCAGCGCCGACGCCTCGGCCGACGCCGTGCCGCGCACCGTCGACGCCTCCGGGGTGCTGGTCACCCTCGCCGCGCCGCCGCCCGGCGTGATCGAGTTCAACGGCGGCTATCTGCACCACTCGCTCCAGCCCGAGCGGGCCATGGCGGCGGCGCTGGCCCGCGCCGGCCGCCGCCCCGGAGCCTGGGGCCGACCGCCCTCCGAAGGCCTGCCCGAGCTGCGCGAATGGTTCGCCCAGGGGCTCGGCCCCACCGTCGCCGCCGCCGATGTACTGGTCACGGCGGGCGGCCAGTCCGCCCTGACCACCGCGCTGCGCGCGCTCGCCCCGCCCGGCGCGCCCGTGCTCGTCGAATCCCCCACCTACCCCGGCATGCTCGCCATCGCCCGCGCGGCCGGGCTGCGGCCCGTACCCGTCCCGCTCGACGCCGAGGGCGTCCGCCCCGAACTGCTCGAAGCCGCCTTCCGGGCCACCGGGGCCCGGGTCTTCGTCTGCCAGCCGCTCTTCCAGAACCCGACCGGCGCGGTGCTCTCGCCCGCGCGCCGCCCCGAGGTGCTGCGCATCGCCCGCGCGGCCGGGGCCTTCGTCGTCGAGGACGACTTCGCGCGCCGGCTGGCCCACGACGACGCGGGCCGGCCGCCGGGCCCGCTCGCCGCCGACGACCCCGACGGCGTGGTGGTCCATGTCAGCTCGCTGACCAAGGTCACCTCGCCCAGCCTGCGGGTCGGGATGCTCGCCGCGCGCGGACCGGTGTTCGAACGGCTGCGCGCCATCCATGTCGTGGACAACTTCTTCGTCCCCCGGCCGCTCCAGGAGGCCGCCCTCGAACTGGTCGGCGCGCCCGGCTGGAGCCGCCATCTGCGCGCCCTGGCCGTCGAACTGAGGACCCGCCGCGACACCATGGCCGCCGCCCTCCGCCGCCAACTGCCCGAACTCACCCTTCCGCACCTCCCGTCCGGGGGCCATCACCTCTGGCTCCGGCTGCCCGACGGCGCGGACGACACCCTGCTGCTCGCCGCGGCGCTGCGCGCGGGCGTCGCGCTCGCCCCGGGCCGCCCCTACTTCTGCGCGGAGCCGCCGGCCGGGCGGGTCCGGCTCAGCTTCGCCGGAGTGGCGGGCGGCCAGGAGATCGCCGAGGGGGTGCGCAGGCTCCGCACGGCGGCCGGTGAAGTGCTGGGACCGAGGCCGGGACCGGGCCCGGAGGAGGGTGACGGGAGCGGGAACACCGGGTGAACCCTGGCCCGCCCGTACCGGAGTGGACCGTTCTGTCCCCTTGACCGCTCCGGGGCTTCAGGCACACCATCTCGCCATGAGTGTCCGGATCACGCTGGTGGCTGCCGCTCGCAGCTCCGCCCTGCTCGCGGAGCGTTTCGACGACGACCGGCCGCTCGACGGCGCGGGCTGGGACGAGGTGCGGCTCGCCGCGCACGCCCTGGTGCCGCTCAACGCCGCCGAACTGCGCTACTGCTCACCGAGCCCGCGCAGCCGCGCCACCGCCCAGGCGCTCGGCTTCGCGCCGATGGCCCAGCCCGGTCTGCGCGACTGCGACATGGGGCGCTGGCGCGGCCGTACCCTCGCCGAGGTGACCGCCGTGGAGCCGGGCGCGGTCGACTGCTGGCTCGGCGACCCGCGCTCCGCGCCCCACGGCGGCGAGTCGCTCCTCGCCTTCATCGGGCGGATCGGCGGCTGGCTGGACACCCGCCCGGCCGGGGACGACGGCTCCGTCGTCGCCGTCGCCGAGCCCTCCGTCGTACGGGCGGCGCTGGTGTACGCGCTCAACGCGCCGCCCCACGCCTACTGGAGCGTGGACGTGCGCCCGCTCTCCACCCTGCTCCTCACCGGCCGGGCCCGGTGCTGGAGCCTGTGCCTCCAGTCCGCCGCCTGAGCGGGCTCACACCCCTCGACGGCTCACGCGCCGTAGCCCGTCACCCGGCTGGGAGCGATCCGCAGCACGACCCGGACGTTCTCCGGCGGCATCTCCAGAAAGGGCACGCCCCCGCCGGGCCCGTCGTACTTCTCCGCCAGCAGCACCGCCGTGCGGCGGCCGGTGTCCTCGACCACCGTCGCCGTGCCGCGCACCTCGATGTAGCGGTCCGGCTGCCGGGGGTCGCAGACGCTCAGGCTGACCCGGGGATCGGCCTCGATGTTCTTGACCTTCTGCCTGCCCCGCTGGGAGGAGATGATCACCTCTTCGCCCTCGACGCCGAGCCAGACGACCGAGGTCTGCGGGCTGCCGTCGGGGAAGAGGGTGGCGAGGGTGGCGAGATGCGGCTCGTCGAGAATCCGGCGCGCGGAGTCGCTGAAGGCGAAAGTCATGCCGGGAGCCTAGTCCGGAGGCGTCATATCACGCCGGGGAATCGGTACTTGATCCATGTCATCGGCCGGTTGTCGCCCGTCGGAGGCTTTGGCCCGACGGTGGGCCGCGACCCGCTCACGGGTGGCGCACCGCCGGGAGCAGTAGCGGCGCGGCGGCCCGCCCCCCTGGGTGAGAAAGACGTTTCCGCAGCTCGCCGAGGCGCAGACGCCGCCGGGCGGACACTGCCGGTCCCACACGAGGACGGTCAGGGCCAGGGCGGAGGAGGCGAGCAGCCACTCGCCCCAGGGCGCGTCGTCATGGCTGTCGACATGGGGGTGCCAGGGGGACGCGCCCCGGTGCGAGGTGAGCCGCAGCGACCCGGTGGTGAGCGCCAGCAGCCCGTTGAGCCGCGCCGCCGCCTCGGCCGCCCCGGGCGCGGCGAAGACCTCGCGCAGCCGCAGGGCCGCCGCGCGCATCTCGGCGGTGTCGCGCTCGGAGAGATCGAGCTCTCCCGGCTCGCCGTGCTCGCGCAGCACCGCGACGACGGCCGCCGCCGAAGGGGCCTCCCCCGTCGTCGGTGCGTTCGTCAGTGCGTTGACCAGGGCCGCCGTCCGCCGGGCGGCGGCCTCCACCGCGTGTCGGGCGGACCAGGTGCCGCCGCCGGATGTCACCATCCGGCGAATGTAACGCATCTGGCGGATATCTGAGTTACCTGAGTAACGTGCCCAAGATGGAAAAGCGTTACCAACGGCATCGACTGTGGAGCTGGACGGCCGGTGCCGCCGCCGCCCGCACCGGCGACGAGATGTCCGGCCCCGCCCTCCTCCTCGCGGGCCTCGCCGCCACCGGCTCGCCCGCCTCGGCCTCGGCCCTGCTCGCCGGGGCCACGGCCGCGGCGGCCGTGGGCGGCCCGCTCGTCGGCGTACTCCTGGACCGCTCGCCCGCCCCGGGCCGCCTTCTCGCGGCGGCGCTCGCCGGACACGCCCTCGCGCTGACCGCCGTCCTCGGCTGCCTCGGCCGGGTCCCGCTCGGCTGGACCGTCCTGATCGCGGCCGGCGCGGGACTCCTCGCCCCCGCTCTCTCGGGCGGCTGGAGCGCCCGGCTGCCGAGCGTGGTCCCTGCCTCGGCGCTGCCCCGCGCGGGCGCGCTCGACGCGCTGACCTTCAACGCCGCCGCGCTGGCGGGCCCCGCGCTGGCCGGCGGGACCGCGCGGCTCGCCGGGGCCCCCGCCGGGGTCGCGGTCTCCGCCGCCCTGATCTGCCTGGCGCTGCCCGCCGCCCTGCGGCTGCCCCGGCGCACGGCGGGAGCACCCCCGTACCCCTTGGCCGCCGAGATCGCCGCCGGGTTCCGCGCCGTCGCCCGCGTCCCGCCGCTCGCCCGGGCCACCGCCGTCACCACGATCTCCTGCGCGGGCGAGGGCATGCTCGTCGCCTGTGCCCCGCTGCTCGGGGAGCGCGCCCTCGGCGGCGCGGGCCACGGAGCCCTCCTGCTCGCCGGGATCGCCGCGGTCGCCCTCGCCGCGGGCGCCCTGTCCGTCCGCCGCCCCGTCCACCCGAGCCCCGACACGGTCGTCCCCGTGAGCGCCCTCCTGCTGGCCGCCGCGACGGCGCTCGCCGCGACCGGAGACCCCGTGTCCCTGGCGGTGGCCGTGCCGCTCGCCGGGATCGGCCAGGGAACCCAGCTCACCGCCCTGTTCGCGATACGCCACCGGGAGGCCCCCGCCCGTCTGCGCGGCCAGGTCTTCACCACGGGCGCGAGCCTCAAGCTCACCGGCTTCGCCGCCGGCGCGGCCCTCGCCGGGCCCCTCGCCCTGTGGTCGCTGCCGGGCGCGCTGCTCACCGCCGCCGCCGTCCAGCTGCTGGCCGCGCTCCCCGGTGTGACACCCTGCGCGCGAGAGGCCGCGAGAAGACGGCGAGAGCGAGGAGCCGGCACAGATGAACGACCGTGAGAACACCGGGGCGGGGCGGACCGTCGCGGGCTTCGGCGTGGACGACATCCTGCGACAGCGGTACGTGACCGTCCCGGCGGCCGGCCGGCAGGTGTCCCTGAGCTTCGAGGACGCCGACCGCGAGACGGTCGCGGCGCTGCTGCCGCAGGCCCGGGCGGTGCTCGCGGCCTTCGCCCGGCTGAGCGAGGAGGCGACCGCGTTCCTGTGGGCGTGGGGGGCCGAGGGCGACGAGAGCGCCGAGGAGGCCGCCGCCTTCCTGGCCTCGATGAACCCGACCACCGTGGTGATCGGCCCCTCGGGAGCCTTCGCGCTCCACTACGAGGAGGTCGACGAGGAGCACTTCCTCGACGGCTACTGGCCCGCCGTCCACTTCACCGCCGGTCTCACCCCGGAGAAGGTCACCGTGGAGGCCTGACCGGCCCCGACCGACCCGGCCGCCGGCCCGACCGCCCCCGCCGCGCCCGGGCGGGGGCGGTCGGGAGCCCCCGGGAGGGAGGGCCCTTTCGAGAGGGGGGTGCGGACGAGATATCTTGATGTCGAGCAATGTTGCAGACGTGGAGCGGAGCACCCGGTGACTGACTCGACCATCATCTACACGCACACCGACGAGGCCCCAGCGCTGGCCACGCACTCGTTCCTGCCCGTGGTCGAGGCCTACGCCTCGACGGCCGGGGTCACGGTGGAGAGCCGTGACATCTCCCTCGCGGGACGGATCATCGCCGGCTTCCCCGAGTACCTCGAGGAGAGCCAGCGCATCGAGGACGCACTCGCCGAGCTGGGCGAGCTGGCCAAGACCCCCGGCGCCAACATCATCAAGCTGCCGAACATCTCGGCCTCGATCCCGCAGCTGAAGGCCGCCGTCGCGGAACTCCAGGAGCAGGGTTACGCGCTGCCGGACTACCCGGACGACCCGAAGACCGACGAGGACCGCGACGTTCGCGCCCGCTACGACAAGGTCAAGGGCAGCGCCGTCAACCCGGTGCTGCGCGAGGGCAACTCCGACCGCCGCGCCCCCGCGTCGGTCAAGAACTACGCCAAGACCCACCCGCACCGCATGGGCGCCTGGACCCCCGAGTCCAAGACCAACGTCGCCCACATGACCGCCGACGACTTCCGCTCCACCGAGCAGTCGGCCGTCCTCGCCGGGGCGGACTCGCTCCGCATCGAGCTGACCGCCGCCGACGGCACCACCACCGTGCTGCGCGAGTCGGTCCCCGTCCTCGCGGGCGAGGTCGTGGACGCCTCCGTGCTGCGCGTCGCCGCGCTGCGCGAGTTCCTGGCGGCCCAGGTGGCCCGCGCCAAGGACGAGGGCGTGCTCTTCTCCGTCCACCTCAAGGCCACGATGATGAAGGTCTCCGACCCGATCATCTTCGGCCATGTGGTGCGCGTCTTCTTCCCGAAGACCTTCGCCGCGCACGGCGCCGCGCTCGCCGCCGCCGGCCTCAGCCCCAACGACGGGCTCGGCGGCATCCTCAAGGGCCTGGACTCCCTCCCCGAGGGCGCGGCCGTCAAGGCGTCCTTCGAGGCCGAGCTGGCCGAGGGCCCCGCGCTCGCGATGGTCGACTCGGACCGCGGCATCACCAACCTGCACGTGCCGAGCGATGTCATCGTCGACGCCTCCATGCCGGCGATGATCCGCACCTCCGGCCACATGTGGGGCCCCGACGGCAAGGAGGCCGACACCCTCGCCGTCATCCCCGACAGCAGCTACGCCGGCATCTACCAGGCCGCCATCGAGGACTGCCGCGCGAACGGCGCGTACGACCCCGCCACCATGGGCTCGGTCCCCAACGTCGGTCTGATGGCGCAGAAGGCCGAGGAGTACGGCAGCCACGACAAGACCTTCGAGATCCCCGCCGCCGGCACCGTGCGCGTCCTGAACGGCGCGGGCGAGACCGTGCTGGAGCACGCGGTGGGCGAGGGCGACATCTGGCGCATGTGCCAGACCAAGGACGCCCCGATCAAGGACTGGGTCAAGCTCGCCGTGACCCGCGCCCGCGCGACCGGCGTCCCGGCCGTCTTCTGGCTGGACGAGGGCCGCGCCCACGACGCGAGCCTCATCGCCAAGGTCCGGGAGTACCTGCCCGAGCACGACACCGAGGGTCTCCAGATCGAGATCAAGGCCCCGGTCGACGCGATCAACTTCTCCCTGGAGCGGATCCGCCGCGGCGAGGACACCATCTCGGTCACCGGCAATGTGCTGCGTGACTACCTCACCGACCTCTTCCCCATCCTGGAGCTGGGCACCAGCGCCAAGATGCTCTCCGTCGTCCCGCTGATGAACGGCGGCGGCCTCTTCGAGACCGGCGCGGGAGGCTCCGCGCCCAAGCACGTCCAGCAGCTGGTCAAGGAGAACTACCTGCGCTGGGACAGCCTGGGCGAGTTCCTCGCCCTCGCGGTCAGCTTCGAGCACCTCGCCCAGACCACGGGCAACGCGCGCGCCCAGGTCCTCGCGGACACCCTGGACCGGGCCACGGCCACCTTCCTCAACGAGGACAAGTCGCCCAGCCGTCGCCTCGGTGGCATCGACAACCGCGGCAGCCACTTCTACCTCGCGCTGTACTGGGCGCAGGAGCTGGCCGGGCAGAGCGACGACGCCCAGCTCGCGGAGGCGTTCGCGGCGCTCGCCAAGACGCTCTCCGAGCAGGAGGAGACCATCGTGGCCGAGCTGATCGCGGTCCAGGGCTCCCCGGTCGACATCGGCGGCTACTACCAGCCCGACCCGGCCAAGGCCGCGGCCGTCATGCGCCCGTCGGCGGCCTTCAACCAGGCCATCGCCTCGCTCGGCTGAATCGAGCGGGCCCCGGGGCGGTGAGCCGCCCCGCGTGAGCACGGAGCAGCGAAGCGCGCCCCGGCCGGTGAACCCACCGGCCGGGGCGCGCCCGTGTGCCGGGCCGCCCGTGCCGGGCCGGGGGGGGGGTACGCGAGGGGCCCTCACCCGGATGGCGTGCCCGCCGCGCCCGGGATCCGCCGGGTTGTTCCACTGGAGCCATGACGACAGCGATTGTGGGCACCGGGAACATCGGCTCGCGGCTGGCCGCGAATCTGACCCGGGGAGGCGAGCCCGTCCTCGTGGCGGGCCGCGACGAGGCCAAAGCGCGCGAGCTGGCCGCCCGGCTCGGCACCGGGGCGACCCCGGTCACCACCGACCGGGCGGTGGCCGGCGCGGACGTCCTCGTCCTCGCCGTCTGGTTCGAGACGATCAAGGAGTTGATCGCGGAGTACGGCGAGCGGCTGAACGGCCGGATCATTGTCGACCCCTCGAACCCGATCGCCCCCGACGGCAAGGGCGGATTCGTCAAGACGATCCCCGAGGACCAGTCCTCCGGAAGCGTCGTCGCCGCCCTGCTCCCCGAAGGGGCCCGGCTGGTCAAGGCCTTCGGCACCCTCGGCGCGGAATCCCTCGACAAGCTCTCCCACCGCACCCCGGACCGCGCGGTGGGCTTCTACGCGACCGACGACGAGGCCGCCGGCAGGGCGGTGGCCCGTCTCGTCCGGGCGGCGGGCTTCGAGCCGCTCTCCGTGGGCGGCATCGACCAGTCGCGAAGGATCGAGGTCTTCGGCGATCTGCACGAGTTCAGCCTCGGCACGGTCCCCTCCGCCGAGGACGCGAAGAGCCTGCTCTGAACCCGCCGCGCGGCCCCGCACCGCCCGGCCCCCCACTCCCGGCGCGCCCGGCCTCACCCCCCGGCCCGGCCCGCGCCGGCCGCGGTGACGGCGGCGAGTTCCTCCTCGGTCAGCGGCGGCCCGTCCAGCGGTGGATGCCGGGGACCGACCGCGGCGGCCAGCAGCACCCGGGGCTTGACGAGGGTGCGCAGCGGGGCCTCCAGCGAGGTGACGTCGGTGAACTCCTTCGTCATCAGGAAGCTCCCGGTGGACGTCTTGACCAGCCGGTCCACATACCGCGCGAGCACCCGGTCGGTCCGGCTGGGGGAGCCGCCCCGCACGCCGGGGAAGAAGACGTCCTGGCCCGTCGCCAGATCCCAGGCCGCCGAGACCCGCCGGGCCACCGAGTGCTGCACCCGCCGGGCGAGCCGGGGCGCGGCGAGACCGTGCTCAGAGGCGTGCTCGCGCAGGGCGGCCGCGCTCTGGGCGGCCACCGACATGCCGTGCCCGTACACCGGGTTGAAGGTCGCCACCGCGTCGCCGATCACGACGAACCGCTCCGGCCACTCCTTGACCTTCTCGAAGAACTGACGCCGATTGCGGGTGCTGCGGTTGATCGTCACCCCGCCCAGCGGCTCCAGATGCGAGATCAGCTCCCCGACCACCGGGTGGCGCAGACTCCGGGCGAAGCCCTCGAAGTCCTCGGCGCGGTCGGTGGGCTCACCGCCCCGGGTCCCGGAGTTGGTCACCAGCCAGCGGCCCCCCTCGATGGGCAGGATCGCCGCGCTCCGCCCCGGGCGGCCGGCCCGCGCGTCGGCCTGCACACTGACCACGGGGAACTCCTCCGCCCCCGGGGGCGCGCGGAAGACACGGCTCGCGTACACCAGCCCCAGATCGACCGTCCGCCCGGCCGGGGGGCCCACCCCCAGCTCCGCCAGGAACTGCGGGGCCCGGGAGCCGCGCCCGCTCGCGTCCACCACGAAGTCGGCCTCCAGCACCCTCCGTACGCCGTCGGCTCCCCGTACCCGGACACCGGTGACACGTGTCGCCGTGCCGACGAGACCCTCCGCCCGGGTGCGCTGCACCACCTGTACCGCCCGGTCCTCCAGCACCTGTTCGCGCACCACCGCGTCCAGCAGATCGCGGCTGCACGCGATCAGGAAGTGGGTCTCGCGCCGCCAGCGGCGGTACCAGCCCTGCGGACTGAGACCGACCATCCCGGTCGGGACGGGTATCCGCCGCGCGCCCGCGGCCAGCCATCTGCGGGTCACCCCGGGCAGCAGCTCCTCCGCCGCGCGGACCCCGCCGCTCCACAGCAGATGCACATGGCCGGCCTGGGGCAGCCCCCGGCGGGGGAGCGGACCGTCCGGCAGCTCATCGCTCTCGATCACACGGATCTCGTCCACCAGACCGCGCAGCGCCGCCGCCGTCAGCATGCCCGCCAGCCCGCCGCCGATGACGACTGCCCGGCGACCGCGCGCGTCCGCACAAACTCTCTTGAGGTCGGTCATGTGTGCCTGCTCTCTACCAGGCCGCCCGGGGGCGGGCTTCTTCGGCGGGGGATGGTCGGGTGACGGAGAGGGAAACCGGTACGGGGTCGGGTACGGGGGCGGTGGCGGTGGCGGTGGCCGTCCTCGGCCGGGCGGATGGCATCCCGGTGAACGGCGGTTCGGCGGCGTACGGTTCAACGGCGTGCGACCCGGCGGCCGGGCCCCGGGCCGAGCGAAGATCAACAATCATCGGTCCATGATCGCTCAGCCCTCCGGCAGCCGGTCGGGCCGCCCGCCGCCCGCTCTCCGCACCGCTCCCCGGCCCGTGCCCCGCTCCGCCCCCGGGCCCGCCGCCGTGCCGGCGCGGAGCAGCGCCCGGGAGACGCGCACCAGATCGAGCGGCTCGTACCCCGCGCCCTCCTGGCCGCCCCGGGAATCGGCGATGACGAGCTGCTCGGGGTCGGCGCGCAGCGCCCCGAGCGCGGCGACCACCATGGCCGCCCCGCCCTCGGCCTCCGCCTCCGCCGGACGGGCCCCGCGGGCCAGCGCCCTGCCGAGCGCCCGGGCCCGGACGTCCGGGTCGAAGTACGGATTGAGCGTGAGCAGCCCGTCGTGGATGTCGGACTCCCGCTGGAGCAGCCGTACCCCCACCGAGGAGAGCGGGGAGATCACCACACTGGGCCGCGCCGCGCTCACCCCGCTCAACAGCCGCCACAGCGGCCCCAGCCGTCGATGGCGACGCCAGTCCCGCCACGGCCCGACCAGCCGCTGCACCACCAGCGGCAGCCCCAGGCCGGTCGCGATCAGGAAGGAGGCGGCCGACGCCAGCGGCCGGGCCACGTCCGTGCTCAGACCGTCCCAGTCGAGGCCCGCCCATCTGGCCCCGACGGCGGCGAACTTGCACACGTCGTACACCAGCGTGAGCAGATACCCGGCGACCATCAGGAAGAGCCCCGCGCGCAGCACCCCGCTCACATCGCGGGACCAGCGCCGGCACAGCAGCGTCATGATGATCGCCGACACGGTGTGCGCCACCAGATAGAGCACGATCATCTCGCGGATGTACGGCGTGGTGGCGTAGTACGTGTCCAGGTCGCGCAGCCGCTCGACGGGCGCGCTGCCCAGCGCGAAGAGCACGAACAGCGCCACACAGACCAGGGAGTAGACCCCGACGCACCAGTAGGTGGCCCGTCTGATCCGCTCCGGCGGGCCGCCCCGCCAGTTGATGATCAGGACGATGCACGAGCCGCTGAAGGCGGTCAGGATCGTATAGACCAGCGGCGCGGAGAAGTTCGGCACCCCGGTGAGATCGTTGACCGTCGAGATCGTCGGTATCGCGCCGAAGAAGAACACCCCCCACCCCGTCAGCAGCAGCGCCGCGACCGCGCGCAGCAGCGGATCCCGGGGCGCTCTGAGCAGACCGGGTAATCGGAGGAGGAACGCGAGACCGCCCAGCACCGCGGGTCCGTAGAAACCGAGATCGGACATCCTCAGCCCCGCGCCCCTCGGAAACCCCGAACCCGAACCCGAACCCGACCTCGGCCCCGCCCCCGCCCCCGCCCCCGAACCGGTCCGCCGCCGGCCCACCGCCCCGTGCCTCCTTGGGACACCATTTCCCGCTCCCCTCTCTCCGCCGCCCGGCCCGGCCATCGGAACACTAGTACTCGGACATTCCGCCGGCCGGTGAACGGCCGAGCCCCCGGGAACCGCTGCCGATCACGATTAGGCTGACGGTCATGACGATGTCAACAGGCGGTACGGGACTGTGGAGTTCGGGACTTCGGTTCGCTGGGACGGACGAGGCCGTGGCGGCGGCGGTACGCGCGGAGGAGTTGGGCTACGCCTCGGTCTGGCTGCCCGACGTGGACGGGAAGGGCCTCTTCGACCGGCTGTCGGCGCTGCTCTCCGCGACCGGCCGGATCACCGTGGCCACCGGGATCCTCAATCTCTGGATGAACGACCCGAAGACGGTCGCCGAGCGGTACGCGGAGCTGACCGCCGCCCACGACGGGCGGCTGCTCCTCGGCATCGGGGTCAGCCACGCGCCGGTCGTGGAGGGCGCCGGGGCCGGCGTCTACGCCAGGCCGGTCGCCCGGACGGCGGAGTTCCTCGACGGTCTCGACGCCGCCTCGCCGCCGGTGCCCGCCGGGAAGCGGCTGCTCGCCGCCCTCGGGCCCCGGATGCTGGACCTGGCCAGGGAGCGTACGGCGGGAGCGCACTCGTATCTGGTGACGCCCGAGCACACCCGTGCCGCCCGTGCGGCGCTGGGCGCGGACCGGCTGCTGGTGCCGGAGGTGAGCGTGGTGGCGGAGAGCGACCCCGGCAGGGCCAGGGAGATAGCCCGGGCCGGGCTGGCGTTCTATCTCACCCTGCCCAACTATGTGAACAACTGGCTGCGTTCCGGGTTCACCGAGGACGACGTGGCCGGGGGCGGCAGCGACCGGCTGGTCGACGAGCTGGTGGCCTGGGGCGACGACGAGACGATAGCCGCCCGGCTCCAGGCCTTCCGGGACGCCGGGGCGGACCAGCTCGCGGTGCAGATGTGGGACGGGGACACCCTCGCGTCCTTCCGCCGCGGCGAGACGCAGGCGGGCTTCCCCCTCGCCGACTGGGAGCGGCTGGCCCCGCTCCTCAACGGCTGACCGCGCCCCCCTGCCCCGGGCGCGGTGCGCGCGGGGCGGGGGCCGGGTCGGGCGAGCCGGTTCGGGTCGGGTCCGGATCCCGCCGGATCCGGTCCTGACCCCGCCGGATCAGCCTTCGGCGATCTCGCGGACCTCGGCGGTGACGGTCAGGTGCTCGTCGTGCACCTCAAGGAACCGCCTGGCCCACTTCACGGCCTCGGCCTTGTTCTCGGCCTGGATGATCGAGTAGCCGCCGACGACCTCCTTCGCCTCGGTGAAGGGCCCGTCGGTGTGGCTGATCCGGCCCCCGGACCAGGTCACCCTGGTCCCCTCGGCGGAGGGGGTGAGCGCCGCGGTGTCCAGCATCACCCCGGCCTTGGTGATCTCCTCCAGCAGCACCCCCATGCGCTCGGTGCACTCGGGGCTGAGGCCCTCCTCGGTGGTGTTCGTCTCGTCGACACGGATCATCGTCAGAAAGCGCGGCACGGTGACTCTCCTTGGGGTGCTCGGGGTGCTCGGGTTCCTCGGGCGGGGCCTCTCCCCGCCTCTCACGGGTATGTCGAACGGGAGAGGGCCGGATCGACAGCCGCCGGAAACTTTTTCCGGGAATCCTTGAAATCCTCCGGCGACCGCGCACGGGCACACGGGTGACTTCGTCAGGGGTCGGCGGCGACCGGCGCGGGAGCGCGCTTCCCGGCCGGGTCGTCGGTAGCCTCGCGCCATGGCTGACACTTTCGACCACGCCCCCGCGGTGTGGACTGCGGGGCGGCTCCGGGAAGCCCTCGTGAACCTGCCGGACGACACGCCCATCCACATCGGAGTCGCCGACGGTCCCGGTGACTTCGACGGCTACAGCGAGTACGCCCTGGTGAACCTCGAACCGGTGGAGAAGGACGCCACCGGGAGGACCGGCGCCCCCGCCACCGTGGAGTACACCCTCTTCGCCGACTACAAGGCGGGCAGCTACCACCCCGACCCCGCCTGATCCGAACGAACGGCAGGCCCTAGGCCCGCCCGGGTCCGCCCGGGCGGCCGGCCATCGTGGAGTTGAACGAGCCGTAGTCGAGGCCGCCGGCGAGCGCGGTGGCGGTGCCGGACGTGAGCAGTTCCCGTGCGGCGCGCGCGACCAGGGCGTAGGCGGCCTCGGCGATCGTGGAGCCGGCGCTGACCCGCGCCACGCCGAGTTCCGCCAGCGCGGGCACCGGGAGCGCGCCCGGCCCGGTGGCCAGATTCAGCGGCAGCGGCACCCCCTCGACCAGCGCGGCGACGGTCGCCCGGTCGAGGTTCCCGAGCACGAACACCCCGTCCGCGCCCGCGTCCGCGTAGGCCCGCGCCCGGTCGAGGGTCTCCGCGAGCCAGGAATCGGGCCTTTCGGCCCGTACCCGGTGGGTGTCGATCCGCGCGTTGACGAAGAGCGGCACGTCCGCCGCGTCCGCGACGGCCCGTACGACGGCGATCCGGGCGGCCTGGCCGGCGGCCGTACGCAGGGGGAGCGGGCCCTCGCGGAGGGAGTCCTCCAGATTGATGCCGACGGCTCCGGCGGCGAGCACCCCGCGGACGGTGTCCGCCAGTTCCTCGGGCGTCGCGCCGAAACCGCTCTCGATGTCGGCGGTGACCGGAAGGCTCACCGAGGCGGCGACACGGGCGATGAGAGCGAGCGCGTCCCCACGCTCCAGCGCATCGCCGTCGGCGGCCCCCAGGGACCACGCGACCCCCGCACTCGTGGTGGCCACCGCGGCGGCCCCGGCCTCCGCCACGAGGCGCGCGCCGGCCGCGTCCCAGACATTGGGCAGCACCAGCGGTGTGCCGGGCACATGCAGCGAGCGGAACAGAAGGGCCTGATCGCGAAGGGAGGTCACGCTGATCTCTTTCTGCCGGCGGGAAGCCCGCCGCCGACAGCGGCCCTGCTCCCCGTGCTGGGTCCCGGCTCGGCGGACATCCGCCGCCGGGTCACGCGTACCGCTGTGGTGTGGCCGGCGGTCGCCGACGGCCCCGGTGAGGAGTACGAACCTAGGGCCTGCGGCGGGGCTTTCCGCGCTTGGCGGCGGCCTTGGCCCCGCCGGAGCCGCCCCGGACACCCTTGCCGCCCTTGGCACCGCCGCCCGCGCCGCCGCGCGGGTTCTTGCCCCCGGCGCTCTTGCCGCCGGATCCGGGCCTGCCCCGGCCGCCGGTCTTCTCCGCGCGCTTGTCCTTCGGCTGCGGCGGGGTCGGCCGGCCGCGGGAGCTGTTGACGGTCCGCCCCCGGACGATCCCGATGAAGTCCTCCACCAGCTCGGTGGTCGCCTCCTGCGGCCAGGACAGCGCGATCCGCGATTCGGGGGTGCCGGAGACCGGCCGGTAGGTGAGGTCCTTGCGGTGGTGCAGCCGGGCCAGCGACTGCGGCACGACGAGCACGCCGATGCCCGCCGCCACCAGCTCGACGGCGTCCGCCGTGGTGGCGGGGCGCTCCAGCGCGGGCTTTCCGGGCAGCCGCTCCCAGCCGAGGGTGTCGTCGAGGGGGTGCAGCACGATCTCCTCGGCCAGATCCTCGGCCGCGATCTCCTCCACCGCCGCCACGACGTGGTCCTTCGGGACCACGACCACCGTCGTCTCGGTGTACAGCGGGATCGCGCTGAGATCGTCCCGGTCGACCGGCATCCGTACGAAACCGGCGTCCGCGCCGCCGCTCCTCAGCACGCCGAAGGACTCGGCCGCGGTCACCGCGGTGAGGATCAGGGGGACGTCGGGCCGCCGCTCGTTCCAGATCCGCACCCACTTCGTGGGCGTGACCCCCGGGACATACGCCAGCCGGAACGAAGGGGATGTTTCCGAGCCTGTCACCCCGCCAGGTTAACCGGTCGTGGTCGGCGGCGGCGCACACGCTCGATACCCTTGACAGCATGAAGTCGCACCAGACCGCCCAGACGATGAAGCCCGCCACCGCGGCGAAGAAGCTGGGTGTGTACCTTGAGGCCACCCCCGCCGAGTTCCAGGAGGGCGTCGTCTCGCGCAGCGAGCTGAACGCGCTGCAGACCGACCCGCCCGAGTGGCTCCAGGAGCTGCGCCGCACCGGCCCGCACCCCCGCCCGGTCGTCGCGGCCAAGCTCGGCGTCTCCATCGCGGGTCTCGCCCGCGGCGGCGTCACCGAGCCCCTCACCACGGAACAGATCGACGCGCTGAAGAAGGACAGCCCCGAGTGGCTCCAGAAGGAGCGCGCCACCCAGGCCGAGGTCCGCAAGGAAGCGGTCCGCATCAAGGAGAAGAACGCCGAGCGGGCCGAGCAGTCCCGCACCCCGCGCTCCTGATCCACCGGAAGCGCCCCAGCGCCTCCCGCACCTCCCGTACTCCCCGTACGACACCGGCCGGACCGCGGGCGGTCCCCACCACCTCGGTGAGGACCGCCGGCGGCCCGGCCTCCGTCGTTCTCGGGCAGCCTCGCGGGGTCCGGCGCGGCGGCCCGCGGTCACCGCTCCGTCATGGCACGTCCCACCGCACCAGCGCCTTGGCGGCCGGCTCGCCGCCGCGCCGCGCGTACGTCAGCCGCTCGCGCACCTCGCGCGGCGTCCGGGGCCGGTACCCGGGGCCGCCGCAGCAGCTCTTGTGGAAGCCCACGCCGGCGTTCAGCAGCACGGTGAGGCTCCGCCATGCCGCGGTGTCCCGTCGCCGGGGCGTGGCGAACGCCGAACCCGCGTGGATCATCGGTTCCGCGCAGCGCGGGCACGTCCGCGCTCTCGCGGGGTCGTGGGGCTGCTTGTACGAGGCCCGGCAGGGGAGACAGACGTACGAGGTTTTCCCATGGCTCATGCGCTCAGCCTAGAGATCGTTCCGGGCGGCGGCAGCGGCATTTTCCGCGCCCGGGGATCGGTCGGCGGGCGGCACGGCGAAGCCGCTTGACCTTGACACGATGACAGGGTCTTCACTCCTTGCCGAGGAGGTGGTTTCGATGACGGCCACGCGACAGGACACGGACGCGGTACGAGCGGATGCGGTACGAGCGGCGCTTCGGGGGCTGGAGGACGGTCGTCCGTCCGTGCGGCTGCGGGCCGCGCTGGCGGTCGGCACGACGCCCGACCCGGGCTTCGTCGGCAAGCTGGTCGAGCGGTGCGCGGTCGAGCCGGAGTTCTTCGTCCGCGACATGCTGACCTGGGCGCTCACCCGCCATCCGGTGTCCTTGACGCTTCCCGAGCTGCTCCGCGAGGTCCGCTCGGAGCGGGTGCAGGCGCGGAGCCAGGCGCTGCACACGCTGTCCAAGATCGGGGACCGGCGGGCGTGGCCGGCGGTCACGGGGGCGCTGCTGTCCGACGCCGACGACGAGGTGGCGCGGAGCGCCTGGCGGGCCGTGGTCGTGCTGGTGCCGGAGGGCGAGGAGGTCGCGCTGGCGGCGGTGCTGGCGACGCAGCTCGGGCGCGGCGGGCGGGAGACGCAGCTGAGTCTCAGCCGGGCGCTGGTCGGGCTGGGGGAAGTGATCGCGCCGGCTCTTCTCGCCGCGACGACGGCTCCCGGCCCGGGCACCCGCGCGCATGCGCTGGCGACACAGCGGCTGCTGCGCGACCCGGACACCGGATTCGAGTCCGCGATCGAGGAGGCGAAGCGCGTAGTGGCCCTCGACGGATGGGGTCAGGAGGGATGATCGGGACGTGTTGATCGGTGAGGTGGCGCGACGGTCCGGGGTCAGTGCCCGCATGCTCCGGCATTACGAGTCGCTCGGCCTGGTGCGGCCTTCGGGCCGTTCCGGCTCCGGCTACCGGGAGTACTCCGGGGAGGACATCCGGCGGATCTTCCACATCGAGAGCCTGCGCTCGCTGGGGCTGTCGCTGCGCGAGGCCGGGCGCGCGCTCGACGATCCCGGTTTCACGCCCTCGGCGCTCGTCGACGACCTCATCCGGCAGACGCGCGAACGCATCGCGGCGGAGACCGAGCTGCTCACGCGGCTGCGCCGGATCGATGCCGCTGACCCCGCCGACTGGGAGGGCGCCCTCCAGGTCGTCTCGCTCCTCCAGGCGCTGGGGTCGAAGAGCGCCGATGTGCGCCAGCGCGCGGCCCTCTCCTCGGTCGACGAGGTTCCGGTCCCGGTGGAGGCCCTGGTCGAGGCGGTACTGACCGAGAAGGAGCCCAATGTCGCCGGGGCCCTTCGCTGGGCGCTGGCGCGCTCGGGCGACCGCGGCACGGCACTGCTGGCCAAGGGCCTCGGCTCACCGGTGGCCGCGGTGCGGGAGCGCGCCGTCCAGTCCCTCGCCGAGATGCCCGGCGACGAGGCCGCCGCGCACCTGCGGGACGCCCTCGCCCACGACGACCTCACGGTCCGCGGGCATGCGGCTCTGGTGCTCGGGGCGCGTGGTGCGGCCGATGCGGTCCCGACGCTCATCGACATGATCGTGGAGGGCGGGAACGACACCGGTGCGGCCGATGCGCTGAGCGTGCTGGCGGGCGACACCGCGACGGCGGACCGGATCGCGGCGGGGCTCGTCGACCGCCTCGCCCACGACACCGCCAAGGCGCCCGCGCGCGGACGGCTGACCCAGGCGCTGGGGGACATCCCCGGGGTGAGGGCGTCGGACGCCCTCGTGGAGCTGTCGCGGGACGCGGACCGTGCCGTCGCGCTGACCGCGGCGTACCTTCTTCAGCTGCGCGACGCGCGATGACGGATCCTCCCCGGTCCGCGGTCCCCTCAGGACTCCATTGCATAAAAGTGCGGTGCTGCGTATAGTCATGCCGTCGACAAGGAGGGTTCGATGGCGGTACGAGCAGCAGTGGCGGGCGCGAGCGGCTATGCGGGCGGGGAGGTGCTCCGGCTGCTTCTGGGGCATCCCGGGGTCGAGATCGGCGCGCTCACCGGCCATTCAAACGCCGGGCAGGCGCTCGGCGGACTTCAGCCGCATCTGACGCCGCTGGCCGGCCGGGTGCTGGAGCCCACCGAGGCCGAGGTGCTGGCGGGGCACGACGTCGTGTTTCTCGCGCTGCCGCACGGGCAGTCGGCCGCCGTGGCCGAGCGGCTCGGCGAGGATGTCCTCGTCATCGACATGGGGGCGGACTTCCGGCTGGCGGACGCCGCGGACTGGGAGAGGTTCTACGGCTCGGAGCACGCGGGGACCTGGCCTTACGGCCTCCCCGAGCTGCCGGGCGCGCGGGGCGCGCTGGCGGGGTCCAGGCGGATCGCGGTGCCCGGGTGCTACCCGACCGCCGTCTCGCTGGCGCTCTTCCCGGCGTACGCGGCGGACATCGCCGAGCCCGAGGCCGTGATCACGGCCGCCTCCGGCACCTCCGGCGCGGGCAAGACGCCCAAGGCGCATCTGCTGGGCTCCGAGGTGATGGGTTCGATGAGCCCGTACGGCGTGGGCGGCGGCCACCGGCACACCCCCGAGATGATCCAGAACCTGAGCGCGGTGGCGGGGGAGCGGGTCACGGTCTCCTTCACCCCGACCCTCGCCCCCATGGCGCGCGGCATCCTCGCCACCTGCTCCGCGAGGGCGAGGCCGGGCGTCACGGCGGCGGACGTACGGGCCGCCTATGAGAAGGCCCTCGCCGACGAGCCCTTCGTCCGGCTGCTCCCCGAGGGGCAGTGGCCCGCGACCGCGTCCGTGTACGGCTCCAACGCCGCGCAGATCCAGGTCGCGTACGACGAGAGCGCCCGCCGGATCATCGCGATCAGCGCCATCGACAACCTGACCAAGGGCACCGCCGGCGGCGCGGTGCAGAGCATGAACATCGCCCTGGGCCTCGACGAGACCACAGGACTCTCAACGATCGGAGTGGCACCGTGAGCGTCACGGCAGCGCAAGGATTCACGGCGGCGGGCATCGCCGCCGGAATCAAGGAGAACGGCAACCCGGACCTGGCCCTCGTGGTCAACAACGGTCCCCGCCGCGCCGCCGCGGGCGTCTTCACCTCCAACCGCGTCAAGGCGGCCCCGGTCCTCTGGTCCGAGCAGGTCCTCAAGGGCGGCACGGTCGGCGCCGTCGTCCTGAACTCCGGCGGGGCCAACGCCTGCACCGGCCCGCAGGGCTTCCAGGACACCCACGCCACCGCCGAGAAGGCCGCCGAGGTCCTGGGGGACCACAGCGCGGGCGAGATCGCCGTCGCCTCCACCGGTCTCATCGGCCTGCTCCTCCCCATGGACAAGCTGCTGCCGGGCATCGAGAAGGCGGCGGGCGAGCTCTCCCCGTACGGCGGCGAGAAGGCCGCCATCGCCATCAAGACCACCGACACCGTTCACAAGACCGCCGTCCGCCAGGGCGAGGGCTGGACCGTCGGCGGCATGGCCAAGGGGGCCGGAATGCTCGCCCCCGGGCTCGCCACCATGCTCGTCGTGCTCACCACCGACGCCGATGTCGACAGCCCCGCCCTGGACCGGGCGCTGCGCGAGGCCACCCGCACCACCTTCGACCGGGTGGACTCCGACGGCTGCATGTCCACCAACGACACCGTGCTGCTGCTCGCCTCCGGCGCGTCCGGGACGGTCCCCGAGGAGGCCGCGTTCGCCGAGGCCGTCCGGGCCGTCTGCGACGATCTCGCCCGTCAGCTCATCGGCGACGCCGAGGGCGCGTCCAAGGACATCCGCATCGAGGTCGTGGGCGCGGCCACCGAGGACGACGCCGTCGAGGTCGGCCGCTCGATCGCCCGCAACAACCTCCTCAAGTGCGCGATCCACGGGGAGGACCCCAACTGGGGCCGGGTGCTCTCCGCCATCGGCACCACCAAGGCCGTCTTCGAGCCCGACCGGCTCAATGTCGCGATCAACGATGTGTGGGTCTGCCGCGCGGGCAGCGTCGGCGAGGACCGGGACCTGGTGGACATGCGCTACCGCGAGGTGCGGATCACCGCGGACCTCTCGGCCGGCTCCGCCTCCGCCGTCATCTGGGCCAACGACCTCACCGCCGACTACGTCCACGAGAACAGCGCGTACAGCTCATGAGCGGCCCCCAGACCCCCGCGCGCAAGCACACCGCGCTGCCGAAGGCCCGGATCCTCATCGAGGCGCTGCCCTGGCTGACCCGTCACCAGGGCAAGACCGTGGTGGTGAAGTTCGGCGGCAACGCCATGATCGACGAGGATCTGAAGGCGGCCTTCGCCCAGGACGTCGTCTTTCTCCACCACGCCGGCCTCAAGCCGGTCGTCGTCCACGGCGGCGGCCCGCAGATCAGCGCCCAGCTCGACAAGCAGGGCCTGGTCAGCGAGTTCAAGGCGGGGCTTCGGGTCACCACGCCCGAGGCGATGGACGTCGTACGGATGGTGCTGGCCGGACAGGTCCAGCGCGAGCTGGTCGGGCTGCTCAACCAGCACGGGCCGCTCGCCGTCGGTCTCACCGGCGAGGACGCCCACACCATCACCGCGACCAAGCACCAGCCGCTCATCGACGGCGTGCCGGTCGACATCGGCCGGGTCGGCGAGGTGACCAGGATCGACACCGGCGCCGTGAAGGCGCTGCTGGAGGACGGCCGGATCCCGGTCATCTCCTCCATCGCCCGTGCGGAGGACGACGGCCATGTCTACAACGTCAATGCTGATACGGCGGCTGCGGCTCTCGCTGCGGCGCTTGGCGCGGAGACCCTGATGGTGCTCACCGATGTCGAGGGCCTCTACGAGGACTGGCCCCACAGCGACGAGGTGATCAGCAGGCTCACCGCCACCCAGCTGGAGAAGCTGCTTCCGGATCTCTCCAGCGGGATGGTCCCCAAGATGGAGGGCTGTCTCTTCGCCGTCCGCAACGGGGTCAACACCGCCAGGGTGATCGACGGCCGGGTGCCGCACTCGATCCTGCTGGAGATCTTCACCGACGAGGGCATCGGCACCATGGTCGTGCCCGACGACCGGTCCGTCACCGAGGGGAAATGATGAGCAACCAGGAGTTCGCCCAGCGCTGGCGCGGAGTGATGGCCGACAACTACGGCACCCCGTCGCTCACCCTGGTCGGCGGCGAGGGCGCCCGCGTCCGGGACGCCGACGGTGTCACGTACACCGATTTCGTCGGCGGCATCGCCGTGAACGCGCTGGGCCACGGCCACCCCGCCGTGGTGGAGGCCGTCTCCCGGCAGATCGCCTCCCTCGGCCATGTCTCCAATCTGTACGCCGCCGAGCCGCCCCTCGCCCTCGCCGAGCGGCTGATCCAGCTGGCCGGCCGGCCGGGGCGGGCCTACTTCTGCAACTCGGGCGCGGAGGCCAATGAGGCCGCCTTCAAGATCGGCCGGCTGACCGGGCGTCCGCACATGGTCGCCACCTCCGGGGGCTTCCACGGCCGGACCATGGGGGCGCTCGCCCTCACCGGCCAGCCCGCCAAGCGGGATCCGTTCCTGCCGCTGCCCGGCGAGGTCACCCATGTTCCCTACGGGGACGCCGAGGCCCTGCGCGCCGCCGTCACCACCGAGACGGCGCTGGTGATCCTGGAGCCGATCCAGGGCGAGAACGGTGTGGTCGTCCCGGACCCCGGCTATCTGGAGGCGGCCAGGGAGATCACCCGGGCCACCGGCACCCTGCTGGTCCTGGACGAGGTCCAGACCGGCATCGGCCGGACGGGCCACTGGTTCGCCGCCCAGGCCGAGGGCGTCGAGGCCGATGTGGTCACCCTCGCCAAGGGGCTGGGCGGCGGGCTGCCGCTCGGCGCGGTGCTCGCCTTCGGCCCGGCCGCCGAGCTGCTGAAGCCCGGCCACCACGGCTCCACCTTCGGCGGCAACCCCGTCGCCTGCGCCGCCGGACTGGCCGTTCTGGACACTCTCGCCGCCGGTGGACTGCTCGACCAGGTCAAACGACTGGGGGAGAAGATCCGGGACGGAGTGGAATCTCTCGGACACGAGCTGGTCTCCCATGTCCGCGGCGCCGGCCTGTTGCTGGGTATCGTGCTCAACGAGCCCCTCGCGCCTCAGGTGCAGCTCGCGGCTCAGAACGCCGGCTTCCTGGTGAACGCCCCGGCCCCCGATGTCGTACGGCTGATGCCGCCGCTGATCATTGGTGAGGCGGACGTGGACGCGTTTCTCCAGGCCCTGCCCGGGGTTCTCGACACGGTCTACGAGCGGAACGGGACAGGACTAACCGGAGAATGAGACGACGATGACCGAGGCGCAGGACTCCGAGCAGGGTGGGCCCGCGGTACCGCAGACCCGTATGGCCCGCCACCGTCGGATCGTGGACATCCTCAACCGGCAGCCGGTCCGCTCACAGAGCCAGCTGGCGAAACTCCTCGCGGACAACGGGCTGAACGTCACCCAGGCGACGCTCTCCCGGGACCTCGACGAGCTGGGCGCGGTGAAGATCCGCAACACCGGTGGCGAGCTGATCTACGCGGTGCCCAGCGAGGGCGGCTTCCGCACCCCGCAGGCCCCTCTCGGCGAGTCGGCGAAGGAGGAACGGATGCGCCGGCTCTCCGGGGAGCTGCTGATCTCCGCGGAGGCCTCCGCCAATCTGGTGGTGCTGCGTACGCCCCCCGGGGCGGCGCAGTTCCTCGCCTCGGCCATCGACCAGGCCGAACTGCACGACATCCTCGGCACCATCGCGGGCGACGACACCCTGCTGCTGATCAGCCGGGGCCCCACCGGCGGGCAGGCGCTCGCCGACCATCTGCTGGGGCTGGCCCAGAAGGACCGCTAGCCCGCGACCGCGACGCGACCGCGTCCGCGTACGCCGTTCGGCCCGCACCCCGCTCCGGGGTGCGGGCCGAACGCGCGCCCGGGTCCGGTCAGACGGTGCGCGCCGGGAGCGGCAGCGGGAGCGCGGGCAGCCCGTCCAGGCTCACCCCCAGATGCTCCTTCTTCTCGCAGTACGCGGCGAACTCCTCGTCCGTCTTCCGCGCGAAGTGCTCGGCGTGCTGCGTCCGCTCCTCGTCGTACGTCATGAACGGCACCGCGAAGCCGCAGGCGTCGCTGATCCGGCGGGCGCGCACCAGCACGATCGCCCGCGCGCTCGGCCCGTCCACCTCGGCGAAGTGCCCGATCAGCTCCGCCCAGCGCGGATCGTCCCGGAAGACCGCCTCGCCCTGGCCGTGCACCCGCAGCACCTTGGGCGGCCCGGAGAAGGCGCACCACATCAGGGTGATCCTGCCGTTCCCCTCCTCGCGGAGATGGGCGACGGTCTCCGCGCTGCTGCCTCCGAAGTCCAGATAGGCCAGGGTCAGCCCGTCGATGACGACGAGGGTGCCGCTGCGGCCCTTGGGGGAGAGGTTGACATGGCCGTCGCCGCTCAGCGGGGCGGTCGCGGTGAAGAAGACGGGCTGTTGCTCGATGAATGTCCGGATACGGCCTTCTATGCGTTCATAGCGCTGTCCCATGAAGTCGATTATCGGCCCGATTCCGCGCTCCGGACCGGCCATTTCACCCCTTGAGAGCGCGGGGTGCGGGCCGCGCCACCCGGAGGGACGTTGACGAATCATGCGGGAGCTTGCATACTTATTCCATCACCGAATGCACCGTAAGGAGAATCCCGTGACCGAGCGCGTCGTACTCGCCTACTCGGGCGGTCTGGACACCTCTGTCGCCATCGGCTGGATCGCCGAGGAGACGGGCGCCGAGGTCATCGCCGTCGCCGTGGACGTCGGCCAGGGCGGCGAGGACCTGGACGTCATCCGCAAGCGCGCCCTCGCCTGCGGTGCGGTGGAGGCCGAGGTCGCCGACGCCAGGGACGAGTTCGCCGACGAGTACTGCCTCCCGGCGATCAAGGCCAACGCCCTCTACATGGACCGCTACCCGCTGGTCTCCGCGCTCTCCCGGCCCACGATCGTCAAGCACCTGGTCGCCGCCGCGAAGAAGCACAACGCCGGCATCGTCGCCCACGGCTGCACCGGCAAGGGCAACGACCAGGTCCGCTTCGAGGCCGGCATCTCCGCCCTCGGCCCCGACCTGAAGTGCATCGCCCCGGTCCGCGACTACGCGATGACCCGGGACAAGGCGATCGCCTTCTGCGAGGAGAAGCAGCTCCCGATCGTCACCACCAAGAAGTCGCCGTACTCCATCGACCAGAACGTCTTCGGGCGGGCCGTGGAGACCGGCTTCCTGGAGGACATCTGGAACGCGCCGATCGAGGACGTCTACGAGTACACCTCCAACCCGGCCGAGCCCCGCGAGGCCGACGAGGTCGTCATCTCCTTCAAGGCGGGCGTCCCGGTCGCCATCGACGGCAGGCCCGTCACCGTCCTCCAGGCGATCCAGCAGCTCAACGAGCGGGCCGGCGCCCAGGGCATCGGCCGGATCGACATCGTCGAGGACCGTCTCGTGGGCATCAAGTCCCGCGAGGTGTACGAGGCCCCCGGCGCGATCGCGCTGATCACCGCCCACCAGGAGCTGGAGAACGTCACGGTCGAGCGCGAGCTGGCCCGCTACAAGCGGCAGGTCGAGCAGCGCTGGGGCGAGCTGGTCTACGACGGCCTGTGGTTCTCCCCGCTCAAGCGCGCCCTGGACGGCTTCATCAACGAGGCCAACCAGCACGTCACCGGTGACATCCGGATGACCCTGCACGGCGGGCGCGCCGTCGTCACCGGCCGCAAGTCGGACGAGTCGCTCTACGACTTCAACCTCGCCACCTACGACACCGGCGACACCTTCGACCAGTCCAAGGCCCAGGGCTTCATCGAGATCTTCGGCCTCTCCTCGAAGATCGCCGCCAGGCGCGACCTCGCCTGACACCCGCCGTCACACCGCCGCCGCCCCGCCCACCCGGGGCGGCCGGCGGCCCCGGGCCGGGCGTGGGCCCGGGGAGCGGCAGTACATCCACTCATCCGAGGAGCTTCAGCAGTGAGCAGCAACAGCGGTGACGTCCGGCTCTGGGGCGGACGGTTCGCCGACGGTCCCGCGAAGGCGCTGGCGGCGCTCTCCGCCTCCGTCCACTTCGACTGGCGTCTCGCGCCGTACGACATCGCCGGCTCCCGCGCCCACGCCCGGGTGCTGCGCACGGCGGGGCTGCTCACCGAGGACGAACTGACCCGGATGATCGCCGGGCTCGATCTGCTGGAGGCCGACGTCGCCTCCGGCGACTTCGTGGGGACCGTCGCCGACGAGGACGTCCACACCGCCCTGGAGCGCGGGCTGCTGGAGCGTCTCAGCCCCGACCTCGGGGGCAAGCTGCGGGCCGGCCGCTCCCGCAACGACCAGGTCGCCACGCTCTTCCGGATGTATCTGCGCGACCACGCGCGGATCATCGGCGGGCTGATCGCCGAGCTCCAGGACGCGCTGGTGGGACTCGCCGAGGCGCACCCCGACGTGGCCATGCCCGGCCGTACGCATCTTCAGCACGCGCAGCCGGTCCTCTTCGCCCACCATGTGCTCGCCCATGTCCAGGCCTTCTCCCGGGACGCCGAGCGGCTGCGCCAGTGGGACGCGCGCACGGCGGTCTCGCCGTACGGCTCCGGGGCGCTCGCGGGCTCCTCGCTGGGGCTCGACCCCGAGGCGGTCGCGGCCGACCTGGGCTTCGAGGGCGGTTCGGCGGGCAACTCGATCGACGGCACGGCCTCGCGCGACTTCGTGGCGGAGTTCGCCTTCATCACCGCGATGATCGGGGTGAACCTCTCCCGGATCGCGGAGGAGATCATCATCTGGAACACGAAGGAGTTCTCCTTCGTCACCCTCCACGACGCCTTCTCCACCGGCTCCTCGATCATGCCGCAGAAGAAGAACCCGGACATCGCGGAGCTGGCGCGCGGCAAGTCCGGCCGGCTCATCGGCAATCTCACGGGTCTGCTGGCGACCCTGAAGGCGCTGCCGCTGGCGTACAACCGGGATCTCCAGGAGGACAAGGAGCCGGTCTTCGACTCCTGCGACCAGCTGGAGGTCCTGCTGCCCGCCTTCACCGGGATGATGGCCACCCTCACCGTGCACCGGGAGCGGATGGAGGAGCTGGCCCCGGCCGGCTTCTCGCTCGCCACCGACATCGCCGAGTGGCTGGTCCGGCAGGGGGTGCCGTTCCGGGTCGCCCACGAGGTCGCGGGCGAGTGCGTCAAGGAGTGCGAGGGCCGGGGCATCGAGCTGGACCAGCTCTCGGACGAGGAGTTCGCCAAGATCTCCGAGCATCTGACCCCCGAGGTCCGCACGGTGCTCAACGTCCCGGGCGCGCTGGCCTCCCGCAACGGCCGGGGCGGCACCGCCCCGTCCGCCGTGGCGGTCCAGCTCGCCGAGGTCAGGGCGGATCTGGCCGTGCAGCACACCTGGGCCGCCGCCAAGCGGTAGTCCCCTCCTCCCCTCGCAGCGCCGCCGCCCGTCACGGGCGGCGGCGCTGCGTCGTTCACGGGGTGGCTCCGGGAGCAGCGGTGAGACATTCATGTCTCATTTGGGTTATGGTTGTCTCATGACCGTGGATCGCGAGCAGGTGCTCAGAAGCGCCGCCACCCTTCTCTCCCACAAGGCCACCGCCACGATGGACGAGGTGGCCAAGGCCGCCGGCATCGGCCGCGCCACCCTGCACCGGCACTTCGCCGGGCGGGACGCGCTGGTCCGGGCGCTGGAGGAGCTCGGGCTGCGCGAGTTCGAGGCCGCCGTCGAATCGGCCAGGCTCCACGAGGGCGACCCGGCCGACGCGCTGCGCCGGCTCGTCACCGCCTCCACCCCGGCCACCGGTCTGCTCGGCTTCCTGATCTCCGAGAACCAGCTCTTCGAGGGCGAGCACGTCAACGAGGGCTGGGACCGGCTCGACGCCCGCATCGCCGCGCTCTTCCGGCGCGGCCAGGAGGAGGGCGGCTTCCGCGTCGACCTCAGCGCGAGCTGGCTCGCCGAAGCCCTCTACGGACTGATCAGCGCGGGAGCCTGGTCGGTCCACTCCGGCCGGCTGGCCGCCAACGACTACCAGTACATGACCACCGAGCTGCTGCTCGGCGGCTGCACCAGACGGAGCGTGAAGGAATGAACGGCACCGACCTCAAGGCCCGGGAGGCGGTGCGCGCGCCCGGCCGCTGGCTCGCGCTCGCCGTGCTCGTACTGGCCGTACTGCTGGTCGCGGTGGACGCCACCGTGCTCGGCCTGGCCACCCCGTATCTGAGCGAGGACCTCCAGCCGTCCGGCACCCAGCTCCTCTGGATCGGCGACGTCTACTCCTTCGTCATCGCCGGTCTGCTGATCTCCATGGGCAGCCTCGGCGACCGCATCGGCCGCAAGAAACTCCTGCTGATCGGTGCCGTCGCCTTCGGCGCGGTCTCCGTGCTCAACGCCTACGCCACCAGCCCCGAGGCCATGATCGTGGCCCGCGCACTGCTCGGCGTCGCCGGCGCGACCCTGATGCCGTCCACGCTCGCCCTGATCCGCAACCTCTTCCACGACCCCAAGGAACGCAGCATCGCGGTCGGCATCTGGGGCGCCGCCGCCTCCGCCGGCGCGGCCGTCGGCCCGGTCGTCGGCGGTGTGCTGCTGGAGCACTTCTGGTGGGGCTCGGTCTTCCTGATCAACCTGCCCGTCATGGCGGTCCTGGTCCTCGTCGGCCTCAAGCTGCTCCCCGAGTCGCGCAACCCCGACCCGGGCCCCTGGGACCTCATCAGCGTCGCCCTGTCGCTGATCGGCATGGTCGCCGTCGTCTACGCCATCAAGGAGACGGCGGTGCACGGCCCGAGCCTGGCATCGGCGGGCTCGGCGGTGATCGGCATCAGCGCGCTGATCTGGTTCGTACGGAGGCAGCTCACCCTGCCCTCGCCGCTGCTCAATGTCCGGCTCTTCCACAACCGGGGCTTCTCCGGCGCGGTGCTGGCGGACCTGCTGACCATCCTCGGCCTCTCCGGGCTGGTCTTCTTCCTCTCCCAGTTCCTCCAGCTCGTCCAGGGGCGCTCCCCGCTGGAGGCCGGGCTGATCGAACTGCCCGCCGCGATCGGCGCGGTCGGCTCCGGTCTGCTCGCCGGACATCTGGCCCGCCGGGCCTCGGTGCGCAGCGCCGTCTCCGGCGGACTGGCGGCGGTCGGGATCGCGCTCGGCTCCTGTGTGCTGCTGACCGCCGAGACCGGGCCGCTCGCCATGGGGTTCGCGCTCTTCCTGGGCGGCCTCGGCGCGGGTCTCGCCTTCACGGTGACCGCCGACGTCATCCTCTCCAGCGTCCCGAAGGAGGAGGCGGGCGCGGCCTCGGCGGTCTCCGAGACGGCCTACGAACTCGGCGCGGCGCTCGGTATCGCGCTGCTGGGCTCGGTGGTCACCGGCGTCTACCGGAACTTCACCGTCCCCGACGGGGTGCCGGCCGAGGTCGCGGCGGAGGCCCGGGACTCCCTCGGCGGTGCGGCGCAGGCCGTCCAGGGGCTCCCCCAGGAGCAGGGCGCGGCCCTGCTCTCCTCGGCGCGGGACGCCTTCGCCGACGGCTTCCACGTGGCCGGCGCGGTCGGCTCGGCGGTGCTGCTGCTCACGGCCCTCGCCTCCTGGTTCCTGCTGAAGGGCCAGAAGCTGGAGGACGGCGTCGAGCACCCTTAGACAGGAAGAAGGGCCGGACCCCCGCTCGGGGTCCGGCCCTTTCCCCGTTTCTCAGGCGGCCTTCGCCTTGGTGGCGTACATGTCCACGTACTCCTGGCCGGACAGCCGCATCACCTCGGTCATCACCGAGTCGGTGACCGCGCGCAGCACATAGCGGTCGCGGTCCATGCCCTCGTACCGGGAGAACTCCATCGGCTCGCCGAAGCGCAGCGTCACCTTGCCGGGGCGCGGCAGGCCCGCGCCGCCGGGCTGGAGCTTGTCCGTGCCGATCACGGCGAACGGGACGACGGGCGCGCCGGTCATCAGGGTCAGCCGGGCGATTCCGGTACGGCCCCGGTAGAGCCGGCCGTCGGGGGAGCGGGTGCCCTCGGGGTAGATGCCGAAGACCTTGCCCTCCTCCAGCACCCGACGGCCCGTCATCAGCGCCGCCACTCCGCCGTTCGCGCCGTCGCGGTCCACCGGGATCATGCCGACGCCGGTGAAGAACCAGGCCATCGCGCGGCCCTTGAGGCCCTTCCCGGTGACGTACTCGTCCTTGCCGATGAAGTACACCGGGCGCGAGCACGACAGCGGCATGATCATCGAGTCGATGAAGGTGAGATGGTTTCCGGCCAGAATGACCGGGCCGGAGCCCGGGATGTTCTCCACGCCTTCCACCCGGGGACGGAACATCAAGCGCAGGAAAGGTCCTAGAACGGCCTTGATGATCGACAAGCGGGACAACGGGTCCTCCGGTGTCATGGGCGGACGGCGGCCGTGGGCAGCCTGGTTCTGCGCAGGTGAGGACGATACTCGCGGATCGCGTCCGATCGCACATCGGGTTCACGTTCTGGATACGGGCTGTTGACATCTGTTCGCGCCACGTTCGCCCCGGGTCCTCCCGCCGGCAGAGCTCGCTCCCTAGCGTCGGAAACGGCCGCCGGGCCCGGGATGTCACGGGGCGTCACCGCAGAGCACAGGAGGAATGCCGATGACACAGGGTGCGCAAGGTGCGCAAGGTGCGCAGGGTGCGGAGAACAGGGGAGTGCGGCGGCGGGCCGTCGGCGCGGCGGCGCTGGGCGGCGCGGTGCTCGGGGTCACGGGCGCGACCGCCCCGGCGGCCTCGGCCTCGGCCCCGGCGGGCGGGCGGCACGGCGGCGGGGGCTCGTACCGCTCACTGCCCC
Organism: Streptomyces amakusaensis; assembly: GCF_039532665.1. NCBI lineage: Bacteria > Bacillati > Actinomycetota > Actinomycetes > Kitasatosporales > Streptomycetaceae > Streptomyces > Streptomyces amakusaensis. Next base: position 71,204 of record NZ_BAAASB010000022.1, on the reverse strand, counting down.
GCCCCGCGGTGATCGCCCACCGGGGAGCCAGCGGTTACCGGCCCGAGCACACCATCGGCGCGTATCAGCTCGCGCTCGACATGGGGGCCGATGTCATCGAGCAGGATCTGGTGCCCACCCGGGACGGCCATCTCGTATGCCGTCACGAGAACGACATCTCCGGCACCACCGATGTCGCCGACCGCCCCGAGTACGCCGCCCGGCGGGCGACCAAGAGGGTCGACGGCACCACCCTCACCGGCTGGTTCACCGAGGACTTCACCCTCGCGGAGCTGAAGACCCTGCGCACCCGCGAGCGCATCCCGCGCAACCGCCCCAAGAACACCCTCTACGACGGCCGCTGGGCCGTCCCCACCTTCGAGGAGGTGCTGCGCTGGGCCGAGGGGGAGGGCCGCCGCCGGGGCCGGCCCGTCTGGCTCCACGCCGAGACCAAGCACCCCACCTACTTCCGGGGGCTGGGGCTCGGTCTGGAGGAGCCGCTCGCCCGGCTGCTGCGCCGGTACGGCCGGCACCGCGCCGACTCCCCGGTCTTCCTCCAGTCCTTCGAGCCGGGCAGCATGCGGCGGATGGCCCGGCTGGTCTCCTCGCCGCGCGTGGTGCTGCTCTCCGCCCCGGGCGACCGGCCCTGGGACTTCGTCGAGGCCGGGGACCCGCGCACGGTGGCCGACCTGATCACCCCCGAGGGGCTGAGGTGGATCGCCTCCTTCGCCCAGGGCATCGGGCCCAGTCTCGACCTGGTCATCCCCCGGGACGCGAGCGGGGCGCTCGGCCGGCCGACGGCGCTGGTCCGCGAAGCCCACCGGAGGGATCTGATCGTCCACCCCTACACCCTGCGCAACGAGAACAGCTTCCTCCCCGCCGACTTCCGTCTCGACCACGGACTGCCCCCGGCGGTCGCGGCGAACGAGTACGGCGACGTCTTCGGCGCGTACCGCCGCTACCTCGCCACCGGGATCGACGGTATCTTCACCGACCACCCGGACACCGGGCTGCTCGCGGCGGCCGACTTCCGCGGCTGAGCGGGTCCGCCCGGGACGGGTCCGTGCCCCGAACGGGTGGTCGTCGGAGCCCGGCGGGGGGAGGCCGGGCGGCCCGGCCACCCGTACACCCGGAGTGCATATCCGGCTGCTGACTGCGATGTTGTTGTTCAGTGCCGCCACTTGCCGATAAATCGCAGGAGAGTTGGGAATATCACAGGGAAGTCTGGGGTCCAGGCGTTCCCGTTGCCTGGGATGCCTGCGCAGAATGCTCCCGACAGAGGTTGCGGCTCCTGAACATGGGGGAATGGAGCGATAAGACAACCGTAAGAGAACAGGTGAGCGGGAGGCATGCGCGCATGGGCATGAGCGTGACCATCTCAGCGGCGACAGCACAGGATGCCGAGCACATCCTCAAGCTGCAGTATCTCTGCTACCAGAGCGAGGCGGAGCTGTACGGCGACTACGCCATCGAGCCCCTCACCCAGTCGCTCGACGACCTGTGCGCCGAGATCGCAGGCGGGCACGCCCTGGTGGCCAGGCTCGGCGACGAAGTGGTCGCCTCCGTACGGGGCAGCGTCGGCCCGGACGGCATCGCCCGGATCGCCAAACTGATCGTCCATCCCCGGCTCCAGCGGCACGGCCTCGGCGGCCGGCTCCTCGACGCGATCGAGGACCGCTTCGCCGCCGCTTCGCCCGCCCAGCGGTACCGGCTCTTCACCGGCCACCGCAGCGAGGGCAATCTCCGGCTCTACCGCAGCCGGGGTTATGTGCCGGTCGCCCGCGAGGAGGTCGGGCCGAGGCTCACCCTGGTCACCCTGGAGAAGGAGGCCGCCGCGCTCGGGGCCTTCGTCGCCAGCGCCTGAGGAGGCGTCCGGCTCCCCGCCGCCTCGCGCGGTTCCGGGTTCAGGCCTCGGCCGGCCCGGTGCCGCGCGAGCGGCGCAGCCAGAGCATCCCGGTCACCGGCAGCAGCACCGGGATGAAGACATAGCCCATGCCGTACGCCGACCAGACGGTGGAGTCGGGGAAGGCCGACGGCTCCAGCACCGTCCAGGTGCCGACGATCAGCACACCGGCCAGCTCGGCCGCGCAGCACACCAGCGCGGCCCGGCGGGCCGTCTCCCCGCCGCGTACCAGGGTGTAGGTGATGAACGCGTACACCACGGCCGCGACGGCGGAGAGCGAGTGCGCGAGCGGGGCGGTGTCGAAGCGGACCGCGATCTCGTAGACCGAGCGGGACACCGCGCCGACGGACATCACCGAGTACAGCCACACCAGCAGCAGTCCCGGACCCGCGACCAGCCTGGTCCGCCCCGGGCGCTCGGACTTCCCGGCGGCCCCGGACTTCCCGGCGGCCTTCGTCCCGGCCGTGACGGGCTCGGTCATCGTCAGCCTCCCCAGATGTCGTAGAGCCGGACTTCCAGCACCGCGAGCACCACCGCGCCCGCCGCGACGGTCGCCGAACCCCAGCGGGTCCGCTCCGTCAGCGACAGGAAGGCGGCGGCCGGCACCGAGAGGAACGCCCCGATCAGATAGACCACGAAGGTCGTCGTCCCGTCGTGGGCCCGCTCGCCCCGCGCCAGCTGGACGATTCCCACCACCAGCTGTGCCAGCGCCAGCACCGACACCACGGCCATGCCGATGAAGTGCCAGTCCTTGGTCGGCTGGTCGCGGTACGCGGCGAAACCGCACCAGGCTGCGAGGGCGAGCGCGGCCACACCGACCGCGACCGTCAGGGCGTCAAGCATGGCTCCGAGACTATTACGGACCACGGGTCCCCGTGCGCGCGGCCCCGCGCGCCCGGAGGCCCGCGGCGGCGGCCGTGGCCTTGGCCACAACCCGGCCGTTCTCCCGGTCCCCGGCACCGGCCCTCCCCGACCGGCCAAACGGACGTATCCGTGCAGGTCAGCCCGGAAGCACCGGGATCGGCGCCAGAGGGCGGGCCGTCCGCATGGCACGAATGAACCGTCCGCTATGCGGACAGCCTTGGTCCGGCAGGAAAGCCATCTGCTTTACTTGCCGACATGACCACGACGAGCAGCCGCATCCTTGCGACCGAGGCGATCACGACGCCCGGTGCTCGTTGTATGTGTCGAATGTGCGCCTTCTGAGGGCCCCTGCCTGTACCTCGCGCCCCGAAGTGAGATCGCCCGCCGCTCGTCCCCCGTGGACGGCCGCTGCCCCGCACACGAGTCGTCCCCCCTCCGGGTGCCCCGCGCCCCCGGACTCCGACCGTGCCGCGTTCCCACCAGAAAGCCCAGAAGACGAACGCCCCGTGCCCCGGCGAGGACGCTCGCCCCGCACTCGACAGTGACGGACATCCCAGTGATCACCACAACGGGCCTCACCAAGGTCTACCGCTCGCGAGGACGCGAGATCACCGCCCTGGACGGCGTCGATCTCCATGTCAGGGAAGGCGAGGTGTACGGCGTCATCGGACAGAGCGGCGCCGGCAAGTCCTCGCTCATCCGCTGCGTCAACCTCCTTGAGCGCCCCACCTCCGGCACCGTGACCGTGGACGGCCAGGACCTCACCGCACTCGCCGGGCCCGGACCGCGCGCGGGCAGACAGCTCAGGGAGGCCCGCAGCCGTATCGGCATGGTCTTCCAGCACTTCAACCTGCTGTCCTCGCGCACCGTGCAGGACAACGTCGAACTGCCGCTGGAGATCCTCGGACACTCCGGACGGGAGCGCTCCAGGAAGGCGCTGGAACTGCTCGACCTGGTGGGCCTCGCCGACAAGGCCAAGTCCTACCCCAGTCAGCTCTCCGGCGGCCAGAAGCAGCGCGTCGGCATCGCCCGGGCGCTCGCCGGGGACCCCAAGGTCCTCCTCTCCGACGAGGCGACCAGCGCGCTCGACCCCGAGACCACCCGCTCCATCCTCCAGCTGCTGCGCGACCTCAACCGCCGCCTCGGCCTCACCGTCCTGCTCATCACCCATGAGATGGACGTCGTCAAGACGGTCTGCGACTCCGCCGCCCTGATGGAGAACGGCCGGATCGTCGAGTCCGGAACGGTCAGCGAACTCCTCGCCACCCCCGGCTCGGAACTCGCCGCCGCCCTCTTCCCGGTCAGCGGCGCGGCCTCGGGCGAGGACCGCACGGTCGTCGACGTCACCTTCCACGGGGACGCCGCCACCCAGCCGGTGATCTCCCAGCTCTCCCGCACCTACAACATCGACATCTCGATCCTCGGCGCGGCGATGGACACCGTCGGCGGCCTCCAGGTCGGCCGGATGCGCATCGAGCTGCCCGGCCGCTTCGAGGAGAACGTCGTCCCGATCGGCTTCCTCCGCGAACGGGGCCTCCAGGTCGAGGTCGCCGACACGGCACCCGCGCCCGCCGCCACCACCGTGCCCGGCCCCGCCGCCGTCTCCGCCCCCGTCGCCAAGGAAGGTGCCAAGTGACCTGGTCGGAGATGCGCCCGCTGCTGGAGCAGGCCTGTTGGGACACCCTTTACATGGTCGGCTGGTCGACCGCCATATCCATCGCCCTGGGACTGCCGCTCGGCATCCTCCTCGTCCTCACCGACCGGGGCGGACTGCTGAGCAGCCCGCTGCTCAACAAGGTGATCGGCCAGATCGTCAACATCACCCGGTCCATGCCGTTCATCATCCTCATGGTCGCGCTGCTGCCGTTCACCCTGGCGATCGCCGGCACCACCATCGGCCGCGACGGGGCGATCGTCCCCCTGGCGGTCGGGGCCATCCCCTTCTTCGCCCGGCTGGTGGAGACCTCCGTCCGCGAGGTGGACGGCGGGCTCGTCGAAGCCGTCCAGTCCATGGGCGGCAGCGTCTGGACCGTCGTACGGAAGGTGCTCGTGCCCGAGTCCCTCCCGTCGCTCATCGCCGGCGCCACCACCACCGTCGTCGCGCTCATCGGCTACTCGGCGATGGCCGGCTCGGTCGGCGCGGGCGGCCTCGGCGACATCGCCATCCGCTACGGCTACATGCGCTTCGAGAACGAACTGATGTGGATCACGGTCGCGATCCTCGCCGTCGTCATCTCCCTCATCCAGTTCGCCGGCGACTACGCCGCCCGCGGCCTGCACCGGCGCGGACGCGGCGGACCGGCCCCCAGACTGCGCCTCCTCAAGGCCGTCCCCAAGGACCCGGTACCGGAACCGGTGCCCACCAAGACCCTCTGACCGACCCCACCCGGGGCGCACCACCCGCACCACTCATGGAGAAAGGCACTTTTCGTGCGTAACACCGCCAAGATCACCACCGCCGTCCTGGCCGCCGGAGCCCTCACCCTCGGACTCACCGGCTGCGGCAAGGACTCCGACTCCAACGCCGGAGCGGGCTCCGCCGACAAGCCGCTCCTCGTCGCCGCCAGCTCCGTCCCGCACGCCGCCATCCTCGGCTACGTCAAGGACAACCTGGCCGCGAAGGAAGACCTCAAGCTGGAGGTCAAGGAGTTCACCGACTATGTGACGCCCAACACGGCGACCCAGAGCGGCGAGGTGGGTGCCAACTACTTCCAGCACAAGCCGTACCTCGACGACTTCAACAAGAAGAACGGCACGACGATCGTCCCCGTCGCCACCGTTCACCTGGAGCCGCTCGGCCTCTACTCCAAGAAGAACGAGAAGCTGGCCGACCTCAAGAGCGGCGCGACCATCGCCCTGCCCAACGACACCACCAACGAGGCGCGCGCCCTCAAGCTCCTCCAGGAGAACGGCCTGATCAAGCTGAAGGACGGCGCGGGCAACGAGGCCACCCCCAAGGACATCGCCGAGAACCCCAAGAAGCTCAAGTTCAAGGAGCTCGAGGCCGCCCTGGTGCCCCGCGCCCTCGGCGAGGTCGACGCCGCCGTGATCAACGGCAACTACGCCGTCGAGGCCGACCTGAGCCCCAAGAACGACTCCCTCGCCCTCGAATCCGCCACGGACAACCCGTACGGCAACTTCCTCGCGGTCAAGGAGGGCAACGAGAAGGACGAGCGGGTCGTGAAGCTCGCCAAGCTGCTGACCTCGCCCGAGGTGAAGAAGTTCATCGAGGACGAGTACGACGGCTCCGTCATCCCGGCGTTCTGATCCCCCCGGGGCCCGCACACCCCGACAGGTGTGCGGGCCCGGGGCGTCCCGGCCGTGGCCGGGGCCAAGTGCGCCACCCTGTGGTGCGGTTCGGCGGGCCCATGCTGCATGCTGGGTTTTTCGGCAGGCCCCTGGTTATGGAGCGGCGCAATGACTACCACCTTCCCGGACGTGTCCATCAGCACGGATCGGTTGGTGCTGCGCCCCTTCGAGGAGGCCGACATCCCGGCGTACACCGAGATGATGAACGACGAGCAGGTCACCGCCTGGACCACCGCGCCCCACCCCTACACCAGGGCCGACGCCGAGCACTGGATCCGCCGGACCGCCCCCGCCGAGCACGGCCGGGGCCGGGGCATCGCGCTGGCCGTCACCGAATTCCTCACCCAGCGGCTCGTCGGGGCCGTACTGCTGCGCGCCACCAACTGGCGCACCCGCTCCACCGAGGCCTCCTACGTCACCGCGCCCTGGGCGCGCGGCGAGGGGTACGCCACCGAATCACTGCTGGCCACCGCCAAATGGCTCTTCCGCGACCAGCGCTTCGAACGGCTGGAGCTGCGCACCGCCGCCGGCAACACCGCCTCCCAGCAGGTCGCCCAGAAGGCCGGGGCGATCAGCGAGGGCGTACTGCGCAACGCGTGGATAGCGCGCACCCAGACGGAGGACGGCCGCTGGGCCGAGACCCGCACCGACCTGATCGTCTGGAGCCTGCTGCCCGAAGACCTGGAAGGCGGCACGGACCAGATGGCCCAGTTCGGCTACGCCTCCTTCACCGAACTGAATTGACCCGAACCGACCGGTCCGAACTGAATTGTCCCGGACGGTCATTGAACCGACACCGAACCGGTGCCGAACCGAGGCTGAACGCCCGCGCCGGGTAGTCTCAGCCTGCTCGCCCCGTTCAACCCGGCCCCACCTGCGACGACATCAGGAGACTGACGATGGCCGACCGCGTCACGGTGATCGGCTGGGACGGTTCGCCCCTGACCGCCGCGGCCACGTCCGCCCTCGCCGCCGCGACCCTCGTGGCCGGCGCGGGCCACCATCTCGCCCTCCCCCAGATCCCCGGCAACGCCGAACGGATCCGCCTCGGCAGCGTCGACCTCGCGGCCCGCCGGATCGCCGGCCACCGGGGCACCGCCGTGGTCCTCGCCGACGGAGACCCCGGCTTCTTCGGCGTCGTACGCACCCTGCGCGCCCCCGAACACGGCCTCGAGGTCGAGGTCGTCCCCGCCGTCTCCTCCGTCGCCACCGCCTTCGCCCGCGCCGGAATGCCCTGGGACGACGCCCAGATCGTCGTCGCCGGCCGCCGTACGCTGCGCCGCGCCGTCAATGTCTGCCGCGCCCACCCCAAGGTCGCCGTCCTCACCTCCCCGGGCGCCGGCCCGGCGGAACTGGCCCTGCTGCTCGAAGGCGTCCACCGCACCTTCGTCATCTGCGAGGAACTCGGCACCGACGCCGAACAGGTCACCGTCCTCACCTCCGACCGGGTCGCGGACCACGTCTGGCGCGACCCCAACGTCGTCATCGTGATCGGCGGCGTCGCCGGGGGCCACCCGGCCGCCGCGGGCGGCGGCTGGATCGCCGGGCGCGACACCGGCTATCCCCCCGGGATACGCGGCTGGGCACTGCCCGAGCGACCCCACGACCCCCGGGCCGAGGCCCCCGACGAGGGCGAGTCGGAGCCGCTGCGCGCCCTCCAGCTGGCCCGGCTCGGACCCCGGACCGGCGATCTGGTCTGGGACGTCGGCTCCGGCGGCGGGGCGTTCGCCGCCGACGCGGCCCGCTTCGGCGCGGCCGTGATCGCCGTCGACGCCGATCCCGCGGCCTGCACCCGCACCGACGCCGCCGCCCGCCGCGCCGGAGTCCGGCTCCAGGTGGTCCACGGCCGCGCGCCGCACGTACTGGAGCGGCTGCCCGAACCCGATGTCGTACGGATCGGGGGCGGCGGCGCGGAAGTGGTCGCCGCCTGCGCCGACCGCCGGCCCGAACGCATCGTCGCCCACGCCTCCACCCGCGACGGGGCCGAGGCCATCGGCGCGGCCCTGGCGGGCGGCGGATACAGCGTCGAGTGCGCGCTGCTCCAGTCGGTGGAACTCGATCCCCAAGGCTGGGCGGAGCGGGAGCGATCCGTCGTCTTCCTGCTCTCGGGACGGCAGCCGGACCGCGCTGTCAGCGGCGCGAGGTAGGCTGGCCGATCGTTGTACCGCACCTTGGACGTCTGCCGTTTCCTTCGCGGACGGCCGGGAGTACCGGAAAAGCAGTGTCGCTTTGACTCCGGTATGTGGTACGTCGCGACCGGGGGAAGCGTAACGTGGCGCAGCCCACAGCGAACCCTGGCGGATCTCCCTGCCGAGGCCGCGAACGGCCGCGAGAATGCTTGGAGTCCGTGGGGCGATCGTGCCGCGTGGCGCGTGCGCTCGTTCTCCTGGACGGGCGTCCGTACCACAGCGACCGGCCGTCCACGGCGATGGGCGAAGGACTCACAATCGATGTGCGAGGGGTACGCATGACTGACACCGGCCAGATCCCGGGCGACGGGCTGCCGGGGAACGCAGGCGTGGCGGAGCAGCAGCCGGGCATGCCCGGCACCGGTGCTTACACCTTCCTGGACCCCTCCGCGCACGGCCCGGACGAGGACGATCTGCTGTTGATGCCCGGCGCGCAGGGCGCGTGGAGCGACACCCAGGGAGCGCTGGCCATGCCGCCCCTCCCGCCGGAGGTCCAGCAGCCGCAGCCCCCGCAGCCACAGCACCAGCAGCAGCCGGTGGGCGCTCCGGTCGCGGAGCAGTTCGTGCCCGGAGCGGTTCCCGCCGGGCCCGGCTTCCACGCTCCGGCGGACCTCGGCGCGCCCGAGCAGGCTGCCCCGGTGTCGGGCATACAGGCGCTCGCGGAAGCCGCGGCGGCGGAGCAGCCCGTCGGGCAGCCCGCGCAGACCATGGCCCCGCCGGCCGCCGGGGAAGCGCCCGTCGCTCCCGGCGTCCCGGAGGCCCCTCCGGCTCCCGGCGCTCCCGCCGCCGGTGAGCAGCCCGCTCCCGCCCCGGCGTTCCCCCCGGCCCCGCCGGCCGCCCGCCGGCCGCTGCACATGGGCCCGCCGCTGCCGGACACCTCCGGCGGAGTGGTCCGCTCGCTCGCCGACCGGGGTCCCGCCGGTGCGCCTCCGCACCCCCTGACCGTGCAGAACACCCCGGGGCCGCAGAGCACCGGACCGGAGTACCTCGACACGCCGCGCGAGAGCGCGGCGACCGTGCTGCCCGGGCCGCAGCTGGGCGAGATCCCGCCGCAGCCCGGGATCCCGTGGGACCCGCAGCCTCCGGCGACCGTCCCCGCGCCCGCCGCCCCGGCCCCGGCGGAAGCCGTCGCGCTTCCCCCGGAGGTGCTGGTGACCGAACTGGTGGAGGCCCTGGTGCCGGTCGCGGCCGAGCCCGAGCCGGTCGTCGCCGAGCCGGAGCCGGAGCAGGTCGCCCCCGAGCCCGCGCCCGAGCCCGCGCCGGTCGCTGTCGAGCCCGAGGCGGAGCAGCCCGCTCCGGCCGAGGCCGCCGTCGCCGCCCCCGCCCCGGCGGAAGCCGTCGCGCCGCCCGCGCCCGAGGCGCAGCCTGCCGAGGAGCCGGAGGTCGAGACGGCCGAGGTCGCGGAGGTCGCGGAGCCCGTGATCGTCGAGGCCGAGGCTGCGGCCGTGGAGCCGGAGCCCGTCGCCCCCGAAGCCGTCGAGCCCGCCGCCGAGGCCCCGGCCGCCGAGCCCGCGCCCGAGCCGGAGCCGGTCGTCGCCGTCGAGCCCCAGGCGGCCCCCGAGCCCGCCCCCGTGGCGCAGCCCGCGCCGGAGCCGGTCGCCGAGGCCGCTCCCGAGACGCCGGCCGAGCCCGTCGTCGTACCGGAGCCGGAGGCCGTGGCCGTACCGGCCGCCGCCCCGGCGGCCGAGCAGGCCCCCGAGCAGGCGGCCCCGGCGGCCGAGCCCGAGGCACCGGCCGAGCCCGTCGCCGCACCCGAGCCCGTCGTTGTACCCGAGCCGGAGGCCGTGGCCGTACCGGCCGTCGCCCCGGTCGCCGAACAGGTCCCCGAGCAGGCCCCGGTGGCCGAGCCCGTCGCCGTGGTGGCCGAGCCGCAGCCCGAGCCCGCCGCCGAGCCCGAGCCCGCTCCCGTCCTCGTCGAGGAGCAGCAGCAGGAGCAGGCCCCGGCGGAGGCCGCGCCCGAGCCGCAGCCGCAGCCGGTCCCCGAGCCCGTCGCCGAGGAGCCCGTCGCCCCGGTTGAGGCCGCCCCCGTGGAGGCCGTCGCCGAGGAGCCCGAGCCTGAGCCGGAGGCCGCTGCCGAGCCCGCCCCCGTACCCGAGGCGGAGCCGGCCCCCGCCGAGCCGAACGCGCCCGCCCCCGGGTACGACGACGCCGAGCGCGAGGCCGTGCTCCGGGTGATGCGCGAGCGCCGCGACATCCGCAACGGCTTCCGCGCCGACCCCATCCCGCACGAGGTGCTGCTGCGGGTCCTGGAAGCCGCCCACACCGCGCCCAGCGTCGGCCACTCCCAGCCCTGGGACTTCGTCGTCATCCGCTCCGCCGAGACCCGGCGGACCATGCACGAACTGGCCACGCGCCAGCGTGACGCCTACGCCAAGTCGCTGCCGAAGGGCCGGGCGAAGCAGTTCAAGGAACTGAAGATCGAGGCCATCCTCGACACCCCGGTCAACATCGTCGTCACCGCCGACCCCACCCGGGGCGGTCGCCACACCCTCGGCCGCCACAGCCAGCCGCAGATGGCCCCCTACTCCTCGGCGCTGGCCGTCGAGAACCTCTGGCTCGCCGCCCGCGCGGAGGGCCTGGGCGTGGGCTGGGTCAGCTTCTTCGACGAGCGTGAGATGGTCCGCGCGCTCGGACTCCCGGAGCACCTGGAGGTCGTGGCCTATCTGTGCGTCGGATACGTCGACGAGTTCCCCGAGGAGCCCGAGCTGATGCAGGCGGGCTGGTCCCAGCGCCGCCCGCTGGCCTGGGTCGTCCACGAGGAGACCTACGGCCGCCGCGCGCTGCCCGGCGAGGAGCCGCACGACCTGCTCCAGGAGACCGTCGCCGGGATCCGCCCGCTGGACGCCAAGGCGCTCGGCGAGGCCTGGGAGCGGCAGAAGCGGATGACCAAGCCCGCCGGGGCGCTCGGCATGCTGGAGATCATCTCCGCGCAGCTCAGCGGTCTCTCCCGGATGTGCCCGCCGCCGATCCCGGAGCCCGCGGCGGTCGCGATCTTCGCCGGGGACCACGGGGTCCACGCGCAGGGGGTCACCGCCTGGCCCCAGGAGGTTACCGGCCAGATGGTCGCCAACTTCCTCGGCGGCGGCGCGGTCTGCAACGCCTTCGCCAACCAGGTCGGGGCCGAGGTCTGCGTCATCGACGTCGGCGTCGCCGCCGACCTGCCCGCCACCCCCGGTCTGCTGCCGCGCAAGGTCCGCGCCGGCACCTCGGACTTCACCACCGGTCCCGCCCTCAGCCGCGAGGAGGTCCTCCAGGCGATCGAGGTCGGCATCGAGACCGCCCGCGACCTGGTGGCGGCGGGGAACAAGGCGCTGCTCACCGGTGAGATGGGCATCGCCAACACGACCGTCTCCGCCGCGCTGATCTCCGTCTTCACCGGGGTGGACCCGGGGGAGATCACCGGCCGGGGCACCGGCATCAACGACGAGATGCACGCCCGCAAGGTGGATGTCGTGCGCCGCGCGCTCGAACTCCACAAGCCGGACACCACCGACCCGATCGGAGTGCTCGCCGCGATCGGCGGGCTGGAGCACGCGGCCCTGGTCGGACTGATCCTCGGCGGTGCCTCCCTGCGTACGCCGGTGATCCTCGACGGCGTCTCCGCCGGGGCCGCCGCCCTGGTGGCGCGCGCGATCGCGCCCGAGTCGCTGGCCGCCTGCATCGCCGGGCACCGGGGCGCGGAGCCGGGCCACGTGGCCGCGCTCAACACCCTCGGGCTCCGTCCGCTGATGGACCTGGACCTGAGGCTGGGGGAGGGGACGGGCGCGCTGCTGGCACTCCCGGTCGTGCAGAGCGCGGCCCGGGCGATGCACGAGGTGGCCACCTTCGACTCCGCCGGAGTCACCGAGAAGTAGCCCCTCCCGCCCGGCGGGGCCCGGCCCCCGGGCCGCTCCCGCCGCGCGGGAACCATGGTGCCGGACACCTGCCCGGCACCAGGCCCCCGGGGCCTGTCCGGCCCATGCCACCCAGTGCACGACGACCCCCCACCGCCACCACCGGTGGGGGGCCCGGCGAGCCGGCGGTGCTGCCTCAGGCAGGGCCAAGGGCGGTGTTCTGTCCGGTGGAGTCAGGGCGGTGCGACCTCCGCCGGAGTCAGGGACGGGGATCGCCCGGCTTGAACGAGGGACGGAGTCCCCGGCGGAGCCAGGGGGAATATCCCCGGGCCCCGCACTCGCCCCGCCCTTCGGGCACTCCCCGGCCCCGCCCGACGGACGGACGCCGGTATCCGTCGACAGCCCCCGACCTCCCCGGGATCGGCCCGGAAAGGGCCCGGCGGACGCCGGACCCGAGCGGCCGGGACGGTTCCGGTACGCACCGGTCGGGCCGGTCCGGGGTGCCCGGCCGGCCCGGAGCCCCGGGCACGGCGGGCCGCCCCCCTGCGGCGCGGCCCGCGCCAAGCCCCCCGCACGCCCCCGGGGACCGCACCGTAAAGTTTGCCGAGGCAGGCAGAGACCCGTCCCCACCTGCCGCTTCGCGGACGCGGCGGCACCCCGCCGCACGCACCCCGCACCATCACCCCGCACCACGCAGCGCGTCGTACCCGCCCGAGGAGCCCCACCGCCATGGTCGATCACCCCGCCTACCCCGTCGGTCTCCGTCTCTCCGGGCGTCGTGTCGTCGTCATCGGCGGAGGACAGGTCGCCCAGCGCCGGCTCCCGGCGCTCATCGCAGCCGGCGCGGACATCACACTGGTGTCGCCGTCCGCGACCGCCTCCGTGGAGGCCATGGTCACCGCCGGGGAGATCCGCTGGGAGCGCCGCCGGTACGCCGAGGGCGACCTCGCCGAGACCTGGTACGTCCTGATCGCCACCACCGACCCCGAGGCCAACGCCCGGGCCTCCGCCGAGGCCGAGCGCGCCCGCGTCTGGTGCGTACGCTCCGACGACGCCGACGCGGCCACCGCCTGGACCCCGGCCACCGGCCGCTCGGAGGGCGTCACCGTCGCCGTCCTCACCGCGGGCCCGCAGGGCCGCGACCCCCGCCGCTCGGCCGCCGTCCGCGACGCCATCGTGGAGGGCCTGCACAACGGGACCATCGCGGCCCCCCACCACCGTACGAGAACCCCCGGCGTCGCCCTCGTCGGCGGCGGCCCCGGCGACCCGGACCTGATCACCGTCCGGGGACGCCGGCTCCTCGCCGAGGCCGATGTCGTCATCGCGGACCGGCTGGGCCCCCGCGACCTCCTCGCGGAACTCCCCCCGCACGTCGAGGTGATCGACGCGGCGAAGATCCCGTACGGCCGGTTCATGGCCCAGGAGGCGATCAACGCGGCGCTGATCGAGCACGCCAGGGCGGGCAGGGCCGTCGTCCGGCTCAAGGGCGGCGACCCCTATGTCTTCGGCCGGGGCATGGAGGAGCTGGAGGCGCTCGCCGAGGCGGGCATCCCCTGCACCGTGGTGCCCGGCATCTCCAGCTCCATCAGCGTGCCCGGCGCGGCCGGCATCCCCGTCACGCACCGGGGTGTCGCCCATGAGTTCACGGTGGTCAGCGGCCATGTGGCCCCCGAGGACGAGCGTTCCCTGGTGGACTGGGACGCGCTCGCCCGGCTGCGCGGCACCCTCGTGGTGCTGATGGGCGTGGACAAGATCGGCGCGATCGCCCGCGCCCTGGTCGCGGGCGGCCGTGCCCCGCACACCCCGGTCGCCCTGATCCAGGAGGGCACCACCGCCTCCCAGCGCCGGGTGGACGCCACCCTGGCGACCGTCGCCGAGACCGTCGTGGCCGAGGACGTCCGCCCGCCGGCCGTCATCGTCATCGGCGAGGTGGTCGAGGTGGGAGCCCGTGCCGCCGCCGCCCGGCCGACGGCCGACCCGGTGACCCGGTGCCCCGGGCGAACCCGGTGACCGCAGAATTCCGTACCCCCCGGTAACCAACCGTCTCCCAGACGTTGGCACCACACCCAGGAGAAGGCAGTATCACCCTGTGGCTGATCTCATCACCGTCGAGGACCCCGACGACCCCCGGCTGAGCGACTACACCGGTCTCACCGACGTCGAGCTGCGCCGCAGGCGCGAGCCCGCCGAGGGCCTGTTCATCGCCGAGGGCGAGAAGGTCATCAGACGCGCCAGGGACGCCGGCTACGCGATGCGGTCGATGCTGCTCTCCGCCAAGTGGATCGACACCATGCGGGACGTCATCGACGAACTTCCCGCACCGGTGTACGCGGTCAGCCCCGAGCTGGCCGAGCGCGTCACCGGCTACCACGTGCACCGGGGCGCGCTCGCCTCGATGCAGCGCAAGCCGCTGCCGACCGCCGCCGAACTGCTCACGTCCGCCCGCCGGGTCGCCGTCATGGAGTCGGTCAACGACCACACCAACATCGGCGCGATCTTCCGCAGCGCCGCCGCGCTGGGCATGGACGCCGTCCTGCTCTCGCCGGACTGCGCGGACCCGCTCTACCGCCGTTCGGTGAAGGTGTCGATGGGCGCGGTGTTCTCCGTGCCGTACGCCCGGCTGGAGGGCTGGCCGAAGGGGCTGGAGACGGTACGGGAGGCGGGCTTCAGGCTGCTCGCCCTCACCCCGGACGAGAAGGCCACCGTGATCGACGACGCCCGGCCGCACCGGCTCGACCGGGTCGCGCTGATGCTCGGCGCGGAGGGCGAGGGGCTCTCTACCCGGGCGCTGCGGGCGGCGGACGAGTGGGTCCGGATCCCGATGGCGCACGGTGTGGACTCGCTCAATGTGGGCGCTGCCGCAGCCGTGGCCTTCTACGCCGTCGCCACCGGCCGCCCCGGAGCCTGAACCCGGGCCCTGCCCGGCGGCTCGGCGGCCCGGCCCGCCGGGGCCCGCGCTCGCTACAGCTGCTGGGCGGCGGCGATCCCCAGCGCCACGATCAGGGTGACCACGATGAAGACGACGAGCCGCTGCCGCAGCAGCCTGGGGTTGGCGGGCCGCCGTCCGGTCGAGGTGGTGCGCACCCCGGACCCGGGGCCCTGACGGCCGGTCACCCGGCCGGACCCACGCGGCCGGGGCGGCCGCGATCCGCCCGCGCGCCCTCCGTCGGTACGCGCCCCACCGGGCCGCGAGGGCTGTGAGCGGGGCCCCGAGCCTCCCGCGGTCCGCCGGTCGGGCCGTTCGGACCGCTCCAGGCGCTCGGTACGGGCGGGCCGCTCCGGGTAGCGGGCGGTGGGCCGGTCCGCGTCGATCCGCTCGCGCTGGGCGGGCTGTCTGGCCTCCGGCAGCCCCTGTGCCTCACGGGCCGCGATCTCCTTGAGCCGCATGGAGAGCTGAAGGGTGCTGGGGCGCTCCTCGGGGTCCTTCGCGAGACAGGCCCGCAGCAGCGGGGCCAGCGCGTCCGGCACACCGTGCAGCTGCGGCTCCTCGTGCACCACCCGGTAGAGCATCACCTCGGAACCGCCCTGGCCGAAGGGCGAGTCGGCGGTCGCCGCGTAGGCGAGGGTGGCCCCCAGCGCGAAGACGTCCGTGGCGGGGGTGACGGCGACCCCGCGCACCTGCTCGGGCGCGAGGAATCCGGGGGAGCCGACCGCCGTGCCGACATGGGTCAGCGTGCTCGCGCCGGTCGCCCAGGCGATGCCGAAGTCGATGATGCGGGGGCCCTTGGGGGAGAGCAGGATGTTCGACGGCTTGAGATCCCGGTGGACGACACCGGCCTCGTGCACCGCGACCAGGCCCTCGGAGAGCGCCGCGCCGATGGCGGCGACCTCGGCGGCGCGCAGCACCCCCTCCTCGGCGACCCGGTCGTGCAGCGAGGGGCCGGGGACGTACTGGGTGGCGAACCACGGGCGGTCCGCCTCCAGATCGGCCGCGACCAGCCGGGCCGTACAGCCGCCCCGGATCCGGCGGGCGGCCGAGACCTCGCGGGCGAACCGCGACCTGAACTCCTGGTCCTCGGCCAGATCCGGCCGGATCACCTTCAGCGCGACCCGCTGGCCGCGCCGGTCGGAGCCCAGATAGACGACGCCCATCCCGCCCGCGCCGAGCCGCCGGTGCAGCCGGAACGAGCCGACGACACGCGGGTCCTCGCGCCGGAGCCGCATCATCGCCATGTCCGTCCCCTACCTGGGAGTGGGGGTCGCCCACCCCCCTGCCTGCGGCGGGTGAAGGCCCCGCCCCTGCTGAGCGGGTGGGAACGAGCCCCACCCCTGTCCCAACGGATGGGGATTCCCACCCGGCTGCCTGATCGTCCGTTTTTGCCGTGGCACAGCTTACGTACCCCTGCCCCGGACCGCTCATAGGCCGCGCCCTCGGGCGCGGATCGATTGTCGGCGGCGCGCGGGCGGCCCGAAGTGCGCCCGCGGAGCGCGGGATCCGGCCACACCCGTCGGCGCTCGTTGTCAACGGACTTTCCGCGCAGGGGGATTGGCTCGGCCGGGGCCCGCCGCGCCGGGGCGGTGCCGGGCGGCCCGTGTACGGACGAAGTCGTGGCAAGCCGGGCGGGGGGCCGGGGGCGGGGCGGGGGGTGCGCGGGGGCGGCCGGAGTGAGAGAAGTCACCAGCGGAGAAGCTGTGACGCGAGTGGTTGTTTCCGGCCGCCGCGGGCTCCGGCCCTCCGGGGGCCTTCCCCCGGGCGTCCCCTCCGGGAAGACCCCAAGAAGCGGAGTCGCTTCTCCACCCAGGGGAGTAGACGAGAGGGTGCCGGCTCATCCTCCGGGAGGCCCGGGAATCGGTACGCGGGCATGACGCCGGGGCCCCGGCGGATCCCTAATGTTGAGGTCAAGCGGCGGGTGCAGCACTCGTCCCCCGAGGTCAAGCACCCGCCGCTGTCTTATTCGACAGGAGAGGAACCATGGCGGACACGGCAACACGGACGATCCTCCGCACGCGGGGGCGCACGGCGTCCGCCGCGTTCGGCGGTCATGCGTCCGGCCGGCGTCATCCCCTGGTGGCGACCGCCATGGTCCTCCCTCTCGCGGCCCTGCTGGTCGTCGTCTTCGGCGGCTGGGAAGCGGTGGTCACACAGGCGTCGTCCGTTGGCGTGATGCTGGGGCGCTGAAAAAGGCGCTCCGGACCCGGAAGAGCGGTCCGGGTCGGGGACATCCGGCCGATAACCCCGTGGGGACGGGGGTGCGGCGGACGGCAGCGATGGCCGGTCAGCTGGGGAGCTGACCGGCCATCGCGCTGCCCGGGGCCTTCGGCGTCCGCCCCTTCGGGGCCGCGTAGGCTCCCGGTCGGGGCCGGTCGTGCCGTCGTCGGGGGAGATCGTGAGCACAGCAGTCGTCAGCGCACTCGCCGGGGCCGCCCGGCGGGCGGCCCACCCCGGTGGCCCCGAACGCGCCTGCCGGACCTGTGGGCGGGACGAGGAGGTGCTCGCGGACCGGGCCGACGGGGTGGTCGTCCGGCACGGCCGGGCGGTCGCCAAGGCGCATGCCCCGGACACCGATCCCGGTGGGCACCGGGCGCGTCTCGCCGTCGCCGGGGATGCCCGGCTGGCCGGGATCCTGCTGCCGCCGCTGCCCCTGGACGCGCCGCCGCTGCCGGACCGTCCCGTCACCGCCTGGCCCTACGGTGTGCCCGTCGACCCGGAGGATCCGGACGCCGCCCCCTGGGAGGAGGCCGCGGTCCTGCTCGCGCGCCTGCACTCGGTCGCGCCGGGGGAGCTGCCGGGGCCGCTGCCGCCGATGCGCGGCCCGGCGAAGGCCGCCGCCGCGCTCGCCCGGATGCGGGCGGCGGCGGGGGAGCACCCGGCGGCGGCCGGGGTGGAGCGGGTCTGGGCCGGGCTGCCGGGCTGGGCCCGGGGCGAGGCCCCCGCGCCCCGGGGCGGGTTTCTGTGCCACGGGGATCTGCATCTGGGGCAGTTGGTGCGGCATCCCGCCCCCGGCGGCCCCTGGCTGCTGATAGACGTCGACGATCTGGGTCTCGGCGACCCCGCCTGGGATCTCGCCCGCCCCGCCGCCTGGTTCGCGGCGGGCCTGCTGGCCCCCGAGGTCTGGCGGCGGTTCTTCGCCGCCTACACGGCCGCCGGAGGCCCGGCGGCCGGTACGGGCGGCGATCCCTGGGCCCCGCTCGACGTTCCGGCCCGCGCGCTCACCGCGCAGACCGCCGCGCTCTCGCTCGCCAGGGCCGCGGCCGAGCGGCGGGAGCCGGACGAGACGGAGACGGCGGTGCTGGAGGCCTGCGCCCGGATAGCCCGAATCACCCGGCTCGCGGGCGAGTTGACGGACGGGCATCCGTCGTAGGCTGCTGTCACGCGCCTTGATCACCGGGGTGCGGACGATCAGCGAGGAGTGAGCCACGACCATGCAGTGTCCCAAGTGCCATGCGCCGATGCACACCTACAACCGCAACGGCGTCCAGATCGAGCAGTGCAGCGGCTGCCGGGGGATATTCCTCGACTACGGCGAGCTGGAGTCCCTCACCCGTCTGGAGTCGCAGTGGAACCAGCAGGTTCCGCCGGCCGCCCCCGCCCCGCCGCCCCCGCCCGCCCCGCAGGCGTACCCGGCTCCTCCGGCGCCCGCCTGGGGAGCCCCGCAGCACGGCGGCCACCACGGCGGTCACGGCCACGGTCATGGGCATGGTCACGGCCGTCACAAGGGCTTCGGGCGGATGCTCTTCTCCTCCTGAGCGTTCCGGCTGAACGAAGAGGGCCGAACGACGAAGCCCCCGGCCGTGGAGACGGCCGGGGGCTTCTGTGCGGTGCGCGATACTGGGATTGAACCAGTGACCTCTTCCGTGTCAGGGAAGCGCTCTCCCGCTGAGCTAATCGCGCGGGGTTTTCCCGGACCTGAGCCTGGGAGGAACTGCGTGAATCATACTGCCCGTGCTGTGCACTTGCGTGCGCGATACTGGGATTGAACCAGTGACCTCTTCCGTGTCAGGGAAGCGCTCTCCCGCTGAGCTAATCGCGCGGGTCTCCAGGCCCGGGGGCCGGAGTCGAATCCTCTCGGATTCAGTGGACGATACTGGGATTGAACCAGTGACCTCTTCCGTGTCAGGGAAGCGCTCTCCCGCTGAGCTAATCGTCCTTGGAGGTGGAGACGGGATTTGAACCCGTGTAGACGGCTTTGCAGGCCGTTGCCTCGCCTCTCGGCCACTCCACCCGGAGTGCGGGGGTTCGGGAAGAATCCCCCATCTCGAGCGGACGACCAGGTTCGAACTGGCGACCTCAACCTTGGCAAGGTTGCGCTCTACCAACTGAGCTACGTCCGCTTGTCCATTTCCGTTCCGCTTGCGCTTCCCGGCGACGTGTTGAACTCTAGCGGATTCCTGAGCCAGCACAAAAACACGTTTCCGCAGCGTGCTGACGTGTGTCCGGGCCGGAGCGGGTGGACGGGCGCTCCCCGGGTGACCGCCGGGCGCGCATCCGCGCCGGTCATAGACTCGACAGCGTGCACGACCTCGCTCCTCTCGCCCGCTTCGGGCGTCTTGTCGCCACCGGCCTCCGGGATGTCACCAGCGACCCCGCGGCCCTCGACTCAGCCGGCTTCTGGGCCGTCTCCGCCACCTTCGAAGGGGGTCTGACCTGCGCCCGCTTCGACGATGTCCGTACTGAGCCGGTGCCCGCTCCGACTCCCGGTCGTTGGCGTGGACCCGCCAAAGGCGACTGGACGTCATCGCTGGACCGCGCCGGGTACACGGCGGGCGTACGCCGCATACGCGAGCACATCGCGGCCGGCGAGGTCTACCAGGCCAATCTCTGCCGGGTGCTCTCCGCCCCGCTGCCCGCGACCCCGGGCACGGCCGATGTGGACGAGCTGACCGCGCTGCTGGCGCGGGGCAACCCCGCCCCCTACGCCGGAACGATTCGGCTGCCCTCCCACGGCGTCGAGATCGCGACCGCCTCGCCCGAGCTGTATCTGCGGCGGACCGGCGCCCTGGTCGAGTCCGGGCCGATCAAGGGCACCGGCCGCACCGCCGACGATCTGCTGGCGAAGGACCACGCGGAGAACGTCATGATCGTCGACCTGGTCCGCAACGACCTGGGCCGGGTCTGCGCCACCGGGACCGTCACCGTCCCGGCGCTCTGCGCGGTCGAGGCCCACCCCGGGCTGGTCCATCTGGTCTCGACCGTCGGGGGCGAGCTGGTCCCCGAGGCGGGCTGGCCCCGGCTCCTCGGCGCCACTTTCCCGCCCGGATCGGTCACAGGAGCGCCCAAGTCCGCCGCACTGACGATCATCGAGGCGCTGGAGACCGCGCCCCGGGGCCCGTACTGCGGAGGCATCGGCTGGGTCGACGCCGACCGCCGTACCGCCGAGCTGGCCGTCGGCATCCGCACCTTCTGGGTGGACCGCGCCACGGGCGCGGGCCCGGTGCTGCGATTCGGCACCGGCGCGGGGATCACCTGGGGCTCGGACCCGGACCGTGAGTGGGAGGAGACCGAGCTGAAGGCCGCCCGGCTGCTCGCGATAGCGTCGTCGCAGGCGAGGGAGAGCGCGGGCGTGTGAACGCGGGCGTACGAGGCGGACGGAAGGACCAGTCGGATGAAGCTTTGGGTCAACGGCGGACTCAGGGACGCGGACGATGCCAGGATCTCGGTGCTCGACCACGGCCTCACCGTCGGCGACGGCGTCTTCGAGACGGCCAAGGCCGTCGCGGGACGGCCCTTCGCGCTCACGCTCCATCTGGAACGGCTGACCCGCTCCGCCCTCGGCCTCGGGCTCCCCGAGCCCGACCACGAGGAGGCGCGCCGCGCCTGCGCCGCCGTGCTGGAGGCCAACCCGATGGCGCGCGGCAGGCTCCGGATCACCTACACCGGCGGCCTCTCCCCGCTCGGCTCCGAGCGCGGCACCGCGAGCCCCACCCTGGTCGTGGCGCTCGGCGAGGCCGCGCCCCGCCCCGACACCACGGCCGTGGTCACCGTCCCCTGGACCCGTAACGAGCACTCCGCGGTGGCCGGGCTGAAGACGACCTCGTACGCGGAGAACGTGGTCGCCCTCGCCAGGGCCGCCGCACAGGGCGCGTCCGAGGCGCTCATGGCCAACACCGCCGGCCGGCTCTGCGAGGGCACCGGCTCCAACGTCTTCGTCGTCCTCGACGGCGAACTGCACACCCCGTCCCTCGCCACCGGCTGCCTCGCGGGCATCACCCGCGCCCTGACCGTGCGCTGGACCGGGGCGAAGGAGACCGAGCTGCCCTTCGACGTCCTGGAGCGGGCCGACGAGGTCTTCCTCACCTCCAGCCTCCGCGACGTCCAGGCCGTCCACCGGATCGACGGGCGGACGCTCACGGACGCGCCGGGACCGGTGACCGCCAAGGCCGTGCGGATCTTCGAGGAGCGCGCCGGGGCCGACTGGGACCCGGTCCTCGGCTGACCGCGGGCCGCCGGTCACCGGCCGGGACGGATCCACCGCTGTCGGTAAAACCGCGTGACGTACGGCCGCACGGCAGGTAGAACACCCGTGATGACCACCACCCTGCGGCCGACCGGGCCGCTTCAGCAGAAGGCGGCCGGCGCGCGCTCGCGCCGCTACGAGGTCTGCGACAACAGCCGCCCCGTCGGGACGATCGAGATCGCCACCTTCCCCTCGCTCGGCCCGGCGGTCGGCACCGTCCGCTCGCTCCGGATCGACGAGGCCGACCGCCGGCGGGGCCGGGGGACCGTCGCCGCCCTCGCCGCCGAAGAGGTGCTGCGCGGCTGGGGCTGCGACCAGGTACGGGTCTCCGTGCCCCCGGAGGCCCCGGGGGCGGCCGCACTCGCCGGGGTCCTCGGCTACACCGAGCGGAGCCGCAACATGGTCAAGACCCTCCCGGCGCTGCCGCCCCCGCTGCCGGACGGAACCCTGGCGCGCCCGATGAACGAAGCCGAGTTCGCCCTCTGGTGGGAGGAGGGGCTGCGCTCCTACGCGCAGAGCTGGGCCGAGCAGGGGCTGACCCCCGCCGAGGCCCTCGCCAAGGCCGAGGCCGACCGCGCCGCCGGACTCCCCGACGGCCGCGCCACGGCCGGCGTCCGGCTGGAGGTCCTGGAACACCACGGCGTGCCCGTCGGCCTTCTCTACCTCGGCCGCCACGAGGTGCTGCCCGGCGAGACGGGCGCGTACGTGTACGACGTGGAGGTCGCCGAGGAGCACCGCGGCCGGGGCCACGGCCGTTCGCTGCTCCTCCTCGCCGAGCGCCGCGCCCTGGAGTCCGGGGCACGGCTGCTGGGGCTCCATGTCTTCGCGGACAACGCCCCGGCGCTCGGGCTCTACACCTCGCTCGGCCACCGGACGACGGCAGTCCACTTCTCCAAGCGGCTGCTCTAGCCGCGGTCAGCCCTTGAGGAGACGGTCCGCGATCTCCTCGATGCGGACGCGCAGGCCCTCCTGGCTGACGCCGCCGTCGAGGCGCTCGTCGCCGATGACATAGGTCGGGGTGCCGGTGACGCCGATCGCCTTGCCCTCGGCCTGGTCGGCGTCGACCATCAGCATGTGCCGGCCGTCGATGAGGGCGGTGTCGAACTCCTCGGCGTCCAGGCCCAGTTCGCGGGCGGTCTCCAGCAGGACCGGCTCGCCGCGCTCGCGCAGCTCCGTCACCCGCGCCAGCAGCGCCTCGGAGAACTCCCGGCCGCTGCCCTGGTCGGCGGCCTCCTCCGCGGCCTGGGCGGCGGCGTAGGAGTGCTTGTTCTTCTCCAGGGGGAAGTGCCGCAGCCGCACGTCGAGCCGGTCGCCGTAGCGCTCGCGCAGGGCGCGGACGTCGTCGAGGGCGGTGAGGCAGTCGGGGCACGAGAGGTCGCACCAGACGTCGAGTACGGCGGTGCGGTCGGTGGTGGAGTCGTTCATGGGCCCAGTCTCCCAGCCGGGGCCGGGCCCGGCCGACCGGCCCGGCGGCGGGCCGGGACCTGGGGATGATCTCGTCCCCGAGATATCCCTGAGGTGCGTGGGGGTCGTGGCCCCGATGGCGCCCTCCGGTGCAGGATGGAAGGGACGTAACCGCTCATGCCCGTCACAGCCTGGAGGACCGGATGATTGCCGAGACCATATGCGCCGCGGCGTCGGTGGCAGGGCTGGGCGTCGCGGGGATCACCGCGTACCGCAAGCGCTTCCTCGCCGCCGCCCGGATCGCCGCCTACGCGCTGGTCCCCCTCGGGCTGGTGCTGACCGGCGCGGTCCAGTGGGTCGTGGACACCGCCTTCAGTCCCACGGCCTGGATCGGCTTCGGCCTGCTGGGCGGGGCGTGGGCGCTGTTCATGACCACCCGGGCCGTCGAGCGGCGCTCGGGGGTCGGCCGCAAGGAGCGCAAGGCCGCCGCCAAGGCGGCCCGGCGCGAGGCGGTCGCCCCGGCGGCCTCCGCGCCCTCCCTCGGCCGGGGCGCTCGCGGCGGTGCCGCCGCGCCCGCCGAGCCGGCCGCACGGCCCAAGGCCTCCGGCGGCGCGGGCGATGACTTCAGCGACATCGAGGCGATCCTCAAGAAGCACGGAATCTGAGACGGCCCCGCCGCCCCGCCCCGGGGCTCTCCGCCCCACCTGGGGGAATGCGGAAGTGTGACGAACTCCGTGTAACGCGAGGCGTGTTGGGTGATCGCGGTGCCGGACACTGCGTCATCATCGCCCCGAGATGCTCGATACCTCCAGGGGCGATGCCCCCGCACCCACGAATGAGCCGCGAGGCTGTCTCTTCGCGCTCTCCCAGCCACCCCTGATGATCTTTCTGACGGTGATCGGAGTGCTGCTGCTCATGGCCGCCGTCCACGACCTCTTTCCGCTGTGAGGGCCCGGACGGCGGCTTCGCCCCGTCGGTGGCGCTCAGCCGGCCGCCTCCCGGCGGCGCGCCCGGTAGGCGGCCACATGCAGCCGGTTTCCGCAGGTACGGCTGGAGCAGTAGCGGCGCGAGCGGTTGCGGGAGAGATCGACGAAGGCGCGGCCGCAGTCCGGGGCCTCGCACCGCCGCAGCCTCTCGCGCTCGCCCGCGACCACGATGAACGCCAGCGCCATGCCGCCGTCGGCCGCGACATGGTCGGCGACCGAGGCCCCCGGCGCGAAGTAGTGCACATGCCAGTCGTAGCCGTCGTGGTCGGTCAGCTGGGGGGTGGTGCCCGCCGCCGCCACCAGATCGTTGAGCAGCGCGGCGGCGATCGCGCTGTCGGCCGCCGCGAAGACCGCCGCGAATCGGGTGCGTACGTCCCGTACCGCTTTCAGATCCCGTGGATTCAGCTCGCCGACATCACTGAAGTCGTGCCTGCGAACGAATTCGGCCAATGCGTCGAGATCGGCCAGCCCATCCGTCTGATCTCCGTCCGGCGCGGTGTTCACCAGATCGATGACCGCCTCAAGGGCATATCTGGTGTCGTGGGGGATCAGCACGATTCGCTCCCTGGCCTGCTTGCGGACCGGTGCCCGCCGAATTGCGCTGACTCTAGCGGCTCGTGGCCATGCGTATCGGCGTCGTCACCGCGCTGGAATGCGCGATGGCGACGCCGATGGGTTCACCCTGTGAGGTTGTCCGCAACGCACGGCTGATCGCCGTATGCGGCTGTGCGCGCGGCGCCGTCTCCCCGAGTAGGACGGCGCCGTGCGGTTTCCGGTCTGGCTCAGCTCTCCGCCAGGATGTGCGAGAGCTCCGTGTCCAGATCGAAGTGGCGATGCTCGGTGCCCGGTGGCACCGCGGCATCGGTCCGCTTGAGGAATGACTCCAGGGCCCGCGCCGGGGCCTCGAGCAGGGCTTCGCCCTCCGGGGAGCTCAGCGCGATGCAGACGACTCCCTGGCCATGACTGCGCGATGGCCAGACTCTGACGTCGCCCGTGCCGGTGGGCCGATGGAGGCCCTCCGCGAGAAGGTCGCGGGCGAAGACCCATTCGACCGTCTCCTCGGCTCCGGTGTGGAAGGTGGCGTGCACGGCATAGGGATCGGCCGTGTCATACCGCAGGCCCGCGGGTACAGGCAGTGAAGACTCGCTCGATACAACGAGGCGCAGGTGCAGCTCGCAGCTGACCGTGGTGTTCATAAGCGCCAGGGCCTTTCGCTCAGTGTGCGCTCGGGGATTCGCACGTCGGCGAAATCGACATGCCACCTACGGTGCCGTTGTAAACCCCTCTGAGGGTTTTGGGTGTCTTTAGGTACCCCTAACGGCGGAGTGATTGTTCGTTCCCTGGGACCATTCCGGTGACTGCGCTCCGTCAGGTAGATTTGCCGCCATGAACACGGGGAGTAACGGCACGGAGGTCGCGATGGCGATCGACGGCGACAGGCCGGGCGAGGGTGAGCGGGTGACGGTGGACAAGGACGAGCAGGAGACCGAGAAACCGCTCGGCTCGCGCGCGCCCGCCTACATCAAAGCGCGGAAGACCCTGCATCTGAGCTGGCAGGTCGGCGTCTTCGTGGTCGGGCTCGCGGTGGTCTCCGCGGGCGTGGCCATGCTGGTGCTGCCCGGTCCCGGCTGGGTCGTGATCTTCGGCGGCATGGCGATCTGGGCGACCGAGTTCGTCTGGGCCCAGCTGGTGCTGCGCTGGACCAAGCGCAAGGTCAGCGAGGCCGCCCAGCGGGCGCTCGACCCCAGGGTCCGGCGGCGGAACATCATCCTCACGACCATCGGCGTGGTGATCTGCGCGGTGCTGGCCGGGATCTACCTCTGGAAGTTCGGCATCACCCTGCCGTGGAAGATCGAATCCTGACCCGAAACGGGTCCGGGGCACCTGCTGACATGGGGTAATGTTTGCGGTGCGCCCGGGCGATTAGCTCAGCGGGAGAGCGCTTCGTTCACACCGAAGAGGTCACTGGTTCGATCCCAGTATCGCCCACATGTTCGAGGGTCGAGCAGTTCGCGAAAGCGGACGCTCGGCCCTCGTCGTATGCGCGGCAGGCCCCGGGAACCATCGGTCCCGGGGCCTCCCGCGTTCCGGCCCGCTCCCGCCCGGTCAGTGCATCCGGCCCAGCCGCTCCCGCAGCCGCCGCGCGTTCCGCAGCCGCTGCTCGTAGGTCGCGCCGACCGCCAGCAGCAGCAGTCCCGCCAGCGCGGGCGGGGCCCAGCGGGGGAGCGCGCCGACGACCTGGACCACATAGGGGGCCAGCTCGTGCAGCGCGTCCAGCGCCAGCACCGCGCCGCCGATCAGCAGCGGGGCCCGCAGCCGCCACCGCGCCCCGGCGAGCGTCACCGCCAGCGCGGCGAGCCCCAGGAGCAGCGGACGCGCCCAGTGGGCGTCACCCCAGGCCGCCACGAGGCTCGGCACCAGGGTCACGGCCAGTCCGGGCCCGTACGCCGTCCAGGACGACGCCGACGGGTCCCGGCGGCGGCGCAGCGCCCCCACGGCGAGCGCCGCGAGCGTCACCGGCAGGGTGTACGCCTCCGGGGTGACCACGTCGGAGGCGTGCAGCCGCGCCCAGGCGGCCGGCACCCACAGCGCCACGGCGACCGCGGCGGCCACCCGGCGGCGGTCCGCGCGCAGCGCGGTGCCCGCGGCGATCACCCCGCCCAGCGCGAGCACCAGGGCGAGCGTCGCCGGGTCGCCCTGGGCGAGCGCGACGGCGAGCAGCCCCGCCCCGGCCCCCGCGCACTCCATCGGGAGCGTCACGGGATGCCCGCCGCCCAGCCGGGCCGCGAGCAGCGCCGTGCCGGCCGGCACGGCGAGCATCAGTACCGCCGCCTGCTGCGGAGCGAGGTCGCCCGCCGCCGCGACGGCGAGGAGCAGCGCCGTCGACAGGGCCGTGGCGGCGCAGCCGAGCACGCCCCGTACGGCCCGTCCGGCGCGCGGTCGCGCGGCCGACAGGGCCGTGGCGGCGAGCAGCGCGCCCAGCACGGCGAAGGTCGCCGGACGGGTCGCCAGCGAGAGGACCGCCACGCTCGTCCCCCCGGTGAGAGCGCAGCCGAGAGCGGTCCGGGCCGCGGTGCGGCCTGCGGCCCGCACCGCGACCGCGAGCGCGGCGACGGTCAGCGCCGTCTGGAACACGGCCGTGGCGGCGAAACCCGCGCCGACCGCGCCCGGAGCCAGGAACAGCGCCGCCCAGCCGAGCCCGCCCGCCGCCCCCGAGGCCGCCGTCCGCCACTCCGGCCGCACCGCGTACGGCAGGGACGGCCGGGCGGTCGCCGCGGCCGTCGCCGCCACGATCAGCAGTGAGACCGGGGCCGCGGTCAGCACCCCGGCAGGGAGCACCCCGGCCGGCCCCGCGTCGGCGTCGGGCCCGGGCCCCGCCCAGGCGTCCGGCAGCCCGGCCACCGGCCCGGCGAGTACGAGGAGCAGCGGCGGCACGGCCGCGAGGAAGGCCGCCGCGTGGACCGCCGCCGAGGCCGCCGCGAGCCCGTGCGACAGCCCGCGCGGCGCGCGTGCCCGTACACCGGGCGTCACGACGGCGCACAGCAGCGCCACCGCGCCGAGCAGATACGCGGGTGCCGCCCAGCCCTCGGGGGCCGCCGTGCGCACCACCGCGCCGACGCCCGCCAGCAGCGCGAGACCTCCGACGGCCGACACGGCCAGGGACGCGGACGGCAGTTTCCAGGCCGCGAAGAGGGCCACGGCGGCGGACGCCGCCAGCAGCGCGGCGGGCCCGGCCGCCTCGGCCGGGGAACCGGCCATCAGCGAGGGGAGGCCCCCGTGCACCAGCGCCAGGGCGCCCGTCACCGAGCCGCCCGCCGCGGCGAGGGCCCGTACGTCCGGGTTCGTCGCCCGGACCACGACACCCACGTCGAACAGGGCCGTGCCCAGCAGCGCCCACCCGGGCGACGGCGCGGGACCGGCTGTCGCCGACCAGAGCACCAGCGGCAGTTGGGCCACCGCGACCGCCGCCGGCAGCGGGGCGCGCAGCGGCTTCACGACCCGCCCGTACCCCGCCCAGACCATGGCCAGCGCCGTCGAGGCCCACGCCGTGTACGCCACCGCGCCGACGTCCGGCAGCGCCACCCGGTGCAGCGCGTAGGCGTCCAGCACCAGCAGCGCCAGGCCGAGCGCGGCCACCGACTCCGCCGTGGCGGCGAGCCCCCGGCGCAGCAGCGCGAGCGGCCCGGCGAGCGCGGCGGCCGTCAGGGCGGCCAGTACGGCCGAGCGCCCGCCGATCCCCATGCGGCCCCAGCCGACCACCGTGAACGCGACCGCCGCGATCGTCAGCAGCAGCCCGCCCAGCACGAGCAGTACGTTCCGCGCGCTCGGCGACGAGGTCTCGGCGGGGCGGATCGTTTCCGCGGAGAGGGCCCGCCCGAGGGCCGGTCCGAGGGCCCGGCCGCCGGCCGCGGGCTGGCGGAGCACGGAGACCAGCCAGGCCCGGCGGGCCAGCAGCCGGTTCCGGTGGGCGTCCAGCCGTGCCAGCTCGCGATCGACAAGCACCAGCTCCTCGGCGGGCGGCGGCGGATGGGGCGGGAAGTTCGTCATGTCCGGATGGTGGCCGCCGCCCCGTTCGCACGGCATCGGCGCGGATACTCAGACCGGGCTGAGTACCCCCGGTGGGGCCCGGCGGGAGGAGAATCGGGCGATGAACTGGTGCCACTACCGATTCCGCACCGTCTGGGAGCTGCCCGCCGCGCCCGCCGCCGTCTTCGCGGCCCTCGAACGCGCCGAGGACTACCCCCTCTGGTGGCCCCAGGTCCGTGAGGTCGCCCCCCTCGGCCCGGACAGCGGCACCGCCCGTTTCCGCTCCTTCCTGCCGTACGAACTCCGTGTCGCCGTCCGGGCGCTGAGGCACGACCCGGCGGCCGGGGTCCTGGAGATCGGGCTCTCCGGTGATCTGGCGGGATGGGCGCGGTGGACGGTGGAGGCGCACGGCACCGGCACCCGGGTGCTCTACGAGCAGGAGACGGAGGTCGGCAGGCCCCTGCTGCGGCTGCTGGCGCTGCCGTGCCGCCCGCTCTTCCGCGCCAACCACGCCCTCATGATGCGCGCCGGCCGCCGGGGCCTCGACGCCCGTCTCCGCGCCCGTCTCCGCGAGCACCCCCGCGAGATTTGAAGGCGGGGCGCACGGCCCTGTATGGTTCAGTCCGTTCCCGGGCGATTAGCTCAGTGGGAGAGCGCTTCGTTCACACCGAAGAGGTCACTGGTTCGAACCCAGTATCGCCCACCCGGGAGAGGCCGGTCCGTCGTCGACGGACCGGCCTTCGCGTTTCCCCGGCCGCCTGCGCCGGACCTCCGGGCCGGAGCCCGTCGGCTCAGGCGGCGGCGCGCAGTTCGGGACGGAGCGGCCACGCCGGATCCACCGGCTCCGCCGTGCCGCCCCGGGCGAACCAGGTCTGGAGCCCGCGCGCCTGCGCCGCGTGCCACACCGCCTGCAAGGTGTGCAGCTCCGCCGCCGACAGCCGCTCCATCCGCGCCGCGAACCGCCGGCCCACCGCCCGGGTCACCTCCAGCGCCGCCAGCGCGTCGGCCGCCCCGTCGCGCTCCCCGGCCTGCTCCACCTCGTACTGCTCGCACAGATCGGCCAGTGTGCGACTGCCCTTGCGGTAGCGGTCCAGATGGCGGTCCAGCACCCAGGGATCCAGCACGCACAGCGAGACGTTCTCCAGATAGCGGGCGAGCGAGGCCGCCCGATGGCGGCGCAGCTCGCGGTCGAGGACCGTCAGCGCGAACGGCGCGTTCAGCACCACCAGCGGGCGGGCGGCGGCGCACTGCTCGGCCAGCGCCCTGCCGACCTCCTCCATCACCGGCGCGGGCCAACGGCCGTGACACCTCAGCCGCTCCTCGGTCAGCCCGTGCGCCGCGGTCGCCTCGGGAGGCACCGGAACACCGGGATGGACCAGCCACCGGGTGACGCGCGGACGTCCCCCCGCCGTGTCCTGGACCACGATCGAGGCCGAGATTATTCGGTCCTCCTCGACATCGGTCCCGGTCGTCTCGGCGTCGAACGCGGTCAATGGGCCCTCGTACCAGAGCGTCATCCCCGAACCCCCAGGTCGTGTCTGACGGATGGCGGCATCCTCCGCCGAATCGGTGATACCCGCGCCGTTTGCCGTGTACGCGGGGCGGTGACAACACAGATGACGGACCCCACAGCTGACGACCCGTCCGGAGCCATCAGACACCCCCTGATCCGCCCCGTCCCGGAAGGCACCCAGAGCCATGGCGCTCCCACTGCCCGAAGACCCGCTCCGGCGGCCGGATCCCGCCGGGGTCGACCCCGCCGCCCTCGGCGCGCTGCTGGACCGGCACGGCTGGCGGCGGCGCGGCGGGGCCCCGGGGAGATACGCGCACTGGACCCCGCCCGGCCGCACCACGGGCGGGGCCGGGCTGCTCGTCCCCGAGAGCCGCTCCCTGCCCGGCTGCACGGATCTGCTCGGCGTCGCCCTCACCGAGCTGGCCCGCAGCGCCGCGCCCTCCGCCCGTGAGGTCCTCCTCGGCCTGGCCGTCCCCAGCGACGAGATCCACTGGTACCTCGACGGCCCCGGGCCGCCGCAGGAGCCGCAGGCCCCCGTGCCCGGGGCGGCGCAGGAGCGGCTGCGCTCGGCGGTCCGGCAGACGCTGATGGCCGGCGCGCTCGCGGCGCGCGGCCGGGCCGGGTACCACGGGGCCCGCCACCGCCGGGGCGCGCGGGACTCGCTGGGCGGGGTCCTGGTCTCGCCGGTGCGCGGCGGGCGCGCCCTCACCGCGTTCCTGCCGGTCGACACGGCGCGCACGGTCACCGTCCGGCTGCACCACGCGCTGCGCGCGACCCGGGAGGCCGTCGACCGCAGGAGGGCCACCGGCGACATGGAGGCCTTCGACGCGGCGGTGGCGCGCGGGGTGAGCCGGGAGCTGACCGAGGCGGTCATCGCGCTGGTGCGCGGCTCGCAGGGGGCCCGGATAGCGCTGGAGTGGTCGCCGGCCGCCCCGCCGCCCGAGGGGTGCCCGCCCAGGAGCGAGCCGGTGGAGTTCACCCCCGGCGACCTGCCCGCGCTGCGCGAGGCGGGCGCGCGCTTTCTGCGGGACGAGCCCTCCGTGGCGGTACGGCTCACGGGCACGGTGGTCCGGCTGCGCCGCGCGGGCCCGGCCGGGCCGGGGACGGTACGGCTGAGGGTGCTGGCGGGGGCCGAGGTGCCGTTCGTCCGGGCGGCCCTGGAGGAGGAGGCCTACGGCACGGCCGGCCGGGCCCATCTCGCCGGGCTGCCGGTCCGGGTGTCGGGGCGGCTGGAGAGCCGGGGCGGCTTCCGGCGGCTCACCGACGCCACCGGGATTCAACCGCTCCACGGCCCGGCGGACGCTCCCTCCGCCCCGCCGCCTTGAGACGCCTGAGACGCCTGAGACGCCTGAGACGCCTGAGACGCCTGAGGGGCTTGAGACGTATGCGTACACGGAGATCTGCGGAGAGCTGTGGGGCGACGACGGGTACGAGGACGACGAGGCGGGCGAGGCGGGCGAGGACGACGCGGCCGACCGGCCCGGCCGCCCCGGCGACGGCGGCTGACGGGCGGGCGGCCGGGCGCACCCGTGCCCTGCCGCGACAACCGTTTCGCGGGCGGCCCCCTCGGCTCGGTACGATTCAGACGCGCGCAGTGACCGCTGGCGCACCCCATCAGTCAGGAGAGACCGGTGTCAGACGTCCGTGTGATCATCCAACGCGATTCCGAGCAGCGGGAAGAGCGCGTGGTGACCACGGGCACGACGGCGGCCGAGCTCTTCCCCGGCGAGCGCACCGTCGTCGCCGCCCGGATCGCGGGCGAGCTGAAGGACCTCACGTACCAGGTACGGGACGGCGAGGAGATCGAGCCGGTCGAGATCTCCTCACCGGACGGCCTCGACATCCTGCGCCACTCCACCGCGCATGTCATGGCGCAGGCGGTGCAGGAGCTGTTCCCCGAGGCCAAGCTCGGCATCGGCCCGCCGGTCAAGGACGGCTTCTACTACGACTTCGACGTCGAGAAGCCGTTCACCCCCGAGGATCTCAAGGCCATCGAGAAGAAGATGCAGGAGATCCAGAAGCGCGGCCAGAAGTTCTCCCGCCGCGTGGTGAGCGACGAGGCCGCCCGCGAGGAGCTGGCGGACGAGCCGTACAAGCTGGAGCTGATCGGCCTCAAGGGCTCGGCCTCCAGCGAGGACGGCGCGGACGTCGAGGTGGGCGCCGGCGAGCTGACGATCTACGACAACCTGGACGCCAAGACCGGCGACCTGTGCTGGAAGGACCTCTGCCGGGGTCCCCACCTGCCCACCACCCGCAACATCCCGGCCTTCAAGCTGATGCGCAACGCCGCCGCCTACTGGCGCGGCAGCGAGAAGAACCCGATGCTCCAGCGCATCTACGGCACCGCCTGGCCGTCGAAGGACGAGCTGAAGGCGCACCTCGACTTCCTCGCCGAGGCCGAGAAGCGCGACCACCGCCGCCTCGGCGCCGAGCTGGACCTCTTCTCCGTCCCCGACGAGATCGGCTCCGGCCTCGCCGTCTTCCACCCGCGCGGCGGCATCGTGCGCCGGGTCATGGAGGACTACTCGCGCCGGCGGCACGAGGAGGAGGGGTACGAGTTCGTCTACACCCCGCACGCCACCAAGGGCACGCTCTTCGAGAAGAGCGGCCACCTGGACTGGTACGCGGACGGCATGTACCCCCCCATGCAGCTCGACGGCGGCACGGACTACTACCTCAAGCCGATGAACTGCCCGATGCACAACCTGATCTTCGACGCCCGGGGGCGCTCCTACCGCGAGCTGCCGCTGCGCCTGTTCGAGTTCGGCACGGTGTACCGGCACGAGAAGTCCGGCGTGGTCCACGGTCTGACCCGCGCCCGGGGCTTCACCCAGGACGACGCGCACATCTACTGCACCCGTGAGCAGATGGCGGAGGAGCTGGACCGCACGCTCACCTTCGTCCTCAATCTGCTCCGCGACTACGGTCTGACCGACTTCTATCTGGAGCTGTCCACCAAGGACCCGGAGAAGTACGTCGGCTCGGACGAGGTCTGGGAGGAGGCCACCGAGGTGCTGCGCCAGGTGGCCGAGAAGCAGGGCCTCCCGCTCACCCCCGACCCGGGCGGCGCGGCCTTCTACGGCCCGAAGATCTCGGTGCAGGCGCGCGACGCCATCGGCCGGACCTGGCAGATGTCGACCGTGCAGCTCGACTTCAACCTGCCCGAGCTGTTCAACCTGGAGTACACCGCGCCCGACGGTTCGCGCCGGCAGCCGGTGATGATCCACCGCGCGCTCTTCGGCTCGATCGAGCGGTTCTTCGCCGTCCTCCTGGAGCACTACGCGGGCGCGATGCCGCCGTGGCTGGCCCCGGTGCAGGCGGTCGGCATCCCGATCGGCGACGCCCACGTCGAGTACCTCCAGGAGTTCGCCGCCGAGGCGAGGAAGAAGCGGCTGCGGGTCGAGGTCGACGCCTCCTCCGACCGGATGCAGAAGAAGATCCGCAACCACCAGAAGATGAAGGTCCCCTTCATGATCATCGTCGGTGACGAGGACATGAACGCGGGCACGGTCTCCTTCCGCTACCGCGACGGTTCGCAGGAGAACGGCATCCCGCGCGACCAGGCCCTGGCGAAGCTGGCCCAGGTCGTCGAGGACCGCGTCCAGGTCTGATCCGCCGGACCGGCTCCACAGCCGCTCACAAGGCCCCCGGGGAGCTCCCCGGGGGCCTTCTGTCCTCGTCCAGCGTGAAGGACTGGATCAGCCACGAGGAGAACGAACCCGTCACCGCCCCCAGCAGCGCCAGACCCCCGGCCATCATCAGCGTCGCCACCACCCGGCCCTTCGGGGTCACCGGGGCGACATCCCCGTACCCGACCGTCGTCAGCGTCGAGCAGGCCCACCACACCGAGTCCCCGAACGTCCGGATCGTGGCCCCCGGCGCTCCGCGCTCCTCGGCGTAGACCGTGAGCGCGCCCGCGAAGCCCAGCAGCACCGCCGACATCCCGGCGTACGTGATCACCCGGGCGTACAGCGAGAGCCGGGCATGGGCGCGGCGGTGCCGGACCGACTCGTAGATCCGCACGATCCGCAGCGGGCGCAGCAGCGGCAGCACCACCACGACCGCGTCCATCAGATGGTGCCGGACATAGCCGGGGCCCTGGCCGCTCAGCCGCCACTGCACCAGATAGTCCACGAGGAACAGCGCCCAGGAGGCGTAGGTCACCGCCAGCAGGGCGTCCCGCCAGGCCTCGGGCAGCCCCTCGGCCAGCACTCTGACCGCGTAACAGCCCAGAAAGGCCACCGACGCCGCGAAGAGCGGGACC
This sequence comes from Streptomyces amakusaensis, assembly GCF_039532665.1. Taxonomy (NCBI): domain Bacteria; kingdom Bacillati; phylum Actinomycetota; class Actinomycetes; order Kitasatosporales; family Streptomycetaceae; genus Streptomyces; species Streptomyces amakusaensis. The sequence continues at coordinate 37,038 of NZ_BAAASB010000022.1, read as the reverse complement.
TCCATGCGCCGGCGCCAGCTCCACAGCCTGCTCTCCGCCTCCGGGCCCACCGCTTCGTCCATGGCTCCAGCATCGCCGGGGGCGGGGAGCCCGCCCCGGCGACACGCTCCCCGGGGGTCAAGTCATATGCTGCACAGCATGACGAGTGAGCCGGAGCAGCAGATCGGAGTGGGAACGCCCGACGCGTTCCAGCGCCTGTGGACGCCCCACCGGATGGCGTACATCCAGGGGGAGAACAAGCCGAGCGGGCCCGAGGCCGGTGACGGCTGCCCCTTCTGCTCCATCCCCGCGAAATCGGACGAGGACGGGCTGGTGATCGCGCGCGGTTCCTCCGTGTACGCGGTGCTCAACCTCTACCCGTACAACGGCGGGCATCTCATGGTGGTGCCCTTCCGGCACGTCGCCGACTACACCGAGCTGGACGAGAGCGAGACCGCCGAGCTGGCGGTCTTCACCAAGCGGGCGATGACCGCGCTGCGGGCCGCCTCGGGGGCGCACGGGTTCAACATCGGGATGAACCAGGGCGTCTCGGCGGGCGCGGGCATCGCCGCGCATCTGCATCAGCACATCGTGCCGAGATGGGGCGGGGACACCAACTTCATGCCCGTCGTCGGCCACACCAAGGTGCTCCCGCAGCTGCTCGCGGACACCAGGGCGATGCTCGCCGACGCCTGGCCCCGGGCCTGACGTCCCGGCAGCCGTACGCACGACGCCCCGGGCGGGAGAATCTCCGCCCGGGGCGTCGCGTCGCAGCCGGTCGCCCGGCCGCGCGCGTCCTTACGCGTCGTACAGATCCGCCTTCTTCGGAGCCGGATCCTGCACCGCGCCGCTCACGGCCATCGAACGGCCCGCGAAGCGGTCGGTGTCCACGCCGTTCTCCTCCAGCACCCGCAGCGCCGCCGCGTGCGCCACGCGCAGCACGGGGGTGGCGGCGCGCATCGCGTCGTCGGCCATGAACCGGTGCCGCCAGGGCTTCTCCGCCCAGGCGTGCCGCAGCCCGAACGGCTCGGGCAGTGCCAGCTTGCCGCCGAGGAACTCCAGCAGCGGCGGGTACCAGGTGAGGGGCGCGCGCACCATCAGCCGCACCACCTCACGGGTCTCCACCAGCGGCAGGGTCCGGGTACGGGTCTCCCAGAAGCGGATGGTCTTGTTCACCGTGACGGTCTTCGGCGAGGACTTGGTGGTGAAGAAGCCGTGCACCGGGCCGAGCGCGTGGCCGGTGACCTCGACGCGCAGGGTCTCGTGGAGCACCGTGACGGTGATCATCATGGTGATCACCAGCTGGCCGTCCCAGAGGGTGAACTGCACGCCCAGATAGTGCCGGTCGCCGCTGCCGAACTGCTGGTGGTTGCAGATGCGCTGTATTTCATGGCCCTTGATCTGGAACGACTCCACCTCCTGGCCCTCCGGCCGGGAGACCGAACCGGCGTTCTCGCCGACCGGGGAGACGATCCAGTGCTTGACCGAAGGGGCGGGGAAACCCCCGGAGTTCAGCGGGCCGCGCTCCAGCAGCTTCAGCTTGTCGTGGATCGCCCTTATGACGTCCCAGCTGCGGAACTGGTTGATCTCCTTGCCCGGCACCTTGGAGACCAGCTCCTCGGCCATCTGCCAGCTGCCCCACCGGGTGCCCATCCCCAGTATCCCCTTGGGACCGGCGTAGAAGACCGAGTTGGAGCGCTGCTCGGCGCTCAGCTTCTCCAGCCCCTGGCGCAGCTGCTCGCGCGCCGAGTCATGGGGGCCGCCGGGCACCGTGTCGGGCGTCTTGGCCCCGATGCCGCCGCCGGAGAGCAGTCCGTCCCAGCGCTCCCGCAGATCCTTCGCGGTGGCCTCGCAGATCCGCTTGGCCAGCAGCCAGCCGATCACCGGGGCGACGATCATGCCGCGCAGGTAGTAGCCCCAGAAGCCGGTGAACGGCAGCCGGAGCAGCAGAATCAGGGCCAGCCCGCCGATGGCGACCAGCAGCAGGGTGCCGAGCGTCCCCGCGCGCTTGTTCGCGGAGCCCGCGATGGTCCGCCGGAGCTGGAAGACGCCCATCCACAGCAGCAGTCCGGGCAGGAACAGCAGCCCGCACACCGCCATGATGACGCTCAGCTTGGTGTCCCGCTCCTTGCGGATGTGACTGGCCGCGAGGCAGTGCTCCACCACCGTCTGAGGGTCGGTGCCGAAGGACTGGATCAGCGCGCCGCGCGCGCCGCCGAGCATCCGCACCCGGACCGCGTTGGAGAACGCCTCACCGAGATTGGGCTCGAAGAGGGAGAACTTCCCCTTCTTCACCTCCGACTTGTGCCACTCGCTGTTGGCCTTGAGGATCTCCTCGGCCGGGCTGTCGCGGTACGCGGCCGAGGCCAGCGCATTCGTCGCCGCGGTCTGTCCCGCCGAGCCCATGAGCGGGACCTGTGCTCCGGGACTGAAATCGAAACCGTCGCTCGCCACTTACCGCCCCCAACATCGCCGCCTGCCGTCCGCTCTTGCGGCCTGTTCCCGACTGTCACGCCCCGTACACCTGCTGGGCTGGGGCATCTCAGGGTATCGGGGGCGCGCCCCCGGCGTCATGGGAGTCGATGAGCCGACCGGAATCGCCGCCCGCCCGTACGGGGGAGGGGCGGGCGGCAACCGCCGTGCGCCGGGGACGCGTTCGGGAGCGCGTCCCGGCGCGCGGAAGCGTTAGCGGGGCGCGCCCCCGGCCTGTTCGCGCACCCGCTCGGCGATCTGCGGGGGCATCGGCTCATGACGGGCGTACGAGCGGCTGAAGCGGCCCGTGCCGTGGGAGACGGAGCGCAGATCGACCGCGTATCTGCCGATCTCGATCTCCGGCACCTCGGCCCGCACCACGGTCCGCGCGCCGGTGGACTGCTCGGTGCCGACGACCCGGCCGCGCCGCCCCGACAGATCGCTCATCACCTGACCGACGTACTCGTCCGGGACCGTCACCTCGACCTCGGCCACCGGCTCCAGCAGATGGATGGGGCAGCCGGCCGCCGCCTCCCGCAGCGCCAGCGCGCCCGCCGTCTGGAAGGCGGCGTCGGAGGAGTCCACCGAGTGCGCCTTGCCGTCGAGGAGGGTGATCCGCACATCCACCAGCGGATGCCCGGCGGCGAGCCCGCGCGCCGCCTGGGCGCGCACCCCCTTCTCGACGGAGGGGACGAACTGCCGGGGCACCGCCCCGCCCACCACCTTGTCCACGAACTCGATGCCCGAGCCGGCCGGCAGCGGCTCCACCTCGATCTCGCAGATCGCGTACTGCCCGTGCCCGCCGGACTGCTTCACATGCCGCCCGCGCCCGGCCGCCCGCCCGCCGAAGGTCTCCCGCAGCGGCACCCGGTGCGGGACGACGTCGACCTGGACGCCGAACCGGCCGCGCAGCCGCTCCAGCGCCACATCGGCGTGGGCCTCGCCCAGACACCAGAGCACCACCTGGCGCGTCGCCCGGTTCTGCTCCAGGCGCATCGTCGGATCCTCGGCGACCAGCCGGGCCAGCCCCTGCGAGAGCCGGTCCTCGTCCGCCTTGCTGTGCGCCTGGAGCGCCAGCGGCAGCAGCGGATCGGGCATCGCCCAGGCCGCCATCAGCAGCGGGTCGTCCTTGGCCGAGAGGGTGTCGCCGGTCTGCGCGCGCGAGAGCCTGGCGACGGCGGCGAGATCCCCGGCGACGGCCCGGTCCAGTGGCCGCTGGTGCTTGCCGAAGGGCGAGGAGAGCGCGCCCACCCGCTCGTCCACGTCATGGTCCTCGTGGCCCCGGTCGGCGAGCCCGTGCCCGGAGACATGCACCGTCTCGTCCGGGCGCAGGGTGCCGGAGAAGACGCGCACCAGGGAGATCCGGCCCACGTACGGATCGGACGCGGTCTTCACCACCTCGGCCACCAGCGGACCCTCGGGATCGCAGCTCACCCTGGCGCGCGGCGCGCCCTCCGGGGTCGTGACGAGGGGGCACTCGGGCTCCAGCGGGCTGGGGAAGCCGCCGGTGATCAGCTCCAGCAGCTCGACCGTGCCAAGACCCTGCCGCGCGCCCTCGGCCGCCGGGGCCGCCGCGAGCACCGGGTGGAAGACGCCCCGGGCCACGGCCTTCTCCAGATCGGCGATCAGCGTGGAGAGATCGATGTCCGCGCCGTCGAGATAGCGGTCCATGAGCGTCTCGTCCTCGCTCTCCGCGATGATCCCCTCGATCAGCCGGTCCCGGGCCCTCGCGATCAGCGGGGCCTGCTCCGGATCGGGCGGGATCTCCTTCCGCTCCCCCGAGGAGTAGTCGAAGATCCGCCGGGACAACAGCCCGACCAGCCCGGTCACCGGCGCGTGCCCGTCGGGGCCGGGGCTCCCGTACTGGGGCAGATACAGCGGCAGCACCGCGTCGGGGTCGTCCCGGCCGAAGATCTCCCCGCAGACGCGGGTCAGCTCCTCGTAGCCGGTCCGCGCGGTCTCCAGATGGGTGACGACGATCGCGCGCGGCATGCCGACCGCCGCGCACTCCTCCCACACCGCCCGGGTCGTGCTCGCCACCGCCCCCGCGTCCTGCGCCGCCGACACGACGAAGAGGGCCGCGTCCGCCGCGCGCAGACCGGCCCGCAGCTCCCCGACGAAGTCGGCGTACCCCGGGGTGTCCAGCAGATTGATCTTGTACCCGCCCCACTCGACCGGGACGAGCGAGAGCTGTACGGAACGCTGCTGACGGTGCTCGATCTCGTCGTAGTCGGAGACCGTCGCGCCGTCCTCGACCCGGCCCGCCCGGTTCAGCGCGCCCGCCGTGAGCGCGAGAGCCTCGGTCAGGGTGGTCTTGCCGGCACCGCTGTGGCCGACCAGCACCACATTCCGTACGGATGAGGGCCGGTCGGCCGCTCTTGCCCTGCCGGCGGCCCCGGGGTGTGCGTGCGCCTTGTCGCCCATGGTCTGTGCCTCCCGATCGATCCGGTCGATTGCCCGCGGCGGACGGTGCGGAGGAGATGGGGTCGCGGGCGCGGGAACACCCGCGCGGATGACCTCCGGACGGGGCCGCGGAGCCGTGGACGCGGTCTCCGGACGGCGTCCCGGGGGCGGCTCCGCCGCTGCCCGCGATCGTCTTCTGTCCGAGCTTCCAGCTTCCGGTCGTCCTTCGAGCTTTCCACTCGTCCCGGGACCCGTCCATACGTCGCGCGGCACCGCGCGGATGTACGAGCGGCCCCGGCGCGCCTCGGGTCCCGGCGGTGGACCGCCCCGGTCCTGGCTACGATGGGCCAGCCGGTGGCCAATGGGGCCACACGGCCCACCGAACCTCGGGAAGGCCATGCTGAACAAGTACGCGCGTGCATTCTTCACGCGTGTCCTCACACCGTTCGCCGCATTTCTGCTCCGCCGTGGAGTGAGCCCCGACGCGGTCACTCTCATCGGAACGGCCGGAGTGATGGCGGGTGCTTTGGTCTTCTTCCCCAGGGGAGAGTTCTTCTGGGGCACGATCGTCATCACGCTTTTCGTGTTCTCGGATCTGATCGACGGCAACATGGCGCGCCAGGCGGGCACCTCCAGCCCCTGGGGCGCGTTCCTCGACTCCACCCTCGACCGGGTCGCCGACGGGGCGATCTTCGGCGGCTTCGCGCTCTGGTACGCGGGCGAGGGCGACAACAACATCCTCTGCGCGGTGTCGATCTTCTGCCTCGCGAGCGGCCAGGTCGTCTCGTACACCAAGGCCCGCGGCGAGGCGATCGGCCTGCCGGTCGCCGTCAACGGTCTGATCGAGCGCGCCGAGCGCCTGGTGATCTCACTGGTCGCCGCCGGTGTCGCCGGGCTGCACGCCTTCGGGGTGCCCGGAGTGGACGTACTGCTCCCGATCGCCCTGTGGATCGTCGCCATCGGCAGCGCGGTGACCCTGGGGCAGCGGGTCGTGACCGTCCGCCGGGAGTCCGCCGAGGCCGCTGCCGCCGCCGGCGCTGCCGCCCAGAGCGAGACCGAGGCGACATGAGCGCCGCGCGCGACCGTCTCATGGACGGGCTGTACGGAGTGGGCTGGGGCGCGGTCAAGAAGCTGCCCGAGCCCGTCGCCTCCGCCCTCGGCCGCAAGATCGCGGACACCGCGTGGAAGCGCCGCGGCCAGGGCGTGCTCCGGCTGGAGTCCAACCTCGCCCGCGTCGTCCCGGACGCCGGGCCCGAGCGCCTCGCCGAGCTGTCCCGCGCCGGGATGCGCTCCTACATGCGGTACTGGATGGAGTCCTTCCGGCTGCCCTCCTGGAGCGCCGACAAAGTCCGCGACAACGTGGACATCAAGGGCGCGCACCATCTGACGGACGGCCTGGCCGCCGGCCGGGGCGTCATCGTCGCCCTGCCGCACCTGGCCAACTGGGACCTCGCGGGCGTCTGGGTCACCCGGACCCTCGGAATCCCCTTCACCACCGTCGCCGAACGGCTGAAGCCCGAATCGCTGTACGACCGCTTCGTGGCCTACCGCGAGAGCCTGGGCATGGAGGTGCTGCCCCACGCGGGCGGCGCGGCCTTCGGCACCCTGGCCCGCAGGCTCCGCTCCGGCGGCCTGATCTGCCTGGTCGCCGACCGCGACCTCTCGTCCTCGGGCGTCGAGGTCGACTACTTCGGCGAGCCGACCCGGATGCCCGCCGGACCCGCGCTGCTCGCCCAGCACACCGGCGCGCTGCTGCTGCCGGTCACCCTCTGGTACGGCGAGGAGCCCGTGCTGCACGGTGAGATCCACCCGCCCCTGGAGATACCCGCGGAGGGCACCAGGGCGGAGCGGACGTCGGCCATGACCCAGGCCCTCGCCGACGTCTACGCCCAGGGGGTCGCCGAACACCCGGAGGACTGGCACATGCTCCAGCGGCTGTGGCTCGCGGACCTGGAACCCCGGGCCGGGGAGGATCGCACATGAGGATCGGCATCGTCTGCCCCTACTCCTGGGACGTGCCTGGCGGCGTCCAGTTCCACATCAGGGACCTGGCCGACCATCTGATCCGGCTCGGTCACGAGGTGTCCGTGCTCGCCCCGGCCGACGACGAGACCCCGCTGCCGCCGTTCGTGGTCTCGGCGGGCCGCGCCGTGCCCGTCCCGTACAACGGCTCGGTCGCCCGGCTCAACTTCGGCTTCCTCTCGGCCGCCCGCGTCAGACGCTGGCTCCACGACGGCACCTTCGACGTCATCCACATCCACGAGCCCACCTCGCCCTCGCTCGGACTGCTCGCCTGCTGGGCCGCCCAGGGCCCCATCGTGGCCACCTTCCACACCTCCAACCCGCGCTCCCGCGCCATGATCGCCGCGTACCCGATCCTCCAGCCCGCCCTGGAGAAGATCAGCGCCCGGATCGCGGTCAGCGAGTACGCGCGGCGCACCCTCGTCGAGCACCTCGGCGGCGACGCGGTGGTCATCCCCAACGGCGTGGACGTCGGCTTCTTCGACCGGGTCGAGCCCAAGCCGGAGTGGCAGGGCGACACCATCGGCTTCATCGGCCGGATCGACGAACCCCGCAAGGGCCTCCCCGTCCTCATGCGCGCGCTCCCCGCGATCCTCGCCGCCCGCCCCGCCACCCGGCTCCTCGTCGCGGGCCGGGGCGACGAGGAGGAGGCGGTCGCCGCCCTGCCCAAGGAGATGCGCTCCCGCGTGGAATTCCTCGGCATGGTCAGCGACGAGGACAAGGCCCGGCTGCTGCGCAGCGTCGACGTCTACGTCGCCCCCAACACCGGCGGCGAGAGCTTCGGCATCATCCTCGTGGAGGCGATGTCCGCCGGCGCGCCCGTCCTCGCCAGCGACCTCGACGCCTTCGCCCAGGTCCTCGACCAGGGCGCGGCCGGCGAACTCTTCGCCAACGAGGACGCCGACGCCCTCGCCGCCGCCGCCCTCCGCCTCCTCGCCGACCCCGCCCGCCGCGCCGAACTCCGCGCCCGCGGCAGCGCCCACGTCCGCCGCTTCGACTGGTCCACCGTCGGCGCCGACATCCTCTCCGTCTACGAAACCGTCACCGACGGCACCACCTCCGTCGCCACCGACGACCGTCCCTCCTTCCGCACCCGCTTCGGCCTCGCCAGAAACTGACGGCGAAGCCAGGCCATTCTCAGCCCCTCTGGGGGTCCCCCCGGCGAAGCCAGGGGGAGTTTGAGGAGCGGGGTTCGGGGCGGCGCCCCGACCACGGCCCGAAACCCACCCCCGCGCCCCGGTACCCTTACCCGCCGTGACCGCAACGCTCATCTGGACCCTCGCCGCCCTCCTCGCCATCGGCCTCTACCTCAGCTGGACCGCCGGCCGTCTCGACCGCCTCCACACCCGTATCGACGCCGCCCGCGCCGCCCTCGACGCCCAGCTGCTGCGCCGTGCGTCGGTCACCCAGGAACTCGCCACCGCCGGAGTGCTCGACCCGGCCGCCTCGATCGTGCTGTACGAGGCCGCGCACGCCGCCCGGCAGGCCGAGGAGGAGCAGCGCGAGGTCGCCGAGAGCGAGCTGAGCGCCGCGCTGAGGGCCGTCTTCGAGGAGGCCGCGCAGGTGGAAGCGGTCCGGCAGGTCCCCGGCGGTGAGGACGCGACCCTGGAGCTGGCGCAGGCCGTACGCCGGGTCCCGATGGCCCGGCGCTTCCACAACGACGCCGTACGCGCAGCCCGCGCCCTCCGCCGCCACCGCAAGGTCCGCTGGTTCCGGCTGGCCGGCCACGCCCCCTTCCCGCTGGCCTTCGAGATGGACGACGAGCCCCCGACCGCGCTGGCGGACCGCCCCGTCAGCTGATCGGGCCCGGGGCCGGGAAGCGGGACCCGGGGAGTCGACAAAACGATCCACCGCCTATTCATTGGCCCTTGCTGTGGACTGGTCCACGGATGTTCCATCGGTTACGCACCGCAACACCGGGCGCATCCTTATCCCCATCCCCATGAGTGAGGTCTCTCCGTGTCCAGCACGCTCATCCCCACCCCGCAGCCCGCCGACGGCCCGGCGACCGGCACCGCCCGCGTCAAGCGAGGCATGGCCGAGCAGCTCAAGGGCGGCGTCATCATGGACGTGGTCAACGCCGAGCAGGCGAAGATCGCCGAGGACGCGGGAGCCGTCGCCGTGATGGCCCTGGAGCGCGTCCCCGCCGACATCCGCAAGGACGGCGGAGTGGCCCGGATGTCGGACCCGAACATGATCGAGGAGATCATCGAGGCGGTCTCCATCCCCGTGATGGCCAAGTCCCGCATCGGCCACTTCGTGGAGGCCCAGGTCCTCCAGTCCCTCGGCGTCGACTACATCGACGAGTCCGAGGTGCTGACCCCCGCCGACGAGGTCAACCACTCCGACAAGTGGGCCTTCACCACCCCCTTCGTCTGCGGTGCCACCAACCTCGGCGAGGCCCTGCGCCGCATCGCCGAGGGCGCGGCCATGATCCGCTCCAAGGGCGAGGCCGGCACCGGCAACGTCGTGGAGGCCGTCCGCCACCTGCGCCAGATCAAGAACGAGATCGCCCGGCTGCGCGGCTACGACAACAACGAGCTGTTCGCCGCCGCCAAGGAGCTGCGCGCCCCCTACGAGCTGGTCAAGGAGGTCTCCGAGCTGGGCAAGCTGCCGGTGGTCCTCTTCTCGGCCGGCGGTGTCGCCACCCCCGCCGACGCCGCGCTGATGCGCCAGCTCGGAGCCGAGGGCGTCTTCGTCGGATCCGGCATCTTCAAGTCCGGCGACCCGGCCAAGCGCGCCGCCGCCATCGTGAAGGCCACCACCTTCTACGACGACCCGAAGATCATCGCGGATGCCTCCCGCAACCTGGGCGAGGCCATGGTCGGCATCAACTGCGACACCCTCCCCGAGTCCGAGCGCTACGCCAACCGGGGCTGGTGATGACCGCTCCCGGCACCCCCCGCATCGGGGTTCTGGCCCTCCAGGGCGATGTACGGGAGCACATGGCCGCCCTGACCGCGGCGGGAGCCGCGGCCGGGCCGGTCAGACGCCCCGGGGAGCTGGCCGAGGTCGACGGCCTGGTGATCCCCGGCGGGGAGTCCACCACCATCTCCAAACTGGCCGCGCTCTTCGGCATGACGGAACCGCTGCGTGAGCGGATCGCCGCCGGAATGCCCGTCTACGGAAGCTGCGCCGGCCTGATCATGCTCGCCGACAAGATCCTCGACCCCCGCTCGGGCCAGGAGACCTTCGGCGGCATCGACATGATCGTCCGCCGCAACGCCTTCGGCCGCCAGAACGAGTCCTTCGAGGCCGCGGTGGAACTGGCCGGTGTGGCCGGCGGCCCGGTGGAGGGTGTCTTCATCCGCGCCCCCTGGGTGGAGTCCGTGGGCGCCCCGGTCGAGGTGCTCGCCGAGCACCGCGGCCACATCGTCGCCGTACGGCAGGGCAACGCCCTGGCGACTTCCTTCCACCCGGAGCTCACCGGGGACCACCGCGTCCACGGCCTCTTCGCGGACATGGTGCGCGCCGCGGGATGACGCGCTCCCGGTAGGATCTCTGCCGAACGCAGCAGCAATGGGTAACGCGAAGGAGACAGGCAGATGTCCGGCCACTCTAAATGGGCTACGACGAAGCACAAGAAGGCCGTGATCGACGCCAAGCGCGGCAAGCTCTTCGCGAAGCTGATCAAGCACATCGAGGTCGCGGCCCGTACCGGCGGGGCCGACATCGAGGGCAACCCGACCCTCTTCGACGCCATCCAGAAGGCGAAGAAGCAGTCGGTCCCCAACAAGAACATCGACTCCGCGGTCAAGCGCGGCGCGGGCCTGGAGGCCGGCGGCGCCGACTACGAGACGATCATGTACGAGGGCTACGGACCGAACGGCGTCGCGGTCCTGATCGAGTGCCTCACCGACAACCGCAACCGCGCCGCGTCCGACGTCCGGGTCGCCATGACCCGCAACGGCGGCTCGATGGCCGACCCCGGCTCGGTCTCCTACCTCTTCAACCGCAAGGGCGTCGTGATCGTCCCCAAGGGCGAGCTGACCGAGGACGACGTCCTCGGCGCGGTCCTGGACGCCGGCGCCGAAGAGGTCAACGACCTGGGCGAGTCCTTCGAGGTGCTCAGCGAGGCCACCGACCTGGTCGCGGTCCGCACCGCGCTCCAGACCGAGGGCATCGACTACGACTCGGCCGAGGCCAACTTCGTCCCGACCATGCAGGTCGAGCTGGACGAGGAGGGCGCGCGCAAGATCTTCAAGCTGATCGACGCGCTGGAGGACAGCGACGACGTCCAGAACGTCTTCGCGAACTTCGACATCTCCGACGAGGTCATGGAGAAGGTCGACGCCTGACCCGGACGCGAAGGGCGGCCCGGCGGGGAAACACCCGCCGGGCCGCCCTTTCCCGTCTCCGTTGTCAGTGCCGCCGGATAGCCTGCACAAACAGATGACCGAAGGAGGGGCGGCGTGCGCGTGCTCGGGGTGGACCCAGGGCTGACCCGCTGCGGTGTCGGCGTGGTCGAGGGCGTCGCCGGCCGCCCGCTCACCATGCTCGGCGTCGGAGTCGTGCGCACCGCCGCCGACGCCGAGCTGGGCAGCCGGCTGGTCGCCATCGAGGCGGGCATCGAGCGCTGGCTCGACGAACACCGCCCCGAGTACGTCGCGGTCGAGCGGGTCTTCAGCCAGCACAACGTCCGTACGGTGATGGGCACCGCCCAGGCCAGCGCCATCGCCATGCTCTGCGCCTCCCGCCGGGGCATCCCCGTCGCCCTGCACACCCCCAGCGAGGTCAAGGCCGCCGTCACCGGAAGCGGTCGCGCCGACAAGGCCCAGGTCGGCGCGATGGTGACCCGGCTGCTCAGGCTCGACGCCCCGCCCAGACCCGCCGACGCGGCCGACGCCCTCGCCCTCGCCATCTGCCACATCTGGCGCGCCCCCGCGCAGAACCGCCTCCAGCGGGCCGTCGCCCTGCACACCGCACCCGGGGCCGCCCGCCCCGCACCGAAAGGCCGTACCGCATGATCGCCTCCGTGAGTGGCACTGTCGCCGCCCTCGCCCCCACCACCGCGGTCGTCGAGGTCGGCGGCGTCGGCATGGCCGTCCAGTGCACCCCCCAGACCCTCGCCGGACTCCGGATCGGCGCGGAGGCCAGGCTCGCCACCTCCCTGGTGGTCCGCGAGGACTCCCTCACCCTCTACGGCTTCGCCGACGACGACGAGCGCCAGACCTTCGAGCTGCTCCAGACCGCCAGCGGCGTCGGCCCCCGCCTCGCGCAGGCCATGCTCTCCGTGCACACCCCCGACGCCCTGCGCCTCGCCGTCGCCACCGCCGACGAGAAGGCGCTGACCGCCGTCCCCGGCATCGGCAAGCGGGGCGCGCAGAAGCTGCTGCTCGAACTGAAGGACCGCCTCGGCGAACCCCTGGGCGCGCCCGCCCAGCGGCGCGGCCCGGCCGCCGCCGCGCCCTCCTGGCGCGAGCAGCTGCACGCCGCCCTGATCGGCCTCGGCTACGCCGCCCGCGAGGCCGACGAGGCGGTCACCGCCGTCACCCCCCAGGCCGAGGCCGCCCCCGGCGCCCCCCAGGTCGGCCACCTCCTCAAAGCCGCCCTCCAGACCCTCAACCGCACCCGCTGACCCGCGCCCCGCCCGCAGGAATCCCGCACCCCGGCGGCCCCGCCGCCCTCACCACACGAGGCACACACTCAGTGAACTGGGACGACGACACCGACACCGCCCCCGGCCCTCCGCCCGCCCCCCTCACCGCCGACGGGCGGATCGTGGGAGCCTCGGCCGACGGCGAGGACCAGGCCGTCGAGGCGGCGCTGCGCCCCAAGTCGCTGGGCGAGTTCGTGGGCCAGGAGCGCGTCCGGGAGCAGCTCGACCTCGTCCTCACGGCGGCCCGCGCCCGTGGCGCGACCGCCGATCACGTTCTGCTCTCCGGCGCCCCCGGGCTCGGCAAGACCACCCTCTCGATGATCATCGCCGCCGAGATGCAGGCCCCGATCCGCATCACATCGGGCCCGGCCATCCAGCACGCGGGCGACCTCGCCGCGATTCTCTCCTCCCTCCATGAGGGTGAAGTCCTCTTCCTCGACGAGATCCACCGGATGTCCCGGCCCGCCGAGGAGATGCTCTACATGGCCATGGAGGACTTCCGCGTCGACGTGATCGTCGGCAAGGGCCCCGGTGCCACCGCCATCCCCCTGGAGCTGCCCCCCTTCACCCTGGTCGGGGCGACCACCCGGGCCGGGCTGCTGCCGCCCCCGCTCCGCGACCGCTTCGGCTTCACCGCCCACATGGAGTTCTACGACCCGGCCGAGCTGGAGCGCGTCATCCACCGCTCCGCCCAGCTGCTCGACCTGGAGATCGAGACCGCCGGTGCCGCCGAGATCGCCGGGCGCTCCCGGGGCACCCCCCGTATCGCCAACCGGCTGCTGCGCCGGGTCCGGGACTACGCACAGGTCAAGGCCGACGGAGTGATCACCCGCGAGGTGGCCGGGGCGGCCCTGAGGGTCTACGAGGTGGACGACCGGGGTCTGGACCGGCTGGACCGCGCGGTGCTCCAGGCCCTGCTCAAGCTGTTCGGCGGCGGCCCGGTGGGGCTCTCCACCCTCGCCGTGGCGGTGGGGGAGGAGCGCGAGACGGTCGAGGAGGTCGCCGAGCCCTTTCTCGTACGGGAGGGTCTGCTCGCCAGGACCCCCAGGGGCCGGGTCGCGACCCCCGCCGCCTGGGCCCACCTCGGGCTCACCCCTCCGCAGCAGGCCCCCGGACAGGCCCCCGGGGCGGTCGGACGGCCCGGCTTGTTCGGGGTGTGACGGCGCGGAGACTCCCGGAGGAGGGAACCGTGGTGCGATGCTGGGCGTTGTTCCAATGATGCGGACTCGCTTAGACTCCGCCGATGCCGACCTTCCGGGTCGGCGTACCCACCCCCGTAGATCAGGCCGCCTCGTCGACGCGGTCGTGTGAAGGAAGTCTCTTCCCGTGAACCTCGTGACCCTCCTCCCCTTCGTCGTGCTCATCGGGGCCATGTTCCTGATGACCCGGTCCGCCAAGAAGAAGCAGCAGCAGGCCGCAGCGATGCGCGACTCGATGCAGATCGGCACCGGAGTGCGCACGATCGGGGGCATGTACGCCACCGTCAAGGAGGTCCACGACGACAACGTGCACCTTGAGATCGCTCCCGGCGTCCACGCCGTCTACGCGAAGAACGCCATCGGCGCGGTCCTCGACGATGAGGAGTACAACCGCATCGTGCACGGCGACACCGCCGACGAGACGCCGGTCGTGCCTGACGACGCCTCCTCGCTGACCGACTCCGCCGACTCCGGCTCCGAAGCGCCCAAGATCGACCTCGGCAAGAAGCCCGAGGCCGACGCGGCCAAGGACGGCGACGCCGCGGAGACCAAGGACGGCAAGTCCGACGGCGACAAGTAGCCGGATTCGGGGACCGCGGCGGCACCACCGGTGCCGGGCGGTCCCCCGGTCGTGTTGACTTCTGCGGGGGCAGGTCCCCACAACACTTCGTGGCCGCTCCGGCGCACACCCGGCGCGGGGCGGTTGGACAGGGAGAAACGAAAAGGTGGCAGCACCGAACAGGGGCCGAAGGCCCGCGGGGGGTCAGGGGAAGCCAGGTCGCACCCTGGTTCTGATCCTGATCGCCATGGTCGCGCTGACCGGCGGGATGTTCGCGACCGGGGACACCACGCCGCGCCTGGGCATCGACCTCGCGGGCGGTACCACGATCACGCTCAAGGCCAAGGCGGAGCCCGGCAAGGAGAGCGCGGTCAATGAGACCAATATGAACACCGCGGTCGGCATCATCGAGCGCCGTGTCAATGGTCTCGGCGTCTCCGAGGCAGAGGTCCAGACCCAGGGCCGCGAGCACATCATCGTCAACATCCCCAAGGGGACGGACTCGGAGCAGGCCCGTAAGCAGGTCGGCACCACCGCCCAGCTCTACTTCCGGCCGGTGCTGACCGTCGCCGCCGGCGGGGTGACCCCGGAGCCCAAGCCGAGCGCCTCCGAGTCCGGCAAGCCCACCTCCGGCAAGGACGACAAGTCCGACAAGGATGCCGAGAAGGCGACCGACGGCAAGAAGGCCGACGACGCCGACAAGGCCTCCCCGTCGACCGGAGAGCCCAGCGACAGCCCCACCACCCAGGGCCGTGCCGTCACCGAAGCCCTCAGGGCCCCCGCGGCGGACCCCACCGGCTCCCCGAAGGCCGCCGAGTCGTCCAAGGCGCCCGAGTCCCCGGCGGCCGACCCCGCCGCCTCCGCCGAGATGACCGCCCTGGAGAAGCAGTTCACCGCTCTGAACTGCGAGGACGAGGCGGCCCGCACCGCTCTCAGCGACACCACCCGTCCCGAGAAGACCGCTGTCGCCTGTGGCAAGAACAGCGCCGGCCAGTGGGAGAAGTACATCCTCGGCCCCGCCGAGGTGGACGGCAAGGACGTCGACGACGCCAAGGGCCAGCTGGACCAGCAGCGCGGCATGTGGATCGTCACCATGGACTTCACCAGCTCCGGCGCGAAGAAGTTCCAGAAGATCACCAGCAAGCTCTCGCAGCAGCAGTCGCCGCAGAACCAGTTCGCCATCGTCCTCGACGGCGAGGTCATGTCGGCCCCGCAGGTCAACCAGACGCTGAGCGCCAACGCCGAGATCTCCGGAAACTTCAACCAGGACTCGGCCCAGGAACTGGGCAACATGCTCTCCTACGGCGCGCTGCCGCTGACCTTCTCCGAGGAGAGCGTCACCACCGTCAGCGCCGCCCTCGGCGACGAGCAGCTCAAGGCCGGTCTCATCGCCGGCGCGATCGGCCTCGCGCTGGTCGTGATCTACCTGGTGGTCTACTACCGGGGCCTCGCGCTGATCGCCCTGCTGAGCCTGCTCGCCTCCGCCCTGCTCACCTACGCCCTGATGTCGCTGCTCGGCCCGGCCATCGGCTTCGCGCTGAACCTGCCCGCAGTCTGTGGCGCGATCGTCGCGATCGGTATCACGGCGGACTCGTTCATCGTCTACTTCGAACGGGTGAGGGACGAGATCCGCGAGGGCCGCACCCTGCGTCCGGCCGTCGAGCGCGCCTGGCCGCGCGCCCGGCGCACCATCCTGGTCTCGGACTTCGTCTCCTTCCTCGCCGCCGCGGTGCTCTTCGTCGTCACCGTCGGCAAGGTCCAGGGCTTCGCCTTCACCCTCGGTCTGACCACCCTGCTCGACGTGGTCGTGGTGTTCTTCTTCACCAAGCCGCTGATGACGCTCGCCGCCCGTACGAAGTTCTTCTCCAGCGGTCGCCCCTGGTCCGGACTCGACCCCGAGCGTCTCGGCGCCAAGCCTCCGCTGCGCCGCTCGCGCCGCACGTCCGCCGTCCCCACCGCCCCGAAGGAGGCGTGAGATGTCGCGTCTCGGCACCATTGGCGCCCGGCTCTACCGCGGCGAGATCGGCTACGACTTCGTCGCCAAGCGCAAGTTCTGGTACGCCGTCTCGATCCTGATCACCATCACGGCCATCGTCGGCCTGGCGGTCCGGGGCCTCAACATGGGCATCGAGTTCAAGGGCGGCGCGGTCTTCACCACCCCGAAGACCAGCGTCTCGGTGGCCCAGGCCACGGAGTACGCGGAGGAGGCCTCGGGCCATATCGCCATCGTCCAGAAGCTCGGCAACGACACCCTGCGCATCCAGGTCAGCGACCTGGACACCGCCGCTGCCAGCAAGGCCAAGAACCAGCTGGCCCAGGACATGAAGATGGACCCCGACAAGATCAACTCCGAGCTGGTGGGACCCAGCTGGGGCGAGCAGATCGCCAATAAGGCCTGGACCGGCCTCGCCGTGTTCATGATCTTGGTGGTGATCTATCTGGCCATCGCCTTCGAGTGGCGCATGGCCGTCGCGGCGCTCATCGCCCTCATCCACGACCTCACGATCACCGTCGGTGTGTACGCGCTGGTCGGCTTCGAGGTCACCCCGGGCACGGTGATCGGTCTGCTCACCATCCTCGGCTACTCCCTCTACGACACCGTCGTCGTCTTCGACGGTCTCAAGGAGGGCGCGGTCGGGATCACCAAGCAGACCAGATTCACCTACAGCGAGCTGGCCAACCGCAGCCTCAACGCCACGCTGGTGCGTTCCATCAACACCACCGTGGTCGCCCTGCTCCCGGTCGCCGGTCTGCTCTTCATCGGCGGCGGCTTCCTCGGCGCGGGCATGCTGAACGACATCTCGCTGTCGCTCTTCGTCGGCCTCGCGGCCGGCGCGTACTCCTCGATCTTCATCGCCACCCCGCTCGTCGCCGACCTCAAGGAACGCGACCCGCAGATGAAGGCCCTGAAGAAGCGGATCCTCGCCAAGCGCGAGGCCGCCGCCGCCCGGGGCGAGTCCCCGGACGGAGAGGACTCCGACCAGTACGACGAGTCCGGCGAGTACGAGGAGGCCCTGCCCGGCGATGTCGCCCCCGCGGGCGCCGGCACCGTCGTGTCCCCCCGGAACGACCGCGGCCGGGGCCGCTCCTCCGGACGGCGCCGATGAGCGCCGCCGCCCGCCAGGAGCTGCTGCTCAGCCGCATCCGCGACGTCCACGACTATCCGCAGCAAGGGGTGGTGTTCAAGGACATCACCCCCCTGCTCGCGGACCCGGCGGCCTTCGCCGAGCTGACCGACGCGCTCGCCGAGCTGTGCGCGCGTCACGGCGCGACGAAGATCGTCGGTCTGGAGGCCCGGGGCTTCATCCTCGGCGCGCCGGTCGCGGTCCGCGCGGGCCTGGGCTTCATCCCCGTGCGCAAGGCGGGCAAGCTCCCCGGAGCGACGCTCTCCCAGGCGTACGAGCTGGAGTACGGCACCGCCGAGATCGAGATCCACGCCGAGGACCTCGCCCCGGACGACCGGGTCATGGTCGTCGACGACGTCCTGGCCACCGGTGGCACCGCCGGGGCCGCGATGGAGCTGATCCGGCGCGGCGGCGCGCAGGTCGCGGGCGTCGCGGTCCTGATGGAGCTGGGCTTCCTCGGCGGCCGTGCCCGGCTGGAGCCCACGCTGCGCGGGGCTCCGCTGGAGGCGCTGCTCACCCTCTGAGCCACCGCGCCGCGACGGAAACGACACGACCTCTGGGGTCCCGGGAATCCTGGGACCCCAGAGGTCTGTTTCATCCGCTGGGGCACTGGAAGACCGAGGTCGATACCATGGCCTTTCCGGACCTGAACCGGGGGACCGGAACCGCATGAGGAGCGCTCTTGCCAGACGAGGTCCGTCCCGCCACCGCCGCGCAGCCCGACCGGAAGGCCGACGAGGCCGCGGCAGCCCCTGCCGCGCCCGCCGACAAGCCCTCCGGCGCATCCGCGCGGCCCGCGCCCGACCGGGCGGCGAGCGGCGCGAGCCCCGTATCGGCCGTCAAGCCCCCTGTGAAGCCCTCCGGGGCCACCGCCTCCAAGCCCCCGGCCACCGCGCCCCCCCGGCCCGCACCGGCCCCCACAGCGCGCGGAACGGCCTCCTCCAACCGGGTCCGCGCCCGCCTCGCCCGTCTCGGCGTGCAGCGCTCGTCCCCCTACAACCCCGTTCTCGAACCGCTGCTGCGGATAGTGCGCAGCAACGATCCCAAGATCGAGACCTCCACGCTCCGCCAGATCGAACGCTCCTACCAGGTCGCCGAGCGCTGGCACCGGGGCCAGAAGCGCAAGAGCGGCGACCCCTACATCACCCACCCGCTCGCCGTCACCACCATCCTCGCCGAGCTGGGCATGGACCCGGCGACCCTGATGGCCGGGCTGCTGCACGACACCGTCGAGGACACCGAGTACGGCCTCGACACCCTCCGCCGTGACTTCGGCGACCAGGTCGCCCTGCTCGTCGACGGCGTCACCAAGCTGGACAAGGTCAAGTTCGGCGAGGCCGCGCAGGCCGAGACCGTGCGCAAGATGGTCGTCGCCATGGCCAAGGACCCCCGGGTCCTGGTCATCAAGCTCGCCGACCGCCTCCACAACATGCGCACCATGCGCTACCTCAAGCGGGAGAAGCAGGAGAAGAAGGCCCGCGAGACGCTGGAGATCTACGCCCCGCTCGCCCATCGGCTGGGCATGAACACGATCAAGTGGGAGCTGGAGGACCTCGCCTTCGCGATCCTCTACCCCAAGATGTACGACGAGATCGTACGGCTGGTCGCCGAGCGCGCCCCCAAGCGGGACGAGTACCTCGCCATAGTGACCGACGAGGTCCAGTCCGATCTGCGCTCCGCCCGGATCAAGGCCACCGTCACCGGACGCCCCAAGCACTACTACAGCGTCTACCAGAAGATGATCGTCCGAGGCCGTGACTTCGCGGAGATCTACGACCTGGTCGGCATCCGGGTGCTCGTGGACACCGTCCGCGACTGCTACGCGGCGCTCGGCACCGTGCACGCGCGATGGAATCCGGTCCCCGGCCGGTTCAAGGACTACATCGCCATGCCGAAGTTCAACATGTACCAGTCGCTGCACACGACGGTCATCGGCCCCAACGGCAAGCCGGTCGAACTCCAGATCCGCACCTTCGACATGCACCGCCGCGCCGAGTACGGCATCGCCGCGCACTGGAAGTACAAGCAGGAACCGTCCGCCGGGGCCTCCAAGGTCCGCACCGACGTGCCCAAGAAGGCCGGCAAGGACGACCACATCAACGACATGGCGTGGCTGCGCCAGCTGCTCGACTGGCAGAAGGAGACCGAGGACCCCTCGGAGTTCCTGGAGTCCCTGCGCTTCGACCTCTCCCGCAACGAGGTCTTCGTCTTCACGCCCAAGGGCGATGTCATAGCGCTTCCGGCGGGCGCGACCCCGGTCGACTTCGCCTACGCCGTCCACACCGAGGTCGGCCACCGCACCATAGGAGCCCGGGTCAACGGGCGGCTCGTGCCGCTGGAGTCGACGCTGGACAACGGCGACCTGGTGGAGGTCTTCACCTCCAAGGCCGAGGGCGCGGGCCCGTCCCGCGACTGGCTGGGCTTCGTCAAATCACCCCGTGCCCGCAACAAGATCCGTGCCTGGTTCTCCAAGGAGCGCCGCGACGAGGCGATCGAGCAGGGCAAGGACTCCATCGCGCGCGCCATGCGCAAGCAGAACCTGCCCATCCAGCGGATCCTCACCGGCGATTCCCTGGTCACCCTCGCCCATGAGATGCGCTACCCCGACATCTCCTCGCTGTACGCGGCGATCGGCGAGGGCCATGTCGCCGCGCAGGGCGTCGTCCAGAAGCTCGTACAGGCGCTCGGCGGCGAGGAGGCGGCCAACGAGGACATCGCCGAAGACGCCCTGCCGTCCACCGGGCGCGGCAAGAAGCGCCGCTCCAATGCCGACCCCGGAGTCGTCGTCAAGGGCGTCGACGACGTCTGGGTCAAGCTCGCCCGCTGCTGTACGCCGGTGCCGGGCGATCCCATCATCGGCTTCGTCACCCGCGGCAGCGGGGTCTCGGTGCACCGCGCGGACTGCGTCAACGTCGACTCGCTCTCGCAGCAGCCCGAGCGCATCCTCGACGTCGAGTGGGCCCCGACCCAGTCCTCCGTCTTCCTCGTCGCCATACAGGTCGAGGCCCTGGACCGCTCCCGGCTCCTCTCCGACGTCACCCGCGTCCTCTCCGACCAGCACGTCAACATCCTCTCCGCCGCCGTCCAGACCTCCCGCGACCGCGTCGCCACCTCCCGCTTCACCTTCGAGATGGGCGACCCCAAACACCTCGGCCACGTCCTCAAAGCCGTCCGCGGCGTCGAAGGCGTCTACGACGTCTACCGCGTCACCTCCGCCCGCCGCCCCTGACCGGGGCCGGTCACGCCAATTTCAGCCCGTCCGGCGTTTGAGGACGGACCCCGAGCCCACGGAAAGCCGCAGACGCCGGGCCCAACGCCAAGGGGCCCCGTACCACGCAGGTACGGAGCCCCTCATCGGCCAACGGCGGCGCCGGCCGCCTACCCGCCGAACTCCTCCAGCCCCTTCAGGGCCTGGTCCAGCAGCGCCTGACGCCCCTCAAGCTCCTTCGCGAGCTTGTCCGCCTTCGCGTTGTTGCCCGCGGCCCGGGCGGCGTCCACCTGCCCGCGCAGCTTGTCCACGGCGGCCTGAAGCTGCCCGGTCAGCCCCGCCGCGCGCGCCCGCGCCTCGGGGTTGGTCCGGCGCCACTCGTTCTCCTCGGACTCCTGAATGGCGCGCTCCACGGCGTGCATCCGGCCCTCGACCTTGGGACGGGCGTCCCGGGGCACATGCCCGACGGCCTCCCAGCGCTCGTTGAGGGAGCGGAAGGCGGCCCGGGCGGCCTTCAGATCCGTCACCGGCACCAGCTTCTCCGCCTCGGTGGCCAGCTCTTCCTTCAGGGTCAGATTCTCCGCCTGCTCGGCGTCCCGCTCGGCGAACACCCCGCTGCGCGCGGCGAAGAAGACGTCCTGCGCCCCGCGGAAACGGTTCCACAGATCGTCCTCGGCGTCCCGCTGCGCCCGGCCGGCGGCCTTCCACTCCGCCATCAGGTCGCGGTAGCGGGCGGCCGTGACACCCCAGTCGGTGGACCCGGAGAGCGACTCGGCCTCGGCGACCAGCCGCTCCTTGATCTTGCGGGCGTCCTCACGCTGCGCGTCCAGCGACGCGAAGTGCGCCTTGCGCCGCTTGGAGAACGCCGAGCGCGCGTGCGAGAACCGGTGCCACAGCTCGTCGTCCGACTTGCGGTCCAGCCGGGGGAGCCCCTTCCAGGTGTCCACCAGCGCCCGGAGCCGCTCGCCCGCGGACCGCCACTGCTCGCTCTGCGCCAGCTCCTCGGCCTCGGTGACCAGGGTCTCCTTGGCCGTGCGCGCCTCGTCGTGCTGCTTGGCCCGCTGGACCTTGCGCTCCTCGCGCCGCTTGTCGACCGTCTCGACCAGCGCGCTCAGCCGCTTGGCCAGCGCTTCGAGGTCGCCCACCGCGTGATGCTCGTCCACCTGCTGACGCAAGTGGTCGATGGCGGCCTGGGCGTCCTTCGCCGAGAGGTCGGTGGTCTTCACCCGCCGTTCGAGGAGGCCGATCTCGACCACCAAGCCCTCGTACTTGCGCTCGAAATAGGCCAGAGCCTCCTCGGGAGTGCCGGCCTGCCACGATCCGACGACCTTCTCGCCGTCGGCTGTACGCACGTACACGGTGCCCGTCTCATCGACACGGCCCCACGGGTCGCTGCTCACAGCGCCTCCTCCACCTGATGCCCGTGAAGGGTCTCGCCCCCCGGGCATCGTCCACAGTTTCCTGGGGGCGGGCTGCGCCCGCCCTGCACAACGCCAATCTAGGCGACCGGTCGCCCGCCTGTCCGCACTCCGCGCGGCCGAAATTCCCCGGCCCCGCCCGCCGGCCCGCCGGCCGTCACCCCTTGGTGACGGTCGCCTTCTCGACGGTGACCGTGTTCTTCGGGGGCCCGTCCGCCCCGCCACCGGTGACTCCGGCCTTGGCGATCTTCTCCACCGCCTTCAGCGAGGCGGCGTCCATCTTCCCGAACGGCGTGTAGCTCGGAGGCAGCTTGGTCTCCTTGTAGACCAGGAAGAACTGGCTGCCGCCGGTGTTGGGCTGGCTGGTGTTGGCCATCGCCACCGTCCCCGCGGGGAAGGTCACCGTCCCGTCGCCGCCCGGCTTGCCGAGGCCGTCCAGATTCTCGTCCGGGATGTTGTAGCCGGGACCGCCGGATCCGTCGCCCTTGGGGTCACCGCACTGAAGGACGAAGATGCCGTCCGTGGTCAGCCGGTGACACTTGGTCCCGTCGAAGTAGCCCTTGCCCGCGAGAGCGTTGAAGGAGTTCACGGTGCGAGGCGTCTTCGACGCCTCCATCGCGATGTTCACCGGCCCCCGGTTCGTGGTGAGCTTCATCGAGTACGCCGCCTTCTTGTCGATCGACATGGCGGGCTCGGGGCTCTTGGCCTCGGAGGGGGTGGGCGGCGCGGGGGTCTCGCTGGCCTTGCCGGCCTGGGTGACCTTGTCCTTGTCCTTGCCGTCGTCGGAGAACGCTCCGGTGGCGAAGGCAGCCCCCGCCGCCGCCAGAACCATGGCGACCGCCGCGGCGATCACCTGGTTCCGCTGCTTCCTCTTGCGGGACTGCGTCCGGCGCTGGTGCTGGCGCTCGAACTTCTCTCGGGCGAGCTGCCGCCGCCGCTGATCGCTGCTGACCACCGGGTCTTCTCCCTCTGTTCCGCTGTGTCCTTGAGTGGCGTGTGCCCGTACCGTATACGGGTTGGCTGTGGAGGGAGCAGCGCCGGTAGGCTCTGATCTGCTGGAATTCAGGACTCTGCCCGCAATCGCGGGACAGGGACCGACCCTTCCCCGCCACTCTCCGCAACCACATCCGAGGACGAACGTGCTAATTGCCGGGTTCCCCGCCGGGGCCTGGGGGACCAATTGTTATCTGGTCGCCCCCGCCGCGGGTGAGGAGTGCGTGATCATCGACCCGGGCCATCAGGCCGCCGACGGCGTCGCCGAAGCGGTCCGGAAGCACCGGCTGAAGCCCGTCGCCGTGGTGCTGACCCACGGCCACATCGATCATGTCGCCTCGGTGGTGCCCGTCTGCGGCGCCCATGACGTGCCCGCGTGGATCCACCCCGCCGACCGGTACATGATGAGCGACCCGGAGAAGGCCCTCGGCCGCTCCCTGGGCGCCCGGCTCATGGGCGAGCTGACCGTGGGGGAGCCGTCCGACGTGCACGAGCTGACCGACGGCGCGCGGCTCGGCCTGGCCGGCCTGGAGCTGACCGTGTCGCACGCGCCCGGCCATACCAAGGGGTCGGTGACGTTCGGGATGCCCGAGGGCGGCGATGTGCCGCCGGTCTTCTTCTCGGGCGACCTGCTCTTCGCCGGCTCCGTCGGACGCACCGACCTGCCCGGCGGTGACCACGCCGAGATGCTCCGGTCGCTGGCACGCGTGTGCCTGCCGCTGGACGATTCGACCGTGGTGCTGTCGGGACACGGTCCCCAGACGACCATCGGCCGCGAGCGCACGACCAATCCCTATCTCAGGGACGTCGCCGCCGGCCTCGGGAGCGCGGACGCTCCCCGACGAGGAATGTGACGAGAGAATCGCTGTGAGCACCTTTCAGGCCCCCCGGGGCACCTATGACCTGCTGCCGCCCGACTCGGCGACCTATCTGGCCGTCCGGGAGGCGATCGCGGAGCCGCTGAAGAACTCCGGATACGGCTATGTCGAGACGCCCGGCTTTGAAAGCGTCGAGCTGTTCGCCCGCGGCGTCGGCGAGTCCACCGACATCGTGAGCAAGGAGATGTACGCCTTCGAGACCAAGGGCGGCAGCAAGCTCGCCCTGCGCCCCGAGGGCACCGCCTCCGTGCTCCGCGCCGCCCTGGAGGCCAACCTCCACAAGCAGGGCGTGCTGCCCGTCAAGCTCTGGTACTCCGGCTCGTACTACCGCTACGAGAAGCCGCAGAAGGGCCGCTACCGCCACTTCTCCCAGGTGGGCGCCGAGGCGATCGGGGCCGAGGACCCCGCGCTCGACGCCGAGCTGATCATCCTGGCGGACCAGGCCTACCGCTCGCTGGGGCTGCGCCAGTTCCGGATCCTGCTGAACTCGCTGGGCGACCAGGAGTGCCGCCCCGTCTACCGCGAGGCGCTCCAGGGCTTTCTGCGCGCTCTCGACCTCGACGAGGAGACCCGCCGCCGGATCGAGATCAACCCGCTGCGCGTCCTCGACGACAAGCGCTCCGAGGTCCAGAAGCAGCTGGTGGGCGCGCCGTCGCTGCGCGACTATCTGTGCGAGGCGTGCCGGGCCTACCACGACCAGGTGCGCTCCCTGCTGACCGGGGCGGGCGTCGTCTTCGAGGACGACGAGAAGCTGGTGCGCGGTCTGGACTACTACACGCGGACGACGTTCGAGTTCGTCCACGACGGTCTCGGCTCCCAGTCCGCGGTGGGCGGCGGCGGCCGTTACGACGGTCTGTCCGAGATGCTCGGCGGCCCGGCGCTGCCCTCCGTCGGCTGGGCGCTCGGGGTGGACCGCACGGTTCTCGCGCTGCGCGCCGAGGGCGTCGAGCTGGAGATCCCCGCGTCCACCAGCGTCTTCGCGGTCCCGCTGGGCGAGGAGGCGCGCCGGGTGCTGTTCGGCGTGGTGACCAGGCTCCGCAAGGAGGGCGTCGCCACGGACTTCGCCTACGGCGGCCGGGGCCTCAAGGGCGCGATGAAGGTCGCGAACCGCAGCGGTGCGCGGTACACCATCGTCGCCGGTGAGCGTGATCTCGCCGAGGGTGTCGTACAGCTCAAGGACATGGAGTCCGGCGAGCAGAACGCGATCCCGCTCGCGGACGTCGTCGCGGAGGTCGCCGCCCGGCTGAGCTGAGCGTCAACGCGCCGCCCGCGCGGTCATGCCACCGCATGACCCCCGTTTTCGGACGGTCGCGGGCGGTTTCCGGTCGGCGGGCGAATCCGTTCCCGCGCCCCGCCGACCGGCCCCGCTCCCCCCTTTCCGGGACCTTCGGCCCCGCCGACCGGCCCTTTTCCCGCCGGTACGGGGGCGGGCATCCTGGTCCCGGGGACCTGGGACGCCGGGAGGGGTGCGGCAGAATGGCCCTTCCACCGCAGGCCATCGAGCAATGGAACGGCGATATGACGACAGCAGCGGTAGACGACGTGGACTCCGGCGAGCGAGTGGACGGAGGCACTCGGCGGGACACGGTCGGGGGCAGCCGCTCCCTGGCCTGGCTGCTGATCATCACGGGCGCCGCCGGACTGCTGGCCGCCTGGATCATCACCCTGGACAAGTTCAAGCTGCTGAAGGACCCGAACTTCACCCCGGGGTGCAGCCTCAACCCCGTGGTCTCCTGCGGCAACATCATGAAGAGCGACCAGGCCTCCGTCTTCGGGTTCCCCAACCCGATGCTCGGCCTGGTGACCTACGCGATGGTGATCGCCATCGGCGTCGCCCTGCTGGCGGGAGCCCGCTACAAGCGCTGGTACTGGCTGGGCCTGAACCTCGGCACCGCCCTCGGCGCCGGGTTCTGCATGTGGCTGATGTACCAGTCGCTGTACAACATCAACTCGCTCTGTCTCTGGTGCTCGCTGGCCTGGGTCGCCACGATCGTGATGTTCTGCTACGTCACGGTCCACAACGTCCGGCACCGGATCATCAAGGTCCCCGAGGGCCTGCGCGGCGCGCTGCTGGAGTTCCACTGGGTGCCCCCGGTGCTCTGGATCGGCATCATCGGCATGCTCGTGCTGACCCGCTGGTGGGACTTCTGGACCAGCTGAGCCCCCCCGGGGCCTCCGGTGAGGCCCTTCGCCGATCACGCCCCCGAGCCCCGCGCCGGGGGCGTTGTCAGTGGGCTGGCATAGGCTTCGGAGCGTGGAGCCCGATCTTTTCACCGCCGCAGCCGAACAGCGCCAGGAGCAGGATCCGTCCAGCAGCCCCCTGGCCGTCCGGATGCGCCCCCGCACCCTCGACGAGGTCGTCGGCCAGCGGCATCTGCTCAAGCCCGGCTCCCCGCTGCGCCGGCTGGTCGGCGGCGGCACCGGCCCGGCCGGAGCCTCCTCGGTGATCCTCTGGGGCCCGCCCGGAATCGGCAAGACGACCCTGGCGTACGTCGTCTCCAAGGCCACCGAGAAGCGCTTCGTCGAGCTGTCCGCCATCACCTCCGGCGTCAAGGAGGTACGGACGGTGATCGACGGCGCGCGCCGCGCCGCCGGGGGTTACGGCAAGGAGACCGTCCTCTTCCTCGACGAGATCCACCGCTTCTCCAAGGCCCAGCAGGACTCCCTGCTCCCCGCCGTCGAGAACCGCTGGGTGACACTGATCGCCGCCACCACCGAGAACCCCTACTTCTCGGTGATCTCCCCGCTGCTCTCCCGCTCGCTGCTGCTCACCCTGGAGTCGCTGACCGACGAGGACCTCAAGGGGCTGCTGCGCCGGGCGCTCACCGAGGAGCGGGGCCTCGGCTCCGCCGTCGGTCTCGCCGAGGACGCCGAGGCGCATCTGCTGCGGATCGCCGGCGGCGACGCCCGGCGGGCACTGACCGCCCTGGAGGCCGCGGCGGGCGCGGCTCTCGACAAGGGCGAGACGGAGATCTCCCTCGCCTCGGTGGAGGAGACCGTCGACCGCGCCGCGGTGACCTACGACCGTGACGGCGACCAGCACTACGACGTGGCGAGCGCCCTCATCAAATCCATCCGGGGCTCCGACGTCGACGCGGCGCTGCACTATCTCGCCCGCATGATCGAGGCGGGGGAGGACCCCCGGTTCATCGCCCGCCGGCTGATGATCTCGGCGAGCGAGGACATCGGCCTCGCCGACCCGACCGCCCTGCCCACCGCGGTGGCCGCGGCCCAGGCCGTGGCCATGATCGGATTCCCGGAGGCCGCCCTCACCCTCAGCCACGCCACCATCGCGCTGGCGCTCGCCCCCAAGTCGAACACGGCGACCACGGCGATAGGCGCGGCGCTCGCCGACGTCCGGGCCGGCCTGGCCGGCCCGGTCCCGGCCCATCTCCGCGACGGCCACTACAAGGGCGCGGCCAAACTCGGCCACGCCCAGGGCTATGTCTATCCCCACGACGTGCCGGGCGCGATCGCCGCCCAGCAGTACGCGCCGGACGCGGTCCACGGCAAGCGGTACTACGAACCGACGCGGTACGGCGCGGAAGCGCGGTACGCGGACGTGGTGGAGAAGGTCAGGGAGCGGCTCGGCAGATCCGGGCCCGCGGTCTGAGCCGGCCGGGCGGGGGACGCCCTCAGTGCGAGGCCGCCTCGAAGAGGGTGTGCATCGCCCGGCGCAGCTCGGTGACGTCCCGTACCGGCTCGGGAAAGTCGAAGCGCGCGTCGAAGCACTGCTTCCCGACGAACCGCACCCGCAGTCCGAACCGGTCCAGCGCCAGCGGTACCGCCCGCAGCCGCCGGCCGTCCTCCTGGAGGGCCGCGTCCGCGCGCTCCCCGAGCAGCGCGCACAGCTCCTGGAGCTGGTCGCCGTGGGCCGCGTGCAGATGCTGGAGCAGCTCCGTCTCATGGGCGACGAGAGGATCCACCGAGGCGCGGGCGAAGTCCTCGGCCTCGACGTCGGTCGCGCCCCACAGATCGTCCACATACAGCTCTCCGACTTCGAGCCGGACCATCATCCCGCCCGGTTCGGCGAGGCCCGGCACACAGGTGAGCCACCCGGAGACCCAGGCCCGGCCGCGGATCCGGTGCGGCACCGAGACCGGTGCGACATCCGTGATCTCCAGTACGGCGGCCAGCTCGTCGTCCTGGGCGTGGGTGGCCGCCCGCACGGCGGGCGAGTCGGCGGGGAAGAGCAGGAACACCTCGCCGTCCGGGCCCACCACCCTGGCCTGCGGAGTCAGCTGGTCGGGGCGGACGGTCTCCACACCGGGAACGAGCAGTACCGCCGAGCATGTACTCTGTACGAGAGTTCGTGTGCGTTCGGCTGCTGACGGCATCCGATCGATTTCAAGCCCGCTGGGACGCGGCTGACCATGAGCTGATCGGACCTCCGTCGCCTCGACGCTCTGCTGAGCAGCGTCGGCTTCTTTTGTGCTGTCCGTGATGCGTTTGGTGTTCCCCGGGCGAGACATGCGATCTCCTTGAGTAAGGTGAGCCTAACCTAACCTACAACGGAGGTCTGGAGAACGTGCCTAACCAGTCGCGTCCCAAGGTCAAGAAGTCTCGCGCGCTCGGCATTGCGCTGACGCCGAAGGCTGTCAAGTACTTCGAGGCCCGCCCCTACCCGCCGGGCGAGCACGGCCGTGGCCGCAAGCAGAACTCGGACTACAAGGTCCGTCTGCTCGAGAAGCAGCGTCTGCGCGCCCAGTACGACATCAGCGAGCGCCAGATGGTCCGCGCCTACGACCGTGCGCGCAAGGCCGAGGGCAAGACCGGCGAGGCGCTGGTCATCGAGCTCGAGCGTCGCCTCGACGCCCTGGTCCTGCGTTCGGGCATCGCCCGCACCATCTACCAGGCCCGCCAGATGGTCGTCCACGGCCACATCGAGGTCAACGGCGGCAAGGTCGACAAGCCGTCCTTCCGTGTCCGTCCCGACGACGTCGTGATGGTCCGCGAGCGCTCGCGCGAGAAGACGCTGTTCCAGGTCGCCCGCGAGGGTGGCTTCGCCGCCGACGGCGAGACCCCGCGCTACCTCCAGGTGAACCTGAAGGCCCTGGCCTTCCGCCTGGACCGCGACCCGAACCGCAAGGAAGTCCCCG
The DNA here is from genome assembly GCF_039532665.1 of Streptomyces amakusaensis. Taxonomy (NCBI): domain Bacteria; kingdom Bacillati; phylum Actinomycetota; class Actinomycetes; order Kitasatosporales; family Streptomycetaceae; genus Streptomyces; species Streptomyces amakusaensis. The sequence continues at coordinate 8,084 of NZ_BAAASB010000022.1, read as the reverse complement.
TGATCTGCGACGAGCAGCTCGTCGTCGAGTACTACGCCCGCTGATCCCGGGCGCGGTACCCATCGCGCTTCAGCCCGCCCCCTCCCCGCCGTTCCACGGCGGCGGAGCCGGCGGGCTCTCGCGTCTCCACACCCCGATCCACCCGGCCCGGCCACCTGCCGCCGGGTTCGGGCGGGCACCCCGGGCGCGATAGGCTCGGAAGACGATTTCTCAGACATTCGGCGACAAGCAGAGAGCGGTGCGGTGTGACCGGTGGAGAGGTTGCCGGGATCCTGGTGGCCGTCTTCTGGGCGATCCTGGTCTCTTTCCTGGCCGTGGTGCTGGCGAGGCTGGCACAGACGCTCAGGGCGACCACCAGGCTCGTGGCCGAGGTGACCGAGCAGGCCGTCCCGCTGCTGTCGGACGCCTCCGCGACGGTCCGCTCCGCGCAGACCCAGCTCGACCGGGTCGACGCGATCGCGACCGACGTCCAGGAAGTCACCTCCAACGCCTCCGCGCTCTCCACGACCGTCGCCTCCACCTTCGGCGGCCCCCTGGTCAAGGTCGCCGCCTTCGGATACGGCGTACGCCGGGCGATGGGCCGCAAGGACGACCGGCCCCCGCGCGAACGGGAACCCTCCCGCCGCACGGTGGTCATCGGCCGTACCCTGCCCCGCGCCGAGCGCGCCCGACGGAACAAGAAGGGCTGACACACATGTTCCGCCGCACCTTCTGGTTCACCGCGGGCGCAGCCGCCGGCGTCTGGGCCACCACCAAGGTCAACCGCAAACTTCAGCAGCTGACCCCCGAGAGCCTCGCGGCGCAGGCCGCGAACAAGGCCATCGACGCGGGTCACAAGCTCAAGGACTTCGCGCTCGACGTGAGAGCGGGAATGATCCAGCGCGAGGAGGAGTTGGGCGAGGCACTCGGCACCAACGCCCCGCCCGACCCGGAACTCCCCGCACAGCGCCGACGCCCCGCGATCGAGCGCCCCGCACCCGTCAAGAACACGCGCTTCCACCACTCGTACAACCGGAATGAGGACCACTGATGGAGTCGGCTGAAATCCGCCGCCGCTGGCTGAGCTTCTTCGAGGAGCGCGGGCACACCGTCGTCCCTTCGGCGTCGCTCATCGCGGACGACCCGACTCTTCTGCTGGTCCCCGCGGGCATGGTTCCCTTCAAGCCCTACTTCCTCGGCGAGGCCAAGCCGCCCGCCCCGCGCGCCACCAGCGTGCAGAAGTGCGTCCGCACCCCGGACATCGAAGAGGTCGGCAAGACCACCCGCCACGGCACCTTCTTCCAGATGTGCGGCAACTTCTCCTTCGGCGACTACTTCAAGGAAGGCGCCATCAAGTTCGCCTGGGAGCTGCTCACCAGCTCGCAGGCCGACGGCGGCTACGGCCTCGACCCCGAGCGCCTGTGGATCACGGTCTACAAGGAGGACGACGAGGCCGAGCAGATCTGGCGCGACGTCATCGGAGTCCCCGCCGAGCGCATCCAGCGCCTGGGCATGGGCCCCAACTTCTGGTCCATGGGCGTCCCCGGCCCCTGCGGCCCCTGCTCCGAGATCAACTACGACCGCGGTCCCGAGTTCGGCGAAGAGGGCGGCCCCGCCGTCAACGACGAGCGCTATGTGGAGATCTGGAACCTGGTCTTCATGCAGTACGAGCGCGGTGCGGGCGAGGGCAAGGAGGACTTCCCGATCCTCGGGGAGCTGCCCTCCAAGAACATCGACACCGGCCTCGGTCTCGAACGCCTCGCCATGATCCTCCAGGGCGTACAGAACATGTACGAGACCGACACCCTGCGCGTCGTCATGGACAAGGCCACCGAGCTGACCGGCGTGCGGTACGGCGCGGAGCACGGCTCCGACGTCTCCCTGCGCGTGGTCGCCGACCACATCCGCACCTCCGTGATGCTCATCGGCGACGGAGTCACCCCCGGCAACGAGGGCCGCGGCTATGTGCTGCGCCGCATCATGCGCCGCGCCATCCGCAACATGCGTCTCCTCGGGGCCACCGGCCCGGTCGTCGCCGAGCTGGCCGACGTGGTCATCACCACCATGGGCGTCCAGTACCCCGAGCTGATCACCGACCGCAAGCGGATCGAGGCCGTCGCGCTGGCCGAGGAGGCCCGCTTCCTCAAGACCCTCAACGCCGGCACCAATGTGCTCGACACCGCCATCACCGACACCAAGGCCGGCGGCGGCAAGGTGCTCGCGGGCGACAAGGCGTTCCTGCTCCACGACACCTGGGGCTTCCCGATCGACCTCACCCTGGAGATCGCCTCTGAGCAGGGCCTGAGCGTCGACGAGGACGGCTTCCGCCGTCTGATGAAGGACCAGCGGGACAAGGCCAAGGCCGACGCCCGGGCCAAGAAGACCGGCCACGCCGACCTCTCCGCGTACCGCGAGGTCGCCGACGTCTCCGGCCCCACCGAGTTCACCGGCTACACCTCCTTGGAGGGCGAGACCACGGTCGTCGGTCTGCTGGTCGACGGAGTGCCCTCGCCCGCCGCCACCGAGGGCGACGAGATCGAGATCGTCCTCGACCGCACCCCCTTCTACGCCGAGGGCGGCGGCCAGCTCGCCGACCAGGGCCGCATCAAGCTCGACTCCGGTGCCGTCATCCAGATCCGCGACGTCCAGCAGCCGGTGCCCGGCGTCTCCGTGCACAAGGGATCGGTGCAGGTCGGCGAGGTCACCGTCGGTGCCTCCGCCTACGCCTCCATCGACGCCAAGCGCCGCCGCGCCATCGCCCGCGCCCACAGCGCCACCCACCTGACCCACCAGGCGCTCCGCGACGCGCTCGGCCCCACCGCCGCCCAGGCCGGTTCGGAGAACTCGCCCGGCCGCTTCCGCTTCGACTTCGGCGCGCCCTCCGCCGTCCCCGGCACGGTCCTCACCGATGTCGAGCAGCGGATCAACGAGGTGCTCTCCCGGGAGCTGGAGGTCCAGGCCGAGGTCATGTCCCTCGACGAGGCCAAGAAGCAGGGGGCCATCGCCGAGTTCGGCGAGAAGTACGGCGAGCAGGTGCGGGTCGTCACCATCGGCGACTTCTCCAAGGAGCTGTGCGGCGGCACCCACGTCGGCAACACCTCCCAGCTGGGCCTGGTGAAGCTGCTCGGCGAGTCCTCGATCGGCTCCGGCGTGCGCCGTATCGAAGCCCTCGTCGGCGTCGACGCGTACCACTTCCTCGCCAAGGAGCACACGGTCGTCGCCCAGCTCCAGGAGCTGGTCAAGGGCCGTCCCGAGGAGCTGCCCGAGAAGATCTCCGGCATGCTGGCCAAGCTGAAGGACGCCGAGAAGGAGATCGACAGGTTCCGCGCGGAGAAGGTCCTCCAGGCCGCCGCCGGGCTCGCCGAGGGGGCCCGTGACATCCGGGGCACCGCCCTGGTGACCGGCCGGGTGCCCGACGGGACCTCCGCCGACGATCTGCGCAAGCTGGTCCTCGACGTCCGCGGTCGCATCCAGGGCGACCGGCCCGCTGTGGTCGCGCTCTTCACCGTGGCGAACGGCCGCCCGCTGACCGTCATCGCCACCAACGAGGCCGGGCGCGAGCGCGGTCTCAAGGCCGGTGAGCTGGTCCGCGCCGCGGCCAAGACCCTCGGCGGCGGTGGCGGCGGCAAGCCGGACGTCGCCCAGGGCGGCGGCCAGAACCCCGAGGCCGTCGACGACGCGATCGCCGCCGTGGAGCGTCTGGTGGCCGAGAACTCGTGAGGCGAGGACGCCGTCTGGCGCTCGACGTCGGGGACGCCCGGATCGGGGTCGCCTCGTGCGACCCCGACGGGGTCCTCGCCACCCCGGTGGAGACCGTGCCGGGGCGTGATGTCCCGGCCGCCCACCGGCGGCTCCGCGCGCTGGTCGAGGAGTACGAGCCGGTCGAGGTCGTCGTCGGGCTGCCCCGCTCGCTCAGCGGCGGGGAGGGCCCGGCGGCCCTGAAGATCCGCGCGTTCGCCCAGGAGCTGGCCCGGGGCATCGCCCCGGTGCCGGTCCGGCTGCTGGACGAGAGGATGACCACAGTAACGGCGGCCCAGGGCCTGCGGGCCTCGGGCGTGAAGTCCAGAAAAGGCCGCTCTGTGATTGACCAAGCTGCCGCTGTGGTGATCCTTCAGAACGCTCTGGAGTCCGAACGGACGTCGGGCCTTCCCCCCGGCGAGTCCGTCGAAGTGGTTGTCTGATCGCGATACGGTAACGTTCCGCGCGACGTGGCGGCGTTCGAACAGCCGCCGCACCACGTAGAGGTGGACCGACCGGCTCCCTCGCGGCTGTTTGGGGAACGATGACTGAATATGGACGGGGCTCAGGCCCCGCACCGTGGCATCCGGAGGACCCGCTGTACGGGGACCAGGGGTGGACAGGTCACCAGACCCCGGACAGCGGGAACGCCCCCTACCCGGCCGAGCAGGCGCAGCAGGCCCAGCAGCTGTACGAGGGCGGGCAGCAGGACCCGTACCAGCAGCAGTACGCCGCCGGTCAGCCCTATGGCAACCACTCCTACGGTGAACAGCAGTACGGAAACCAGCCGCAGCCCGACCAGCTCCAGGCGCAGCAGCAGCAACAGCAGGCACAGCAGCAGGCGCAGCCTCAGCAGCAGTACGCCGAGCAGCAGCAGGACCCCTATCAGCAGCAGTACGCGGAGCACCAGTACGCGGCCGCCGGCGGATGGGACGCCGCGCAGCAGACCGGGCTGCCCTACGACCCCGCGGCGCAGAGCGCCCAGTACCAGGGCGAGACGCCCGATCCGTACGGGACGCCCGAGGCGTACCCGCCGCCGGAGCCCCCGGCCCGCCGGTCCGCGAAGTCGGAACCGGCCGCCGGGGCGGAGTCCGGCTCCGAGTCCGAGCACGACTGGGACGCCGAGCCGGAGGCCGAGAAGCACCCCTTCTTCACCGGGGACGACGCTCCCGACGCGGAACCCGAGCCGGGCGGCTCCCGCCGGTCCGGCGGAGGCGGCGGTGGCAAGGAGGGGCGCGGCGGCGGCCGGTCCAAGAAGCAGAAGAAGGGCCGCAACGGCATCGCCTGTCTGGTCGTCGCCACGGTCCTGGTCGGCGGTCTGGGCGGAGTCACCTACTTCGGCTATCAGTTCTGGCAGGGCAAGTTCGGCGCGGCCCCCGACTACACGGGCGAGGGCAGCGGCACCGTCCAGGTCGAGATCCCCCAGGACTCCGGCGGCTTCGTCATCGGCCAGCTGCTCAAGAAGAAGGGCGTCGTCAAGAGCGTCGACGCCTTCGTCTCCGCGCAGGGGAACAATCCGCAGGGCAAGAGCATCCAGGCGGGCGTCTACACGATGAAGAAGGAGATGTCCGCGGCGAGCGCCGTGAAGCTGATGCTCAGCCCCAGCAGCCGCAACTCCCTGGTCATCCCCGAGGGCAAGCGCAACGTCTGGGTGTACGAGCAGATCGACGCCAAGCTGGGACTGGAGTCGGGCACCACTAAGAAGGTCGCCCAGGACCAGGCGAAGAACCTCGGACTGCCCGACTGGGCGATGGGTCATCCGAATCTCAAGGACCCGCTGGAGGGATTCCTCTTCCCGGCCAGCTATCCGGTCGCCAAGGGCACCAAGCCGGAGAAGGTCCTCCGGAAGATGGTCTCCCGCGCCAATCAGGAGTACAGCCGTCTCGGTCTCGAGGAGGAGGCCAAGAAGCTCAAGCTCGAAGGGCCGTGGCAGCTGATCACGGTGGCGAGTCTGGTGCAGGCCGAGGGCAAGACCGACGACGACTTCCGGAAGATGGCCGAGGTCGTCTACAACCGCCTCAAGCCCGACAACACCGAGACCAATCGGAAGATCCAGTTCGACTCTGCCTTCAATTATCTGAGGGGCCAGAGCGAGATCAAGATCAGCGAATCCGAGATCAACAGCAATCCGGACCTGTACAACACCTATTACCACGAGGGCCTCACCCCCGGTCCGATCGGGAATCCCGGTATGGAGGCGCTGGAGGCCACGCTCAAGCCGACGGAAGACGGCTGGATGTATTTCGTGGCGACGGACGGAATGAACAAGACGGAATTCGCCAAGAATCATGACGACTTCGAGGAACTGAAGGACAAGTTCAATGACGCCGTCGGATGACCGGCACGAGCGGGACGCCTGGGACGGTCCGGGCACCGCGCACCGGGCCGCGGTGCTCGGCTCGCCGATCCAGCACTCCCTCTCCCCGATACTGCACCGCGCCGCCTACGCGGCGCTGGGCCTCACCGACTGGTCGTACGGCCGCTTCGAGGTGACCGAGGAGGCCCTGCCGTCCTTCGTGGAGCGGCTGGACCCCTCCTGGGCCGGGCTCTCGCTGACCATGCCGCTCAAGCGGGCGATCATTCCGCTGCTCGACGGGATCAGCGACACCGCCGCGTCGGTGGAGGCCGTCAACACCGTCGTCCTCACCGAGGACGGCCGCCGTCTCGGCGACAACACCGACATCCCCGGCATGATCGCCGCGCTCGCCGAGCGGGGCGTGCGCAAGGTCGAGTCGGCGGCCGTCCTCGGCGCCGGGGCGACCGCCTCCTCCGCGCTGGCGGCGCTCGCCCGGATCTGCTCGGGGCCGGTCACCGCCTATGTCCGCAGCGAGGCCCGGGCGGCCGAGATGCGCGGCTGGGGCGAACGGCTCGGAATCGACGTGCGCACCGCCGGCTGGGAGAAGGCAGCCGAAGCGCTGCGGGCCCCGCTGATCATCGCCACCACCCCCGCCGGGACCGCCGACGCCCTCGCGGGCGAGGTGCCCGCACACCCCGGCACCCTCTTCGACGTGCTGTACGACCCCTGGCCCACCGCGCTCGCCGCGAGCTGGTCGGCGCGCGGCGGGGCCGTCGTCGGGGGACTGGACCTCCTGGTCCACCAGGCTGTCCTCCAGGTGGAGCAGATGACCGGAAAGTCCCCCGCACCGCTCGCCGTGATGCGCAACGCGGGTGAAGAGGCCCTCGCATCCCTTTAGGATCACCGCAGCCGGCGACGGCGGACGGGGGACGCGATCGGGACCGCTCAGCAACAGGCCGGGGCGGTGGGCACGGTGCCTGCCACCATGACCGACAGGTTCCAGCCGTGTGAAATCTCCGCGAGGCATATGCCCCGCGACGAGGCGGGAACGGACGGTACGGACGGCCCCGCCGACGTCCGTCAGCTGGACCTCACACCAGCGCACCCCGCCGGACATGGGAGGATCGACCCTGGCGGGCCAGGGCCGCGCACCCGGTCGCGCCATTGCACATGGAGGCGCGAACAGAGGAGCACTGGTGAGCAGGTTGCGTTGGCTGACGGCGGGGGAGTCCCACGGACCCGCACTGGTGGCGACGCTGGAGGGTCTTCCCGCCGGTGTCCCGATCACCACGGAGATGGTGGCGGACCACTTGGCGCGGCGGCGGCTGGGGTACGGGCGCGGGGCGCGGATGAAGTTCGAGCGTGACGAGGTCACGTTCATCGGCGGTGTGCGTCACGGTCTGACCATGGGATCGCCGGTGGCGGTCATGGTCGGCAACACCGAGTGGCCCAAGTGGGACAAGGTCATGGCCGCCGACCCTGTCGACGTCGAGGAACTGGCGGCGCTCGCCCGTAACGCCCCGCTCACCCGCCCCCGCCCCGGCCATGCCGACCTCGCCGGGATGCAGAAGTACAACCTGGAGGAGGCGCGGCCGATTCTGGAGCGCGCCAGTGCGCGGGAGACGGCGGCTCGGGTGGCGCTGGGCGCGGTGGCCCGCTCCTACCTCAAGGAGACGGCCGGCATTGAGATCGTGTCGCATGTGATCGAGCTGGCGGGTGCGAAGGCTCCTCTCGGTGTCTACCCGACTCCTGCCGATGTGGAGAAGCTGGACGCGGATCCGGTGCGGTGCCTGGACGCGGACGCGTCGAAGGCGATGGTCGCGGAGATCGATCAGGCTCACAAGGACGGCGACACCCTCGGCGGAGTCGTCGAGGTGCTGGCCTACGGTGTTCCGGTCGGTCTGGGTTCGCATGTGCACTGGGACCGGCGGCTGGACGCCCGGTTCGCGGCGGCTCTGATGGGTATTCAGGCGATCAAGGGTGTCGAGCTGGGTGACGGCTTCGAGCTGGCGCGTGTGCCCGGTTCGCAGGCGCACGACGAGATCGTGGCGACCGGTGACGGGCTGCGGCG
>NZ_BAAASB010000021.1:0-128016 GCF_039532665.1 Streptomyces amakusaensis | reverse complement strand
AGGACCCCGCCCAATGGCTCCCCCCGGCCCCCGACGCCCTCTGCCGCTACCTCTCCGAATGGACCGCCACCAAGCTCCGCTGGAACCTCACCGCCGACGAGGCCGAACAGGACCGCCTCTTCGTCCTCGCGGCCCAGTGTTCCGGGACCTCGGTGACGTACGAACCCGCGCCGTAGTCCCGCTTCTCGCGGCCGTGCCCCCGCTCGGGATCGCCGGGGGCGCGGCCGGTGAACCCGAAGAACGGTCCGTGAACCCGGCCGCCGCATCCGCGAGGATCGCCGCAGGGCTCCGGTCGGCCCGCCGCCGCGAGGAGCGAGAGGCCTCGGCCGGAGCACGAGCCAACTCCGAAGACTCCGAAGGAGCACACCCATGGCAGCCACCCCCCTCACCGACGCCGAAATCGCCCAGGCACTCGCCGACCTTCCCGGCTGGACGGCTCAGGACGGCAGGCTGGCCGCCGTCTACAAGGCCGACCGTGCTGCCGTCCCCGGGTTCTACGCGGCGGTGGCGGCGGCCGAGGACGAGGCGAATCACCACGCGGAGATCACCGTGCTGTACGGGACGGTCGGCTTCGCGCTCAACACCCATGACGCCGGGGGTGCCATCACGGCGCTGGACACGGCGCTGGCCGAGCGGATCAGCGCCCTCGCCGTCGAGCGCGGGGCCCGTCCGGCGGGGAAGTGACGGGGGGCGTGACCGGGAAAACGCGGAAGCGCCCCACCCGATTGGACTCGGGTGGGGCGCTTCTTCGCAGGTCACGGGCTTACGCCCGGCCCTGCGGCCGGTAGGCCGTGTGGGACTCGAACCCACAACCAACGGATTAAAAGTCCGCTGCTCTGCCAATTGAGCTAACGGCCCTCGGCAACTCATCCCCGAGCATAGCTGGCCCTGGCGCGTGCGCCGATCGGGTATCCGATCACGGAGTGCCGAAGTGGGGCGGAGGGACCGTCAGGGGGCGGCCGGGGGTGGGGAAAAGGGGGCGGGGCCCGTGCCTCGGAGGAGGTACGGGCCCCGCGGGGTCAATCAGCCGTTGCGCTTCCAGCGGGGCTTGTCGTCACGACGGCCGAAGGAGCCGGTGTTCGTGCCGGTGCCGGTGCCGCCGCCGCGGTGGTCGTCGCGACGGGCGTACGGGCGGTCGGAGGAGCCGGCGCGGAAGCCGCCGCCGGTGGGGCGGTCGTCGCGACGGTCGCGGTTGAACGGACGGTCGCTGCCGCGGTGGCCGCCGGAGGGGCGGTCGTCGCGACGGAAACCGCCGGAGGCGGGACGCTCGTCACGGCGGTCGTCGCCGCGGAAGCCACCCGAGGGACGGTCGTCACGGCGGAAACCGCCGGAGGACGGACGGTCGTCGCGACGGAAGCCACCGGACGAGGGGCGCTCGTCACGACGCTCGAAGGAACGGCCACCGCCCGAGGACGGACGGTCGTCACGGCGGAAACCGCCGGAGGACGGACGGTCGTCGCGACGGAAACCGCCGGAGGACGGACGGTCGTCACGGCGGAAGCCACCGGACGAGGGGCGCTCGTCACGACGGTCGAACGAACGGCCGCCACGGTCGTCACGGCGGTCGTCGCGACGGTCGTCACGGCGGAAGCCGCCCGAGGAGGGGCGCTCGTCACGGCGGTCGAAGGAACGGCCACCGCCACGGCGGTCGAAGTTGCCGCGGTCGTCGCGACGGTCGGTCTGCTGCTGCTCGGGCACCGCGGCGGCGGCCACGGCGGCCTCCAGCTCGGCCTCGGCGGCCTCGGTGACGGCGGCGACGGCGGTCTCCGGGTCGTCACCGCGCTCGCGGGCGGCACGGGCGACCAGGCGGTCGGCCTCCTCGCGAAGCTCGGTCGCGCGGCGCTGGACGCGCTCCAGCTGGCGGGCCAGGTCGGCGGCCTCGCGCTCGGCCTGCTTGGCGGCGTTGTTGGCGGAGTCGGCCTGGACCTCGGTGAGCGAGCGCGCACCGGTGATCTCGGCGACCTCGGGGTCGAAGGCGCCGGCGCCGCCGACGATGTGGCGCGAGGCGTCGACGCCCGCGTCCTCCATCAGACGGAAGATCTGACGGCGCTGGTGCGGCAGCGACAGGGAGACGACCACACCGGACTTGCCGGCGCGGGCGGTACGGCCCGAGCGGTGGAGGTAGTCCTTGTGGTCGCCGGCCGGGTCCACGTTGAGGACCAGGTCGATGCCGTCGACGTGGATGCCTCGGGCGGCGACGTCGGTCGCGACGAGCGCGTTGACGTAGCCGTCCTTGAAGTCGGCCAGCGTGCGGGTACGCGCGCCCTGGGTCATGCCGCCGTGGAGCGCGTCGGCCTTCACGCCCGCCTCGCGGAGCTGCTCGGCGATGCGGTCCGCGCCCAGCTGGGTGCGGACGAAGATGATGGTGCGGCCCTTGCGGGCGGCGATGGCGGCCGTGACCGGCGCCTTGTCCTTCGGCTTCACGACGAGGACGTGGTGGGTCATGGTCGTGACGTTGCCCTGGGCGCTGTCGACCTCGTGGGTGACCGGGTTCGACAGGTAGCGCTTGACCAGGGTGCTGATCTCGTTCTCCATCGTGGCGGAGAACAGCATGCGCTGGCCGCCGGACGGAACCTGGTCGAGCAGCTCGGTGACCTCGGGCAGGAAGCCCAGGTCGGACATCTGGTCGGCCTCGTCCAGGATCGTCACCTGGACCTGCTCCAGGGAGCAGGCGCCGCGGTTGATGATGTCGCGCAGTCGGCCCGGGGTGGCGACGAGGATGTCGACACCGCGCTCCAGGGCGTAGATCTGGTTGCCCATGGACGTACCGCCGCAGACGACCTTCATCTTCAGGCCGAGGACGTCGCCGTACGGCTGGAGCGCGTCCGCGACCTGCATGGCCAGCTCACGGGTCGGGGTCAGGATGACGCCGCGCGGCTTCTTCTTGTCGGTGTGGCCGCCGGAGAGCGTCGCCAGCAGCGGGAGGCCGAAGGAGAGCGTCTTGCCGGAGCCGGTACGGCCGCGGCCGAGGATGTCCTTGCCGGCCAGGGCGTCCGGGATGGTCGCGGCCTGGATCGGGAAGGGGGCGGTGACGCCGTTCTGCGCCAGCTTGCGGACGACGCCCTCGGGCAGACCCAGGTCACCGAAGGTGAGGGTCGGCTCGGCGGGCTCGGCGTCGGCGTCGACATCGGCGTCAGTGTCGGAGTCGGCGGAGTCCTCGAAGGACTCGGCAGCCTCGGCGGTCTCGGAGACCTCAGCGGTCTCGACGACCTCGGTCACCTCGGCGACCTCAACGACGTCGGAGACCTCAATGATCTCAACAACCTCGGGGGTCTCGACAACCTCGGAAACCTCGGCGACCACAGCGGTCTCGGCGACGGTCTCGTCGTTGTTCTCGGGCATGACGGCGTGATCAGTACTGAAAGTGGACATGCGAAATGCGAAACCTTCCGGAGTCTCGGCACGCGCCCAAACTCCGTGATTTCGCAATTCGACCGCCTCTATGCGGTCAGCCACGGCTAGGGAGAGTACGCGCCACACGGCGCGCTTCTTTTTCGGCGCCGGGCAATGGGATCAAACGATCTACCACCATACGCACCCTCCCCCACCCAAGGCAAACCACATCGGAGTGACCCGCATTACACGCCTCTCCGCACGCCCCTCACACCGGGCCCGGCCGCGGCGAGGCCATCGGCTCTCCGCGCATCCCCCGGCCGTACGCCTCCGCCGTGCGCATCGCCCCCGCGTGGACCTCGGGGGCCGAGGAGGCCGACGGCTGCTCGGTGGGCTCGGTGGGCTGCTCCGTGGGGGTCTCCTTCGGCGGCTCGGACGTCGGCGTCTCCTTCGGCGGCGGCGTGGAGGACGGCGGTACGGGGGTGGCGGACGGGGTCTGGGTCGGCTCGGGGGTGGGACCGGCGGGCTTCGGGCGCATCGGGCCCGTGGACGGCCGGGGCGTGGACCGGGCCGCCGCCGTCGCCCCGCCGCTCGGGCTCGCGGGCGGCTTCGGCACGGCGGCGCGCTCGCGCTCGCCGGATCTGCCGGGGCTCACGGCGGGCCGGCCGCCGCCCGCGTGGCGCCCGCCGCCCGGTCCCACATGGCCGCCGTCCGGCTCGGGCGCGGTGTCCGGCCGGTCGTCCGACTTGCTGGGGGCGGGGCTTCCGCTCTTGTCGTCGCTCACGCTCATACAGCCGGCCGAGGACGCGAGCGCCAGCGAGGCGGCGAACGCGACAGCCAGACGGCCGGGGACGGACAAATGGCGCACGAGGGCACCTCCGGGGAACAGCACAGGGGACAGAACACAGGTTTCACTGCCCAACTCCCCGCGCCCCACAAGGGACACGCCCCCACGCCTGACAAGTACACGACCCACACCGCTGTATCCGGCAACGGTCCGCGCGCCGAGCCCCGCCGACGAGCACCCGGCCCCTCAGCCGCGCGCCAACTCCAGCCCCAGGAACAGCGATCCGATCCCCACGAGCAGCGAAGCGGCCGTATTCGCCGCCGCGAGCGCCGCCCGTCCGCGCTCGGCCAGCAGGAGCGTCTCGTACGAGAAGGTCGAGTACGTGGTGAGCGCGCCGCACAGCCCCGTACCGAGCAGGGCGTACGCCGGTGAGGAGACCGCGACCCCCGCGAGCGCCCCCAGCAGCAGACAGCCCGCCGCGTTGACGGTGAGGGTGCCCCAGGGGAAGGGCGAGCCGTGGCGCGCCCCGATCGCCCGGTCGACCAGGAAGCGCAGAGGCGCGCCGACGGCCGCGCCGAGAGCCACCAGGAGCCAGTTCACTGTGCGCTCCGCCTAACGAATGACCTGGTCAGAGCCGCGCCCGCCCAGACGGCGGTGAAGCAGGCGAGCACTGTTCCCCCCGCGTACGCGGGCGCGAGCCACTGCTCGCCGCGCGCCAGCAGCTCGCGGAAGTCCAGCGCGTACGCCGAGAAGGTGGTGAAGCCGCCCAGCACCCCCACCCCGGCGAACGGGCGCGCCAGCGGGTGCCCCCAGCGGCCCCGGCCCTCGCCGACCAGCACCATCACCACGCCGATCAGCGCGGACCCGGCGGCGTTGACCATGAGGGTGGCCCAGGGGAAGCCGTCGCCGGCGGGCAGGGCCAGGGTGATCGCGTACCGCGCCAGCGCCCCGGTCGCGCCGCCCGCCGCGATCACCGCGAGGAGCACCCACAGCCGGGGCCCGGACGGCTCGGCCCGCCGCCGCCCGGACTCCGGGAAGCCGTCCCCGTCCGGTTCCGCTCTCGGTACGCCTGTCGCCACGGGAGCATTCTCGCCCCGGGCCGGAAGGGATTCCCCCGCCGTACGCCGGAACCGGCGCTCTTCCCGGACAATGGCCAGGTGCTGGAGATGACGCGCGACGCCTTCGAAGAGCTGGTGGCCGAGGCCCTGGACACGATTCCGCCCGAGCTGACCCGGGTCATGGACAACGTGGCCGTGTTTGTCGAGGACGAACCGGACCCGTCCGATCCGGAGCTGTTGGGGCTCTACGAGGGGACGCCGCTCACGGAGCGCGGCGAGTGGTACGCGGGGGTCCTGCCGGACCGGATCTCGATCTACATGGGCCCGACCCTGCGCTACTGCGAGACGGCGGAGGACGTGGTCCACGAGGTCGCCGTGACCGTCGTCCACGAGATCGCCCACCACTTCGGGATCGAGGACGACCGGCTGCACGAGCTGGGCTGGGGCTGAGTCACAGGCCGAGCCGGTCCCTCCCCCTCAGCGACGTTCAGCGACGAACACCCGTACGGCCGTACGGCCCCGGCCCCTCGCAGGACCCCGTACAACCGCCCGCACGGAGCGGCCGGAGCCCGCCCGCTCCACCCTCGGGAAAAGCGTTTTGGCGATACCTCCCGACATCCCATATGCTTCTCACGTCCCCGACGCGCCGGAAGGCGCGCAGGCGGGCCCTTAGCCCTCATCGTCTAGTGGCCCAGGACGCCGCCCTTTCAAGGCGGTAGCACGGGTTCGAATCCCGTTGGGGGCACGCAATACTTTGTGTGAGACTTGTGCTCACACAATGCTTGGTCCTGTGGAGCAGCTTGGAGTGCTCGCCACCCTGTCAAGGTGGAGGCCGCGGGTTCAAATCCCGTCAGGACCGCTGTGACTCTTAAGAGTCGCGTGGCTGGGTAGCTCAGTTGGTACGAGCGATCGCCTGAAAAGCGATAGGTCGCCGGTTCGATCCCGGCCCCAGCCACAGTTCGAAAGGCCCCGTCCCGTGGACGGGGCCTTTCGCCGTTATGCCTCCTTCCCGGCCCCGGCCCCGGCACCGGCACCGGCACCGGCCTCGGCACCGGCCTCGGCGCTCCCGGCGTCCCGCTCGGTGCGGCGCTTCCAGCCCCGCGCGCCCAGGGTCATCGCGGCCACCGCCACCAGGACGATCAGCAGCGCCCAGTCCGGGACCGCCTCGCCCAGTTCGCCCGCCCAGCGCTCGGCGGCGAAGGAGTCGTCCACCGAGAGCAGGCCGGGCAGGGCCGTCGTCCCGTCGAAGACGAGGAAGAGGGAGCCGAGGACGATGAAGAACAGGCCGGAGACGAGCGAGGTGGAGTGCGCCCGCAGCGGGCCGAGGCGAAGGGGCCGGCCCCGCAGCCAGCGGCGGCGGCCCAGATCGTGCCGCTCCCAGAGCAGGGCCAGCACGAAGAGCGGCACCGCCATGCCCAGGGCGTAGACGGCGAGCAGCAGACCGCCGTAGACCGGGCTGCCGCTCAGCGCGGACACCGTCAGCACACTGCCGAGGATGGGGCCCGCGCAGAAGCCCGCGAGACCGTAGACGAGGCCGAGCGCGTAGACGGGGAGGGCGGTGGTCGGACGGATCCGGCCGGAGAGCCGGGCGGCGCGGCGGGAGGCGAAGCCGAGGCCGAGGATCTGGGCCGCGCCGAGCGCGATGATCAGCCAGCCGCCGGCCGTGACCAGCAGATCGCGGTTGCCGTAGAAGAACCGGCCCGCGTAGGAGCCGGCCACCCCGAGGGGGACCAGGGTGGTCGCGAGTCCGGCGTAGAAGATCCCGGTGCGCAGCAGCAGCCGGCCGGCGGAGTCGAGCGAGTATGCGAAGAACGCCGGCAGCAGGAGGGCGCTGCACGGGCTGACCAGGGCGAGCAGTCCCCCGAGGAAGGCGGCGAGATAGCCGATGTCGGTCATCGCCCGGCCTTCTCGGAGGGTTCTTCGGAGGACTCTTCCGCAGGCTTCCCGGCGGGCTTCCCGGCAGGTCCGGCGGGCTTCCCGGCGGGCTTCGCCGCGGCGAGCGCCGATTCGATCGCCTCGGTGAAGGTCCCCATGGGCTGTGCGCCCGCGATCGGCCGGCCGTTGACCAGGAAGGACGGGGTGGAGGCCGCGCCCAGCCCATAGGCCTCGTCCTGGTCCCGCTTGACCGCCGCCCTGGCCTCCTCGCTGTCGAGGTCCCGGGCGAAGCGGGCCGCGTCGGCGACGCCCGCCTCCTTCGCGAGCGCCTTCAGCCGGTCCGGTCCGTACCCCTTCTCCTTCGCCCCTTCGGCGTACGCGGCGGAGTGGAACTGCCAGAACCGGCCCTGCCGGCCGGCCGCCCAGGCGGCGCGGGCGGCGGCCTCCGACTCCTCGCCGAAGATCGGGAAGTTGCGCCACTCGATGCGCAGCACCCCGCTCTCCACATACTTCTCGATCAGTTCGGGTTCGGTGTCCCGGGCGAACTTCCCGCAGTAGCCGCACTTGAAGTCGGCGTACTCGACCATGACGACGGGAGCGTCCGCCCGGCCGATCGAGAGCGGGTCCTTCGCCTCGCGACGGGCGAGCTTCTCCAGCTCGGCGTAAGCGCCGCCCCGCGGATCGGCGGAGGAGTCCGCGGAGGCGGCGGCGGCCGGAGTCCGGGCGGCGGGCGGGTCCTCGGGCTTGGTCGCGCTGTACGAGGCGTAGCCGAGCAGCAGGGCCGCGGCGACGACGCCCGCGCCGATGAGCAGCGGCTTGCGGGGGGAGGCGGAGGGCCGTTTCTGAGCGGGCCGGGGGGAGGGGGACATGAGGGTGGTTACTCCTGAACGAGAGCTGGGCGAGAGCTGAGCGGAGGGCCGAGCATGAGCAAAATGGGGTCGTCCGGCCGGGCCCGGCAGCGGGCCTGACGGCGGAACGGGCCGTGGCGGGGGCGGGCCGCGGAGAGAGGGAGTGGCGGCGGAACCGGGCCAGGGAAAGCGACAAAGCGGGCATCCGAGGGCGGAGTCCGGGCCTGGGGGTCTTAAAGGCGCAGGATGGACAGATCCAGCGGAGTCGGCGGATCCAGCGGGGTCGGGCCGCGATCGGGCGCCGCTCCGGCGCACGGGGTGCTCCCCGGCGTGCCGTCGGCGCCGTGTGTGTCGTACGGGACCGGCGCGGGCTCGTACGAGAGCCCGCCGCGCGACGGCGGCGCGGGGTGCGCCCCCCGGTCGCCGTCGGCCCCGCTGCCGCAGCCGGGCGTCCGGTCCTGCGCCACCGGGACCGCGCTCCGGGCGGAGTCCGCGTACGACGGCGGGCACAGGGCCACCACCAGCGCGAGGACCATCGCCAGCAGCACGGACGCGAGGAGCGGCAGCAGTGCGCTCCGGCGGACGCGGCTGAGCTGCATGGACGCGCGGTTTCCTTCCCCTGCGGGAGAACGGAACCCCCGGCTCCGGGCAGCGGGGCCGAGGGCGGCTGAATGATCTGTTCCATACTGCACCAGCTTCCGGGGGAAATGGGTTCGCCAGTGCTTTGACGGGGGTGCGATCCTGGGAGCCGTATGTCTACTTCCTTCGCCGACCTTCAGACGCTGCTGGCGGGGGTGTCGCTCCGCGACGCCCACCGGCTGGGCCGCCGTCTGGAAGGGGCCCGCCGCATCCGTAAGCCCGAGGCGCGGCAGGCCGTGCTGGACGAGATCGCCGCCGAGGCCGGAAAATCCGCCGCGCGGGTGACCCGCCGCGCCGAGCGGATCCCCCCGATCAGCTATCCCGAACAGCTGCCGGTCAGCCAGAAACGGGACGAGATCCTCGCCGCGATACGCGACCACCAAGTGGTGATCGTCGCGGGTGAGACCGGGTCCGGAAAGACGACCCAGATCCCCAAGATCTGTATGGAGCTGGGCCGGGGGGTGCGCGGCATGATCGGCCACACCCAGCCGAGACGGATCGCGGCCCGCACGGTCGCCGAGCGTGTCGCCGAGGAGCTGAACACCCCGCTCGGCGAGGCCGTCGGCTGGAAGGTCCGCTTCACCGACCAGGTCGGCGGCGACACCTTCGTCAAGCTGATGACGGACGGCATCCTGCTCGCCGAGATCCAGACCGACCACGAGCTGCGCGCCTACGACACGATCATCATCGACGAGGCCCACGAGCGCTCGCTCAACATCGACTTCCTCCTCGGCTACCTCGCCCAGCTGCTGCCCAAGCGGCCGGACCTCAAGGTCGTCATCACCTCCGCGACCATCGACCCCGAGCGGTTCTCGCGCCACTTCGGCGACGCCCCGATCGTCGAGGTCAGCGGACGCACCTACCCGGTCGAGGTCCGCTACCGCCCGCTCCTGGAGGACGACAGCGAGGAGAGCGACCGCGACCAGATCACCGCGATCTGCGACGCCGTCGAGGAACTCCAGGGCGAGGGCAAGGGCGACATCCTGGTCTTCCTCTCCGGCGAGCGCGAGATCCGCGACACGGCGGACGCGCTGAACAAGAGGAACTACCGCTTCACCGAGGTCCTGCCGCTGTACGCCCGGCTCTCGCACGCCGAGCAGAACCGGGTCTTCCAGGCCCACACCGGCCGCAGGATCGTTCTGGCGACCAATGTCGCCGAGACCTCGCTGACCGTCCCGGGCATCAAGTACGTCATCGACCCCGGCACCGCCCGGATCTCCCGCTACAGCCATCGCACCAAGGTCCAGCGGCTGCCCATCGAGCGGATCAGCCAGGCCAGCGCCAATCAGCGCAAGGGCCGCTGCGGCCGTACCTCCGACGGCATCTGCGTCCGGCTCTACTCCGAGGACGACTTCGACGCGCGTCCCGAGTTCACCGACGCCGAGATCCTCCGCACCAACCTGGCCTCGGTCATCCTCCAGATGACGGCGGCCGGCCTCGGCGACATCGAGAAGTTCCCCTTCATCGACCCGCCGGACCACCGCAACATCCGCGACGGCGTACAGCTGCTCCAGGAGCTGGGGGCCTTCGACCCCGCGCAGAAGGATCCGAAAAAGAAGCTCACCCCGCTCGGACGCAAGCTCTCCCAGCTGCCGGTCGACCCCCGGCTGGCCCGGATGGTCGTCGAGGCCGACAAGAACGGCTGCGTCCGCGAGGTGATGGTGATCGCCGCCGCGCTCTCCATCCAGGACCCGCGCGAGCGTCCGGCCGAGAAGCAGACCCAGGCCGATCAGCAGCACGCCCGCTTCAAGGACGAGACCTCCGACTTCCTCGCCTACCTCAATCTCTGGCGCTATGTCCGGGAGCAGCAGAAGGAACGGGGCTCCTCCAGTTTCCGCCGCATGTGCAAACAGGAGTATCTGAACTTCCTGCGGATCCGCGAGTGGCAGGACATCTACGCCCAGCTGCGCCAGGTCGCCAAGACCATGGGGATTCACATCAACGAGGAGGACGGCCCGGAGACGAGTGTCCATATCTCGCTGCTCTCCGGACTGCTCTCGCACATTGGCCTGAAAGACACTGAGGCCAAAAACGAGTACCTCGGCGCACGCGGTGCCAAATTCGCCGTCTTCCCCGGTTCCGCGCTCTTCAAGAAGCCCCCCCGGCTGGTGATGTCCGCCGAGCTGGTGGAGACCTCACGGCTCTGGGCCCGGGTCAACGCGAAGATCGAGCCGGAGTGGGTCGAGCCGCTCGCCGGGCATCTGCTCAAGCGCACCTACAGCGAGCCGCACTGGGAGAAGGACCAGGCAGCGGTGATGGCGTACGAGAAGGTCACGCTGTACGGGGTGCCGATCGTCGCGCAGCGCAAGGTGAACTACGGCCGGATCGACCCCGAGGTGTCGCGGGATCTTTTCATCCGCAACGCTCTCGTCGAGGGCGACTGGCGTACCCATCACCAATTCTTCGCCGCCAACCGCCGGCTTCTCACCGAGGTCGAGGAGTTGGAGAACCGCGCCAGACGGCGCGACATCCTGGTGGACGACGAGACCCTCTTCGACTTCTACGACCGCCGGGTGCCCGACGATGTCGTGTCGGGCGCGCACTTCGACTCCTGGTGGAAGCGGAAACACCGGGAGGAGCCCGAGCTTCTCGACTTCGAGCGCGAGATGCTCATCAATGAGAAGGCCGGCGCGGTCACCAAGGACGACTATCCGGACTCCTGGCGACAGGGGCGGCTGAAGTTCCGGGTGACCTATCAATTCGAGCCAGGTGCGGACGCGGACGGAGTCACCGTCCACATCCCCCTCCAGGTACTGAATCAAGTCACCGACGGCGGATTCGACTGGCAGATCCCCGGGCTGCGCGAAGAGGTCGTGATCGAACTGATCCGCTCTCTGCCGAAGCCCGTCCGCCGCCATTACGTGCCCGCGCCGAACTACGCCGGGAAGTTCCTGGAGCGAGCGGTTCCGCTCCAGGAGCCGCTGCCGGTGACGCTCGCGCGCGAACTCCAGCGGATGGTCGGGGTCCCCGTCTCCCCGGAGGACTTCGACCTGGCCAAGGTCCCCGAGCACCTGAAGATCACTTTCCGGATCGTCGACGAGCGGCGGCGCAAGCTCGCCGAGGACAAGGACCTGGAGGCGCTGAAGCTGAAGCTGCGCCCCAAGGCCCGCCAGGCGCTCTCCCAGGCCGCCGCGGCGACGGCGGGCCCGGCGGGCGAGTCGATCGAGCGCACGGGCCTCACGGACTGGACCATCGGCTCCCTCAGCAAGGTCTTCGAGACCCGGCGGGCGGGCCAGCCGGTCAAGGCCTACCCGGCGCTGGTGGAGACGGGCGAGACCGTCTCCGTACGCCTCTTCGACACCCAGGCCGAGCAGCGCCAGGCGATGTGGCGGGGCACCCGGAAGCTGATCATGCTGAACATCCCGGTGAACCCGGCGAAGTTCGCCTCGGACAAGCTCACCAATCAGCAGAAGCTCGCGCTCTCCGGCAATCCGCACGGCTCGATACAGGCCCTCTTCGACGACTGCGCGACGGCGGCGGCGGACAAGCTGCTCGCCGACCACGGCGGCCCCGCGTGGGACGAGGAGTCCTACCGGAAGCTCTACGACTCGGTCCGCGCCGACCTGGTGGACACCACCGTGCGCACGGTGGGCCAGGTGCAGCAGATCCTGGCCGCCTGGCAGGCCTGTGAGCGCCGTCTGAAGGCCACCAAGAGCCTGACGCTGATCAACAACGTCCAGGACGTCCGGGAGCAGCTGGCGGCCCTCGTGCCCGCCGGCTTCGTCACCCGCACCGGGCTGCGGCGGCTCCCGGACCTGATGCGCTATCTGGTCGCCGTGGACCGCAGGCTCCAGCAGATGCCGACCTCCGTCCAGCGCGACACCACCCGGATGGAGAAGGTCCACGAGATGCAGGACGAGTACGCCTGGCTGCTGGAGCAGCTGCCCAAGGGGCGGCCCGTGCCGCAGGAGGTGCGGGACGTCCGCTGGATGATCGAGGAGCTGCGGGTGAGCTATTTCGCCCATGCCCTGGGCACCGCGTACCCCGTCTCCGACAAGCGCATCGTGAAGGCGATCGACGCCCTGGCTCCGTGACACCCCTGTCACCCAGAGCGAGTTCGACCGCCGGGCCACCGCTGCTGTACAGTTTCATCTCGCAGGCCAACGCAACAATCGGACTGCGAAACCTGGTCCTGTGGAGCAGCTTGGAGTGCTCGCCACCCTGTCAAGGTGGAGGCCGCGGGTTCAAATCCCGTCAGGACCGCAGTTGAGAGCCCGCATTCGATGAGAATGCGGGCTCTCGTCGTATCCCGCGCAGCCGGAGGCCGCGCACTGCGGCGGAGCCGCGAAACGGGCACAGCAGATCCCGTCAGGACCGCAGTTGAAGGCCCGCGTCCCCCAAGGATGCGGGCCTTCGCCGTACCCCGCCGCCTTGACGGCCTCCCCCTCCCCCGGTACCCACTCCTTAAGGCCCATCGCGGGCCGGCGCACACACCACCCGCGGAGGTGACGCGCATGGCGACGGCCACGGCGAGACGACACGAGACCAGAGCACTCCTGCGGGCCCATCTGGCGGCCGCGTCCGGCTATCGGCACCTCACGAGGCACTGCGCGGTCTGCCACCGCCTGCTGCGGCTCGCCATGGAGCCCTCCGGCCCCCGCGCCCGCACCGAGGACGAAGGTCCCGGCGGTGAGTGACTTCGGCCCGATGGAACCCGGCCCCGGAAGTGACACGCTCGACAATGGCAAGGGCTGCACGGTGTGACGGGTGTCACCGTATAGGTTTTCAGAACCCAGGTGCTTAACGCCCGCCTACAACCAACCAATTTAATATGTGCAATTGCACTACCCCTTGAGCGGCCGTCCCACAGCTTGGGCACCCTCCCCCGGAGCCATAGCTTCCGCACCCTGGCCGAGGCCGGCCCCGCACCGCCCCGCGCACAAAAAAATCGCGCTGGACCCGGCGGAGTCCAGCGCGATCGATGTCCGAGGTCTGTTGGGGCAGACATCAGGCGGGTGGAGCAACATCTCAAAAGGTGGGCTCAACCGGGATGGGGGTCCCGGAAAGGCCCGGTCTGCAAGGCTCTCAGGCCTCGCTGCGCTGCTGCGGGATACCCGCGAGCAGTGCGCGAACCTCTGCCTCGCGGTACCGGCGATGTCCGCCGAGCGTACGAATCGACGTGAGCTTGCCTGCCTTCGCCCAGCGGGTCACCGTCTTCGGGTCCACGCGGAACATCGTGGCGACCTCAGCCGGGGTCAGCAGCGGCTCGGCATCAGGGGTGCGAGCGGTCATGAGCGGCCTCCTCGGGAGAACCGAACCTTCTCGGTTCATTCCTCTAAATTCTGCACCTTGACCCGCGTTGCCCGAAATGGCGGACGCGGGCCGAGTCGGTTATAGGACGAACGGCTTGTCCTCGGCACTACAACTACACCATCTGTCCAGCCACGTCGGCCAAACCGACGGAATTGCCCTCTGAGGTGTTCATCAGTGGCTGAACGCCGATGGACCAGGCCATAGCGGACAGTCACGCCACAGTGACGATCAGTCACAGAGTGATCAGGAGCCATCAGACCCCCCATAGAGCGCAATGCCGAGCATTCCGCCCTTAGTTGGACGGAAGGAACCCTCCCCGGACTCCTTGTCCTATTTTGACACGAGGGTAGGCGATGGGCGCAAGGGCCCAGATAGTGCAGTCCGTCACGCTTGAGACAAAGGCCCGGATCGGGACCTAGGGCCTGGACGGAAGGCCTCAATCATCCACACATTCGCTCAGTTTGCGAATTGAAGGTCCCTCACTACCCGCCATCGGGCCACAAGCCGGGCATATGCCTCCCCCGCGGCGTCACCGTCGCCCGATCGCAGCGCGGCGATCCCCTCCGCCACATCCGCCGCCGAGTGGTCGTCGGCGAGCCGCTCCCCGGAGAGCGCGTGCACCAGGCCCCCGTAGTCCAGCTCCACCAGCGAGCGCGGATGGAACTCCTCCAGCCACCGCCCCACCTCGACCAGCCCTTCGATCAGCGGACCCGCGTCCGCGGAGTCGCGCAGCGCCTTCAGCGCCCGGGCGGTCCGGCGGCGGGCCTCCACCATCGGGGTGCGGTAGCGCAGGGCTGCCGCGCCGGGACCGGCCGGCTCATAGGCCCGCTCCTCGTCGGCGAAGAGCACGAACCAGCGGACCGGCACCTGCCAGACCGCGCTCCTGATCCATGGACGGGCGTCCGGATTGCGCTCGCGCCACCGCCCCCAGTCCGCCGCCGCCTGGGCCCTGACCACCGGCGGAAGCACCGCGTCCAGCAGCGCGGGCGGGAGCTCCCGCACCAGCTCCTCCAGGGCCAGCCAGCCCCGCAGCCGGGTGCGCCAGGGGCAGATCCGCACCACGCCGTCCACCTCGGTCACAAAGGCCTCGGCGCTCTCGTGCACCGGCACCGCGATCGGCGGGGTGGGCAGCAAATCCGCCAGTGACCTGCGCAGTTCATCCTGGGCCGTGGGGGTCCGGCCGCGCTGCGCGTAGCGCGTCCAGTGCTCGCGCTCGGGGCGCGGAAAGGCCTCCAGGGGCTCGTACACCCGCAAGTAGGCCGCATAGGGGACCAGAACCGAGGACACCGCCGGCATGTCGCAAATCCTTCCCTGCCCGTACTCCGCCAGGGGGTGATCCTGGGCACTGCGCCCGATCCACGCCCGTTCAGCACTTACCCTCGTGCCCAATCGGACCGTCCCCACCCACAGGATGGTCCCTCATCCGCCGCTTCTTACCTGGGAGTCACCACAGTGACCGATGTGACCGGCGCTTCCGTCGATGTACTGCACACCCTGTTCCGCTCGGACCAGGGCGGCCATGAGCAGGTCGTGCTCTGCCAGGACCGCGCCTCCGGTCTGAAAGCCGTGATCGCCATCCACTCCACCGCCCTGGGCCCGGCCCTGGGCGGCACCCGTTTCCATCCGTACGCGACCGAGGCGGCGGCCGTCGCCGACGCGCTGAACCTCGCCCGCGGGATGTCGTACAAGAACGCCCTGGCCGGCCTCGGGCACGGCGGCGGCAAGGCAGTGATCATCGGAGACCCCGAGACCCTCAAGAGCGAGGAGCTGCTGCTCGCCTACGGCCGCTTCGTCGAGTCGCTCGGCGGGCGGTACGTGACCGCCTGCGACGTCGGCACCTACGTCGCCGACATGGACGTGGTGGCCCGCGAGACCCGCTGGGCCACCGGCCGCTCCCCCGAGAACGGCGGCGCGGGCGACTCCTCCGTACTCACCGCGTACGGCGTCTTCCAGGGCATGCGGGCATCCGCCCAGCACCTGTGGGGATCCCCCTCGCTCAGCGGACGGCTGGTCGGGGTCGCCGGTGTCGGCAAGGTGGGTCATCACCTGGTGAACCATCTGATTCAAGACGGCGCGAAGGTTGTCGTCACGGATGTGCGCGAAGAATCCGTACGGCGAATTCAGGCCAAATATCCTCAGGTCACCGCGGTGGCGGACACAGCCACGCTGATCCGGATCGAGGGGCTGGACATCTACGCGCCCTGCGCGCTCGGCGGCGCGCTCGGCGACGACACCGTGCCGGTGCTCACCGCGAAGGTGGTCTGCGGCGCGGCCAACAACCAGCTCGCGCACCCGGGCGTCGAGAAGGATCTCTCCGACCGCTCCGTCCTCTACGCCCCCGACTATGTGGTGAACGCGGGCGGAGTCATCCAGGTCGCCGACGAACTGCACGGCTTCGACTTCGACCGGTGCAAGGCCCAGGCGGCCCGGATCTACGACACCACGCTGGAAATATTCGCACGTGCGAATGAAGAGGGTGTTCCGCCGGCCGTCGCGGCGGACCGGATCGCCGAGCAGCGGATGGCGGAGGCCCGCCGGCCCTGAAGATGATCATGGCTTCGGCCCGCCGCGTCGGGAGACAAGACTCACCCCGGTCGGCGGGTCGACCGCCAAGAAGAGGTTAATATCGCAGTTGACCAGCGAGGACGGGGCTCCTCGCGGGTCCTGCGAAGTGGCACGTCATGCGGGCGGCGTACCGTATGGCTGCGGAAGCAGGTACCGTTGAAGCCCTACGGGCCGGTCTCCCCGCGGGGAGTCCGTTCCGACTCATGAACGCGTGTCAAGACTCTGGGGCCGTCGAGCCCCGTCACCGAGGGGGTCGAGCCATGGGGCGCGGCCGGGCCAAGGCCAAGCAGACAAAGGTCGCCCGCCAGCTGAAGTACAACAGCGGCGGGACTGACCTGTCGCGTCTGGCCAACGAGCTGGGCGCTTCGACTTCGAGCCAGCCTCCGAATCCGGAGCCGTTCGAGGACGACGACGACGAGGAAGACGACCCGTACGCGCGGTACGCGGAGATGTACAACGACGATGAGGACGAGGACGAAGAGTCCGGTCCGTCGTCACATCGCCGCGGCGCTTGACGTCGTAGCTGGCAACTGACCCGGTCCGGATCACTCCGGACCGGGTTCTGTGCTGTTCGGATCGGTGTTCGGGCCGGGCCGCTCCCCATGAACGGCCCGACCCTGGTGCGAGCCTCTGATCAGGCGTAGTCGCCGACGAGGGTCGCGCCGGTGGAGTGATCGCCGCGCTCGGTGATCTCTCCGGCGACCCATGCCTCGACGCCTCGGTCCTTGAGGAGGGTCAGCGCCGCGTCCGCCGACTCCTCGGGCACGACGGCGATCATGCCGACGCCCATGTTCAGCGTCTTCTCCAGCTCCAGCCGCTCGACCCGGCCGGTCCTGCCGACGAGATCGAAGACCGGCGCGGGCGTCCAGGTCGAACGGTCGACCGTGGCGTGCAGTCCGTCCGGCACCACACGGGCGAGGTTGTTGGCAAGACCGCCGCCGGTGACATGGCTGAAGGCATGCACCTCGGCGGTCCGGATGAGCGCCAGGCAGTCCAGAGAGTAGATCTTGGTGGGTTCGAGCAGTTCTTCGCCCAGAGTCCGCCCGAACTCCTCCACATGGGACTCCAGGGCCATTCCCGCCTGGTCCAGGAGGACATGGCGGACCAGTGAGTACCCGTTGGAGTGAAGGCCGGAGGAGGCCATCGCGATGACCGTGTCCCCCGTACGGATACGATCCGCGCCCAGCAGCCGGTCCGCCTCGACCACACCGGTGCCCGCGCCGGCGACATCGAAGTCGTCCTCGCCGAGCAGGCCCGGGTGCTCGGCGGTCTCGCCGCCGACCAGCGCGCAGCCGGCCAGCACACAGCCCTCGGCGATGCCCTTGACGATGGCGGCGACCCGCTCGGGGTGGACCTTGCCGACACAGATGTAGTCGGTCATGAAGAGCGGCTCGGCACCGCAGACCACGATGTCGTCGACGACCATGCCGACGAGGTCGTGGCCGATGGTGTCGTACACACCGAGCTTGCGGGCGAGGTCGACCTTGGTGCCGACGCCGTCGGTGGCGGTGGCCAGCAGCGGACGCTCGTAGCGCTTGAGCGCCGAGACGTCGAAGAGACCGGCGAATCCGCCGATGCCGCCGAAGACCTCGGGGCGGCGGGTCCGCTTCACCCACTCCTTCATCAGCTCGACGGCGCGGTCACCGGCTTCGATGTCGACGCCCGCGCCGGCGTAGCTGGCACCGGTGCCCGCCTGCGGAGCAGGTACAGAAGACTCAGATGTCATGACGGAGAGAGCTTTCGTGTCGGTACTGCGGAGCCCCGGCCGCGGGCCGCCTCCCGGTGATCCACGGCGCTGTGGATCACCGTGCGGCGGAGCACGGGAACCTAGGGGCGGCGGAGTGCGTCGGCGGCGTCGGTGCCGCCCGCCAGCTCGGTTTCGAGCAGCTGCTTGCCGAGCAGCTCGGGGTCGGGAAGCTCCATCGGGTACTCGCCGTCGAAGCAGGCACGGCAGAGATTCGGCTTGGCGATGGTGGTCGCCTCGATCATGCCGTCGAGGGAGATGTAGGCGAGCGAGTCGGCGCCCATGGAGGTGCCGATCTCATCGATCGTCATCCCGTTGGCGATCAGCTCGGCGCGGGTGGCGAAGTCGATGCCGAAGAAGCAGGGCCACTTCACCGGCGGGGAGGAGATCCGTACGTGGATCTCGGCCGCACCGGCTTCGCGGAGCATCTTGACCAGGGCGCGCTGGGTGTTGCCGCGGACGATGGAGTCGTCGACGACGACCAGCCGCTTGCCCTTGATGACTTCCTTGAGGGGGTTCAGCTTGAGGCGGATGCCGAGCTGACGGATGGTCTGCGAGGGCTGGATGAAGGTCCGGCCGACATAGGCGTTCTTGACGAGCCCGGAGCCGTAGGGGATCCCGCTCGCCTCGGCGTAGCCGATCGCGGCGGGGGTGCCGGACTCCGGAGTCGCTATGACCAGGTCGGCGTCGACAGGAGCTTCTTTGGCCAATTTCCGGCCCATCTCCACCCGGGAGAGATAGACGCTCCGGCCGGCGATGTCGGTGTCGGGGCGGGCCAGATAGACATACTCGAAGACACAGCCCTTGGGCTTCGCTTCCGCGAATCGCGAGGTGCGGATGCCGTTCTCGTCGATGGCGATCAGCTCGCCCGGCTCGATCTCCCGGACGAAGCTCGCACCGCAGATGTCGAGGGCGGCGGACTCACTGGCCACCACCCAGCCCCGGTCGAGCCGGCCGAGCACCAGCGGGCGGATGCCCTGGGGGTCCCGGGCGGCGTAGAGCGTGGTCTCGTCCATGAAGACGAGCGAGAAGGCGCCCCGGACTTCGGGGAGGACTCGGGCGGCGGCCTGTTCCGAGGTCAGCGGCTTGCCGTCGTCGTCCACCTGGCCCGCGAGGAGTGCGGTGACCAGATCGGTGTCATTGGTGGCCGCCACCTGGGTGGCGCGGCCGTCCTGGCGGGGAAGGTCGGCGACCATCTC
Source organism: Streptomyces amakusaensis (assembly GCF_039532665.1). Taxonomy (NCBI): domain Bacteria; kingdom Bacillati; phylum Actinomycetota; class Actinomycetes; order Kitasatosporales; family Streptomycetaceae; genus Streptomyces; species Streptomyces amakusaensis. Next base: position 108,715 of record NZ_BAAASB010000021.1, on the reverse strand, counting down.
CGCGAGCTGGGCCGTATTGACCAGATTTCCGTTGTGCCCGAGGGCGATGGAGCCATGGGCCGTGGCCCGGAAAGTCGGTTGCGCGTTCTCCCAGACGGATGCTCCAGTGGTCGAGTAGCGCGCGTGACCGACAGCGATATGTCCGCGCAGGGAACCGAGGGAGGTTTCGTCGAAAACCTGTGAGACGAGGCCCATGTCTTTGAAGACGAGGATCTGGGAACCGTTGCTCACCGCGATTCCGGCGGATTCCTGGCCTCGATGCTGGAGGGCGTAGAGCCCGAAGTACGTCAGTTTTGCGACCTCTTCACCCGGAGCCCAGACCCCGAAGACGCCACAAGCGTCCTGGGGGCCTTTCTCGCCGGGGAGCAGATCGTGATTGAGTCGACCGTCACCACGTGGCACGGCACCGAGTGTAGGCGAGATCGACCACCGGTCCGAATTGGGGGGACCCGTGGGCTCTCGGTGACGGTCCGGTCACCGGGCGGGGGCCGGGATCTCTGCCGCGGCCGGGCCCGGAAGTCTACCTGCCGGCGACGGCGGAGAGGCGTTTGTCGGCCGGTCCGGTGAGGGTGAGCCCGCGGTGCAGCAGGTTGTAGGTGACCTCCTTGTCGAGCACGGCGAGCAGATGGGCCTCCACCTGTCCGGCCGTGCCGGCGCACATCATGCGGGTGGCGGTGATCCGGCCGAGGGTGATCTTCGAACCGGTGACCTTCGCGGGCGCGCTGAAGTTGTTGCAGCCGAGGTTTCCGCGGACCTTGCCGTCCTTGGTGAAGGTCAGCCGCGCGGACTTCTCCGTACCGGCGGGCAGCGGCTCGGCGATGTCCCCGGTGAGCAGCGAGTCCACCGTCCAGGTGGTGCCGATGAGCGGGGCCGGGTCCTGGGAGGTGAGGGCGACGGTGTCGCCCCCGGCGCTGGTCAGGGTGAGCTTCTTGCCCGCCAGTTGGGCCTTGAGGCGTCCGGCGAAGACGCGCTTGGCGTTTGTCTCGAACCGATCGGTCTCCGGGTCGCAGCCGACGAGGTGCATCTCCGAAGGGCCGAGGGTGACGGTGTCGCCGTCGAGCTTCGCCGTGGCGCCGAAGCGGTTGCAGCCGTAGCTGCCCTGGGCACGGCCCTTCTCGGTGATCTCGACATGCGCGCCGGCGGGGGCGCTGGTCTTCTTTCCGTCGACGGTGATGCTGTCGAAGGTCCAGTGCACACCGGTGATGGGGAGGTCGGGCGCGCCGGCGGGCTTGGCGGAGCCGGAGCCGGAGCCGTCTTCGCTGCCGGAGCCGCAGGCGGCGAGCGCGAGAAGGGCCAGGACGGTGAGGGGGACGCTCAGCTCGTTTCGCATGCCCCTGGGACGGGCGGGGGCCGGGTCCGGTTCCCCCGCCCGTCCCGCGCTCAGCCCAGCACCGGCAGCAGCGCGTCCAGATCGGCCCGTTCACCGCTCGCCGCGACCTTCGCCGACTCCAGGGCCTTCGCCCATCCCGTACGCCCGGTGGCGAGCCGTACCCAGGTCAGCGGGTCGGTCTCGACCACATTGGGCGGGGTGCCCCGGGTGTGCCGGGGGCCCTCGACGCACTGCACCACGGCGTACGGCGGGATCCGCACCTCCACGGAGCCGCCCGGGGCCCTGAGCGCGAGGGCGTCGGCGAGCAGCCGGGTGGCGGTGGCGAGCGCGTGCCGGTCGAAGGGGATGTCCAGCCCGGTCGCGTCGTTGAGGTCGTCGGTGTGGACGACCAGTTCGACGGTACGGGTGACCAGGTAGTCCGCGAGCCGCATGGGGCCGAAGCGGGTGGGCACCGCTCGGTCGTCGGAGGCCCGGCCGAGCGCTTCCCCGATCCGGGCGGCGACATCGGCGATCAGCTCGGCGGGGGCCGCCCCGGCGGCCAGTCCGATGGCGGTCTCCTCGATGTCGGCCGCCGCGCCCGCCGTACGGAAGGGCCACTCCATCAGCGCGACTTCGGCCTTCGGCGGCTCGGGCAGGGCGAGGCTTTCGAGCAGCGGGCCGAGCACCGTCGAGAGATGGGCGGCCAGTTCGCGTACGGTCCAGTCGCCGAGCCGGGTGGGCAGGGCGAGCTGCTCGGGGGTGAGGGTGGCGACCGCCGCCGCGACCTGCTCGAACTGGGCGAGGACGGCGGCTCGGGTCTTCACGGGGTCATAGGCGCGGAGGCGTTTGCGGGCCGGTGGCATGGCATCGACCCTAGATCGTGTCGGCGAGGGGCGCAGGCTCGGCCGCGGGCGCGGGTGCGTCGGCGGGCGCGGGTGCGTCGGCGGTGAACGTCTCGCCGTTGGCGGGGACTCCGATGCCGCGCCAGCTGAAGGGGATCCCCTTGGCGCTGTCCAGGTCGGGGCCGTCCATCAGCTGGAAGTGCAGATGCGGCTCGCCGGAGTTGCCCGAGTTCCCGACGCGGGCGATGGGCTGGCCCGCGCGTACCCGGTCGCCCGCGCGGACGGCGAGCGAACCGCGCTGGACATGTGCGTAGGCCGCGTAGACGCCGTCGCCGAGGTCGAGCACGATCCGGTTGCCGACGATGGTGGCCGGGCCCGTCACGTCGCGCAGTGAGCTCTCGATGAGCATCAGATAGGCGATCATCGGCAGGGAGTTGCGGCTGAGATGGTCGCGCTGGCCGTCGGAGGCGTGGACGACGGTGGCGTCCGCGACGGCGAGCAGCGGGGCCCCGAAGGCGGGGAAGGCGCTGTTGCGCCGGACCAGGGGCCAGAGCCAAGTGAAACCGGGGCGGACCGGGGCGTCGGGGCCCTCGGGTTCGGCGACGATGTCGATGGCGTACGTCTGCCCGTATGCGTGCGTCCTGTGGCTGGGGACCTTGTCGGCGGGGCTGTTGAGCGCGGTCCAGCGGCCGGCGATCGGGGGTTCGACCTCGACGGCGAACGGCCGCTTCTGCGGGGTGTGGTCCTTGGCGGCGGCCCGGTCCAGCGCGATGCTGATGATCATCGCCGTGAAGCCCGGCACAAGGATCCACAGGACGCTGAAGGAGAGGTCGAACGAGAGAGAGACGGCTATCAGGGTCAGCGTGGCGAACAAGAGCGTCCGGATCGCGATCATCAGCGATTTTCGGTTACGTGCGGTCATCTGTGTCCCCCGGGTGCGGTTGTCGGGTCCGTACAGCAGGTCGGTACGGCGGGTCGGTACTGCCCGTTGGTACGGCGGGGCGTCACGCCTGCGGGCGGGCCGCCGTCAGGGCGACCAGCAGGGGCACCACGCGCGTCGCGGGCACCTCGTAGCGGCCCCGGGCGGCGGTGCGCAGCCAGCCGGCGGCGGTGAGCTGGCGCAGATGGTGGTAGATCTGGCCGGTGGTGCCGAGGCCCTCCAGCTCGGCCAGTTCGGCGGCGGTGCGCCGGCCGCCGAGGATCTCGCGGAGCAGCCGCAGCCGTACGGCGTGGCCCAGTGCGGCGAGGGAGTCGGCCACACCGGCCCAGTCGCCCTCGCCGTCGAGGAGGCCGTCGGTGAGCGCGCCGTACTGCCATTCGTACCGCTCCTGGGTCGGCAGCCGCACGGAGCCGGTGAAGAGCACCCCGCCGGTGTCGGCGCCGATCTCGGCGAGCTGTTCCCTGAAGCCGTTCAGCGCCCAGAATTCGCCCCCCGTGGTGGTGGGGGGCGGCGGGGCCGCCTCGCGGCTCTCCTCCAGCGCGGCGAGCCTGCGCTCCAGCTCGGCGACGCGCTCCTCAAGTTCCATACTCAGAATATACGTAAGTACGTAATCACGTGCAACAAAAAAACGACGGAACCCCCGCTCCGGAGAGGAAACGGGGGCTCCGCCGCACAGGCGGTCGGGCCGTGCGGCCCGGGTGGATCAGACGAGCAGCGCCGGGATGGTCTCCTCGTGCGCCCGCTTCAGCTCGGCCAGCGGCAGGGTGAACTCGCCCTGCACCTCGACCTCGTCGCCGTCCACGACACCGATACGGGTGACGGGCAGCCCGCGCGCCCCGCACATGTCGGTGAACCGCAGCTCCTCGCTGCGCGGCACCGAGACGATCGCGCGCCCCGCCGACTCGCTGAAGAGGAAGGTGAACGCGGACAGCCCGTCCGGGACGACCAGCCGCGCGCCCTTGCCGCCGCGCAGACACGACTCGACCACGGCCTGGACCAGACCGCCGTCCGAGAGGTCGTGCGCCGCGTCGATCATTCCGTCGCGCGAGGCGGAGATCAGGATCTCGCCGAGCAGCTTCTCGCGGTCCAGGTCCACGGCCGGCGGCAGACCGCCGAGGTGGTCGTGGATCACCTGCGACCAGGCGGAGCCGCCGAACTCCTCCCGGGTGTCACCGAGGAGGTAGATCAGCTGGCCCTCCTCCGCGAACGCGATCGGAGTGCGCCGGTTGACGTCGTCGATCACACCGAGCACCGCGACGACGGGCGTCGGGTGGATGGCGGTGTCGCCGGTCTGGTTGTACAGCGACACATTGCCGCCGGTGACCGGGGTGCCCAGCTTCAGACACGCGTCCGCGAGACCGCGCGTGGCCTCGGCGAACTGCCACATGACACCCGGGTCCTCGGGGGAGCCGAAGTTGAGGCAGTCGGAGACGGCGAGCGGACGCGCGCCGGACGCGGCCACATTGCGGTACGACTCGGCCAGCGCGAGCTGCGCCCCGGTGTACGGGTCGAGCTTGGTGTACCGGCCGTTGCCGTCGGTGGCCATGGCGACGCCGAGGTTGGTCTTCTCGTCGATCCGGACCATGCCCGCGTCCTCGGGCTGCGCCAGCACGGTGTTGCCCTGGACGAACCGGTCGTACTGATCGGTGATCCACGCCTTCGACGCCTGGTTCGGCGAGGCCACCAGCTTCAGCACCTGCTCGCGCAGCTCGGCGGAGCCGGCCGGGCGGGGCAGCTTGCCCGCGTCGTCCGCCTGGAGTGCGTCCTGCCACTCGGGACGGGCGTACGGACGGTGGTAGACCGGGCCCTCGTGGGCGACGGTGCGCGGCGGTACGTCGACGATCTGCTCGCCGTGCCAGAAGATCTCCAGCCGCTCGCCCTCGGTGACCTCACCGATGACGGTGGCGATCACGTCCCACTTCTCGCAGATCTCCAGGAAGCGGGCGACCTTCGCGGGCTCCACGATCGCGCACATGCGCTCCTGCGACTCGCTCATGAGGATTTCCTCGGGCGAGAGGGTCGCGTCGCGCAGCGGCACGGTGTCCAGATCGACCCGCATACCGCCGGAACCGGCGCTCGCCAGCTCGGAGGTGGCGCAGGAGAGCCCGGCGCCGCCGAGGTCCTGGATGCCCGCGACGAGCTTCTCGCCGAAGATCTCCAGGGTGCACTCGATGAGGAGCTTCTCCTGGAAGGGGTCGCCGACCTGGACGGCGGGGCGCTTGGCCGGGCCGGTCGCGTCGAAGGTCTCGGAGGCCAGGACGGAGACTCCGCCGATGCCGTCGCCGCCGGTGCGGGCACCGTAGAGGATGACCTTGTTGCCGGGGCCGGAGGCCTGCGCGAGGTGGATGTCCTCGTGCTTCATCACACCGATGCAGCCGGCGTTGACCAGCGGGTTGCCCTGGTAGCAGGGGTCGAAGACGACCTCACCGCCGATGTTGGGCAGACCCAGGCAGTTGCCGTAGCCGCCGATGCCCGCGACGACACCGGGCAGCACCCGCTTGGTGTCGGGGTGGTCGGCCGCGCCGAAGCGCAGCGGGTCGACCACGGCGACCGGGCGCGCGCCCATCGCGAGGATGTCGCGGACGATGCCGCCGACGCCGGTGGCCGCGCCCTGGTAGGGCTCGATGTAGGAGGGGTGGTTGTGCGACTCGACCTTGAAGGTGACCGCGTACCCCTGGCCGACGTCGACCACACCGGCGTTCTCGCCGATGCCCACCAGCATGGCGTCGTTCTCGGGGGCCTTGTCGCCGAACTGCTTCAGATGGACCTTGCTCGACTTGTACGAGCAGTGCTCGGACCACATGACGCTGTACATCGCCAGCTCGGCCCCGGTGGGACGGCGGCCGAGGATCTCGCGGATCCGCGCGTACTCGTCCTGCTTGAGGCCGAGTTCGGCCCAGGGCTGGTCGGCCTCGGGCGTGTCGGTTGCGTGCTTGACCGTATCGAGGCTCATGCCGTGACCAGCTTCTTGATGACGGAGGTGAAGAAGGCGAGACCGTCGGTGCGGCCGGTGCCGATGAGCGGCTCCACCGCGTGCTCGGGGTGGGGCATCAGACCGACGACATTGCCCTCGGCGTTGGTGATGCCCGCGATGTCGCGCAGCGAGCCGTTGGGGTTGCCGTCGAGATAGCGGAAGGCGACTCTGCCCTCGGCCTCCAGCTCGTCCAGCACCCGCTCGTCGGCGACGTAACGGCCGTCGATGTTCTTCAGCGGTACGGAGATTTCCTGACCGGCCTCGTAATCGGCGGTCCAGGCGGTCTCCGCGTTCTCCACCCGCAGCCGCTGGTCGCGGCAGATGAAGTGGAGGTGGTTGTTGCGGAGCATGGCGCCCGGCAGCAGATGCGACTCGGTGAGGATCTGGAAGCCGTTGCAGATGCCGAGCACCGGCATGCCGGCCCTGGCCTGCTCGATGACGGTCTCCATCACCGGCGAGAACCGGGAAATGGCTCCGGCCCGCAGATAGTCGCCGTAGGAGAAGCCTCCGGCGAGGACCACGGCGTCGACCTGCTTCAGGTCCTTGTCGCGGTGCCAGAGCGAGACGGGCTCGGCGCCCGCGAGCCGTACGGCCCGCAGACTGTCCCGGTCGTCCAGCGTGCCGGGGAAAGTGACGACTCCGACACGAGTGGTCACGACTCCACCCTCACGACGAAGTCCTCGATGACGGTGTTGGCGAGGAACGTTTCAGCCATCTTGTGGATGCGGGCGAGGGCGTCTTCGTCGACCGGCCCCTCCACCTCCAGTTCAAAACGCTTGCCCTGACGAACGTCCGCGATGCCGTCGAAACCGAGGCGGGGCAGCGCACGCTGCACCGCCTGTCCCTGCGGGTCGAGGATCTCGGGCTTGAGCATGACGTCGACTACGACGCGTGCCACGGGCACTCCCGGTGATGTGGTGCGAAGGCGGTCCGCCCAGCGTACCCGGCCAAGAAATCTACTCGCGTAGATATGGGCGGATTTCCGATGCTTCCCCAAGACGCCGAAGCCGCCGCCGGACGAGGTAACCGCCGACGAAAATCCCGGAAAATAACCCGCTCGTCATTGATCGGACACGCGCACATAATTGGGTGGGCTTCACAATGCACCACCGATCGCTGTACAAAGGAATGCAGAGGGCGGAGGTTTTACCCTCTCGACAGCCGGAATGCTGGTATCGCCGCATGTCAGAGCCAGTGACGATGCGGGATGCCTCGGGAAAGGACCGATATCCGTGGCTCAACGAGTAGTGGTCACGCTCTTCGACGACATCGACGGCGGAGAAGCGGCGGAAACGGTCAGGTTCGGCCTGGACGGGAAGTCGTACGAGATCGACCTCAATCCCGCCAATGCAAAGAAACTGCGCAAGGCCCTGGCCCCCTACCTGACCGCCGCCAGGAAGCAGGTGGGCGGCGCGAAGCGCGGCCGGCCCGGGCGGCCGCTCACCTACACGCACACCGCGCTGGAGCCCGCGCCCGCCGCCATACGGGCCTGGGCGCAGTCCAACAAGATGGACGTGCCGGCCCGGGGGCGCATCCCCAAGGCGGTCTACGAGGCCTTCCGCGAAGCGAGTTGAGGGGGGCGGACGGCGCGCGCGACATAGAAGTGGATCTCAAGTTGCGCAGCACCCCCCACCGTCCGCTAGAGTTTGGATCACGCCGAGGGGCAAGGCCGCAAAGGCCCCACCTCAGCAGCGTGCGGGTGTAGTTCAGTAGTAGAACATCCCCCTTCCAGGGGGAAGGCGCAGTGTGCAATTCCTGTCACCCGCTCTCATCGCCTTACCGACCACTCCGGTGGATCAGGTAGAGTGATGGTCGCACCACCCGGTGAAAGCCGAGTGGCGGCATGCGGACGTAGCTCAGTTGGTAGAGCGCAACCTTGCCAAGGTTGAGGTCGCCAGTTCGAACCTGGTCGTCCGCTCAGAGTATGAGACCCCGATTCTGATTCAGAATCGGGGTCTTCTTCGTGTGCGGGGAGCATCGGATGGGCATCAGGGCGCCGGATCGGCTTTCTTGTCAGGGGCCTGTCATGTCCGTATGACATTTGTCAGCCCGACCGGTGACAGCCCGCACTGCCCCCGCCCGCCCGGCGGCGGAATCCTTCAGTCATGACCACGGACCAGCATGTGATCACGGTGGACGGCCTGCGGCGGAGCTACGCGGGGGGCTTTGAAGCCGTGAGCGGGATCTCCTTCTCAGTGGCGCGCGGCGAGATCTTCGCCCTGCTCGGCACGAACGGCGCGGGCAAGACCTCCACCGTCGAGCTGCTGGAGGGCCTCGCCGCCCCCGCCGCCGGAACGGTACGCGTCCTCGGCCACGACCCGTACCGCGAGCGCGCCGCCGTCCGCCCCCGGATCGGGGTGATGCTCCAGGAGGGCGGCTTCCCCTCCGATCTGACCGTGACCGAGACCGCCGCGATGTGGGCCCGCTGCACCAGCGGCGCGCGCCCGCCCGCCGAGGCGCTGGAGCTGGTCGGGCTCGCCGAGCGGGCCGGCGTACGCGTCAAACAGCTCTCCGGCGGCGAACGGCGGCGGCTGGACTTCGCCCTGGCGCTGCTGGGCCGGCCCGAGGTGCTCTTCCTCGACGAGCCGACCACCGGGCTGGACGCGGAAGGCCGCCGCGACACCTGGGACTTGGTGCGGGCGCTGCGCGACACCGGCACCACCGTGCTGCTGACCACGCACTATCTGGAAGAGGCCGAATCGCTCGCCGACCGGCTGGCGATCATGAACAAGGGCCGGATCGTCGCCACCGGCACCCCCGCCGAGGTGACCGGCTCCCGGCCGGCCCGGATCCGCTTCACCCTCCCCGAGGGAGTGCCGGCGGGCCGGCTGCCGCTCTCGCTGCACGCCGCCGCCGAGGGCTCCCGGGTCTCGATCCGCACCCAGCACCTCCAGGAGTCACTGGGCGAACTGCTCCGGTGGGCCGAGGAGTCCGGCATCAGGCTGGAGGGGCTCGACGCGCGGTCGGCCTCCCTCGAAGAAGCCTTTCTGGAGATCGCGCGGAACGACATGGCGGGTGTGTGACATGACAACGACAGCCGGCGGGACGAACACATCGAGCGGGCCGGGCGGAGCGCGCCGGGCGCGCGGCCGGGCCGACGGGGCGAGGACCACGGCGGCGGGCCGGATGGCCGGGCTGGGGCGGGCCGAGCTGACCCTCCTCCTGCGGAACAGGACCGCCCTCTTCGTGGCGCTGCTGATGCCCGCGCTGATGGTGGCGGTCATGAAGGCCTCGCTCGACCGGGCCGACCTCGGCGCGGCCGGGATGAGCGTCGGCGAGGCGGTGATGACCGGCGGGATCGGCATGGTGCTGATCCTGGTCGTCCATCTCAACCTCGTCTCCGCCTATGTGGCCAGGCGCGAGGAGCTGGTGCTCAAGCGACTGCGCACCGGCGAGGTCGCGGACCACGAGATCCTCGCCGGGACCGCGCTGCCCGCCTTCGGGCTGGCGCTCGCCCAGTGCGCGCTGCTGGTGATCGGCGGCGTCGCCTTCCTCGATCTGACCGCCCCGAAGCGCCCGGATCTGCTGATCGCGGGCATCGCGCTCGGCATGGTGCTGATGGCCGCCCTGTCGGCGGTCACGGCGGCGGTGACCCGGACCGTGGAGAGCGCGCAGATCACCACCATGCCGCTGTTCATGATCTCGCTCGGCGGCTCGGGGCTCTTCGTACCGCTGGAGCTGATGCCCGAGAAGATCGCGTCGTTCTGCGAGCTGCTCCCGCTGACCGGGGTGATGACCCTGGTACGGGCCGGCTGGCTCGGCGGCGCGGAAGGCGGGGAGACGGCGACCGCCGCGCTCACCGCGCTGGTGTGGGTCGCGCTCTCGGTGTTTGCTGTTCGACGGTGGTTCCGCTGGGAACCGCGACGCTGATCGCGTCCGACCGGGTGGAGTGCTGGGGTTTGCGGTGCGGGTGAGGGTGAAGGGGCGGGTGCGGGGCTGGAGCGGGCGCAGCCGGCTCGCCAAGGTGGATCTGTACAGCCGGGGCACCGTCTATCTGGTCATGTGGACGGGGACGCTGATCCTGATGGTGGTGCTGCTCTCGACCCCGGTACGCCAGAGCGCGCCCGTGCCGCTGGTGGTGGCGGGGCAGGTGCTGGCACTCGCGGAGGGGGTGGTCTTCGCCCGGCTCGCCCGGCACGCGATGGACGCCTATCTGGGACAGGGGCGGGTGCCGCGGAGGCTGCTCGGCTGGTCCCTGGCCACCGGCGCGGCGACGATCACCGTCGCGACCGTGCTGACGATCATGGCTTCGAGCCCCGATCTGCTGGCGACGGTGCTGGCCATGGCGCTGGTCGCCCCGTCCGCCGTGCATGCCCTGATGGTGCCGGTCAAAGTGACCACACTGATCCAGTCGATCGGTCTCGTGCTGCTGTTCGCCCTGGTCACGGTGGGCGGGCTCGGTCTGTGGGAGGCCCTGTTCACCACGGTGTTCACCGGGTTCATGACGGCCTGGATGGCCTTCACCTCGCGGGTGTCGATGTGGGTCATCGCGGTGATGTGGGAGCTGCGGGAGGCCCGCGATGTGCAGGCCCGGCTCGCGGTCGCGGAGGAGCGGCTGCGCTTCGGGCGGGATCTGCACGATGTCATGGGCCGGAATCTGGCCGTGGTCGCGCTCAAGAGCGAGCTGGCCGTCCAGCTGTCCCGGCGCGGGCGGCCGGAGGCCGTGGACCAGATGCTGGAGGTCCAGCGCATCGCGCGGGAGACCCAGCGCGAGGTGCGCGAGATCGTACGCGGCTACCGCGAGGCGGATCTGAGGGTGGAGCTGGAGGGCGCGCGGGGGGTGCTGGACGCGGCCGGGATCGCCTGCACGGTGGTGGTGGGCGAGCTGGAGCTGCGGGACGAGGTCCGCTCCGCGCTGGGGTGGGTGGTCCGGGAGGCCACCACGAATGTGCTGCGGCACGGGGACACCCGGCGCTGCACCATCTCGCTGGGGGCCGTGGACGGTGCGGCGCTGCTGGTCGTGGAGAACGACGGGGCGGCCCAGAGCTCGCCGGGGGCGGCCGGAGCCGGTACCGGCTCGTCCGTCGTCGGCTCGGACGGCTCCGGCATCACCGGCTCCGGCTCCGGCTTCGGCTCGGCCGGGAGGCCGGGGTCGGGTCTCGCGGGGCTGCGGGAGCGGCTCTCCGCCGTGGGCGGCGTACTGGAGGCGGGCCCTGCCCGCTCCGGGCACTTCCGGCTCACGGCCCGGGTGCCGCTGCCGCTGCCGGGAGAGGGGGCTTGAGATGACCGTCCGTGTGCTTCTCGCCGACGACGAACACCTCATCCGGGGCGCGCTGGCCGCGCTGCTCGCCCTGGAGGACGATCTCGAAGTGGTCGCCGAGGCCGCTTCCGGGACCGAGGCGATCGCGATGGCACTGATCCACCGGCCCGATGTCGCGGTGCTCGATCTGCAGATGCCGGGCGCGGACGGTGTGACAGTCGCCACAACTCTCCGGGGCGAACTCCCCGACTGCCGGACGATGATCGTCACCAGTCATGGGCTGCCGGGGCATCTGAAACGGGCACTCACAGCCGGTGTGCGGGGGTTTGTCCCCAAGACTCTGAGCGCCCAGCGGCTCGCCGAGATCATCCGCGCCGTCCACGCCGGAAACCGCTATGTGGACCCCGAGTTGGCGGCCGACGCGATCTCCGCCGGGGACTCCCCCCTGACCGCCCGGGAGGCGGAGGTGCTGGACCTGGCGGCGGACGGCGCGCCGATAGCGGAGATCGCGGAGCGGGCGTCGCTGTCGCAGGGGACCGTACGGAACTATCTCTCCTCGGCCGCTTCAAAGCTGGGTGCGGAGAACCGTCACACGGCGGCCCGTCTCGCGCGCCAGCGCGGTTGGGTATAGTTGGCCTCGCGCCACGGCGCATGCGGACGTAGCTCAGTTGGTAGAGCGCAACCTTGCCAAGGTTGAGGTCGCCAGTTCGAACCTGGTCGTCCGCTCCGTTTCAAAGGCCCCGGTCCTCTCTGAGGATCGGGGCCTTTGTCATGCCCCGGAACCTCCGGCGCGCTCCCGAAGGAGGGCGCCGGGGGTGCCGGGGGTGCGGCGGGGGGCGCTCAGTCCCAGCGGACGCCGGTGAGCAGCTCGTACGCCTCCAGGTACTTCGCCCGGGTCGCGTCCACGATCTCCCGGGGAAGCGCGGGCGGCGGCTGCTCGCTCCGGCGGTCCCAGCCGGAGGCGGGCGAGGTGAGCCAGTCCCGTACGTACTGCTTGTCGTACGAGGGCTGGGCGCGGCCCGGCTCCCAGTCGGCGGCGGGCCAGAAGCGCGAGGAGTCGGGGGTCAGCACCTCGTCGGCGATGATCAGGTTGCCGTCGGCGTCGAAGCCGAACTCGAACTTCGTGTCGGCGAGGATGATGCCCCGTTCGCGGGCGATGTCGCGGGCCCGGTCGTAGACGGCGACGGTGGTCTGCCGCAGCAGTGCGGCGGTCTCCGCGCCGATCTGGCGGGCGACCTCCTCGTAGCTGACGTTCTCGTCGTGGTCGCCGACGGCGGCCTTGGTCGCCGGGGTGAAGATCGGCGCGGGGAGTTCGGAGCCGTCGGTGAGCCCCTCGGGGAGGGCGAGACCGCAGACCGTGCGGGTCTGCTCGTACTCGGCGAGGCCGGAGCCGGTGAGATAGCCGCGGGCGACACACTCGACCGGGACCATGCGCAGCGAGGTGCAGACGAGGGTGCGGCCCTCCCACTCGGCGGGCGCGCCGGGCGGCAGCTCGGTGGAGATCACATGGTTGGGGACGAGATCGGCGAGCTGGTCGAACCACCAGAGGGAGAGCCGGGTGAGCACCCGCCCCTTGTCGGGGATCTCCGTGGGCAGCACCCAGTCATAGGCGGAGATGCGGTCGCTGGCGACCATGACGAGCTGTCCCGCCTCGTTCTGATACAGGTCGCGCACCTTGCCGGTGTGCAGATGAACCAGGCCCGGCACCTGAAGCGGTTCGGGCTTTTCTACGAATCCGGACACGGTTCCTCCCCGTGGTTCTGAACGAATGATTCCGATTCTTCCGCATCCGGGGAGGGGGGCGGAGGCCGGGGCTGCCCTGAGGGCCCCTGAGGCTCAGGGCCCGCCTCGGGGGCCTGCCTCGGGGCCCGCCTCAGTCGCGCTTGCAGATGCGGTCCAGGAGGTTCGCGGTCGCGCGCTGCACCCGGGAGTCCACATGGCCGGGCCGGTCGAGCGCCGGGGACCAGGCGAAGGTGCCGGAGGCGAAGACCAGGGCCCCGGAGGGGGCGCGGTAGAGGGAGGTCTCCTGGTGGCGGGTGACGCCCTTGGCGTCGCGGTAGGGGGAGTGGGCGAGCAGGATGCGGTCCAGATTCTCGGGGAGCGAGATCCGCGGGAAGTAGCGGTCGGCCTCGGCCGCGACCATGCCGGGCAGCTCGTCGCCCTCGGCCGCGCCGGTCGCCTCCCAGAGCCAGTGGTGGGCGTTCCGTACGACCAGGGGATGCGGTTCGGGCACCCGGCCCGCGTACTGGATGCCGAGCAGATGCTGTTCGGCCCGGTCGACCTCGCGCCACAGGGCCGATTTGCCGGGGCCCCGGCGCTTGCGGCAGGTGAGCAGCCGATCGGGTACGCCGGAGGGCGACGGGCCCAGCTCCACCTGCCAGTACATGGTGTTGGCGGAGAGGAAGACGAGCGAGGTGCCGTGGTCGCGGGCGGTTTCGACTGTCCGGCGCATGGGGGCCGACCAGTACTCGTCGTGGCCGGGGAAGACCACGCCCCGGTAGCGGGTGGGGTCGATGTTGCCGGCGTGCAGATCGCGGGCGTCGGCGTAGGCGAGGTCGTAGCCGTAGCGCTCGGCGAAGCGGATGAAGTCGTAGGCGTGGCCGATGTGGAGGGGCAGGCCCGCGCCCGCGTAGGGGCGGTCGAAGGAGACGGTGACGGCGGCGTGCTTCTCGCCGAGGAGCCGGCCGTCCTCGTCCCAGGCGTGGTAGAAGCTCGCGCCGGTGCGGCCGTCCTCGGGGTAGAGGTTGTACGCCTGCCAGGTGATGTCGGGGAGGACGAGCAGCAGATCGGCGGGGTGGCTGTCGCGGACGGTGAAGGGGATGTGGGAGCGGTGGCCGTCGGCGGTGGTGAGGACGGCGACATACGCGCCGATCGCCCAGTAGGACGGGATCTGGAGCCGCCAGGAGAGCCACCAGTGGTGGCAGGAGATCGTGCGGTTGGCGGCGAGCGGGGGAGGCTGGACGATGCCGGAGAGCCGGGGGCTGGTGGTGATCTTGGATGCGCCGTGGCCCGCGTAGTGGCCGATGCGGTAGACGTCGACCGAGAACTGCTGCGGCGGGTCCACGGTGACATGGAAGTCGATCGACTCACCGGGGGCGACCGCGCCGTTGGAGGCGAAGCCCTTGATCTGGCGGTGGACGTCGTCGGCGCTGCGGGGGCCCCGGGCACTGCCGGACCGCTCGGTCTCCGCGTACCAGGGGACGACTCTCCCGCCGTCTCCCACGTACTGCTCCGCGCCGCGCAGCCAGGGGAGCGGGCCCTGCCCGAAGGGATCGGAGACGGCGTGGGCCAGCGCACCCGATTCCCACCGCCGATGGTGCTCCGCCCCCATGCGCCCTCCCTCGCCGCCCCCGGGCAGCCCCAGCCGAACAGCCGTCCCCGCGCCGCTCGCCCGACGCCCGACCCCAGCACATCACATAACGCACGCGGACCGTCACCCTTCGTCGTGAATTGTTGCGAGGCGGGGATATGACTCCGCGGGCCGTGTTCAGGGGCCGGGGGCGGGCCCGGACCAGGGGCCGGTGGCCCAGTGGCCCAGTGGGCGGGGCCGGCGGGCTAGACCAGGCGGACGGGCTTCTCGGGGCGGACGCCCACCGCCGCGAGCCAGTTGCCCAGGGGGGTGGGGTCGCCGTCCTCCGTGAGGCTGAGGACGGGGGACATCAGCTCGGCGCAGCGGACGCCGCCGGTCAGCAGCACCGGGCCGTCGAGCCAGTCGAGGCCGGGGGCGGCGCCCGCCGTGTCGACGGCGGCGCAGCAGACCATGGCGATGACATGGTCGGCGAGCAGCTCCCGCCCGGTGCGCGGCGGTTGCAGCGGGAAGAGGGGCAGCGGATCCGCACCCCATCCGTTGAGCACGTCCACCGGGCTGGTGGCGAGGAGCGCGTCCCCCGGGGGCCGCTGGCGGGCCGCCTCCTCACGGGCGACCTCCGCGCCGATGGCGGCGGCGAGATTCTCTCCGGCGGCCTCGCCGCTGGTGGTGAGGTGCGCCAGCACCCGGTCGAGGGTGGGGCCGTCGGGGCGGCTCGAAGGGGTGACCCCGAGATCGTCGAGGATCCGGTGGAGCCGGGCCGCCTCGGTGCGCCATTTGCGGTCCACGACTTCTTCCGGATACTGCTGCCAGTCCACCGGGGACCAGTCGGCGCCGGTCTCGGCGGGCCCGCCGTGGAAGAGGCGGGCGGCGAGCAGGGAGGCGGCTTCGTCCACCGCGCCGGGCTCCTCCAGCAGGTCGCACGCGGGGCGGTCGCCGAGCCGGGAGGCGAAGCCCTCGGCGAGCCGGTCGCGGCGGGACAGCTCGGTGAGCGCGGAGACCACGCCCGCGTCGAGCCGGGAGGGCCAGCGGCCCATCCGCCAGGCGGGGAGCGCGACCCGGGTCAGCAGCCGGTCCCATCCGGCGTAGGCCAGGCCCACCTGCTCCTGGGCGACGATCCGCAGCCCGTAGTCGACGGTCTGGGCGCGCTCGGAGGCGGCGGCCGCGACCCCGCGCTCCATCTCGCCCGCGTACAGCTGACAGCTGTGCAGCAGCAGCCGGGCCACCCGGCCGACAAAGCCGAACGCCGCCTTCCGGATGAAGCGGACGGGGGATATGAAGCGGCGCGGCGGCGGGCTCGCGGCGACCGCTACCGCCGCGTCCAGCCCCCGGACGAACCGGCGGGCCGCGGCTATGTCGGGCTGCGCGGACGGCGCGGTGCCGGCGACGACGGGGGCGAGGAGGGCCCGCAGCTCGGCGACCCGCATCCACCACAGAAAGGGCGAGCCGATCACCAGAACGGGGGCCTCGGCGGTGCGCCGGCCTCCTCGGTCGCGCAGGGCGTGCGGGAGGGCGTGGGCGGGGTGGGTCCGGTCCTCCAGCCAGCTGTCGCAGTCGGGGGTGAGCGCGAGCGCGGAGGGCGCGGGGACGTCGAGCCGCTCGGCCAGATCTCTGACCAGCCGGTACAGATCGGGGGCGGCGCGCTCGGAGAGGTCGACGGTGGGGCTGAGGGCGGGGGACGCCCGTACGATCACGGCCGTCACCACCGCCGCGAGCAGCAGCACGATCACCGCGAGGACTCCGGTGAACCAGCGGGCGGCGTCCCAGCCGTCGCCGCGCATGTGGCCGGTGCCGTCGCCGACGAGCAGCACCACGGCGACGGCCGCGGGCAGGAGGGCGGCGGCGAGGGCCCGGCTGCGGACCCGCAGCACGGCCAGCGCCCGCGAGCGCGCGGCCTGCGCGCCGATCGACTCACCGATATCGATATCGGACACGGTCGGTCATCACCCCCTCTGCCCTGTGACGGTCTGGGTGCACTCCCCCACTGTGGCACCCGCCACTGACATCGCAATGCCGGTGGGCCAAGTGCCGGAATGCCTTCGCCGCACCCTAGTTGGGGGTTGGCCGGACGTCATCCGGATGGCGTAGTCGTCACTCGATGGAATGGCTTTGGGTAAAGGTGCTGGCGGGGGTGGGGCGTCGGGCGTCCCCTCCCGGGCCCGGTGGGCCGGGAGGGCGCGGGGTGGTCCTCCGGGACGGGGCCGCCGGGCTGCGGCGGCCCCGGTGATCAGGCCTGGACGGCCTCGGCGGTCGTCTCCGCCGCCTCGGCCGCCGTCCCTGCGGCTTCCGCGGCCTCCGCGACCGTTCGGGCGATGTCCGTGCGGTGCTGGGACCCGTCCAGACGGATCCGGCCCACCGCCTCGTACGCGCGCTCCCGCGCCTGCCGCAGATCGCGTCCGGTCGCGGTGACGGAGAGGACCCGCCCGCCCGCGCTCACGACCGCGTCCCCGTCGCGCCTGGTCCCGGCGTGCAGGACGTACGCGTGCGGAGCGTCCAGCTCCGCCACCTCGGCCAGTCCCTCGATCGGGTCGCCGGTGCGCGGGGTGTCCGGGTAGTTGTGGGAGGCCACGACCACGGTGACGGCGGCGTCCTCGCGCCAGAGCAGCGGCGGCTGGTCGTCCAGCGTGCCGTTGGCCGCGTGGAGCAGCACACCGGCGAGCGGGGTGCGCAGCCGTGCCAGCACCACCTGGGTCTCCGGGTCGCCGAAGCGCGCGTTGAACTCGATGACCCGCACGCCGCGCGAGGTGATCGCGAGACCCGCGTACAGCAGTCCGGCGAACGGGGTGCCCCGGCGGCGCAGCTCGTCGACGGTGGGCTGGAGGACGGTGGCCATGACCTCGTCGACCAGCTTGGGGTCGGCCCAGGGCAGGGGCGAGTACGCGCCCATGCCACCGGTGTTGGGGCCGGCGTCCCCGTCGAGGGCGCGCTTGAAGTCCTGCGCCGGGGTGAGCGGGAGGACGGTCACGCCGTCGGTGATGGCGAAGAGGGAGACCTCGGGGCCGTCGAGGAACTCCTCGATCACCACGCGGCCGCAGGCGAGGGCGTGCTCGCGGGCGGCGGCGAGGTCGTCGGTGACGACGACGCCCTTTCCGGCCGCGAGGCCGTCGTCCTTGACGACGTAGGGAGCGCCGAAGGCGTCGAGGGCCTCGTCGATCTCCTCGGGGGTGGTGCAGACATAGCTGCGGGCGGTGGGCACTCCGGCGGCGGCCATCACATCCTTGGCGAAGGCCTTGGAGCCCTCCAGCCGGGCGGCCTCGCCGGAGGGGCCGAAGCACGGGACGCCGGCCGCGCGCACGGCGTCGGCGACTCCGGCGACGAGTGGCGCCTCGGGGCCGACGACGACGAGCGCCGCCTCCAGTTCGATGGCGAGCCGGGCGACGGCTTCGCCGTCCAGCGCGTCGACCGGGTGCAGTTCGGCGACCTCGCCGATGCCGGCGTTGCCGGGCGCGCAGTGCACAGCGGTGACGTCGGGGTCGAGAGAGAAAGAGCGGCACAGGGCATGTTCGCGGGCGCCGCCGCCGATGACGAGGACCTTCACGGCAGTCAGCCTAACCGCCGCCGTCGTCGGCCCTGTACTCCCCTCCTAACGGGTCCCCCCTACTCGTTTGTGTATTCCTCCACCACGGTCGCGCCCAGCTCGCGCACGATCAGGTCGTGCCCGGAGAGCGCGGAGTCGACGAGATCGGGGTCGTCGTCCTCGGGGACGTCGTCCTCGGGGGAGACCGGCGGCGGGCTGTACGCCGGGGCGGGCGCGGCGCGCGGCGGCTCGGCGGCGGGGCGGGGGGCCTGCGGTCCGGGCTGCTCCGCAGGGGTACGCGGCGGAGCCGCCTGCGGCGGTGCCTGCTGGTACTGGGGGGCCGGGGCGGGCGCGGAGTGGGGGGCGGGCTGCGCCTGCGGCTGGGCCGGCCGGCCGGCGAAGCCGCCGCCTCCACCACCGGCTCCACCGCCACCGCCGCCGCCTCCGAAGCCGCTGCTGCCGGGGCCGGCGGATCCGCCGGAGAGGTCGATGATCGCTTCGATCTTCCACTGCACATGGAACTGCTCGGCGAGCGCCTGCTTCAGCACTTCCTCGCTGCCGCTGCCGGAGAAGTTGTCCCGGGCGCCCGCGTTGATGAAGCCGATCTGGAGGGTGGTGCCGTCGAAGCCGGTGACCTGGGCGTTCTGGCTGAGCAGGATCCAGGTGAAGCGGCGGCGGTTCTTGACGGCCTCCAGGATCTCCGGCCACATGTTGCGGACCTGCCCCGCGCCTTGGGCCATGCTCACCGACTGCGCGGCCGGAGCCGCCGGCTGAGCCTGGGGCTGTGCCTGGGCCGCCGGAGCCTGCGGGGCGGGCGCCTGCGGCTGGGCGGCGGCGGGCCGGGGGCCCTGCCCCGGCGTGGAGGCGGTCGGCCAGCCGCCCGGCCTGCGCGCGGCGTCGGGGGCGGGTGCCTCAGGAGCGCTGGGCGCACTGGGTGCGCTGGGTGCGGCGGCGGTGGGCCAGCCGCCCGGACGGCCGCCCGGGCTCTCCTGCTCCACCGGGGGCGCGGGGGCGGGCGCGGCCTCCGGTACGGGCGGTGCCACGGCGGCGGGAGGTGCGACGGGCCCGTCCGGGCCCGGCATGTGCGGAGCGGCCGCAGGGCCGGGTACGTACCCCATGGCGGGTCCGGGCGGACCGGCCGAGAAGACGGGCGCCGGACCGGCCGCCGGGCGGCTCGCGGCCCCACGCTCCAGCCGGTCGAGCCTGGCCTGCGTGGAGCGCTCGTCGTCGAAGGCGGCGGGCAGCAGCACCCGCGCGCAGATCAGCTCCAGCTGAAGCCGGGGGGAGGTGGCACCACGCATCTCGGTGAGCCCGGTGTTGACCAGGTCCGCGGCCCGGCTCAGCTCGGCCGCGCCGAAGACCGAGGCCTGCGCCTGCATCCGCTCGACCACATCGACCGGGGCGTCGATCAGCCCCTTCTCCACCGCGTCCGGCACGGCGGCCAGGATCACCAGATCCCTCAGCCGCTCCAGCAGATCGGCGACGAAGCGGCGCGGGTCGTTCCCTCCCTCGATGACCTGGTCCACGACCTCGAACGCGGCCGCACCGTCACCCGCCGCGAAGGCGTCCACGACGGCGTCGAGCAGCGATCCGTCCGTGTATCCGAGGAGACCGGTGGCCATGGCATACGTCACGCCCTCCTCGGTCGCGCCGGCCAGCAGCTGATCCATCACCGACATCGAGTCCCGCACGGACCCGGCCCCGGCCCGCACGACCAGCGGCAGGACCCCGTCCGCGACGGGGATCCCCTCCCTGCCGCAGACCTCCCCCAGGTATTCGCGCAGGGTGCCCGGGGGGACCAGCCGGAAGGGGTAGTGGTGCGTACGCGACCGGATCGTGCCGATGACCTTCTCGGGCTCGGTGGTCGCGAAGATGAACTTGAGGTGCTCCGGCGGCTCCTCCACCACCTTCAGCAGGGCATTGAAGCCCTGCGGGGTGACCATGTGCGCCTCATCGATGATGTAGATCTTGTACCGGCTGCCCGCGGGCCCGAAGAACGCCTTCTCCCGCAGATCGCGCGCGTCGTCCACACCACCGTGCGAAGCGGCGTCGATCTCGATGACATCGATCGACCCCGGCCCGTTCCGCGCCAGGTCACGACAGGACTGGCACTCCCCGCAGGGAGTGGGCGTCGGCCCCTGCTCACAGTTCAGACAGCGGGCCAGGATGCGCGCACTGGTCGTCTTCCCGCACCCGCGCGGCCCGCTGAACAGGTACGCGTGATTGACCCGGTTGTTCCGCAGGGCCTGCTGCAACGGGTCGGTGACATGCTCCTGCCCAATGACCTCGGCGAAGGACTCGGGGCGATAGCGGCGGTACAGCGCAAGGGACGACACATCTACGAGGTTATCGGGACCCACCGACAACCGTGCCCCGCTCCGCCCCCACCACCCCGTAAACGCAAGCGCCCCCCACGCACCCGCCAGAGCCGACCTACCCTTGCTGCCTTCCGGCCCTGGGGGAGTTCAGTCAGATAGCGCCACGTGAGGGGCTCCGCACAGGGTACCTGATCCCCGGGGGTGCGAACGAGTTCGCTAGCACCCCTCAACGTCTTGTATTGTTTGCGGCGGAGGATTCGCCTAGTGGCCTAGGGCGCACGCTTGGAAAGCGTGTTGGGGGCAACCCCTCACGAGTTCGAATCTCGTATCCTCCGCCAGTGCCTCACCGGGCACTAACGTCGAAGGCCCCGCTGCTCGCAGCGGGGCCTTCGACGTTAGTGGTTGCAGTACATAGGGACGCTCTGGGCACTCTGCCCATACCGCCACATCTTCTGGCCGCAGTCGGCACGCAGCCAAGCTCCTACGGCGGGCATCCGGCATCAGGCCACGGGACGCGGTCGATCAAGAGACTGTCCGGCTCACCGACACTCAACAGGACGCGTGAGGTCTCGAACTCTGGTGGTGGTCCCGAAGGGCTTCGGGACCACCACCAGAAACAGGCTCGATCACCAGCCATCGAAGGCAATCAGCGCCGCCACTGCTCCCAGAGCCACCCCATCGCCGTGACCGTCACGAGGCCGAGCACCTGCTGGGCCTCGTTACCGATGCCGGTGGTGTAGCCCGCCGCATAGCCGACTGCGACTGCGGCCACGAACATCTCGAACCGGGGCGGCCGCTCGCTTCCGACCAGGGGGACGCGCATACTGGACATGGTTCTTCTCCTCATTAGATGGGTTGGACCATCCGCCGGACCCCGGAGATCTGTGGAAGGTGACACGGGATCCGGCGGAAGCATGTGGGTTAGATGTCGTCGCCGCGCTCCTCGTACAGCTCGGAACTCACGAGTTCGCCAAGCTTCGCCGCCATTTCAAGGCGTTGCCGCTCTGACAGACCGCGAAAGGCACGCCAGGCGAGTTCCGCAGAGGAACTGGGGCGGCGCCCCATGGCAATCCAGGCCAGAACGAGGGACTTCTCCGCCTGGGAGAGGCCCTTCAGACGCTCCCAGACCGCTCCCGGATCCGGCGCCCGCCGAAGCGCGGCGTCATACTGGAAGCGCACCTCACGAACCGGTTCCGGCGAAGCCTCGCGCAGAGGAACCAGCGCATGAGGCTCGGGCAAAGCGCGGGGGCGGATGGCTGGCTGCCAAACAGGATCGCCGGCCCGCACGAACCGCGCCTCGTGGGACCTCAGGCCCGGGTCATCACGGTTAGTCGCAATGACCCAACCGTGCCCCCGCAGCTCTCGCACCCGGCGGTCGATCTGCGCAACGTCGGGAAACGCCTCACGCAGCTGCGCCTTGGTGTAGACGCTCCCTTCACCAACCTCGGTGGCCAGCCACAAGGCCGTCCGTACCTTGGTCGACATCTTCCTGTCGGTCCAGTCAGGCAGCCGAGAATCCGTCACGTGTCACACCCCCTTCGTCTGCCGCATGCTGAGTAAAGCATATTCGGCGCACTTCGGCGCAGTTTTCCGGCGCAGTTCGGCGCAAGATCGAAGAAGGTGCGGCAGCTACCATCCGTCGGCGTCACCGCACCCTCCCGGGACCCGAGCCAAGGCGCCGGGCCGACGCCGACCACGGCTCTGGTAGCCCAGCCGATGCAGCGACCTTGTCGGCGTGCTTGCGGCGGAGGAAGGAGCGCCGTCTACAGGCAGGCCGACAACCCATCGGCCGCAGTCGAGGCGCTCCGAGAGATCCCGCCCGAGCAGATGAAGGCGATCGTCAACAAGCGGGCCGGTGTCGACCCCAGCACCATGCAGAAGGCTTCCGGCCTCGTCAGTCCGGATGTGCCGGAGCGCTGCCCTGGATGCGACCCCTGGCCGGCGATCGGCTCGACAGGAGTCGCCTGATACGGCGTGTGGGAACGGCAACCGCGTCACCTCCACCACGATCCCCAGCGGACCCCCGTTGTTGGGACGGCTGTCCACTTCGGGCGCGTTCGCTCCGCCTGCGAAAGGATTACAAGCCGGCCGGACCATAAGCCCTGGTCGATTCCAGATGGCCGACGCGTTCTGGTTTGCATTTCTGGTTGCCCCCTCCCCCGCCCAGACGGGCCCATCCTTCGACGTTAACACCTGGTGAGGCATTGACGGAGGATGCGGGATTCGAACTCCTGGCGGGTTGTCATCCGTGAGACACGCCCACCAACTACTGCGGATCCACAGGAGTGCCGATAGCACACCAGTTTCAGCAAGGCAAAGCCCTAGACACCCTTGCCAACCCCTTTGCGCCAGTTCAGAGGCCCATTGATGAGCCGCCTGAGACGCCTTTGAGGCGAAGAGAGAACTCACGATCAGGAAACCTGCCAACCGGGCATCCTCGAACTCAACAAGCATCGATGAAGGAGGGTCACCGATGCCATGCGTTCCACGAAATAATCGATCAAAAAGATCCACATATGCACGGCAAAACGATCCAACGCAGCCGGGTATGGACAGATGCGAAGATCGGTGCCTAGTGATGCAGCCCGGCAGTAACATCCCGAGGAGGGTTGCGGTCGAGTGGGCAGATCGCACACCAATGCGTCATGCCGCGAAACACCACCACACGAACAGGTGATACAGCGTGATCGAGAAGAACGAAATCCACCCTCCCGTGCGCACCGAGATCACCAAAGTGACACGCGAGACATGCGCGGAATGGATGAAAAACAGGACATGCAATCGAGTCCCGCTAAAGCGCTCCAACATCGATAAATTCAAAAGCATTCTTCGCAGCGGACAATTTCGCACCACTCATCAAGGTTTTGCGCTCGACTGGCACGGCTGCTTGATTGACGGGCAGCACCGGGCTGCCGCGATCATCGAGACCGGCGTGACGGTGACCGCGCAGATCACATACAACCTCAACCCTGACACATTCGCGGCCATCGACGGTGGACGCGTTCGCACCGCCGGCGACTTTGTCGCACAGATCACTGAAATGAAGCAGAGCAACTCAAACGTGTACGCCGCCGCCCTCAAGATTCTCTCGAATCGCTCGGCAGGTCTGCACTGGACACGGTGGACCACTGGGAAAGTAACAGCCGAGCAGCTGCGGGAACTGGTGACAAAGTGGCCCGTGCGTGAAGAGCGAATCTTCAGCATGGTACGCAAGGGAAAGCAATGCCATTCCAGTGCAACGGGACTGACCGTCGCGCATCAAATCATCACCGAGGAATGGCCTGAAGAAGTCGCGAACCTTTTCTTCGACGGTATCGGCGAAGCAAGCCGAGAGTTCCTCGGACGAGACCCTCGGGCAATTTACACGAACACCATGATCAATGTTAATCGCGGAGTCATCAGCCGGGATAGCGTCCAGCAATCAGCACAAGCCATCAAGGCATTTAACGCTCTCGTCGTCGGAGAATCCATCGGCACTCTGAAGAAGATGAAAATGGGCGGCGTGAAAAACGTCATCGACCGGAGGACCGGCGAAGAGACCCGGCAGCAGTACCTTGCTGACCGTTTCCCAGAGGTCGTTCCGCCAACCCTCAGCGTCAGCGAAATGTGGCTCGGGAGCGACATCGTGAAACCGCGCTGAAGCGGTAGGCACCAAGTCTCCCCTCAAAGCACTACGGACCGACTCGGAACCAAGGTAGACAGCCAAGCCTATGCGGCATCTTCGGGATGTCCACGAATAAGTTTCCAGCGTGAGCGATACGCAATGGCCTTGGAAGGACTTCAGGGCCATCTGCCCGACTGGGCAACGTCTTGAGCACGCCGCGTCGGTCGTCTCAGCAGCCCTCCCCCGCAGGACAGTCAGGACTCAGCACTGCGGCGCTTCATCGCGAAGGATCTGGTAAGGCAACAGATATGCGGAGTATGGTAATTCATATGGCGACAAAGAAGGTAACAGTGACGATCCCCGAGGATCTCCTTGAAGAGATCCGGGCGGAGGCTGCTGAGAGAGGTCTGTCGGCGTACGTCGCCGAGGCGCTGCGCTTCAAGCGCGACCGCGACCGGCTCAGAGAACTTGTGACCTGGCTGGAAGAGGAACACGGGTCGGTCACGGAGAACGAGCGCATGGCGGTGCGTGACGAACTGGATGATCTCGATGCCGAGCACAAACGCCGCCAGGCCAGGAAGAATCGCGCGGGAGAAGCCGCGTGAAGAGGCAGATCAGTGACAACGGCCCACCACTGCGCATCTTCGTACTCGACTGTGAGGCCCTGTCGCTCGCCGTACGCGGAGATCGAATGATGATCGCCCGGCTCAAGCTGGCTGCTGACGGCGAAGCCGAGGTGGTGACCTCTCCGATGACGCTCGTCGAGGCCTACGACGGCAGAACCACCGAACAGCGCTGGGACTGGGTTCTCTCACGCATCACGGTGGCGGACATAGGAAAAGAACAAGCTCGAGAAGCCCGCCGGCTCCTGGCCGATACGGGACTGCACGGTCACAAGTACGCGATCGATGCCGTACTCGCTGTCATCGCACGGCAGCAGAGAGGGCAGGTCACGATCTTCACCTCCGACGTGGAAGATCTGGAACGGCTGGTACCTGACAGGATCATCGTCAAGAAGGTGTGATCTCGGCTTGGTCTCAGTTCTGGTCTCATTCATCGGCACAACGATCGCCCCGGTCGTCGCCAGGACAATCGTGACCAGCCCCACAGCGATCCGAGCAGCAGACCTTCCGCCGACCGGGTCCTCAGAACGAACCCGACCGTCGCGGCCACCTGAGCAGCACGGGCACCGCAGGGAATCTACGGGCGGCCCGGGGCCGCCCGTAGAGCACTGCCGCTTCTGCGGGCCATCATGCACGATCGGAACCGGGCCGATTCCTGGCTGGCGGCTCAGGGCGTGGGCACAGACATCGGCGGTGTGGGGCGGGCGTGGTACGGGCGTACGGGAGCGGCTGTCGGTCGGCTAAGCCTGCTGAACCGGTCGGCGGCGCTCGGGCTCGCGCAAGATGTGGTGGTGTGTCCGCATCGCGTGGAGGTGGCGGTTCCGATGGTGTAGTGGGCTCCACCGCGGGGTGGGTGGGGGCACCGGTGTGGTTCGGGGGCGGGTGGGAGAGGCTGGGGGGGCCGGCCGGGGGGTCGGGCTGGCTTGTATGTGAGGGGAACTGCTCCGTGAGAATCGTCCTGTGGGTGACGTTCGCCGCCTCTGTCGTGGCCAATGTCTATGTCAACAACTTCGCCGGTCTGGAAGGGGTCGCGCACGGCGGGGCCCTGGCCGGTGTCGCCGTGGTGCTGGTGGGGTCGGTGGTGGGGCTGTGGCGGACCAAGGAGAAGCGGGGGGTCTGAGCGGGGAGACCGTCAGTCGACCGTCACGACGACCGAGTGGCGGCCGCTGGCCCCGTCGGGGACCGTGCGGGTCCGTTGCGCGGTCTGTACCCGACCGTCGCCGTCGGTGGCGCGCACGGTGAGGGTGTGCGGGCCGGGGGTGGCACGCCAGGGCAGGGACCACTGCCGCCAGGTGTCCCGGGTGTCCTGGGCCGCGAGGTCGGCGGGCCGCCACGGGCCGTCGTCGATCCGGACCTCGACCCGCTCCACGCCGCGCCGCTGGGCCCAGGCGACCCCCGCGATCGTCACCGTGCCCGCCCGGGGCCGGGCGAAGGGCTTGGGAGTGTCGATACGGCACTGGGTCTTGACGGGGGCCCGCCGGGCCCAGCCCCGCTTCACCCAGTACGGGTCGTAGGCGGCGAAGGTGGTCAGCTCCAGCTCCCGGATCCACTTGCACGCCGAGACATAGCCGTACAGCCCCGGCACCACCATCCGGACCGGGAAACCGTGGGCGAAGGGCAGCGGCTCGCCGTTCATGCCCAGCGCGAGCAGCGCGTCCCGGCCGTCCATGAGGTCCTCGACCGGGCTGCCGATGGTCATGCCGTCGACCGAGCGCGCCACCAGCTGGTCGGCGGAGCCGCCCCGGGACGGCGGTCGTACCCCGCACTCGGCGAGCAGTGGGGACAGCCGTACGCCGATCCAGCGGGCGTTGCCCGTGTAGGGGCCGCCGACCTCGTTGGAGACGCAGGTCAGCGTGATGTTCCGCTCGATCAGCTCGCGCCGGAGCAGCTCGTCGTAGGTGAGGGTGAGCGGGCGGGTGACGCCTTCGCCGTGGATGCGCAGCCGCCAGCCGGCGATGTCGACCCGGGGGACGACGAGGGCCGTGTCGACCCGGTAGAAGTCCTTGTTGGGCGTGATGTACGGGCTGATGCCGGGGGTACGGAGCCGTGCGCCGGCCGGTACGGGGGCGGCGGGGGACCCGGGGGCGGGGAGCGCGATCCGGGCGCGGGAGACGGCGGCGTCCCTGCCGCTCGCCCCGTTGAGCGAGCGGCCCAGCGCGCCGGCCCCGGTGGAGACGGCGGCGGCGGCCGTGGCGGCGGCGATGAACGCCCGCCGGTCCCAGCCGCCCGTGCCCGCGCCGCCCCGGCCGGTTTCCGGGAGGCGCGAGGTCAGTACGTACAGGAGCGCCGCTCCGGTCAGGCCCCCGGCCAGGGAGGGGAGGGCGTCCGGGAGGCCGGTGGAGTCGGGGCGGGTGGTCGCGGCGAGTGCGCCGAGCGCGCCGAAGAGGAGGACCCCGGCCGCGCCCGTACGGCGGTGGCGGGCGGCGACGGCCCCCAGCGCGAGCGCGAACAGCAGCAGGACGGCGAGGATGCCGAGGATCAGCACCAGCTTGTCGTTGGCGCCGAAGGTGCGGATCGCCCAGTCCTTCAGCGGCGCGGGCGTACGGTCGACGGCCGCGCCGCCGACCGCGACCACCGGCCCCGCCTCGGGCCGTACCGCCGCCGACACCAGCTCGGCCACGCAGAGGGAGAGATACGCGGCGAGGACCCCGGACAGCGCGCCGGGCGCGGTGCGCCGCCGCCGGTGTTTCAAGGTCTTCCGCTCCTGGCCCACGTCCTGGTTCACGTCCTGGTTCACAGGGGGAATCCGGTGCCGGGCGCGGTCCGGATTGGTCCCGCGCCCGGCGGCCGGAAAGCCCCCGGCTCCCTCAGCCGAAGGCGATGGCCATCAGCGGCGCGGAGGTCGGCCGGGGCGAACCCCCGGCGGGCTCCACGGTGACGCCCATGCCCTTCGCCCCGTCCACCGGCCCGGTCATGAGGACCGCCTCGGTGGAGCGGTCCGGGTCCAGCAGGCCCGCCGGCCGCATCGTCCCGGCGTCGTCGTACCAGAGCTGGTAGACCTTGCCGGCGGGCGGTCTGGCCATCCCGTCGCCCGTGAACACGGCCCTGTCCCGCTCCCGCGAGACGACGACCGTGCCGCCCGCGCCGCCGGGGAGCGACGCCCGGTGCGTCCGCGCGTCCGGCGCGCCCAGCACCTCCGCGAGCCGGTCGAGACGGACGCCCGCCGCCCGGGCCCGGTCCTGGGCGCGCTCGGCCTCCTGGTGCTGCCACAGCGCGGTGCCGCCGAGTCCGGCGGCGACCACCAGACAGGCGGCCGCCACCCAGTGGGACAGCGCGGCGGCGCGGCCCGGGAGGGAGCGTGCGGACGTACGCCGGAGCGGGGCCGTACGCGGATTCTCCTGCCGGACCGTGCCGATCCGGGCCATGACCGCCGCCTTGAGCCCCGGCGGCGGGGTGACGGAGAGCGCCAGCCCCAGCCGGGCGGCCACGGCGGCCAGCTCCCTGGTCTCCTGGGCGCAGGGGGAACAGCCGGTCAGATGGCGTTCAAAGGCGGTCCGCTCGTCCTCGGGCAGCGCGTGGAGGGCGTACGCGCCCGAGAGCGTGTGGACGTCGACGGCGCTCATACGCTCACCCCCAGGCAGTCGCGGAGCCGGATGAGCCCGTCGCGCAGCCGGGTCTTGACCGTGCCGAGCGGGGTGGAGAGCATGTCGGCGACCTCGCGGTAGGTCAGTCCCCGGTAGTAGGCCAGGGTCAGCGACTCCCGCTGGAGTTCGGTGAGGGTGCGCAGACAGCGCCGTACCTGCTCGCGTTCGAGTCTGGTCTCCACCTCCTCCTGGACCTGGTCGAAGGCCGGGGTGTGCCCGAGCCGGGCGGCCTTCTCGTCGCGCGCCGCCGCCGCGTGGGCCGAGCGGACCCGGTCGACGGCCCTGCGGTGGGCGAGAGTGAGCACCCAGTTCATGACGGTCCCCCGATCGGGGCGGTAGCGGGTGGCGGTGCGCCACGCCTCGGTCAGCACTTCCTGGGCGACTTCCTCGGACTGGGCGGGGTCGCGCAGCACGCTGCGCGCCACCCCGAGCACCGGGCCCGACACCGCGTCGTACAGGGTGGCGAAGGCCTGCTGGTCGCCCCTCGCGACCAGACTCATCAGCTCTTCGAGATCCGGGCCGGTCGAGGGGTTCCGGCCGATGTGGACCGCTTCTGGCACGCGGCGTTCCTCTCCAGACAGACGGGACGGTACCGGGTTATCCGGAGCGGACCGGCCGGCGGATTGGTCGAGGACCTCGGCCGAGGGTCCCGGCCGGGGGGACGGCCGGCGGGGGACGGCCGGCGGGGGACGGCCGGGGCCGGAGCGCAAACCCCCCGCATTGGTATGGACATGCTCAAGTCACGGAGTTAGCCTCGGACTTGGTCTAGACCTGAACTGCGCCAGCCTGGCACCCCTCACCCCCACCCAGGAGCGAAGCATGCGCAGAAAGATCAGCTCAGCCCTGCTCGGTCTCGGTATCGCCGCCGTCTCCGTACTCGCCACCACCGGCAGCGCGCAGGGCCACGGCTATGTCGACTCCCCCATCAGCAGGCAGCAGCTCTGCGGCAAAGGCACCGTGACCGGCTGCGGTCAGATCGTGTGGGAGCCCCAGAGCGTCGAGGGCCCTAAGGGCTTCCCCGGCAGCGGGCCCGCCGACGGCGCGATCTGCTCCGGCGGCAACGGCCGCTTCTCCGAACTGGACAACCCGCGCGGCGGAGCCTGGCCCGCGACCCAGCTGAGCAGCGGCCAGAGCCACACCTTCACCTGGCGGCTCACCGCACGCCACAACACAGCCGACTTCCGCTACTACATCACCAAGGACGGCTACGACCCCACGAAGCGGCTCACCCGCGCCGACCTGGAGCCGCAGCCCTTCCTCACCGTGCCGTTCGGCGGAGTCCAGCCGAACGAGACCGTGAGCCACTCGGGCACCCTGCCCCGGAAGTCCGGCAAGCATCTGATCGTCGGCGTGTGGTCCGTCTCCAACACCGGGAACGCCTTCTACGCCTGCTCCGACGTGCGCTTCTGACCAAAAGCACAGCCCGCGCACCCCGTGCCCCGGCTCCCGCGCCGGGGCACGGTCCCGCGCCGCCGACCGGGATGCGGCCTCGGGTCCGCACCCCATAATGGACAAATGGGGGCAGCGGGAAACGAGGCCAGCCATGACCAAGGCCAAGGGCGGCCCGGGCGCGCACCCACCGCACCGGACGCCCCGCGAGCGGGCGGACCGGGGCCGGGCGGCGCGCAAGGCGTCCCCCAGATCGGCCCACGCGGAGTTCGCCCCCGCCGCCGGGCGGCCCGATCCGGTGGACCTGATCGAGGAGCAGTCGGCCGTACGGGTGCCGGAGCTGGTCCCCATCCGCTACGGACGGATGTCGGAGTCGCCGTTCCGCTTCTATCGGGGCGCTGCCGCGATCATGGCGAACGATCTGGCCGCCTCGACCCCGTCCTCCGGCATCACCGCGCAGCTGTGCGGAGACGCCCATCTGCTGAACTTCCGGCTGCTCGGCTCCCCCGAACGCCGGCTGGTGTTCGACATCAACGACTTCGACGAGACCCTCCCCGGCCCCTGGGAGTGGGACGTCAAACGGCTCGCCACCAGCCTCGTCATCGCCGGCCGGGAGAACGGCTACCCGCCGAAGGAGCGGGCCGCCATCGTCCGCGCGGCCGTGGGCTCCTACCGGACCCGGATGCGGGCGTACGCGGGCATGGGCAATCTGGCGGTCTGGTACGACCGCGCCGACATGGAGGAGCTCCAGGCCGTCGCGGCCGGCCGGCTCGGCTCCCGGGGGCGGACCCGGCTCGGCCAGGCCATGGCGAAGGCCCGTACCCGCGACAGCCTCAAGGCCTTCGGGAAGCTCACCCACCTGGTCGACGGCGAGCGCCGGTTCGCCGCCGACCCGCCGCTGCTCGTGCCGGTCGACGACCTGCTGGAGGGCGCGGAGCGGCACCGCTTCGTCCGGGAGCTGCAGGGCCTCGTCGAGCGCTACGCCCGGAGCCTGTCCACCGAGCGCCGCCATCTGCTCCACCAGTACCGCTTCGCCGACATCGCCCGCAAGGTCGTGGGCGTCGGCAGCGTCGGCACCCGCTGCTGGGTCCTGCTGCTCCTCGGCAAGGACGACGAGGACCCGCTGATCCTCCAGGCCAAGGAGGCCGGCGAATCGGTGCTCGCCGCCCATGTGGGGGCGAGCGAGT
The DNA here is from genome assembly GCF_039532665.1 of Streptomyces amakusaensis. NCBI lineage: Bacteria > Bacillati > Actinomycetota > Actinomycetes > Kitasatosporales > Streptomycetaceae > Streptomyces > Streptomyces amakusaensis. Next base: position 77,921 of record NZ_BAAASB010000021.1, on the reverse strand, counting down.
ACGACAACCAGGGCCAACGGGTGGTCGCGGGACAGCGGCTCATGCAGGCCGTCGGCGATGTGTTCCTCGGCTGGGACCGGGTCACGGGCCTCGACTCCCTGCGGCGCGACTTCTACGTACGCCAGCTCCACGACTGGAAGGGCATCGTGGACGCCCAGATCATGGTCCCGCGCGGTATGCGCGTCTTCGGCGAACTCTGCGGCCAGACCCTCGCCCGCGCCCACGCCCGCTCCGGCGACCGGATCGCGATCGCGGCCTATCTGGGCTCGGGCGACGTCTTCGACCGCGCGCTGAGCGAGTTCGCCGAGAGCTACGCCGACCAGAACGAACGCGACCACGCGGCGCTGGTGAACGCCGCCGCGACGGGCCGGGTGACCGCCACGCCCGGCTGAGCCTCGCGCAGGGGTACGTACGTGTGTACGGCGGCGGGCGTAGCGTTTGCCCCGTACCCCGATCGCCTGCGAGGAGAGCCGACGTTTGACCGAGGAGGAGTTCGCCGAGTTCTACACGCGCTCGGTCCACCGGCTCACGGGCCAGCTCTATGTGATGACCGGCGACTTCCACGAGGCACAGGACGTGGTCCAGGAGGCCTTCGTCCGCGCCTGGGGCAGACGCGGACGGCTGGAGCGGGACCTCGGCCCCGAGGCCTGGGTGCGGACCGTGGCCTGGCGGCTCGCGGTGAGCCGGTGGCGGCGGGTGGTGCGCGGGCAGCGCGCGTGGAGCAGGCGTACCGACCCGCCGGCGAGCGACGGGCCGGAGCCGGGCATGGTGGATGTGGGACGCGCGCTGCGCCGGATGCCGCCCAGACAGCGGCAGTGCGCGGCGCTCTTCTACGTCTGCGATCTCTCCGTGGAGCAGGTGGCGGCCGAGACCAGGCTCTCGACCGGCACCGTCAAGACCCATCTCTCCAGGGCACGCGCCAAGCTCGCCGATTCCCTCGACCGTCCTTCGCACTCCGGGGAGAGCAGTGAAGTCTGACCACGACGACTGGGTGACCGCCGAGCTGCGGCGGGCCGCCGACCGGGCCGCGCGGCGGGCCCGGCCGGCGGGCGTCCCGGCGATCGCCGCGAGAGCGCGCGCGTACCGCCGCCGGCGGACGCTGGCGGTGTCCGGGGCGGGCGTCCTGTGCGCGGCGGCCTCGCTGGCCGCGCTGCTGATCCCGGGCGGCGGACCGGCCCCCGGGCCGCCGACGATGCCGGCGGAGATCCCGGTCACGGCGACCCCCCTGCCAGCCCCGGAGACCGGCCCGCCCACGCCCACGCGCGCGACCGGCACACCGGAGGCGAGCCTGTCGCTCCCGCCCCGGGGGAGTACGCCGACGTCGCCGACACAGAGCCCGCCGCCCACCGGAATGGCCCGGGCCCCGGAGCACAGCCCGACACCCTGACCGGTGTGATGCGCGTCTCATATGTCAACCCCGTCCCCGCCCCCCCGCGTAAGGCCGGAAGAACCTGACCTTGCGAGGAGCCGATGGCCAACCAGACTCAGACCGACCTCCGCCCACCCCTGGCACCGACCCCGCTGCCCCGGCCCGCGCGGCGGACCGAGGGACGGCCCGGGGTGCGTGCCGGGGTGCGGCCCGGGGCCCGGCACCCCGGCCTCGCCCGTACGGCGTGGAACGTGTCGGCGGTCTACGCCGTGAGCACGGCCGTCCATCTCCTGATCCTCGCGGCGATGACCGCGCCGCACGGCCCCGGGGTCCGGGAGCGGCTGCTGGCCTGGGACGGGCTGCTCTACATATCCATAGCCGAGGACGGCTACCCCCACGGTCTGACCCGCGACCAGAACGGCGAGCTGACCGGCAACAACCTCGCCTTCTTCCCGCTCTTCCCGCTGCTGGCCCGGTGGGTGCACCAGCTGACCGGCATCGAGGCCGGCTCGGCCGCCCTCCTCGTCGCGCATCTCTCCCTGCTGGGCGCGCTCCTCGCCGTGCACCGGCTGCTGATCCGGCTGTACGGCCCGCGCACCGCGACCATCGGTCTCGTCCTGCTGGCGGGGGCCCAGCCCATGGCCCTCACCTTCCTGATGGCCTACAGCGAGTCCCTGTTCCTCGCGCTGGCCGCCGCGTCCCTCCTCTTCGCCCACCGCCGGCACTGGCTCACCGCCGGCTCCCTGGCCCTCCTCGCCGGCCTCACCCGCCCCGCCGCCCTCGCCCTGGTCCTCGCCCTCGTCTGCGCCGTCCTCCTGGAGATCCGCCGCACGGGCCGCCTCTCCTGGCGTCCCCTCACCTCCGTCGCCCTCGCCTGCGCCGGCACCCCCGCCTATCTCGCCTGGGTCGGCAACCGCTCCGGCCAGCTCAACGCCTGGTTCGAGATCCAGCAGGCCGGCTGGGGCACCCACTGGGACAACGGCGCGGCCTTCGCCGACTTCCTCACCGGCGTCTTCCTCCGCAGCGGCGAATGGGTCCCCCTCAGCACCGCCGTCCTCCTCGTCGCCGCCGTCTGCGCCACCGCCCTCGCCTGGCGACGCGACGCCTGGCCCCCACTCCTCGTCTACGGCACGACCGTGCTCGTCCTGACCCTGGGCCAGAGCAACTTCTACCACTCCAAACTCCGCCTCCTCGTCCCCGCCGTCCTCTTCCTCATCCCCCTCGCCCGCGCCCTGGCCCGCACGAGCGACCGCAGCGTGGTCGTCGTCCTCACGGTGTCGACGCTCTTCGGCAGCTGGTACGGGGCGCACATGCTCACGACATGGCGGTACGCGATCTGAGCGGCGGGCGACCGGCGCGGACGGCCGGCACCCCGGGACCCTGCCGAACGGGGGCGATTCACCCCGTACTGACGGCTTGTGGGCCGCCCGGCGGTTGCCGGCACAGGTTTGTCCGCCATACTGCTCGCCGTGGAGCAGAAGCACATAGGACCGAGCAGCCCGCCGACCCACGCGGCCGGAGTCGACCCGGCGTTCATCCCCGGGCTCATGCCCGCGCGCGCCGCCGAGGAGCCCGAGGACCGGGTGCCCGAGGTGCCCGAGGTGCCGGAAGTGCCTGAGACGCCCGGGGAGCCGGAGGCGCCGGAGGCGGAGGGCGCGCGGGAGGAAGAGCCCGGGGAGGAGCCGGAGGAGGTCGCGGCGGAGGCGGAAGGGGCCGATGACGGGCCTGTCTTCGAGGTGTCGGACCGGCGGGGCGCGATCGTGGCGGACCGGGGCGGAGTGGTGTTCCGGCTGGACACGGAGGAGGCGCGGTTCGGGTGGGGTGAGATCAAGGCGGTGGAGTTCGACACGCCGAGATTCGGCCGGCGCTTCAGTGTGACGGTCTACACCTCGCCCCAGCGGTGGTTCCAGAACGAGGTGGAAGCGCCGTCGAGGGCCGACCTCAAGGCGTGGTCGCGGGAGCTGGACGCGGTGCTGGACGTCCGTTTCGACGACGGCGAGAAGCAGGCCTGAGCCTTCAGCGCCGAAGCGCTCGGGCGATCGCGGCGCCGGTCTCCCGGGCGGTGAGGTAGGGCCGTACGTCGTGGGCCGTGGCCCCGTTGTGCACGAGGACGTCGTGGACGCGCTCGCCGAAGAGCGGGGCGAGGGTCTTCGTCAGGGCCACGGCGTCGCCCCGGTCGGCGATGTTGACCCAGTGGCGCACCGGGGGCGGCCAGGCGGCGGGGCCGCCGGCCGGCGGTGGGACGAGGCGGTCGAAGACCAGGTTCCGGACGCCGAGCGGGGAGCCCATGGTGATCAGGGTGAGGGCGGGCCGCCCGGGGCGGGCGCACAGGGTCTCGTAGGCGACGACGGAGCCGAGGGAGTGGGCGACGACGACCTCGGTCTCGTCGGTGAGGCACTCGGCGAACCGCTGCTGGACGGCCGCGCGGATCGCGGGCTCGGTGAAGTAGCGGCGGACCTGGCGGGCGCTGGAGATCATGAGCCGTTCGGCGATCCCGGCGAAGAAGACGGAGTGGCTGAGCGCGTCCAGGGCGCGCTGGACCAGCCGGGGCGTACGCAGCCGGGCCGCCGCCTCCGGACCCGCCACCCGGTTCTCCTGCGCGGCGGCGGACTCCCACCAGCCGAGCAGCAGTTCGGTCTCCAGGCCCTCCTGGACGTCGGAGGCGTCCAGCTCCGGGACGCCGAGACCCCGGTGCCCGGCGGGGCGGAAGAGGTCCCCGTAGAAGGCCATGGAGACCTGCTCGCGCACCAGGTCCGGCCGCCCGGTGTCCCGGCCGGCGTCCCCGCCGAGGTCCCGGCCCGCCAGGGACAGGCCGTCGGCGAGCGCCGGGTACCAGGCTTCGAGCAGGGTTTCGGCCCCCTTGGTCTCCTGGGCTATCCCGTGGACGAACACGACCCGGCTCATCGATTCCCCTCCCTCTCGGCCGCTCCGACGAGATCGAGGCGGAGCACGGCCGCCCCCATGTCGGTCGCGACGCTGATCTGTCCTGTCCCGTCGGTCGAGATGTCGACGATTCCGCTGCCGATGTCGATCTCCGCCGTCCAGGAGGACGAGCGGGTGTCCCAGACCCGCAGCAGCCCGTACCGGTCCGCCGCGATCAGGGCGGGAGCCCCGCCGATGCTGGTGAGACGGATCGCCCGGGCGGCGGAGGGGAAGGGCTCCAGCTCCACGCCGAGACCCTCGCCGCCGACGAGGTCCGAGAACCTCAGCCGTCCGTCCCCGGCCCCGGTCACCACCGTCTCCCGGCCGTCGAGCAGGCCGATCTCCAGACCCAGCGCCCCCATCACATGGCCGGTGAGCGGCCGTCCGAACGGTTCGCCCGTACGCAAGTCCCACAGGCGTACCGTCCCGTCGTGCGAAGCGCTCGCCACCAGATGCGTGCCGCCGACCGCCACCGCGCGCAGCGTCATGATCTCCGAGGTGTGGCCGCTCATCGAGGGGCAGAGCGGAGCCTGGGTCCGGGCGTCCCAGGCGTGGAGCGAGTGATCCATGTCCACGGACACGACCACGGCCCGGCCGTCCACCATGTGCAGACAGACCCGGATCGCGGTCCCGGAGCGGCGGGTGAGCCGTCGGCGGGAGGTCAGGCTCCAGACCTCCGAGTACAGCCAGCCGCCGCGCACCAGCAGCGTCTCGTCCCCGCAGCGGGCGGCCGTCACGTCGTAGACGACGGACACGCCCGAGGGGATCTGCGGCGCGGTCTGCCGTCCGTCGGCCAGATCGTGGATCCGGACGGTGCCGTCGAAGCCACCGGTGACGACCAGCGCCCGCCCGGACGGTTCGGCGACGATGTCCGCCGACACCACCCGCTGGTCCTTACCGCTCAGCGGCTCCCCCACGGGAAGCATCGCGTCCACGTTCCAGACCCGGACGTCCTGCTCGTTGGCGACGACGGCCACGGACACCCCGTCGACCCGGCCGAACACCGGCGCGGACCGCGTCGTTTCCGGGCTCCTGACACTGAGGCTCTCCAGCGGCGGCCCCTGGGGGCGGCCCGTCCGCAGCTCCCAGATCCGGACGGTGTCGTCGCGAGCCATGGACGCCACCACCTCATGACGCCCGACGCGCCCGAGACTGGCGGCGGTGACCAGGCCCGTATGGCCCTGGAACGGGCCGGCCGCCTCGACGCCGGTCAGCACGTCGTGGACGAAGATCCCGTGGTCCTCCAGGGCGGACAGCACCACCGGACGGCCTCCCCGGAACGCCACCCCCACCGCCCTGGCGGACGGAGTGATGTCCTCCACATTGAAGTACCCCTGCGGCCGGGACGGCCGGGACGCGTCGCGCCCCCGCACCCGCCAGACGTACACATGGTCCAGCGCGGTCGCGAGGACGATCTCCAGCAGGGGTCCCGAGGAGCGCACGGCGAGATGGCGCACCCCTCCGACATGCCCCACCAGCGGAGCGCCGAGGCGCGCGCCGGAGACCGCGTCCCAGAGCCGTACCGTGCCGTCCTCGCCCCCGCTGACCACCACGGGCCCGCCGTCGAGCACCCCGAAGGCCACGCACCGGACGGTGTTGGTGTGCCCGGCCAGAACCCTTCCGGGACCGCACCCGAGCGGCCCCCACAGCCGGACGTCGGTGTCGGAGCCGCCCGTCGCGACCGTGGTCCGACCGTTGATCCCCGTCATGGCAACAGCCATGACAGGCCCCGAGTGCCCTTCCATGGGCGGGCCGAGCTGCTCCCGGGTGCGCAGGTCCCAGAGCCGGGCGGTGCCGTCCTCCGCGCCCGTGACCACCGTGGGGCGGCCCTCCGTCTCGGCGTACGCGAGCGCGCGGACCGGACGGGTGTGGCCGGCCTCGGGCCGGTCGGCGGTCAGGTCCCAGATCCGGGCGGTACGGTCCACTCCGACGGTGACCGCCAGCGCGGCGTCCGCACGGTCGGTGAGGGCCGCCGCCTCGATGTCCAGGACATGGCCGCGCAGCGGCTGCCCCAGCTGCTGGAGGGTGCGCGGGTCCCACAGCCGGACGTCCAGCCGTCCGGAGGTGAGCGCCACCGGACGGCCGTCGAACACTCCGGTGACGAGGGAGCCCACACCGCTTCTCCCGCTGTAGACATGGGCCGCGACCGGCTCGCCCAGCTGACGGCGCTGGCCGAGGTCCCAGCGGCTGAGCATGCCCGCCTTGTCGCCGACCAGGGCCACGGTCCGCCCGTCCAGCCGGATGAGGCTCACCGCCGTCACCGACTCGGCGGGGCCGATGAGCGGGCTGCCGTCGAGCCGGGCGTCCCCGCCCCGGAACACCTCGCTGAGATCCCAGACATGGACGGCCTTGTCGGCGCCGCCCGTGACCGCGACCGGCCGCCCGTCCAGCTCGCCCAGATCGGCGTCGAGGACGGTGCGCCGGTGCGCGCTCAGCTCGCTCCCCAGCTGCCGCCGGGTCTCCAGGTCCCAGAGCCGGGCGGTGCCGTCGGCGCTGCCGGTCAGCACCACGGGACGGCCCTCGACCGCGCCGATCACCACCGCCGTGACGTTGTTGGTGTGCCCGGTGAGCGGCTCGCCGTACTCCTGGCCCGCCGAGAGGTCCCAGATGCGGACCGTGCCGTCCACCGCTCCGGTGAGGGCGACCGTGTAGTCGCCCAGCTCGCCGACGGCGACCGCGCCCACCCCCGCGCCGACCGGCAGCGGTTCGCCGATCTGCCGCTGGGACGTCAGGTCCCAGAGCCGGGCGGTGTCGTCCGCGCCGCCGGTCACCGCGATCGGCCGGCCGTCCAGATCGCCGATCGCGACACAGGTGACGCGCCTGCGGTGCCCGCTGAGCAGCCGGTGCGCCCCGCTCGTCGACCACCAGGCCCAGCGGGCCGTCCACGGCAGCGGGACGGAGAGCCCGGAGATACGGTCGGCCAGCCGGTCGGCCTCGCAGCGGCGGGCGGAGAGCTGGAGGTCGGCGGCGCGCTCGCCGAGCGGGCGGTCGGCGGTGAGACGGTGGGCGACCTGCTCGTACGCGCCCCGGATCCGCCGGGGCTCCTCGCCCTCGACGGAGACGAACGCCCGCAGCAGCGCCAGCGGTTCGGCGGCCAGCAGAAAGCCGGGGTCCTCGACCAGCGGGGTCAGCCGGCCCGCCGCGGCCGCGTGGGTGGCGAGATACAGCCGTACGTAGGACACGGCCGCGAACCAGTCGGGGCGGCCGTCCGGGGCCTTCGGCACCAGTGAGCGGAGGGCGTCGACGATCGCGCGCTGGATCTCCTCGGAGGAGCGGTCGGCGCTGGCGCGCAGATGCTCGGCGAGGGCCTTGTGGTAGAGCCGGTAGGCCGACCGCCGGTCGTCGTCGATGACTTCGGCGATGTACGCCTCGCCCACGTCCAGCACCCAGGAGACGTCCGCCTCGGTGCAGGGCACGCCGGAGATCACCGAACTCAGCTCCGTCCAGACCCGGCCGCGCGGCAGCCCCTTGCCCTCCGAGAAGGCGAGGGCCAGCAGCATCCGGCGGACCCTGGGCTCGTCGGGGCCGAAGCGGGCGAGATAGTCGTCGAAGGCCTCGCCGACCTCGCTGGGCAGATCGTCGGCCCAGCCGGGCCGGGAGACGTCCACCGCCCCCGGCTCGGAGCGGAGCGTGCGCGCGGTGGTCCTGGCGTACAGATAGACGCCCGAGGCCTTGCGGGCGACGCCCCGGGCCACCGTCCGGGCCAGTTCGGGGCGGTCGCGGTACGGGGTCTGGGTCTCGGGTTCCTCGGCGGCGAGGAGGACCCGGGTGACATAGCCGGTGACATCGTCCTCGCCCGCGCGGTATCCGGGCAGGTCCAGATCGAGGCAGTTGAAGGTGGGGCCCAGCGGCGCGACCAGTTCGTGGCGGGTGCCCACCAGGAGGCGTACGCCCTGGATCTCGGACATGGGGCGGAGCAGTTCGCGGGTGATCCGGCGCGGTTCGCCGTGGCCGCCGGAGTCGGCGGCGGTGTCCGAGCCCGCCTCGTCCACGGCGTCGACCACGATGACCAGCGGCGGGCCCTGGCGGCCTCGCCGGGTCAGCTCCTGGAGGAGGTCGGCCGTACCCTCCGCCGGGGTGTCCAGGGCGGCGGCGATCCGTTCGACGACCTCTTCGAGGCGTTTGTGGCGGGCGTGCACGGCGGCCGTGACGCACCCCTCGGGGACGACGGTCTCCGCGTCGGCTGCGGAGAGGTCCATCCGGGTGCGGTAGCGGCCGTCGGAGAGGGCGACGATCCGTCCGAGCACCGCCGACTTCCCGCAGCCGGGACTGCCGGTGACCACCCGGCCCCGGCCGTCCCCCTCCGGCGCGGTCAGCCACTCGACCAGCTCGGTCAGGACGGTGACCCGGCCGCTGAAGTACAGCCCCTGCTCGGACTCGAACTCCACACCGCGCGAGCGCGGGCCGAAGTGCTCGGTGAGATCCCGTTCGGCGACCCGGCGCTGGACTTCGAGGTCGGTGCCGAGCGGCGGCAGCTCCTCGCGGAAACCGGAGTGGGGGAGGAAGGGGGCGAGCCCGGTGACCAGCCCGCCGGCCAGTTCGGCGCGCTGGCCCCGGCCGTCGGAGTCGAAGCGCTCGTTGACCGCGCGCACCAGCTCGGTGAGGTCCAGATACTGCTGGCGCTGGCCGGTGCGTTCCGTGGTGGTCTTCACGGCCTCGATGAGCGCTCCGGTGAACGCGCCGTCCTCGGCGATGTCCTTGCGCCGGGCGGAGGAGAGGAACCACAGGCCGGTGGAGGCGTCGGAGCCGGTGTTGCGGTACGCGATCGACTGGAGGGCGACCGTGGAGGCCTCCGCGCCGCCCGCGCCCGCCGCGCAGGTGTCGAGGATCAGCAGCAGATGCCGGAGCCCGCCCCGGCAGAGGATGCGTACGAGATCCTCCGTGGCCAGGCCGGTGGCGGCGAGGTCGCCGTCCTGGGAGTCCCAGCAGAAGAGATAGTGCCGGTCGCGGTCCTCCACCGAGCCGTGTCCGGCGTAGTAGACGACGAGGACGTCGTCGTCGCGGAGACCGGCGTCGGCCGACCAGTGGCGCAGCTTCTGCCGGATCTGCTCGGCCCCCTCGTACTCGCCGAGTCCGGGGAGCACCGGCGTATGGCCGAAGGAGGCGAAGAGGTCCCTGGTCTCGCGGATGTCGGAGGGGACGGAGTCCAGCTGTTCCCCGGCGGGCAGACGGCTGTAGCGACCGCTGCCCAGACCGATGAAGAATCGTCGCCCCACCCAGCAACCCCGCCCCACTCGTCGCGTGTTACGCGTCTTCCGGACCCGCGACGACTGTATCCACCGGTACGGCGTCGCGCACGGTCACCGGGAAGCCCGGTCCGTACGCCGGCGGCTGCGGCGGCGGCCGGTGCGGCGTGCTCGGGGCTGTCGGGGCGCGGAGGGGTCCGGGGCGTTCGGGGCGTTCGGGGGCTCCGGCGGGTCCGGGGGTGGGTCCGGGGTGATGCCGAGACGTTTCAGCCGGTCGAAGTCGGCGGTGTCGATCTGTTCGAGGATCTCCAGCTGGTGCTGGAGCGCGGCGAGCTGGCGGGCGGGGTCGCCCCGGCGGCGCAGGGCGTCGGCGGTGGTGACGTGGTGGCGGGCGAGGGCGACTTTGAGGCTGCGGCTCTCCAGGATCATGCGGTAGACGGTCTCCTCGGCCAGGGCGTCCTGGACGGATCTGACGGGGCGGGTGAAGAAGAGGGTGACGATCTGGCCCGCGCCCAGCAGTCCGGCGACGGCGGGGATCTGCCAGCCGAAGCGGTGCGGGAAGAGGACGCTGAGCACGGAGAGCAGGAGTGAGATCAGCAGCAGCCCGGCCCCGAGGCCGAGGAGGAACTTGCTGGCGAAGCCGACGGTGAGCCGGGCGCGGCGGAGCCGTTCCGAGGACTGGTCGCGGTAGTCGCGGAGCCGGGCGTCCTCGTAGGAGAGGACGCTCTGCCGGTCGCGGAGGTACGCGGAGTGGCTCGCGTACCGCGAGGGCCCGGCCCGGGGGAGCCGCCGGGCGTCCTCCGGGCGGGAGCCGAGGAAGCGGGCGGTGCCGGCCAGGGAGGTCATGATCTCGACGCGCAGGACCCGTTCGCAGAAGCCGAGCGCGTCGAGGTGCTGTTCCAGGGTGCGGCCGGCGGTGAGCGGGTCGCAGACGGCGAGACGGCGGACGCCGTAGCGGGAGCGGATGCCGGTCAGCAGCAGCTGGATCTTGATGTCGGTGAGGACGCCGATCACCACGACATGGGCGGTCTCGGCGCGCCCGTCGCCGAGCAGCCGGTCGAGCAGCCCGGTGAGCGCCGAGCGCTCTCCCGTCGCGGGGACGCCGGCTTCGGCGTGCTGGAAGTCGAAGAGGGTGTCGGAGAGGACGTGGTGGACCTGGAGCAGGGCGTCCCGGCCGCCTTCGGGCTCGGCCGGGTCGAGCAGCTCGCCGAGTCCGTCGATGTACCGCGCGCCCCAGGTGCCGGCCTCGCAGTGGGCTCCGTACTGGCGTCGTTCGAGGTCGTAGGCCTCTCCCGGGACGTGCCAGTCGCGGATGTTGACCAGGTGGAGCACGCCGTCGCCGTGACCGCGCGTCCGGGAGCCGACGGTGGCGTCGAGGAACCGGGCGAGCGGGGAGCGGGCGAGCCGGGCGCGGGTCAGGGGGGCCCGGAGGGGGGCGGTGGTTCCGTCGCCGTCGCCGTGACCGTCGCCGAGCAGCAGTTTGGAGACCGCGCCGGCGGGGAGTGCGAGGGCGCACTCCGGGTTGAGGAAGAAATCGTTCTGAAGGCACTGGGTGATCAGGACGTAGTGCGGCGGTGCCGGTGTCGTCGTCGGCGTACTCATCGTCACGCAGCTCCTTCGCTGTCGGGTCGCTCACGGTCGCTCACGGTCAGCGCGGCAGCAGCGGCCACTGGCGGGACAGCCGCATCGCGGCCTCCGTGACCGCCGGGTCGCCGGACTCGCCCGCGACCCCGTCGAGATAGGCGTGGGCCGCCGCCTCGTACAGATCGGCCACGGCGTCCAGCCGGGCGTTCTGGGCGGCGCGGCGGGCGGTCAGCCGGGCGGGCAGCGCGGCCTCGGCCTGCTTGGCGCGCTCCGCGCCGGCGGCGTCCTCCTCGGTCTCCCGCTCCAGCCTCCGCAGCTGTTCGGCGTTGTCGCGGTAGGCCCCCAGATAGGGGTGCTCGTCGCCGAGACCGAGCAGGAAGGCGATGCCGCCGGAGAGCAGCAGCAGGGCGATGAACATGAGCGAGACGCTGTCGGGCGAGAGGTCGAGCGACTCGGCCAGGCTCGGCGGGGTGACCGCCGCCACGTCCGGCGAGACCACCAGCGGCTGCTCCTCGCGGAAGACGAGCTTCGAGCGCAGCTCGCCCAGGGTCCAGGCCCCGTATCCCCAGGCCCCGACGAGTGCCAGGGCGGGGATCGCCGCGAGCCGGATCGCGCCGGTGGCCGAGCGGCGGCGGAGGATCCGGCCGGCGATGTGCGGGGCGAGGATCATCACCGTGGAGACGGCGAGGGTGAGGCTGACGGAGAGCACGGCGGCGAGGTCGCCGGTGCCGTGGAGCTGCTGGAAGACGACGTAGTAGACGGGGAGTTCGACCAGGGCGAGCAGCCCGAGCAGTCCGGCGCGGCCCCGGCGGGACATGCCCGGACGGGCGGTGGCGCCCTCCCAGGCGGCCCGCGCGCCGAGCGCGTGCGCGCCCGCCCCGAAGTCGCCCTCGTAGTCGCCCTCGTAGTCGCCCCCGAAGTCGGCCCCGGAGCCGGAGTCGGAGGCCCGGCCGTGGTCGTCGGGGAGCGCCTGCCAGCGGGGGCGGCCCTGGCCCGCGGCCTCGTCGGAGCCGCCTTCGGGACCGTCGGGGCCGTCGGGGCCGGTGGCGCTCCGGGCAGCGGCGGCGCGGGCCCGGCGGGTGTCGAACCCGGCCTGGATCCGGTCGCGGAAGGCGTTCCACCGGTCGGCCCGCCGGGCGAGCCGGTCCAGCTGGCCGACGGCCACGGCCTGGCGCTCCTCCAGCCGGGCCCGGCGGACGCCCGCGCGGATCAGCCGCTCGTCGGCCGCCGAGGCCGCCGCCCGTACCCGGCTCGCTTCCAGGGCGGCGTCCTCCTCGGCCCGCGCGTCCTCGGCGGCGAGCTGCCCGCGCACCCGGTCCCGCAGGCTCGCCAGCTCGGCGAAGTAGGGCACCCGGTCGGGGCTGTTGAGCACCCAGGGGTCGAAGACCCGCCGGGAGGCCGCCTTCGCGCCGAGGCTCCGGGCCCGGTCCAGCAGCCGGGCGGAGTCCCGGGCGCGTACGGCGTCGGGCTCGACGGGCCCGGGCTGCGGCAGGGAGCCGTCGGGGAAGCGGCGGGGGCCGGTGCGGCCCCGGCGGTCCCGGTCCCGGTCCCGGTCCAGGCGGTCGGGGCGGCGGATCCGGAGGCGGCGGGGCTCCTCGCCGTCAGCGGTAGGTGGTGTGGACACGGGCCTTCATCCTCCCTTCCAGCAGCTCCGTCCAGAAGGCGTCGAACTGCCGGTAGCGCGAGGTCTTGGTGTCGAACTTCATTCCGTAGCCGACCGGATGGATGTCCGTGCCCGCCAGATCCGGGATGTCGTGGGACTTCAGCAGCGCGTCCACGGCGGCCTCGCGCCGGGCCCCGGTGCTCAGGTCCTGGCGTCCCAGCCGGAACTCGGGGTCGTTCTGCTGGAAGTCGCTGACCACGAGCAGCGAGAAGGACCGGTCCTCGCCGGAGGGCCGGGAGAGCGCGATCCGGGCGAGGCCGCCGATGACGTCGGAGCCGGGCTCCTCCTTCTGCGCGCACTTCAGCAGCTTGCGCGCGCCGGTGAGCGCGGCGGCGCGCAGCGCGGTCCTGGTGCGGTCCCGGTCGGCGGTGCCCGGCAGGTCGGGATCGAGGTCGATCTCGGAGATCTGGCACTTGGAGGCCTGGGAGACCCGGGTGATGGGGGCGAAGTAGGTGGTGCGGCACTCGTTGTCGGCGAGGAACTTCTCCAGTTTGGCGCGGAGTTTGGCCTCGGCGTCGAAGCCGTCCTTGGTGGCGGCGGCCGATCCCGAGCCGTCGACGACGACCCCGCAGGCGCGGGTGTGGCGTTCCGGTTCGTCGTTGAGTCCGCAGGAGACGGTGGCGGTCAGGGGGAGTACGAGGGCCAGCGCCGCGGGAAGGGCGCGGCGGGCGGCCCTCCCGAGAGCGGCGGAACGGCGGTGCGGACGCGGGCGGGGGCTCATCGGGCGGTCCTCCCCCCGGCGGGGCCGGAGTTCTGCCGGTCGAGGATGCGCAGGGCGCGGGAGGTCGCCGTACCGGCGTCCGCGTCGTCGTCGAGCAGCCAGACCTCCGGCCGCCGCCAGCTCTCGTCCAGCTCCATCCGGCCGGGCAGCCACTCCGGCCCCGGACCCCGGCCGAGCCGGGAGAGCTGCTGGTGGGAGCCGCACAAGCCCTCCCAGTAGCAGGCGAGTTGCTGATTGGACCGGTCGACGACCGCCTGGGCCCGGGAGCGGCACACCTCGGTGCTGGTGCGCCACTGGCCCACCCAGTGGCCGTAGCGGGCCAGCGCGGCGGGCATCGGGTCGAGGCGCACGTCGTACTGGGTGACGACCCGCACGGACTCCGCGCGCAGCCGGGTGAGCAGGCCGTGCTCCCGGCGGATCAGCGTGGCGCGCATCTGCTCGGTGGCGCGGCGGGCGGTCTGCCGCACCACGGTCACATAGGGGGTCAGCAGGAGGGGGTCGGTGTCGGGCAGGACGGCAAGAGGGGCGGGACCGGTGCCGGGCGGGGCGGCGGCGACGGCCGCGAGCGGCACCCGGGGGATGCCCCGGGCCCCGTCGCGCCGGCCGCGCCGGACGGCCGCGGTGCGTGCGAAGCCGCCGAGGACGCCCTGCCGGGCGACCGCGTTGACGCTGTCGGATCTGATCATGGATTTCTTTCCCCCGTTTTTCCCCGGCGGTGAATTCCACGCCGCCGGACTGAGAGGTGTTCGCCGTTCTCGCACACGCCGGGCGGAGACCGTCGCGCGATACCGCCCCCACGGAACGCGAACGGGAGTTCGGCTCTTATACGGATCGGACAGGGATCTTGTGTTCCGCCTCCGCTCTTCGCGGAGTCACCGTCGGGAGGTGGCGACAACTGGCAGGAGCGTAGCGGAGGTTTCCCTCTTCCGTACCCGTGAACGCCCCTTTTCCACAACCCTCCCGAAGTCGCCCGGAAGCCGACCGGAGAACGCCCGTACCGGCGCCCCGGACGGGGTCATACTGAAATGGTTCCGGGGGCCGGAGTTCTCTCGATCATGGAATTGCGCGAACACGGCGGCCGGGGAAAGGGGGACGACCGGATGGACGAAGTCATCGAACCCGTCGGATCCGCCGAAACGAAAGGGACCACAGGGGAATTCGAGACGGATGGGGTCACCCGTGCCACAGGGGCCGCTGGGGCTTCGCTGCGGATCAGCGGAACGCATTTCCCGGTACGGACCCTGGGGCCGGGCCGCCGGTTCGCCGTCTGGCTCCAGGGGTGCGCCCTCGCCTGTCCGGGCTGTATGTCCCGGCACACCTGGGACCCGCTGGGCGGCTCCGACCGTCCGGTGCCGTCCCTGCTGGCGCTCTGGCGCGCGGCGCTGGCCGCCGGGGCCGACGGGCTGACCGTCAGCGGCGGCGAGCCGCTGGATCAGCCGGCCGGGCTCGGCGCGCTGCTCACGGGGGCGGCCGGGATCCGGGACGAGGCGCTCGCGGCGGGCTCGGCCGCCGCCGATCTCCTCCTCTACACGGGGTACGAGGGCGAGGAGATCGACCGGAATCCGCTGCGCACGGCCGCCGTTCGCCCCGTGGACGCCCTGGTGACCGGGCGCTTCCGGATCGCCGAGCCGACCGCGCTGGTGTGGCGGGGCTCGGCGAACCAGCGGCTGCGCCCGCGCACGGAGCTGGGGCGCGCGCGGTACGCGGCGCATCTGGACCGGACCGACGAGGGCCCCCGACTGCAGACGCATCTGGCCGAGGGAGAGAACGATGTACGGCTGTACGGGGTGCCCCTGCGCGGTGAACTCGCCGCGCTGGAGCGGCGGCTGGCCCGCGCGGGGATCCGGCTCGACAGACGCAGCTGGCGACCGTAGGCACCCCGGCCGCGCGGGGGCTTCAGAGCGCGCCGACGGCCCGCGCCATCTCCCGGTCCCGGACCACCATGTGCACCTGCCGGTCCGGGTCCCTGGCCAGCTCGTCGCGGATCGCCCAGCGCAGCCAGGTCGCGCTGACCACGGGCGTCAGCCCGCCCCGGCCCGCGCCGAGCAGCGGGAAGCAGAGCGAGGAGAGCCGCCGGCCCTCCCTCGCCTCCTCCTCGCGGGCGAGCGCGAAGCAGGAGGCCACCGCGCGGGCGATGCTCTCCGGCCCGACCCGGTAGGTGTCCTCGTAGGGCGTGGCCACCGCCGCGTGGTAGATCCGCCGCACCCCGCGCGCGGCCAGCGCCCCCGGCGAGGTGGGGACCACCGTGCCCGAGCGCACCGGCAGCCCCGGGCGGCCGTTGGCGCGCAGCCAGTCCCCCAGCTCCCGGACGAGGACGTCGTCCACGATCTCACCGGCCGGGTCGCGCACGGCGGCGGCCAGCCGGAGCGAGCCGGAGACCGTGGGGCGGAAGGTCTTGGACATCTCCAGATAGACGTTCTCCGAGGAGACGAGGATGTCGATGTCGCGCAGCAGCTCTATGGGCGAGACATGGAGCGTGAAACTGGTGGAGGCGTCCACCGGCACCCGCTCGACCCGCAGCGGGGGTTCGAGACCGGCGGTCCTGAGGCCGCCGCCCCTGTTCTGGCCCGTGAACCGGCCCGTGAAGGAGGGGTCGGGCTCCCGCACCGGATTCCGCAGCACGGCCAGCACCGCCTCCGCGAGCTGCTGGACGACCTGGGGCTCCTGGTGCTTGCGGAACCGCTCGGGGGTCACCCCGTACACCCCCGCCGCCGCCTTGCGGCGCTCATAGGCCGGGTCTCCCCGGCGGTCGGGGAGCAGCCCGAAGGCGTGGGCCGCGGCGCGGCCGAGCAGATCCTTCTCGCCGAGCCGCCGGACGGCCTCCCCGAGCAGCGCCTCGATGCCCGCCGGAACGCCGTCGGGGCCCGCGCAGAAACCTCCGGCGAGGCCGGCCGAGCGCAGCGCCGGAAATTCGGCCCCGCGCAGTCCGGCCAGGCCGATGCGGCGCAGTATCCGCAGTTCGTCGATGAGTTGGTCGTAGGAGGGGAGACTGGCGGGCGACTGCTCCTGACTCATGGCGACCAGGCTAGCGAGCACGCGCTGCCGGGGCGATGGTTTCGCGCTACGGGACCGTACGGATCGGCACCCGGCGCGACCGGGCCGCCGCTCGGCCCCGTA
The DNA here is from genome assembly GCF_039532665.1 of Streptomyces amakusaensis. Classification (NCBI taxonomy): domain Bacteria; kingdom Bacillati; phylum Actinomycetota; class Actinomycetes; order Kitasatosporales; family Streptomycetaceae; genus Streptomyces; species Streptomyces amakusaensis. Next base: position 61,359 of record NZ_BAAASB010000021.1, on the reverse strand, counting down.
GCACAGGCGGCTCCCGCTCCCGGGGGAAATGCGGGAAAACACGAGAGGCGCGGAAATCCCTCTCGCGATTGCCGCTGTTTCGCTACCATCGCCGCGATACCGCAGGGGATTTGGGGGAAGCACCCGGTCCCATTCCGTCGCCCGGTCGCCGAACGCACTGTTCCGTATTTGCTCCGCGCATTCCGGCCGTCGCACCGGGGAAGGTCCGGAAGGTCCGGACACCGCTTCCGGGCCGGGTTCCCCGGCGATTCCGGAGCGATCTCCCGGGCCGGTTCCCCCGGTCGCGTCATGCGGTACGGGAAGAACTGCGCCCGGAATCGGCCCCGGCCCTCTCTCCGCCGTCCGGAACCGCTCTCGCTTCCGACTCGGCCCGCCCGTGTACGAGGTGACTGATGTGACCCTTCCACCGCCGCCGCCCACCGAGCACGAGGGACCCGAACCGCCGCCGCCCACCGAGCACGAGGGCCACGCCGCGGACGGCCCTCCCGGGGCGGGCCCGCCCCGGGGCGACACCGGGCAGCTGCCGCTCTCGCTGCGCGACCGCTTCCGGCTGCGGGCCGTGCTGCGCCGCCCCGAGCACGCGTACCAGGCCGCCGTCTTCCGGGTCGAGGACGTCGGGGACGGCAGCACCCACGTCCTCAAGTGGTACGACCGCGACCACGCCCCGGACCCGCTGGTGTGGGCACCGCTGCGGGAGCGCGGCCTGCCGCATCTCACCCACTACGGCGAGACCGGCCTCACCGGGGCCGACGGCCACCCCTACGACCTCGCCCCCTCCTACGGCGAGACCGACCTCGCGACCCGGCTGCGCGACGGCTCGGGCCCGGCCGGCCCGGACTTCACGCGCCGGGTCGTACGGCAGCTGCACCAGGCCCTGACGGCCCTGCACGAACTGGGCATCGTGCACCGCGACCTCAGCCCCGCCAATGTCGTCCTGGGCAGCCTGGACCCGGCCGAACCCTCGCTGGTCCTGGTCGACTTCGGCGTCTCGGCGCACGCCCCCGAGGAGCGGTTCCTGAGGGGCGAGCGCTGGGCGGGCACCGCCCTCTACATGTCGCCGCAGGCCTCGCTGCGCAACCAGCTCGTCCATCCGCCCGCCGACTGGTGGTCGCTCGGCATGATCGTCGCGGAGATGGCCGGGGGCCGGCACCCCGTCCCGTACACCGACAACGACTTCGTCCGGGAGGAGATCAGCTCCCGCGCCCCCGACCTCTCCCGGATCGCCGACCGCCGGCTGCTGCTGCTCTGCCGGGGGCTGCTCACCCGCGACCCCGACCACCGCTGGGGCTCCGCCGAAGTGGCCGAGTGGCTGGCCGGCGGCTCCCCGCCGGTCGCCCCGGCGGAGCCGGGCGGCGCGCCCGAGAGCACGGACCCGGAGCGGAGCCCCGGCATCGCGCCGTACGCCTTCCTCGGCGAGGAGTACACCCGGCCCGCGCGGCTCGCCAGGGCCTTCGGCGAGAACTGGCGGCGCGCCGGGGCGGCCCTGGGCGGCCGGCGCGGCCGGGAGGAGTTCACCCTCTGGCTGCGGCAGTTCGAGGGCGCGCCCGGACGGGACGCCGATGAGCTGACGGCCCTGCTGGGCCTGCTGGCGCACGAGCCCGGGCCCGCGACCCTGGTACGGCTGATCTCCTGGCTCGGCCCGACGCTCGACGCCTCCTACCGGGGGGTGCCGCTCGACCGCGCCGGGCTGCGGGAGCTGCTGCGGGAGGCGGGCCGGGGCGACGCCTTCGCCCGCTCCGTCGTGGCGGACCTGGGCGCGCACACCATCCTGCCGCTGCTGGAGCACCGGCCGGGCGGCGAGGGCCTCCAGGGGGTGCACCGGCGGTGGATCTCGGCGCTCTCCCGCTGGGAGCACGGCGTCGACCAGCTGATCGCCGAGTCCGGCTGGCCCGCGCGGGTCAGGGACGAGGTCCGCACCGCCGCCCGGCTGGACGAGGCGCGCCGGGCCGCGCTGCTGTCGCTGGCCGCCGAGCCCGAGCGGAGCCGGGGCAGGCTCGCGGATCCCGCGCGGGAGGTGCTCGGGCGGCTGCCGCGACCGGTCGGCTGGTACCGCAGGCTGGTGGCGGACGAGACCGACGACGTACGGACGCATCTCGGCCTGCGCCTCGCCTTCCTCGCCGAGCGCGAGTCCTGGGAGGCGCAGGCCCGGTACGAGGCCGACCGCGCGGTCCTGCGGCAGCGGCGGGACCTGGACGCGGCGGCGGTGTGGCTGCGCCGCCAGGACCTGCCGGCCACCCTCGGCTGGGCCGTCGGCGGGGCCGCGGCGCTGATCCTCCCCTGGATCTTCGTCATCGGCGTCAGCGATGTGTTCGGCCTGGCGGACCGGCGGAGCGTCCTCACCGGCTGGCTGCTGGCGGTCCCCGGCGCGGCGGCCGTGCTCGCCCTCGAACTGTGGACCGCCTACCGCATCGGCAGCCCCTCCTACCACCCGGACCGCTCGCTCGCCGGGCTGGTGATCGACCGCGCGCTGCCCTTCGCCCGCTTCGTCCGGCAGCCGGGGTCCCGCTTCCCGGTCCGGGGCCTGCTGATCCTGCTGCCGCTCGGGCTGCTCCTGCTCACGCTGACGCACGCGGCCTGGCTCTGGCCCGCCGCGACCGTCGCCGGGCTCGCCTGGTGGACCGTGCGCAGGCTGCACCGCTGGCATCTGCACCTCTCCGACCTGCGCGGCGGCACGGGCGGAGGAACCACCGGGCCCCCGGGGTCCACGGCACACGGAGGAGGAATCGGATGAGTGGCGCGCTGGTCATACCCACCGTCGAACAGGTCATGGCACAGGTGGACTTCCCCGTCTCCCCGCTCGCCGAGTCCGGCATCGTCGACGCGGGTACGGGTACGGGTACGGTGTCGGACGCCGTGTCGGGCGCGGTGTCGGACGCCGTCGCCGACCCCACGGTCTCCGGGGCCTTCCCCCGGCTCTCGGTCCCGGACGTGATCCCGGACTTCTCACTCGCCGACGCCGGCGGCGAGGTGCTGGACTCCGCCCTGGACCAGGCGCAGGAGCTGCTGCTGCCCGCCCTGATCGGCCTCGGCTCGCTCAGCGGCGCGCTGCTCGCCGGACGGGCCGCCATGGCCGGGGCCCAGCTGCTCGCCGCCTCCGCCGTCCGGGCCGCCGAGTCCCAGGCGGCGCTGCGGAAGGAGCTGCTGACGGCGGCTCAGGCCGCCGAGTGCTGGCGCGAGGCCGTCTTCGCCGCCGCGCGGACCAACGCCCGGCTCGCCGCGCTGCGGGCCCGGATCCGGCGGGCGGGTCCGCCGTCCGGATCCGGGCCCGGAGGCCCGCCGGACCTGCCGGACCTGCCACCGCCGCTGGACCCCGTGGGCATGAGGCTGACGGAGGTGTGGCGGCGGCTGGCCGAGACCGGGACCGCGCTCCGCCGCGCGGAGACCGCCTTCGCGCGGGCGACGATGGAGGCCGCGGACGGAGCCGCTTTCGAAAGCGGCGACAGCGGCGACGGCAGTGACAGCGGCTGGCACACCAGGCTGCGCGCCCGGCGGCGACAGGCGCTGACGGAGTACGAGCGGACCGGGCGGACCGGGGCCGGCAAGGCGGCCGGGGAGGTCTCCGTACCGCCCGCGGCCGAGGCGCTCTCCGAGGAGGAAGTGCTGCGTCTGGGCGGGGAGCTGCTCGCCCGGCTCCCCCGGGACCTTCCCTCGGCGGACTACCGGCTGCTGGAGGAGATGATCACGGCGGCGGCCGGAGTGGTCACCGCCCGCCCCGCCGCCGCCCGCCGGCATCTGCGCGAGGCAGGGCGGTTCGCCGAGCGGATGACCCGGGCCGCCGAACGCCTGCGGGCGGACGAGGAATGGGCCGCCCAGCAGCTCGACTTCCTCCGCCGGACCCCGCCGGACGGCACCGTCCGGCTGCCCGTCGCCGACGGCGAGATCGCCGCGCTGGAACGGGTCCTGTCGCAGGGCGAGCCGCTCGCCGACACCGTGCGCACCCGGGTCGCCGCCCGGGTGGGCGAGCGGACCGAGCTGCTCCAGCGGCTGTACACGGCGGAGGTGATCCGCGCGGCGGCCCGGGAGGCGAGCGGGGACCCGGCGGCCGGGCGGCCGGCCGACAGCGGCACGGCCGGGACCGATGGGACCACCACCGTCGACTGGACCCCGCCCGGCTGGGGGGACACGCACTGGCTCCGCCTCCTGGTGAACGGCGGGGCCGCGCGGGTCGTCACCATGCACCGGGAGCGGAGCCCCGGCGAGGAGACCGACGCGGACCGGGACCTCGACTGGCGGCGCTGCACCGAGGCCGCCGGGCAGCTGGCGGCCCTGGAGCGGCTGACCGAACGGGCCGGGCTCCCGCTGCGCCTCACCTTCGACCCCGTCCCCGAGCGGCCCGCACCGCGCGAGCCGGCCGTCGCCGACGAGGACCGCCGGTCCCGCGACCGCCGCACCGGCCCCAGGGCCCGCCACCACGACCGTCCCGACCGTCCAGGCCAGGAGCCCCGCCGATGAGCAGACCGCCCGGGACCGGCGCGACCGGCGGGGTCCGCGAACGCGAACTGCCCGCCTTCGCCGAGGAAGTGACCGGCACCCTCAGCGTCCACTCCCAGTACGTCCTGCACGGCAACATCCGCGACATCCACCTCGTACGCCACGACGCCGACCCCGACGACGGCGGCCCGGACCGGACGTACGACGCCCATCACACCCTGACCGAGGTGCTGTGGAACGCGCTCTGGCAGGAGGGGTACGAAGTCCTCGTCCGCTACGACATCGTGGACGGGTTCACGGTGGTCGCCGGACCGGCCGCCGAGGAGGTGCGCGCGCTGCTGCACAGCGGCGAGGGGGCCGCCCGGCCCGCGCGCCCGGGGCCCCCGGCTCCCGCCGGGCCGCTCACCGACACCGAGCGCGTACTGCGCTCGATCGTCAGCGGGTGGCCGCCCGTGGCCGACCGTCCGGGCAGGCGGCCCGCGCAGCGGCAGGAGCCGTACCGCGCGGTGCTGTTGATCGACTACGCCGCCCGCATCCCCACCGACGTCACCCGGCTCAGCGAGCCGGAACGGGACTTCTTCCTCAGCTGTCTCAAACTCGCCGAGGACGCGCAGCCGCTCACCGACCCGGAGACCGGGCGCGGACTCTTCAACCCGGTGATCTGGCTGGCCGACGGCGAACGCGAGCTGCCCACCTGGCTGGTGGCCGGCAGTGAGCGGGTGCGGACCATCGGGCTGCCCCTGCCCGACCTGGGCACCCGACGGCGGATGGCCCGGCTGCTCGCCGCCGAGCACGCGAGACACACCTCCGGGCACACCGGGCACACCGCGGAGACCGAGCAGCCGGAGCCGGAGCCGGTGAGTCTGGACAAGCGGCCCGGCCCCGCCCCCGACGACCCCGCGCACGAGGTGGACACCTTCGCCCGGGCCACCGCCGGTCTCACGCTGCGCGCGATGCGCGAGAGCACCCATATGGCGCTCGACCGGGGACTGCCCTTCTCCGCCATGCGTGACGCCGTGCGCGTCTATCAGCTCGGCGTCGAGGACAACCCCTGGGGAGCCGCCTACCTCCGCGAGCAGATCCGAGCGGGGGAGGCGTACATCCGGAGCCGGGTGAAGGGCCAGGAGAAGGCCGTCGCCAAGACCCTCGACATCCTCAAGCGCGCGGCGCTGGGCCTCTCCGGCGCGCAGGCCTCCCACCCCGGCAGCCGTCCGCGCGGGGTGCTCTTCTTCGCCGGGCCGACCGGGACCGGCAAGACCGAGCTGGCCAAGTCGGTGGCCACCGTGCTCTTCGGCACCGAGGACGCCTGTCTCCGCTTCGACATGAGCGAGTTCTCCGCCGCCCACTCGGTCGACCGGCTGATCGGCGCACCGCCGGGATACGTGGGGTACGAGGCGGGCGGCGAGCTGACGTCGGCGGTGCGCAACGACCCGTTCCGCGTGGTGCTGTTCGACGAGATCGACAAGGCCGACACCGGAGTGCTGGACAAATTCCTCCAGGTGCTGGAGGACGGACGGCTCACCGACGGGCAGGGCGTCACCACCTACTTCAGCGAGTGCGTACTGATCTTCACCTCCAATCTGGGGGTACGGAGCCGGTCCGACGGCGAGGGCGGCGGCGGGCGCGAGGCCGTGCCGGGGATGCCGTACCACGAGCTGGAGAAGATCATCCTGGCCAATGTGAAACAGCACTTCGTGGAGGAGATCGGCCGGCCCGAGCTGCTGAACCGGCTGGGCGGCAACGTGGTGGTCTTCGACTACATCTCGTCCGAGGTCGCGACGGAGATCTTCGACTCCCAGGTGGGCAACATCCAGCGGGTCCTGCGGGAGGAGCAGGGCGTCCGGCTGCGGCTCTCCGCCGAGGCCCACCGGACCCTCTCCGCCCACTGCACCGCCGACTTCGACAACGGCGGGCGGGGCATCGGGATGCTGCTGGAGACCCATCTGATCAACCCGCTGGCCCGGGAGCTGTTCGACCGGGGGGTGCTGGAGGGGACATCCGTGACCGTGACCGGCGTCCGGCTGGACGAGGACGGCACGGCCGCGCTGGAGCTGCGGCTCTCCGACGCGTCCGAGGCCTCCGGCACGTCCGGCGAGCGGTCGTGAGCGGTACGCGGCGGGGGCGCGGCGGCGGCTGGGTGCCGGTGCCGCCCCCGACGGTGAGGCCGGTGTCCGGCCCGGAGCCGCCCCCCGGGCCGGAACCGGAGCCACAGGCCGCCGAAGGCTGCTGGAACTGCCGCGGCCGGCTCCCCGAGGGGCACTACCCGTGCCCCTCCTGCGGCAGCGGTCGCGCCCGGCTGCTGCTGGTGTGCGCCGACCCCGCCCTGGAGATCGCCCACGGCCCGGGCGGTCCGCTGCGCCTCGGCCGCGACCCGGAGTGGGCCCCCCGTACCGCCGCCGTCTTCTCCTGTCTGCTGACCCTCTCCCGGCGGCACGCGACGGTCACCCTCGACGAGGACGGCCGCGCGTGGGTGGAGGAGGCCGCGCCGGGCAGCCGCAACCACACGTACGTCAACGGCGCGCGGATCGTGCCGGGCACCCGGACCCCGCTGCGGGACGGCGACGAACTCCGGCTGGGGCTGCGGGTGGTCGCCTTCTCCGTGACGCTGTACGGGGAGGGCGTCCCTTAGGAGTGGACCGGGCCGCCCCCCGTACGGCCCGGTCCACGCTCATGGCCGGACGCCCGGCGGGACGATGACCGCCCGCAGCGGTGCCAGCAGCCGGTTGGCCTCGTGGACGCCCTCGACGGTGGCCAGGCGGTGGCTCTGTCCGGGGACGGCCTTCAGCGGCTCCGCCCCGCAGCGGTCGCCGAAGAGGACGAGCGCGCGGTACGGGCGGTTCCGCCGCGACTGCCAGACCAGGCCCTGCACCGCCGGGGCCTGGCGGCGGATCTCGTGCGCCCAGACCCGGGTCATCGGATAGCGGCCCTCGCCGCCCTCCAGCAGCCAGGAGTCCTGAAACACGGCGGCGAGATCCTCCTCGGAGACCAGCCGCACCAGGGTGAGATCCTCCGTCACCAGCAGCTTGGTCAGGGTGCGGGAGGCGGCCAGCGGCCACTGCACCTGACGCAGCCCCGAGGTGTCGTCGTACCGCACCGAGCGGAGGAGCACCTCGGCGAGGCCGGTGGCGGGCTCGGGGGCCGCGTACAGGAAGGGGTACGGGTCCTCGGTGGTGCCGTCGAAGCGGCTGCCGTCGAAGTGGGACGGCGCGAGGGAGGGGTTGAAGGCGGCGGGCGGGCAGGTGGCGGCGTGGCACCGCCACAGCTCGGACCCGGCGGGCAGCACGGTGAGCCGGGGGCTCATCCGGGCGGCCCCGGGAGGGGGCTGGCCTACCATGCGCCCTCCTCCATCAGCTCGCGGGCGGCCAGCGTCAGCACCTCGTCGGGGACCTGCCCCAGCAGGGCCGCGGGCACGTCGTCCAGCCACTCGTTGCCGCCGAGCCACCAGTCGGCCGCGCCCCAGGGGTCCTGGTCCGAGAGGAGGAGGCGGTTGATCCGCTGGACGACGGGGAGGGGCTCCCCGGTGTCCGGGTCGAACTGGAAGTCGGGGTAGCGGTCGTGCCCCGCGCGGTCGGTCAGCCGGATGAGCCCCGCGCCCGCCGGGTCGCCGGCCGCCCCGGCGGGGAGCCGGTCCGCGCCCCGGGCGGGGGCGGTGAGCAGCCGCTCGCGCACCCCCCGGGCGATCTCGGCGGCGGCCGGTTCGAGGGCGGGCCAGTCGGCGGACTCCAGCAGCCGGATCAGCCCGTCGAGCCGGCCCGCGTCGGGCAGCACCGCCGCGCCGGCCGGTCCCGCGCCCCGGACCTGGCCGAGCCGCCCGCTCAGCTCGGTGCCGGGCGGCAGCGCCCGCAGCGCGGTGCGCACCGCGCGCAGGGCCTCGCGCACGGCTCTGACGTCGTCGCCCGCCGCGCGCAGCGCGCGGACGCCGTCCTGGTAGCGGGCGAACTGCTCGGCGGTCAGGGCGGCGTGGATCTCGGACCGCCGGTCGCGCAGCAGATCGAGGAATTCATCGGTGCTCGTGCTCATGCGGTCGTTCCTCCGGCGCCGGTACGGGGGGCGGGGTTGCCCTGGTGGATGAAGGCGGCCCAGGAGGAGAGCGCCGCCAGGGAGCCGGGGTCGCGTTCCGCCTTGGCGAGCAGATCGCCGCGGAGCCCGGGGACGGAGCGGCGGTCGGGGTCGGTCATCCACAGCTGTGCGGCGCGCAGGGCGTCCGGCGGGGCGAGCCCCCGTACCGCGATGTGGTGGTGGAAGACGACCATCAGCACGGCGGAGGCGCTGTCGGGGACCTCCCAGCGCGAGCCGACGACATCGGCCGCGCCCCGGGCGAGCAGCGCCGTGGTGGGGGTGAGCGCCTCGTCGTGGTCCCTGCTGCTGAGGTCGGTCTCGCAGGCGCTGAGCACGATCAGCGGGCCGTCGGCGGCGTACCGCCCGCCGGGGACGTCCATCACCCGGGTGACGGTGAGTCTGGCCGCGTCCGAGGAGGGGTCGAACACTCCGCCGGGGGCCGCGAGCCTGAGGACCGAGTCGGTGGGGCTCAGCCCGGCGACTCCGTGCACGACGAGGTGGAGCAGGGAGGCGGGCGGGCCCGCCGGGTCGCCGCCGGGGAGCTGGGCGAGGATGTCGTCGGGGGTGCCCGGGGCGTCCTCGGGGGCGTCCTGGTGCCAGCCGTGGACGGCGGCCCCCCCGGGGTAGAACGCGGTGCGCAGCGCGCTGACTTCGTCCCGGGCCCAGTCCAGATCGCCGGTGGGGTCGGCGACCAGCACCGGCCGCAGCCCCACCGGCGTCCGCCCGCGCCGGACGGAGCGCAGGAACTCCCCGCCGGACGCGGCGTAGGAGATCACCGCGTACTCGCAGGCGTGCACGCGCCGCCCGGGGCGGGTCGCGGACGGCCCCAGCCGCCCGGCGTGCCAGGGCACCGCCCCGAGGTTTCCGCAGGCCACCAGGGTGATCCGCACGGGCGGCGGCGCGGTGGTGCCGGGCGCGCCCCGGTCCGCGGGCGGTACGGATACGGGTACGGGTACGCCGAGTGCGCCGAGGACCGGCGCGAGGACGGCGGGGCCCGCCCAGTCGCAGAGGGCTTCGAGCGCCGCCTCCCAGCGGCGGTGGGCCTCGTCCCGGGTGCCGGGGTCCTCGTCCCGGGCGGCGGAGCGGCGGGCCCCGGCGTCCAGATAGCGCTCCAGCGGCTCCCGGCCGGGCGCGCCCAGGCCCGGGAGCGGGAGGATCTCCGGCTCGCCCCGGGGCCGTACCAGGACGGCGAGTCCGTCGGCCGTGCCCCGCCCCGGCACCAGATGGATCAGCGCGTCCGCCCCGGCGGCGCGGAGGCCTTCGCGCAGCTCCTCGATCCCGGGCGCGTCGAGCAGTTCGCGCAGCGAGTGCCGGCCGCCGTCGGGGCGGCGGAGCACGCTCAGGGCGCGGCGGCGCAGGGTGCTGGGGATGGTGAACCCGGCCGCTTCGCCCGTCGACAGCAGCTGACCGGCCATGGCGCGGGCCTCTTCCAGCGCGGCCGGACCGCCCGTCCCGCCCGTCCCGTCCACGGGGGTGGGGCTCGGAGCGGCCGGCGGCGGCAGTCTGCGCAGGGCCCCGGCCCACTCCTCGGCGAGTTCCGGCTCGCCCCGGGCGGTCAGCTGCTCCGGCACCCCGGCCGAGACCGCCGCCGCGCGCAGCACCAGCGCCCGGCCGTTCTCCAGCACCTCCACGGCCTTGTCCACGCGCCCGTCGTCGGCGGCCCAGCGGACCGCGAGAAGCGCCCGTTCGGCCGCCGCCCTGGCCACTTCGAGGCCGTGTTCCGCGCCGAGTTGCAGCAGCACCTCCTCGGCGAGGGAGCGCAGCGACTCCTGTGCGGCGGCGACGGCGGCCCGCCGGTCGCCCCGGTCCCGGTCCCGGTCGCCGCGCTCCTGGTAGGCCCGGGCCAGGGCCCAGAGCACCTCGTGGGTGACCTGTGGACTGTGGCGCTCGGTCAGCTCCCGGCGGGCCAGCTCCAGTTCAGCGATGCCGGTGTCCTGGTGGGAGGGGTCGCCGGTCGTCCGGTGCAGGCTCTGGAAGGCCAGCGCGATGACCATCCGGGTGCGCACCGGCTGGTCGAGCACGAGGGAGGGCGCACTCAGCCCGGCCCGGGCCCGCTCCACAGCTTCGAGGACCGGCCCGGGTTCGGGTTCGAACAGGGAGGAGAGCAGCACGACGGGCACCCAGGCCGTCTCCAGCATGGGCCGCAGCAGCGCCGGGATCCTCGGGTGTTCCAGGGCCTGCCGGAAGTAGGCGGAGGCGGTGCGGACCGCGACCGTGCCGCCCTCCAGCAGCGCCAGGAAGAGATGGATCATCCCGAGCCCGAAGCCGATGAGGACGTTCCAGTCGGCGTCGGGGTCGGCCCGGTCCTGGAGGTCCAGCATCTCGTCCAGCAGCTCTTCCAGCAGCGCCGTGTCACGGTCGCGGTACGCCTGGTCGGCGCGGAGCTGGAGGCGGAGGCTCTGGTTGGCCTGGAGCAGGTCGCGCTGGGCGGTGAGCGCGCCGGGCGGGAGGTCGATTCCGTCGGCTCCTGGGCCCACGAGCGCGTCGAGCAGCGCCCTCGTACGGTCGCGGTCGGTGAGGCTGCCGCCCGTGACGGCGGCGGCGGAGAGCAGACCGGGCGAGAGCTGGCCGATGAACCGCTCCAGCCAGTCGGACTCCTTGCCCGGGGTGCCCTGGGCGCCCCGGACGGCGGCGCTCATCAGCCGTGCGGCGTCTTCGAGGTCGCCGGGCTCGCCGGTGCGCAGCCCCTGGGCCATCCGGGCCAGTGCCGCCGTCGCGGTGTCGCTCTCGTCGACCCCGGGGCGGCCGACGAACTGGGTGACCAGTGCGTCCAGTTCCTCGGGCCGGATGGTGCCGGGGGCGAAGACCTCCAGATTGAGGATGGTCCGGTCGATCCGGCCCGCCATGTCCCCCGCGTCCCCCTCGCTGTCGGATCCCCTCTCGCCCTCGCGCGGCGTCCCCGTGGCCCCGAGCAGCATCAGACAGGCGTCCAGCAGGCGTTCGTGGGACGAGCCGGGCTGCAATCCGGCCACGGTCTCCCTGGCCGCCCGGGCGAACCGCTCGGGGTCCATGACCTGCCCGTCGCGGGGCCGCTGGTCGAGCCACTCCATCAGCAGGGAGAGCTGTTCGGCGGCTCTTTGGTCGGGCATCTTCGGTACGAGGAGGGCCACCAGGTCGCGCAGTTCGGCGAGGCTCGCGTCCAGCTCCGGGTCGTCCCGGCCGGTCCGCTCGCCCAGCTCGATCAGCTCCTTGAGCCGGGGCAGTGTTCCGTCCAGGCCGGAGAGCATGACCGGCGGTGTCAGCAGGCCCATCTTGTGGACGGCCGCCACCGTCTCCTCCTTCGGGTCCAGCGCCCCCGACTCGCGGGCCGCGTTCAGCGCCCGGAGCCCCTCGGCACGGTCCCCGTCGTCGGGGGCCACGAGATGGCGCAGGGTGTACAGCCCGCCGAGCCGGGCCCGTACGAGGGCGAGCGTGGGGTCGTCCGCCCCGGCCCCGGCCGCCAACTCGCCCTCCAGCGCGTGGAGCCGTTCGATCAGCGCATCGCGTGCCGCCGGATCGGGCGGACCGAACCCGAACCCCGCGCCGCCCCCGTCCCCCGCCTCCCCCGGCTCCCCCGCGCCCAGCCCGGCGGCCGACCGGCCGAAGACCTTGGCGTGGTTGATCCAGGCCCTCGCCTCGCCCACGGTCCGCGCGGCCCGGGCGCGCGGCGCCCCGGTTCCCTGTCCGGTCTCCCCGCTCAGGCTCATGGGCTCCCCTTCGACGCGCGGCGCTCGCTCCATCATCGGCGGGCACGGGTCGGTACGGGGGCGGTTCGGCGCGTCCGCCGGAATCCAACCGGAAGGCGTCCGCGAATCATCCGGTCCATACGGGAAAGCCCTGCCCAGAGGGGTTGTTGGGGCTGGTGGGACGACCGGGTGCCGGGCTCAGTCGGAGACCGTGAACAGCACCCCGCGCCCCGCGTCCGCGGCGCGGGTGTGGAAGGCGCGCAGGGCACAGAGGCGCTCCCAGGCGCAGGACTCGCAGGACAGCCCCGGCGGACGCCCCAGCGCGTCGAGGCGCGCGCGGAGCCAGGGGCGGGTGAGGCCGGTGAGGGCTTCGGCGGTGGCCGGTACGCGGTCCGGGGGCAGCAGCCGGAGCAGACAGCCGGGTGCCGCCGGGAGCGGACGGCCGCCCAGGATCGCGTGGGCGAGCGGGCCCGGGGCCGGGCCCGGACCGCCGGACAGGGCGCGGTGCAGCGGCTCCCAGGCGGTGTCCGTGTCCACGGACCAGCGGTCCTCCCAGCTCTCCTCGGCGCGCTCGGCGTACGCCGCCAGGGCCTCGGCACCCGCGCCCGCGAGCCACCCCGCGTCGGCGGGCTCCACCGCGAAGTGCCGCCCGAGTCCGGTGACGCGCGGCCTCGCCCGCGCCGGGGCGGCCCGGCCGCCCGAGGCGACGCAGTCGAGCACGGCCACGCACAACTCCCTGATCAGCAGCTCAGTGGACATATGGCACCCCGGTCGGGGCGGGTCGGCCGCGCGGGACCAGGACCAGGGAGAGGGCCGCGCCCACCGCTGCGGTGACCGCGAGCACCGTGTACGCCTCGGTGAAGCCGGCCGCCCCGCCCCCGGCGATGCCGGCGGCGGCCACCGAGGAGACCACCGCGACGCCCACCGAACCTCCCACCTCGTGGAAGGTGTTGACGAGACCGGAGGCGAGCCCCGCCTCCCGGTGGTCGACCGTCGCCAGCGCCGTCGCGGTCGCCGCGACGAAGACCGCGCCGACGCCGAAGGAGGCGACGACCAGCCCCGGCAGCAGCGTCGTGTACACGGAGGAATCGGCCGACAGCAGGGTGAGCGGCACCGCGCCGGCCGCCGCGACCGCCAGCGCGCCCGCCGCGACCGCCCGGCCGCCGATCCGGCCGACGAGCCGTGAGCCGAGGTGCGCGCCGAGGCCGACCGCCACGGCCACCGGGAGGAAGAGCAGACCGGTCTCCAGGGGGCTGAGGCCGCGCGCGCCCTGGAGGTGGACCGAGCCGAGGAAGAAGAACGCGATCAGCAGGGCGGTGGCGATCAGCATCAGGAAGGACCCCGCCACCACCGGCCGGCGGGTGAGCATCCGCAGATCCATCAGCGGGGCGGGACTGACCCGCTCGACCAGCGCGAACGCGCCGTACAGCACGGCCGATCCGGCGATCGGCAGCAGCGTCAGCGGATCCGTCCAGCCGCTGTCCCCGGCCCGGACCAGGCCGTGGATCAGGGCCGCGGTGCCCGCCGTGACCAGCAGCGCGCCCGGTGCGTCGAGGCGGACCTCGGGCCGCGCGGCGCGGGCCGGGACCAGGGCGGGGATCGCGGCGAGCAGGGCGAGGCCGACCGGGACATTGACGTAGAAGACCCACTGCCAGCCGGGGCCCGCCGTGAGCGCGCCGCCCAGCAGTACGCCGACGGCCGATCCCGTGCCGCCGATCGCCGCCCAGACGCCGAGCGCCCGGGTGCGCTCCGCGCCGTGGAAGGCGGTGGTGACGATCGCGAGCGCGGCGGGCGACAGCAGGGCCGCGCCGACGCCCTGCGCCACCCGGCCGCCGATCAGCGCCGGGGCGTTCTGCGCGAGGCCGGTGAAGAGCGAGGCCGCGGTGAAGACCACCAGCCCGGCCAGCAGGGTGCGCCGGGCCCCGAGCGCGTCGGCGAGCCGGCCGCCGAGGAGCATCAGCCCGCCGAAGGCGAGGGTGTACGCGGTGACGACCCAGGTCAGTGTGGTGCGGTCGAGGCCGAGGCCGGCGGCCATGTCGGGCAGCGCGACATTCACCACCGTGACGTCGAGCACCAGCATGAACTGCGCCGTGCAGATCAGCGCGAGCGCGGCCCAGCGGCGCGGATCGGCGGGCGGCGGACCGCCCTCCCCGGGGCCGGTACGTCCGGGGCCGGTACGTCCGGAGGCGGGCGGGTCGTGGTCCTCGGCGGCGGGGTGTCCGGCGGCGGCGCAGGGCATGGCGATTCCTCCCAGAGGGTCGGGGACGGTCCACTCCGGACCGGCCATCTGAACCGTACAGTTCAGTTCAGTTGAACTCAACCGTACAGTTCAGTTGTCGGCTAGGCTCGGCCCATGACCCCGGACACCGCCCCCCAGCCCCGCCAGGGATCGACCGAAGCGCGCGGTACGCCGAAGACCGGCACCGGGAGCGGGAGCGGGAGCGGCCCCAGCGGTCCCCGCGCCGAGCGGAAGCGGCGGGCCATCGTGACGGCCGCCCGCACGCTCTTCCTGCGCGAGGGTTTCGGCGTCGGCATGGACGCCATCGCCGCCGAGGCGTCCGTTTCAAAGGTCACCGTCTACAACCACTTCGGCAGCAAGGAAGCCCTGTTCACCGCCGTGGTCGCGGGCGCGCTCGACGATCCCGCCGCCCACGGCGGCGGCGAGGACCCGTCGGCCTCCCTGGCCCGGCTCGCCGGGGCCACCGATCTGCGCGCCGCCTTCCTGGAGGTCGCGCGCGCCTGGGTGCACGCCGTGCGCGACGACCGCGAGGTGGCCGCCCTGCGCACCCTGGTCGCCGCCGAGCTGCACCGCTTCCCCGAGCTGGGGCGGGCCTGGCAGCACGACAGCCCCACCGGCCACCACCCCGCCGTCGCGGGGGCGCTGCGCACCCTGGCCGAGCGGGGCCTGCTGGACGTCCCGGACCTGGAGGTCGCGACCCTTCAGCTGTACGCGCTGCTGGTCCATCCGCACATGGTCTTCGGCCAGTACGGCGCGGCCGTCGACGACGATCTGACGGAGCGCCTGCTCGTCGCGGGCGTCGACATGTTCCTGGGCCGCTACGCCCGGCACTCCGCAGGGGACTGAGGGAATCCGGTCGGTCCGCACCCCTTGCGGGTTGGTCCGGACCAAGTAGCTTCAAAGGTTGTCATGCGTCATGCGGCACGCCGCATGCGCGCGAAAGCATGACCGCACGGAGTGAGCACGGCCATCGCCCCTACCCCCTCAGGGAGCGCCATGTTCAACCGACCCGTCCGACCCCACCGAAGAATCCCCCGACGGCGAAGGCTCACCGCCCTCCTCGCCGTCCTGATGCTGCCGTTCGCCGCCCTCACCGCCCTGGCGGCCACCCCGGCACAGGCGGCCGGCACCCTCACCGCCTCCTTCACCACCCAGAACAACGGCTCCTGGTGGAAGGGCACGTACACCATCCGCAACAGCGGAGCCGCGCCCGTCAACGGCTGGACCCTGGAGTTCGACCTCCCCGCCGGGGTCAGCCTCAGCGGCCACTACCACGGCGAGGCGAGCGTCAACGGCAGCCGGGTGACGGTCAAGAACGCCTACTACAACGCGACCGTCCCGGCGAACGGCTCCACCGAGCCCTGGAGCTACTGGTTCACCGCGACCGGCCCGATCACCGAGCCCACCCGCTGCACGGTCAACGGCGACAAGTGCGACGGCACCCCGGACAAGCCGCCCGGCACGCCCGGAACCCCTGACTCCACCGCCGTCACCGCCCGTACCGTCGCCCTGGCCTGGACCGCCGCCACCGCCGGCGACCACCCCGTCGCCTCGTACGACGTGCTCAGCGGCGGCACGGTGCTGACCAGCACCGCCACCACCGGGGCCACGGTGACCGGGCTGACCCCGGCGACCAGCTACACCTTCACCGTCCGCGCCAAGGACACCCGGGGCAACCTCGGGGCGGCGAGCGGGCCGTTCACCGTACGGACCGTGGACCCGGCGACCGACCCCGTGCCGCCGACCGCCCCCGGCGCGCTGCGCTCCACCGGCAGGACGGCCACCACCGTCACCCTCGCATGGAACGCCGCCACCGACAACGTCGCGGTGGCCGCGTACGACGTCTACCGCTCCGGCGTCCTCGTCAAGACGGTCCCCGCCTCGGCGACCCCGGGGGCCACCGTGGACGGGCTGTCCCCGGCCACCGCGTACACCTTCACCGTCAAGGCCAGGGACACCGCCGACAACGCCTCCCCCGCCTCCAACGCCCTCGCCGTCACCACCGACGACGTCGCCGGGCCCGGCAACCACCACAAGGTCGGCTACTTCATCCAGTGGGGCCTGTACGGACGCCAGTACTTCGTCAAGAACATCGACACCTCGGGGTCCGCCGCCAAGCTGGACGTCATCAACTACGCCTTCGAGAACATCGACCCGGTCAATCTGACCTGCCAGGCCGGTGTCACCAAGGGCGTCTCCGGCAACCCCCAGGACCCGGACGAGGGCACCGGAGCGGGCGACGCCGACGCGGACTACGGCCGTCCGTTCTCCGCCGCGCAGTCGGTCGACGGAGTCGCCGACGACGGCTGGGGCAAGCTCCGGGGCAACTTCAACCAGATCAAGAAGCTCAAGGCCAAGCACCCCCACCTCAAAGTGGTGGTCTCGCTCGGCGGCTGGACCTTCTCCAAGTTCTTCTCCGACGCGGCGGCGACCCCCGCCTCCCGCGAGAAGTTCGTGAGGTCCTGCGTCGACATCTGGATCAAGGGCAATCTCCCCGTGTACAACGGCGCGGGCGGCCCCGGCACCGGCGCGGGAGTCTTCGACGGCATCGACATCGACTGGGAGTGGCCGGGGGCCGAGGGCCACCCGGGCAACCACTGGAAGGCCGCCGACAAGGACAATCTGACCGCGCTGCTCGCCGAGTTCCGCAAGCAGCTCGACGCCCTCGGCGGCGAACACCGGCTGCTGACCGCCTTCACCCCCGCCGACCCGGCGAAGATCCAGGCCGGCTGGGACCTGTCCAGGATCTTCGACTATCTCGACTTCGCCAATGTCCAGGGGTACGACTTCCACGGCTCGGGCAGCGACAACTCCTGGGAGCCCCGGCGCACCGGGCACCAGGCCAATCTGCACCGGGACGCCCAGGACCCGTACCCCTTCGACTTCAGCGTCGAGAAGGCGGTGCAGACCTATCTCGACGCCGGAGTGAACCCACGGAAGCTGACGGTCGGCTTCCCCTTCTACGGCCGCGGCTGGAAGGAGGTCGCGAGCGGCGGCGCGGGCGTCAACGGCGAATGGCAGACCGCTAACGGGGCGGCGACCGGGCAGTTCCCCGAGGAAGCGGGCATCCGGGGCTATCAGAACATGATCAGCAGCTATCCCGGCATGACCGTCCACCACGACGAACAGTCGGTCTCCACCTATGGCTACACCGGTGAGAACGGCCAGTGGTGGAGCTTCGACGACGCCTGGTCGATCGGGAAGAAAGCCGCCTGGATCAAGTCCAAGGGCCTCCTCGGCGCGATGATCTGGGAACTCTCCGGGGACACCCCGAACGGCACCCTGATGAACGCGCTCCACACAGGGCTGCCCTAGACCCTGACCGTGCGCACCCCCGGCGGGGCCGGCACCACAACCGCCCGGGGTGCGCCCGGCGCGCGTAAACACGGCGCTCACCACCCCCGGATTTTCCGCTCGTACGAGTGGATCCGGCGCGCCGCCCGCCCGTCCGGGCCCTCCCCTCCCGCTAGTAACTGGGCCCATGACCAAGAATCCCGGCCGCACGATAGCGGCACTGTCCCTCGCGCTCGTCCCGCTCCTGACCACCGCCGTCTCCGCTCCCCCGGCATCGGCCAGCTCCGTGGAGGTCTTCCAGCTGGAGGACGCCATCTCGCTGCTCGTCGAGGCCGACGAGAACCGCGCGGGCTACACCGCCACCGCCTTCCCGCACTGGAACGCGGGCAAGGACCCCGCCGACGGCTGCTCCACCCGGGAGGAGGTGCTGCTCGCCGAGGCGGTCGAGGAGCCCGATGTCTCGGCCGGCTGCTCGCTGTCGGGTGGCCGCTGGGTCTCGTACTACGACAACCAGTCGGTGACCAAGCGGTCCAGCGTCACCGTCGACCATGTCGTCCCGCTCGCCGAGACCTGGGGCTCGGGCGGCTCGGCCTGGAGCGCCGATCGCCGTGAGGCCTACGCCAACGACCAGGGCTCGCCCGCCACCCTGGCGGCGGTGACCGTGCGCGCCGAGCGGGAGAAGGCCGAGCAGGACATCAAGGAGTGGCTGCCGACGGAGACCGCGGGGATCTGCCGGTACATCGGCGACTGGGTCGGGACCAAGCTGCGCTGGAATCTGACCGTCGACAAAGAAGAGATGGAGGTGCTGAAACTCTTCGCGGACAACTCCTGCGAGACCACGGTCGTCCTCGTCAACCGGGTGCCCTGACCCACTCGGGCGTATTGGGCCGAACGGGTGAACGCGCCCTCCATCCGTTTTAAGGGCCGTGACCTTTTGCCGGTCCGATAGTTATACCGGCCACTAGGCAGACGACGAACAGGTGGACGAAAGCTCTATGAAGGCCAGAATCGCCCTTACGGTCCTCGGTGCGGCCCTGCTGGCAGCCGTACTCCCCGCCACCGCCGCGGTCGCGGACGAGACGCACACGGACTCGCACAACGGCATCACGCTGATCTCGATCGGCCAGATCGACGACCCGCTGGAGGATGTGCTGGAGCACGCGGCGATCTTCGGCTCGACCTCCACCCAGGGCTGAGGACCCCGGGCTCCAGCCCCGGGACTCCTCCGAGGACCCCCTCCGCCACTTCCGGCGAGAGGGGGTCTTTCGTCGCGGGCGGTTCACTGGCGGCCCGCCCGCGCCGGGGCGATCATCGGACCATGAGCCCCGAGATGCACCTCGCCCAGCAGCCCGAAGCCGATGAACTCCTCGGCCGCAGCCCGCTCGCCGCCGTCGTCGGAATGCTTCTCGACCAGCAGGTTCCCATGGAGTGGGCGTTCTCCGGGCCCTACACCATCGCCCACCGGATGGGCGGCGACGACCTCGACGCCGGCGAGATCGCCGCGTACGACCCCGACGCCTTCGCCGAGCTGTTCAAGGAGAAACCCGCGGTCCACCGCTACCCGGGCAGCATGGCCAAACGGGTGCAGACGCTCTGCCAGTACCTGGTCGACGAGTACGGCGGCAGCGCGGAAGCGATCTGGAGCGACGCGGACAGCGGCGCCGAGCTGCTGGCACGGCTCAAGGCACTGCCCGGTTTCGGCGACCAGAAGGCCCATATCTTCCTCGCGCTGCTGGGCAAGCGGTACGGCGTACGGCCCAAGGGCTGGCGCGAGGCGGCGGGCCCGTACGGAGAGGCCGGAACGTACCGCTCGGCCGCCGACATCACCGGACCCGATTCGCTCGCCAAAGTACGCGCGCACAAGCAAGAGATGAAAAAGGCCGCCAAAGCAGCCAAGGGCAACTGAAATACGGGCGATCGAAGAGGAAGTTCCGGCTCCGGGAATGTCGATCAGATGAACTGAGGCACGAGTTGGGGCACAGACGTTCCCATAGCCGTCGCGGTCTCGTTAACTTCCCTTCTACTTGTCCATACCGGGAAGGAACTCTGTGAAGGCAACCCGTCGCAGAGCCGTGGCCACCCTGGCCGCCGCCGCACTCGCGACCCCGCTCCTGCTGGCATCCGCCTCCCCCTCCGCCGCCCACCGGGACGATGCCGGGCAGCAGGCGACGAAGCTGGCGAAGAAGCTGGTCTCGAAGGCGTCCGTGAAGGACGCCCAC
Source organism: Streptomyces amakusaensis (assembly GCF_039532665.1). Lineage (NCBI taxonomy): Bacteria > Bacillati > Actinomycetota > Actinomycetes > Kitasatosporales > Streptomycetaceae > Streptomyces > Streptomyces amakusaensis. The sequence continues at coordinate 41,452 of NZ_BAAASB010000021.1, read as the reverse complement.
AAACATCTGAAGAAGTTCCAGCAGATAGCCGACACGGCGGGCGGCAACCGCGCCGCCGGCACCCTCGGGTACGACGCCTCGGCCGCTTACGTCTATCAGCAGCTGAAGAAGTTCGGATACGACGTCCGTTACGAGCCCTTCACCTTCGTCTACACCGAGACGCTCGCGGAGAAGCTCTCCGTCGTCTCGCCGGGCGCGCGCGACATCCCGATCACCGCGCTGACGTACACGAAGTCCACCCCGGTCGGCGGAGTCAAGGCCGATCTGGCGACGGTGCCCGTCGACGCGAGCACCGGCTGCGAGCCCGCCGACTACGCCTCCGGCACCTTCACCGGGAAGATCGCGCTGATCAAGCGCGGCGGCTGCACCTTCGCCCAGAAGCAGGCGACCGCGGCCGAGGCCGGCGCGATCGGCGCGATCATCTACAACAACGCCGCGGGCTCCATGGGCGGCACCCTGAGCGATGTCGCCTCCGGGAAGATACCCACCGGCGGAATCAGCCAGGCCGCGGGCGAGGAGCTGGTCAACGAGGTGGCGGCGGGGCCGGTCAACGTCTCCTTCGAGATCCGCCAGCTGCTCCAGAACCGCACCACCAACAATGTGATCGCCGAGACCCGCCACGGGAACGCGGCCAACACGGTGATGCTCGGCTCCCACCTGGACTCGGTCGCCGCGGGCCCGGGCATCAATGACAACGGCTCCGGCTCCGCCGGTCTGATCGAGGTCGCCCAGGAGCTGGCCAAGGCCGAGAAGCGTCCGGCCAACAAGGTCCGCTTCGCCTGGTGGGGCGCGGAGGAGAACGGGCTGCTCGGCTCGAAGGCGTATGTCGCCGGTCTCAACGATCTCGCCAAGAAGGAGATCAAGCTCTATCTGAACTTCGACATGATCGCCTCGCCGAACTACGGACTCTTCGTCTACGACGGCGACAACTCCGACGGCGTCGGCGCGGGCCCCGGCCCCGAGGGCTCGGCGCAGCTGGAGCGCGACATCAACGAGTTCCTCGACGACCGGGACACCCCGCACGAGGGCACCGACTTCTCCGGCCGTTCGGACTACGGCCCGTTCATCGGGGTCGGCATCCCGGCCGGCGGCACCTTCACCGGCGCCGAGGGCATCAAGTCGGCCCAGCAGGCGGCGAAGTTCGGCGGTACGGCGGGTCTGGCGTACGACCCGAACTACCACGCCAAGGGCGATGACATCAACAACATCAACCTGACCGCCTTCAAGGTGAACATCGGGGTCATCGCGAACGCGGTGGGCACCTACGCCCACGACCTCAGCTCGCTCCGGACGCCGGTGAACTCGGTTCCGACCGAGCCGGGCACCGGCAGCGGGGGCGGTCTGCACGAGGGCCACGAGGACGTCATCGAGTAATCGAGCGGTCGTTCCGGGGCCGCCGGTCCTGTGCCGCACGGGCACGGGACCGGCGGCCGGGAATGTCTAGCGCCGCCGGCGGGCGGTGCCGAAGAGGGAGCGGGTGATCTCGCGGCCGATCTGGGTGCCGACCGAGCGCGCCAGCGAGCGGAAGACCCCGCTGCCCACCACCTGTTCGACCAGCGAACCGTCCCGGTCACCGGCCCGCCCCGGCCCCGGCTCCGGTTCTGTTCCCCTCTCCTTCTGCTTCTCCTTCTCCGGCGCGGGCCGTTCGGCCCGCGCCGCCAGCTTCTCGAACGCCGACTCCCGGTCCACCGCCCGCGCGTAGCGCTCGTACAGCGGTGACTCCCGCACCGCCGCGTCCAGCGCCGCCGCGTCCACCGGCCCCATCAGCGACTGCGGGGCCCGCAGCCGGGTGGCCGCCACCGGGGTCGGAGCGCCCGACTCGCCCAGTACGGTGATCACCGCCTCGCCGGTGCCGAGCCCGGTGAGGACCTCCTCCAGGTCGTACGCCGAGTTCGGGAACGTACGGACCGTCGCCTTCAGGGCCTTGGCGTCCTCCGGGGTGAACGCCCGCAGCGCGTGCTGCACCCGGTTGCCGAGCTGGGCCAGCACATCGGAGGGCACGTCCTTGGGCGTCTGGGTCACGAAGAACACCCCGACTCCTTTCGAGCGAATCAGCCGCACGGTCTGGGTGATCGCCTCCAGAAACGCCTTGCTCGCGCCCGTGAACAGCAGATGCGCCTCGTCCAGGAAGAAGACCAGCTTGGGCTTGGCCAGGTCCCCCGCCTCCGGCAGATCGTGGAAGAGGTCCGCCAGCAGCCACATCAGAAACGTCGAGAACAGCTGCGGCTTGCCCTGCACCGCCGCCAGCTCCAGCACGGAGACCAGCCCGCGCCCGTCCGGCGCGGTCCGCAGCAGCTCCGAGGTGTCGAACTCCGGCTCCCCGAAGAAGCCCCCCGCCCCCTGCTGCTCGAACGCGGTCACCGACCGCAGGATCACCCCGGCCGTGGCGGCGGACAGCCCGCCGATGTCCTTGAGTTCGGCCCGCCCCTCGGGAGAGGTCAGAAACGCGACCACCGCCCGCAGATCCTTCAGATCCACCAGTTCGAGCCCCTTGGCGTCGGCGTAGTGGAAGATCAGCCCGAGCGACTGCTCCTGCGTCGGGTTGAGCCCGAGCACCTTGGAGAGCAGTACGGGGCCGAAGCCGGTCACCGTCGCCCGGACCGGGATCCCCGGGCCGATGCCGCCGAGTCCGTAGAACTCGGCGGGGAACCCCCTTGCCTCCCACTCCTGTCCGACCTGCGCGGCCCGCTCGCCCACCCGCCCGCCCGGCTGCCCGGGGGCGGAGATGCCGGAGACGTCCCCCTTGATGTCCGCGAGAAAGACCGGCACACCGTTGGCGGAGAGCTGCTCGGCGATCAGCTGGAGGGTCTTGGTCTTCCCGGTGCCGGTCGCCCCGGCGACCAGTCCGTGCCGGTTGAGCATCGACAGCGGGATACGGACCGGGGCCTCGGGCAGACACCGCCCCTCCCACAGCAGCGCGCCGAGCTCGATCGCCGCTCCCGTGAGGGCGTACCCGGAGGCGATTTCCCGCGCGGGCTGCGGCACGCTCTCGGCCATGAGGCCCCCGATTCTCCGTATCTGAGGAGTTTTGCCCAGGATCGCACTCGGCCGCCGTGGCTGCGCCCGGAGGCGCTCGCCCGGTAGGCTTTCCGTGTGATCTTCAAGCGCATCGGAAACGGACGGCCTTACCCCGACCATGGCCGGGAAAGCACCCGGCAGTGGGCGGACGTCGCGCCGCGCCCGGTCCGCCTCGATCAGCTGGTGACCACCAAGGGCCAGCTCGATCTGGAGACCCTCCTCGCCGAGGACTCCACCTTCTACGGCGACCTCTTCGCCCATGTCGTGAAGTGGCAGGGCGATCTCTATCTGGAGGACGGCCTGCACCGCGCGGTGCGCGCCGCGCTCCAGCAGCGGCAGGTCCTGCACGCCCGGGTCCTCGAACTGGGCTGAGACTGACCCGTTCGGGGCCTTTCGGAGGCCGTACGGACCCAGTCAGTCGATCATCTTGTACGCATGGCCCCCGGGCCGCATTACGCTGCGCCCATGAGCATGCTGACTCCTCCCGGCATGGGTGGAAAGTACCGCGTCACGGGCGAGACGTACCCGCGGATGCGACGCCCGCGCAAGCGCCGCAGGATCATCACGGCGCTGGTCGCCGCAGGGGTCGCCCTCGGAGTGGCCGGCTGGGGGACGCTACAGCTCATCGACGTCTTCACGGACGACGGCAAGAAGGCCGCCGCGGCGACCCGCGGCGCGGACTGCAAGCCGGCTCCCAAGGAGTCCGCCGCGCCGCCGCTGCGGCTCAGACCGGCCCAGGTCACCGTGAACGTCTACAACGCCACCCCTCGCAGCGGTCTCGCCAAGGCCGCCGCCGACGAGCTGAAGAAGCGCGGCTTCACCATCGGCAAGGTGGGCAACGCCCCCGCCGCCTTCGACAAGAAGATCAAGAACACGGGTGTGCTGCTGGGCTCCCCGACGGCCGTCAAGGGCCCCTTCCTTCTCCTCGGCACCCAGCTCAAGGGCACCACCAACAAGACCGACGCCCGCAAGACCAAGGACGTCGACCTGATCCTCGGCACGGCCTTCACCAAGCTGTCCCCCAAGCCCGCGGCCGACCGCGCCCTCACCGCTCTCGCCAACCCCGCGCCGGGGCCGAAGCCCAAGTGCTGAACGGCCGCCCGGCGGCCCCGGGTCCCCGGAGCACGGAGAAGCCCCGGGTCCAGGGGACCCGGGGCTTCTCTCCATCCTGAGCGGCGCGAACGCTCCGCTACTCCGCGCTGCCGTACATCCGGTCACCGGCGTCACCGAGGCCGGGCACGATGTACCCCTGCTCGTTCAGCCGCTCGTCCACCGCGGCCGTCACCACGGTCACCGGCGTCCCCGCCAGCTCACGCTCCATGACCTCGACGCCCTCGGGGGCGGCCAGCAGCACCACGGCCGTCACATCGTCCGCACCGCGCTTGATCAGCTCGCGGATCGCCGCGACCAGCGTCCCGCCGGTCGCCAGCATCGGGTCCAGGACATACACCTGACGCCCGGAAAGGTCCTCCGGCATCCGCGTGGCGTAGGTCGACGCCTCCAGCGTCTCCTCATTGCGGATCATCCCGAGGAAACCGACCTCGGCGGTGGGCAGCAGCCGCACCATCCCGTCGAGCATCCCGAGCCCGGCCCGGAGGATCGGCACCACCAGCGGGCGCGGGTGCGACAGCTTCACGCCGGTCGTCCGGACCACCGGGGTCTCGATGTCCACCAGCTCGGTGCGCACGTCCCTGGTCGCCTCGTACGCGAGGAGCGTGACCAGCTCGTCGGCGAGCCGCCGGAAGGTGGGGGAGTCGGTGCGCCGATCGCGCAGTGTGGTGAGTTTGTGCGCCACCAGCGGGTGGTCGACGACATGGATCCGCATACCGTCAACAGTAGCCCGGCTCGCATCAAGGAACCTTCCGGAGGGAAGGTGGAGGCAGACGTCCAGCCGTGGAGTGGTGTGGCCGATGCCGGAACCGGAGTATCCCGAACATGAGCACGAGCACGGGCGCGAGCGCGGGCAACGCGCCGTGGAGCACGCCGTGGAGCGCGCCCGGAAAAGCCCGGAAGCGGAACCCGAGGATGAGCACGGGACCGAGCCGGAGCCGAACTCCGAGCGCAGACGGCGGCGCGCCCAGTTCCTCCGAGAGCTGAACGAGGCGAAGGCCCTGCGGGACCGCGTCCAGCCCCGGCGGGCCAGGGCGGCCCGGATGCGCCAGCAGATGCGTATGCGCACCTTCCGCTGGTAGCCCGTCCGGTGTCCCCGACATCGGCTTCCACCCCGGTTCGGAGGTTCCACGTGAAACCTCCGGATGGGACCGGATGAGAACTGATGGCCGACGCAACGACGGAAGACCTCTCGCGAGGCCCCGGTTTCTGCCACGATTCCGAGTGGGCGAGGCACACATCAGCGCACCGCCCAGTCGTCACACCTCTGATCAGTGGGAGAGTCACGGTGTACTTCGCCGCACTGCTCGCGCGCACTCAAGACGGGTGGGAAGCGAGCGACACGGAGTTCGACGATGTGGAGACCCTGTCCGATCTGTCCGATCTGGCCCGCGCGGCCTCGCTGGACGAGGACACGGTGATCCTCTTCATCGAGCAGGAGGATTCCTGGTTCGGGCTCGTCCGGGTGGAGGGCGAGGAGGATCCTCGTATCTTCGTCTCCGACGCGGCAGCCGCCGCGCGCTCCTCGTACGGGGAGATCCTCACCAATGAACTGCTCGGCCGGGACGCCGACGACCCGTCCGACGAACTGGACGCGCTGGACCTCGACGGCACCGAGGACGGAGAGCCGTCCGCGCACGACAATGACCACGACGACACGGACCCCGCCGCCGAGGCGGTGCCGGCCGCGCCGCTGGGCGACCGCGGCATCCTCGCCGACCTCGGCCTCTCGGAGAAGGAGCTGCTGACCCTGAACACCGACGCACTGCCGGAGATCGCCGACGCCCTGGGCGCGGCCGAGGTGCTGGAGACCGTCCGCTAGTGACGGAAGAGGCCACCCGGACAGGAGACCCCGTACGAGACCCGTGGGAGACGCCGATGCGTCTCGCCCTCGCGGAGGCCGGACACGCGGCGCTCTCCGGCGATGTGCCGGTCGGCGCCGTCGTGCTGGACCCCGCCGGTGTCCCGCTCTCCTTCGGCCACAACGAACGCGAACTGACCGGCGACCCCACGGCCCACGCCGAGGTACTGGCGATCCGCCGCGCCGCCGAGCACCTCGGCGGCTGGCGGCTGTCCGGCTGCACCCTGGTCGTGACCCTGGAGCCCTGCACCATGTGCGCCGGCGCGATCACCCAGTCCCGCCTCGACCGGGTGATCTACGGCGCCCGCGACGAGAAGGCCGGCGCGGCCGGCTCCCTCTGGGACGTCGTCCGCGACCGCCGGCTCAACCACCGCCCCGAGCTCGTCCAGGGCGTCCTGGAACCCGAGTGCGCGAAGCTCCTCACCGACTTCTTCCGCACCCGCTGACCGCCCCCGTCGGCACCCACCCTCCCCACCTGCGAAAACACCTCATCCATCAACCGATTTCGGCTCACGGCCCACTGTGGGCTAAGCTCTCTCCCGGTAGCGTGTCCGAGCGGCCGAAGGAGCTCGCCTCGAAAGCGAGTGTGGGGAAACTCACCGAGGGTTCAAATCCCTCCGCTACCGCTTCCTACACCCCCTGATCCGCGGAAACGCGATCAGGGGGTGTTTTGCGTCGGCCCTCATGTCCGGTCGGCCCTCATGTCCGGTCGGCCCTCATGTCCGTCCTCGGCGGCGGTGCGGGGACTGTCCGGGAACCGCTTCTTCTCGACGCCCTTGTCGTTGGTGAACGACAGGGGCGTCCGCCTCGCGCTCCCGCCGAAGCCGGCGCGATCAGGGTGTGCGCGGCGCAGGGCCGTGTCGGTCGCCGCCGCCATCCGGTCCCAGTCGCGCTTGTCCGTGGCGCGTTTTCCCCGTCGCGGATCGCGGCCGATCCGCATCCCGTCGGACGTCTCCATCGCCGCGCGCAGGGCGGCGCAGAGCCGGCCGCGGTCGAGCAGATCGATGTCGGCACCGTGGGCGACGAGCCGGCCCCGGGTTCCGGCGGCGTCGCACAGCGGAAGGACCGCGCTCCACAGCAGCAGGTGTCTGGCCAGATCCTCCCGGATCACCGCGAGATGGGCCTCCCCGACCGGGAAGGTGAAGGTGCGGGGCTCGTGGTTGGCGTCGGCCCCGGCGCCGAGGGCCGGCTTCACCTCACCGTCCTCGCGGATCACCTGCGGGATCCAGCCGCTCGCGCGCGGGAAAACGGCGTCTCTCACGGACTCAGTCCTTCCGCGTCCGGAAACCCTGGACAGGGCCGTCCCGCCTGGCGAGCGGGACGGCCCTGTCCGTGGGGGCGCTGATTCCGGTCCGGTCTACTTCCGGTGTTCGAACCTGCCGGGTCCGGCGGGCTCGAAGGGGTCGCCGGGCTTGTCGGCCTTGGCGGACTCGAAGCAGACCTCCGGCTTGCCGTCCCCGCCCTTGCCCTTGCCCTTGCCCTTGCCCTTGCCCTTGGCGGCCGGCTCGCCGGAAACCGTCAGGCCCGGCCCGTCGACGCCGCCGGACGGGAAGGCCGCTCCGGTCGGCACCTCGCCGTCGGCCGGCACGAAGCAGAAGGCCGCCGCGTCGCCGAACGCGTGCTTGCTGGTCACCTTGCCGGGACGGTCGGCGGCCCTGCCCGTGTCCTTGCCGACGGACTCGGTGGAGGGGCCCGCGCCCTTGTCCGTGTGCTGAACGGCGGTCGCGGGCCTGGGCTCGGTGGTGTCGGAGGTGGTGGCACCGTCCGCCTGGGCGGCGCCGACGGCGGCCCCGACACCCAGCAGGGCGGTCGCGCCGATGAGGGCGGCGCGCTTGAGAGTCTTGGACTGAGGCACAGGATGTCCTTCCGGTCCGGTCACCGCTCGATCCGCGGTGGCGATGGGTGAACCGTGGCAGGGGGCCTCTGAGGCCACGCTGAAATCCTGAAGCGGGCTTCAGCACGGACTGCCGGTCGTCCCTTCGGTGAGGCAGGCTGCACAGCATGCGCATGCTGATGGTGGAGGACGACGCACGGCTCGCGGGTCTGCTGCGCCAGGGGCTGGCCGGGGAAGGCTTCGAGGTGGACTGGGTCGCCGACGGCCGCCAGGGGCTGCGGCGCGCGCTGTCGGGAAAGTACGACGTGGTCGTGCTGGATGTGATGCTGCCAGGTCTGAACGGCTACGCCGTCTGCGCCCGGCTGCGCGCGGCGGGCAGCGCCACCCCGGTGCTGATGCTCACCGCCAAGGACGGGGAGTACGACGTGGCCGAGGGGCTGGAGACGGGGGCGGACGACTATCTGGCGAAGCCGTTCTCCTTCGTCGTGCTCACCGCCCGGCTGAAGGCCCTCGTCCGCCGCTCCGGACGCCGTGCGACGGCGGTGCTCCGGGTGGGGGATCTGCGCGTCGAGCCGGTGTCACTGCGCTGCTGGCGCGGCCGGGACGAAGTCGTCCTGACCGCGAAGGAGTTCGCGGTACTGGCCTGCCTGGCCGAGCGGGCCGACGAGGTCGTCGCCAAGACCGACATCGCCGAACGCGTGTGGGACGAGTACTACGAGGGCGACTTGAACATCGTGGAGGTGTACGTCAGTGCGCTCCGCCGGAAGATCGACGCGCCGTTCGGGCGCAGAAGCATCCGCACCGTCCGGGGTGCCGGCTACCGGCTGTCCTCCGAAGGCTGAGGGCCCGGTGCCCGTGTCCGCGCGCCGCCGGTTCCCCCGCCGCGTACGGCCGGCCACGGTGCGGGGCCGGATGACTCTCGCGGTGGCCGCGGTACTGGCCGTCGCGCTGGCGGCGGGGGCGGCCGTTCTGCTCATCACGGTCCGCGGCGAGCTGTGGCAGTCGGCCCGGGACGCCTCTCAGCGGCAGGCCGATCTGGCGGTGACGCTCTTGGAGCGCACGGGAAGGAACGGCACCGGCGACAGCGTCGAGGTGAACGGGGCCGAGGTCGAGGCGGCCCCCGTGTCGGAGGCCGCCTCCGGGCCGTCCCTGGAGACGAGGTCCGCGGCGAGGGCCGCCGAGGGGCCCAAGGTGTTCTCGTTCTCGGCCGACGGCCGCTACCGCGCCCAGAGCGTGGTCGACCTCACCGCCGCCGAGGACACCCTGCGCGGTGTGCTCGTGCTCGTGGCGACCGGTGTGCTGCTGATCGTGCTGCTCGGAGCGGCGCTGACCTGGGTGGCGGTGGGCCGGGCGCTGGCCCCGGTCGAGGCGGTGCGCCGGGAGGCCGCCGAGATCACCGCCAACGATCTGCACCGCCGTCTCCCGGTCCCGCCCGCCCGGGACGAGATCTCCCGTCTGGCCACCACCCTCAACACCACCCTGGACCGCCTGGACCGCGCCGTCACCCGGCTGCGCGTCTTCACCGGCGACGTCTCCCACGAACTGCGCGGGCCGCTCACCGTCCTGCGCACCCGCCTCGAACTCGCCCTCGCCCGCCCCGACGGCGCGGACTGGCCGCAGGTCGCCGCCGAGGCCCTCGAAGACACCGGCCGCCTCCAGACCCTCGTCGGCGACCTCCTGCTCCTGGCCCGTCTGGACGCCCACCGCGAACCGCACCACCGACAGGTCGACCTCACCCTCCTCGCCCACGACCTGGCCCGCCGACCGGGCGTCACCCCGCCCACGGACATCGACGCCCCCGGCCCCGCGCCCGTACTCGGCAACGCCGCCCATCTGACGCGGCTGCTCACCAACCTCCTGGAGAACGCGCGCCGCCACGCGGTCGCGACCGTCCGGGTCCGCGTCACCGCCGACGACCACGAGGTGGTCCTGGAGGTGACCGACGACGGCCCGGGGATCCCGGCCGAGGAGCGCGAACGCGTCTTCGACCGCTTCACCCGCCTCGACGACGCCCGCACCCGCCACGACGGCGGCACCGGCCTCGGCCTGGCCATCGCCCGCTCCATCGTCACCACCCACGGCGGCACCCTCACCGCCCGGCCCCCCACCGGCCCCGGGGGCGGTGCCCGCCTGGTCCTGCGGCTGCCCAGGGCACCATCGCGATCGCATCGCCCGGACCCCATGTAGCAACATGTACTACATGGAGACTACAGCCCGCGAGTTCAACCAGAGATCGTCACAGATCCTCGCCGCGGCGGCCCGTGGCGAGACCATCACGGTCACCAAGAACGGCATCGCGGTCGCGCGTGTGGTGCCCATAGGAGAGGACGTCCCGCCCTACCCGACCGACCCCATGGGCCTCATCGACCTCCCCGACCTGGGCCTTCCTGATCTCAGCGACGACGAGATCGAGGATGTTCTGAAGGGCATGGGGGCCTGAGCGTGATCGCTATCGCCGATACCAACGCGCTCTACCGTCTCCTCGACCCGCGTCTCGCGGAACACGAGGCCCACAAGGAAGCGCTGGCGGCCATCAGTCACCTCATCGTCTCGCCCATGGTGCTCGCCGAGCTGGACTATCTGATCTCGGCACGCGGCGGCGCCCGGAAAGCCCTGACCGCGGCACGGTTCATCGAGCGGAACACGGCGACCCGCAGGTTCGAGGTGCCGCCCGTCGCCGCGCACCTCAGCTCCGCGATCGCCGTCGCCGAGGGCTGCGCGGACGCGGACGGAGGGCAGGGCATCGGCCTGACGGACGCCATGAATGTCGCACTGGCGGCGGTCTACCGCACGGAGGTCCTGTTCACGACGGACCGCCACTTCCGGATGATCCGGCCGCTGACCGGCCACAAGGCGTTCCGACTGCTGCCGGAGGACCGGTAAGGGCTCCAAGGCGTCCGGCCGGGACAGGGCGAGAGGAGGAAGGGTCCGGGAGAAGCGGTCGGGGGGGATGACCGCTTCCCCCGGTGGGACGGACCGGCCCTCGGGCCCTGCCGCAGTCGGGGGGAGCATGCGGCGGGCCCCGCACAGGGGCCGGTACGGGAGCCGGCGGTATTCCTGCCGTATCCCCGCGGGCCCGCACCCGAGTCCATCGTGCGCCCTCAAAGGCCCGGACTTGTACGGCGAACGGCCCCGATCTTCGGGTCCTTGGTCCCTAAAGGCTCGGTTAGACTTCCGCGACTCTCCACGATCACGGCAGGGACGGGCACGGACGGCCGGGCACGGAGAGCCGGGGGCCACGGCGGAGTCAGCGGGAACACCGGGGAGGAAGAGGCATGGCACAAGCGAAGAAGATCGCCTTCTACATCATCGTCATCTTCGTGGTGTACACGATCATCACCTCCCCGGAGAAGTCCGCCGACCTGGTCCAGATAGGCTTCGAGGGCATATCCAGCGCCGCCAAGAGCGTCGGCGACTTCATGACCGAACTGGTCAATTAGCCCCGGCGGACCCCGCCGCCGGCCCCTGCCGAGGAGCGTTCCTTGATCCGTCACCTGGTTCTCTTCAAGCTCCACGAGGGCGTCGAACGGGACGAGCCCCGAGTGGCCGCCGGAGTGAAGGCCTTCCAGGAGCTCGACGGGCTCGTGCCCGAGCTGGAGTTCTGGGAGTGCGCCTGGAACATCAGCGACCGGCCGATGGCCTACGACTTCGCGATCAACTCCGCCGTGGCCGACCGTGACGCGCTGAAGAGGTACATCGAGCATCCGGCCCATCAGGCCGCCGCCGGACGGTGGCGCGAGTTCGCCACCTGGGTGATCGCCGACTACGAGTTCTGAGCCCCGGCCGGGGCCCGCGTCCCCGCCGCCGTACGGCACATCAGCAGCCCCCCGCCCTTGTGGCGGGGGGCTGCTTGAGGTTTAAACCCCAACTTGCCTTCAACACGGTGTTATCTGGTGCTTGCACACAGTGGACATGTCTTGTGATGCTATGACCGCTTTTGATTGATGACTTGACCGTAGATGACCGCAAAGGGGTGGCGTACCGTGCCGGCCAGTACCGCGCCTGAAGCGCTGCCCCAGAACGAGCGGGCGAACGATCCCCCCGCAGCGGCCTCCGCCACCGCCGTCACCGCCGTCACCGCCGTCACCACGGAAGCCGAGGCCGAGCTGACCGACACCGGGGCCCCGGACGACACCGGGGCCGCCGGGTCCGTCCGGCCCGGCGGGCGGGGGGCGGACACCCGCGCGCTCACGCTGGTCCTCTTCGGGGAGCTGAAGCTGCTGGAGCCCGGGACCCCGGAGCACAGCAGGGTGCGCGGGGCGCTGATCGAGGCGAATCTGCCGCTGGTGCGGTACGCGGCGGCCCGCTTCCGCAGCCGCAATGAGCCGATGGAGGACGTCGTCCAGGTCGGCACGATCGGCCTGATCAACGCGATCGACCGGTTCGACCCGGACCGGGGGGTGCAGTTCCCCACCTTCGCGATGCCCACGGTCGTCGGCGAGATCAAACGATACTTCCGCGACAACGTCCGGACCGTGCATGTTCCCCGGCGGCTGCACGAGCTGTGGGTGCAGGTCAACGGCGCGACCGAGGATCTGACGACGGCTCACGGCCGCATCCCGACGACCGCCGAGATCGCCGAGCGGCTGAAGATCGGCGAGGACGAGGTGCTCGCCTGCATCGAGGCCGGGCGTTCGTACCACGCGACCTCGCTGGAGGCGGCCCAGGAGGGCGACGGACTGCCGGGGCTGCTCGACCGGCTCGGCTATGAGGATCCGGCGCTGGCGGGCGTCGAACACCGGGACCTCGTACGCCATCTGCTGGTGCAGCTGCCGGAGCGGGAGCAGCGGATTCTGATGCTCCGTTACTACAGCAATCTGACGCAGTCACAGATCAGCCAGGAGCTGGGCGTTTCGCAGATGCACGTGTCAAGGCTGCTTGCCCGCAGCTTCGCCCGATTGCGGTCCGCAAACAGGATCGAAGCGTAGTCGGAACGGGTAGACCCAAGCAGAACGTTTTTCAGGGGCCCCAACACCCCTGCACCCCTTGCTTCCTGCGATGATCCCCTGAAGCTGTGTCGACAAATCTCTTCGGCGTGTTGCCGACATGTGACATTCTGCCGGAGAAGCGTTTGCGGCAGCCTTGCGGCCGGTATTTCAGGTGCAGGCTGCGTTCCCGTTGGTCGCGGCCACCGCGACCGTACGCGACCTCAAGGGGGTGGCATGTCCGTAGAACAGGGCAGCTCGAAGGTGCTCACGCTCACGCCCGCGCAGAGCGCCCCCGCACCTGTCACGCCTGACAGCTCGGAGGCCATCGACACCCGAACTCTCTCCCGTTCGCTCTTCCTCCGGCTGCGCGCGCTGGACACGGCGAACGCGGCGAACGGCGACGGGACCGTCGACAGCCCGGAGCGCACCTATGTGCGCGACACTCTGATCGAGCTGAATCTTCCGCTGGTGCGGTACGCGGCGGCCCGCTTCCGCAGCCGCAATGAGCCGATGGAGGACATCGTCCAGGTCGGCACGATCGGCCTGATCAAGGCGATCGACCGGTTCGACTGCGAACGGGGCGTGGAATTCCCCACGTTCGCGATGCCGACCGTCGTGGGCGAGATCAAGCGCTTCTTCCGCGACACCTCGTGGTCGGTGCGGGTGCCGCGCCGGCTCCAGGAGCTGCGGCTCGCGCTCACCAAGGCCAGCGACGAGCTGGCCCAGCGACTCGACCGCTCCCCGACCGTGCCCGAACTCGCCGCCGTGCTGGGCGTTTCGGAGGAAGAGGTCGTCGACGGCCTCGCCGTCGGCAACGCGTACACCGCCTCCTCGCTGGACTCCCCGTCTCCCGAGGACGACGGGGGCGAGGGCTCGCTCGCCGACCGCCTGGGGTACGAGGACACCGCGCTGGAGGGGGTGGAGTACCGCGAGTCGCTGAAGCCGCTGCTGGCCAAACTCCCGCCCAGGGAGCGGCAGATCATCATGCTGCGCTTCTTCGCGAACATGACCCAGTCGCAGATCGGCGAGGAGGTCGGCATCTCGCAGATGCATGTCTCCCGGCTGCTGACGCGTACGCTCGCCCAGCTGCGGGACGGTCTGATCTCCGACTGACGCAGGACCGGTCCCCGGTGGAATGCCGCCCGGCCGCCGGGGCCTTCGCGCCGATGCGACGTCAATCGCCCCGCGGCAAAGGACCGGTACGCATCGCGAGACGCGGAACGACGGTGGCGGCGCGCCCGCCCGGGAGCGCCGGCCGCCGGCGCGACCGCACCGAAGTGCGGCCCCGGACCGGCTGGTTGCCCGGTCGCCCGGTTACGCGAACGCGAGCCAGGCCACCGCGCCGAGGATCGCGACCACCGCGACGACCGCGATGATCACGCCGGGCTTCGGCCCGGACTGCGCGGCGGCTTTCTGGCGACGGCCCTGCGGCTCGCCCTCGTCGACGAACGCGCGGAACATCTGAGTGCTGCCGGAAGGGTCTTGGCCGCCCTGGGAGTGCTGGCCCTGGGGAGCATGGGGGTTGTGTGCCATGGGGCACGACCCTAGCGAACCCGTACGCGGGACCCAACCCCGGGCACGGACCACCGCCCCCGTACGCGACGCCCTCACGGGGCCCTGAACATCCTCTCTCCGTTTTCATTTGCCTTCAGCAACCAACAATCTTATGGTTGCCCAAAGCAACGACAAGCTCGACAGTGAGCCGGACGACGGACTCGGGGAGGCTCGGCCATGGCCGCAGAGGCTCAGTACGCGGAACTGGCCCGGCAGCTCAGCGCCATCGGCACGCTCCGGCGCGGCCTGGCCCGGCTGCTGCCCGTCGAGTGCCCCTCGGGGGCCGCCGCCGTGCTCGCCCTGCTGGACCGGCACGGTGAGATGCGGATGGGCCGGCTCGCCGAGCTGCTCTCCGTCGACATGTCGGTGACCAGCAGACATGTGGCCCATGCCGCCGGCTCGGGCTGGGTCGAGCGCGATCTCGACCCCGGTGACCGGCGCTCCCGCATCCTGCGGCTCACCCCGGCGGGCTCGGCCATGATCGCCGAGCTGCACCGGCGTACCGCGGGGGTCTTCGCCCGCCGCCTCCACGACTGGTCCGACGACGAGATCGGACAGCTGATCGACATGCTCGCCCGGCTGCGCGACTCCTTCGGGGACCACTGCGCGCTCCCCCGCGACACGGCACACGACGCGACAGCACACGACGCGACAGACAAGACATAAGAGAAGGACCACTCATGGCGACGACCACACCGTCCGGTCTGCGGGGCGCCGACGGCCGGGCCGGGCGGGACGCCCACCCCGACGACGGCCCGTCGATGACCCATCGGCAGATCATGAAGGCGCTGTCCGGGCTGATGCTCGGCATGTTCGTCGCGATCCTGTCGTCCACGATCGTCTCCAACGCCCTGCCCCGGATCATCGGCGATCTCGGCGGCGGACAGAGCGCCTACACCTGGGTGGTCACGGCGGCGCTGCTGTCGATGACCGCGACCACCCCGCTCTGGGGCAAGCTCGCCGACCAGTTCAGCAAGAAGCTGCTGGTGCAGTCGGCCCTGCTGATATACGTCGCCGGTTCGGTGGTGGCCGGGCTGGCGCAGAACACCGGGACGCTGATCGCCTGCCGGGTGGTCCAGGGCATCGGCGTCGGCGGTCTCACCGCGCTCTCGCAGGTCATCATGGCCGCGATGATCGCCCCCCGGGAGCGGGGCAGATACAGCGGTTATCTGGGGGCGGTCTTCGCGGCCGCGACGGTGGGCGGCCCGCTGCTGGGTGGGGTGATCACGGACACCGACTGGCTCGGCTGGCGCTGGTGCTTCTACGTCGGGGTGCCGTTCGCGCTCATCGCGCTGGTCGTGCTCCAGAAGACGCTGAAGCTGCCGGTGGCCCGCCGCCGGGTGAAGGTCGACTGGACGGGCGCGTTCCTGATCAGCGCGGCCGTCTCGCTGCTGCTGGTCTGGGTGACCTTCGCCGGGAACGACTACGCCTGGGCCTCCTGGCAGACCGCCGCCATGGTCGGCGGCGCGGTGGCGCTCGGCGCGGGCTTCCTGCTCACCGAGGCACGGGCGAGCGAACCGATCATTCCGCTGCGGCTCTTCCGCAACCGGACCATCGCCCTGGCCTCGGCCGCCTCGCTCTTCGTCGGGGTCGCGATGTTCGCGGGCACGGTCTTCTTCAGCCAGTACTTCCAGCTGGCGCGGGGGCTGTCCCCGACGATGTCCGGGGTGATGACCATCCCCATGATCGCGGGCCTCGTCCTCTCCTCCACCGTATCCGGCCTGATCATCACCAAGACGGGCCGCTGGAAGAGCTGGCTGGTCACCGGCGGTGCGCTGACCACGGTGGGGCTGGGGCTGCTGGGCAGCATCCGCCATGACACCGAGACCTGGCAACTGGGCGTGCACATGGCCGTGATGGGGCTCGGCCTGGGCATGATGATGCAGAACCTGGTCCTCTGCACCCAGAACCAGGTCTCGCCCGAGGATCTGGGCGCGACCTCCTCCGTGGTCGTCTTCTTCCGCTCCCTCGGCGGCGCGATCGGCGTCTCGGCCCTGGGCGCGGTACTCGGCACCCGGGTCACCCGGTACACGGAGGACGGCCTGGCCGAACTGGGCCCGCAGGGCGCGGTCCCGGGCGACGCCGGCGGTGCCTTCCCCGACCTGGCGGCGCTCCCCGAGCCGGTGCGCGCGGTGCTGGAGAGCGCGTACGGCCACGGCGTCGCGGACGTCTTCCTCTACTCCGCGCCGTTCGCCCTGGTGGCCTTCGTGGTGACGCTCTTCATCAAGGAGGTCCCCCTGAAGAGCGGGAAGGCCGCCGCCGGCACCCCGTCCCGCCCCACCAGGTCCGTCGGCGTCTGAGGTCTGAGACGAGGGCGCGCGCCGGGGACACCCGGGGGCTCGGGAGCCTGGGCCTCCGCAGGCCCGGGTCCGGGTACGGGGGTGGCCAGGCCTGGCCACCCCCGTACCCGGGCCGGAGGCCTTCTACCCTCTGGCGGCCATCGCCTCGATACCGGCGACCAGCAGGTCGAACGCGTAGTCGAAGTCGCGCTGGCGGGCCTCGCCCACCGTGTCGCCGCCGCGCGCGTCCGTCATGTCCGAGGAGCTGTTGAGGTACCGCTTCAGGCTCGGATCCCCCTTCATCGAGCCGAGGGCCTGCCGGATGTACTCGTCCTCGGTCATCCCCGCCGACCGGCAGTGGGTGAGGAAGTTGCCCTCGACCGTGCCGAATCCGTAGACGAACTGGAAGACCGCCGAAATGCCGCCCGTCTGTCCGCGCGGGGGCAGTCCGGTGTTCCGCATCACCTGCTGCAAGGACATCGAGAACGCCATCGCGTTCGGTCCGACGTTGAGGAAGGTGCCGACCATCGCCGACATCCAGGGATGCCGGACCAGCACCGTCCGGTACTCCACGGCCAGCGCGCGCAGCTGCTCCCGCCACCGCTCCGGATCGTCGGCGTCCGGCAGCGAGGTCTCCCCGAAGGCGGCGTCGAGCGCCAGCTCCAGCAGGTCGTCCTTGGTGTCGACGTACCAGTAGAGCGACATGGCGGTGACTTCCAGCTCCGCCGCGAGCCGCCGCATGGAGAACTTGGCCGCGCCCTCGGCGTCCAGCAGCCGGGTCGTCGCCTCGACGATCTTGGCGCGGTCGAGACCGGCGGGCTGGGCGGCCCGGCGGCCCCGGTCGGCCCTGTCCTCCAGCCAGACGCTGGTCCGCGCGGGACCCTTCGCGCGGTCGGCCGCACTCACCATCACGCCACCCTCCTCGGTGTGCCCCGTCGGACGGCCGGCCCCGGGCGAAGGCGTCGTCCGGGCCGGCCGGTCATGTACCGCCCCGGCCGATGCTATGCCGCCTGCCGGACGGTTTCCTCATTCTCCGCCCGCCACAGCAGCGCCGCCGCGAGCAGGCCGCCCGCCAGCACCGCCACCGCTCCGACCAGCTGACTCGTCTCCAGTCCTGTGGCGAAGGCCTCCGAGACCCTGGCCCGCTCCGCCTCGCCGTCCGCCGCCGCCAGGGCGGCCGGCAGCGAGGCCGCCCCCACCACTCCGGGCAGCAGCCCGGCGAAGCGGGAGTTCAGTACGGCTCCGAGCACCGCGACGCCGAGTCCGTTGCCGAACTCCGCGAGGGTGCCGTTCACCCCGGCCCCGACGCCGGCCTTCTCGCGGGGGATAGCGCTCATGATCGCGTTGGCCATCGCGGGCATCGAGAGCGCGATGCCCGCGCCCATCACGACCAGGCCGAGGAACATCCCGCCGTAGCTCTCCCCGCCGAGCAGCGCGATCGCCGCGAGACCGGCCGAGACCAGCCCCATGCCGACCGCGATCGTCACCGGGGTGCCGAGCTTCGGCAGCAGCCGGGGGCCGATGCCGGTCATGTTCAGGGCGACGATGGTCAGCGCGAGCGGCGCGGTGCGCAGACCGGCGTCCAGCGGTCCGTACCCGAGCACGAACTGAAGGTGCTGGGTCAGCAGGAAGAGCGAGCCGCCCATGCCGAAGGCGACCAGGATCGAGCCCGCGACCGCCCCGACGAACCGCCGGTTCCGGAAGAAGTGCATGTCCAGCATCGGGTACGGGATGCTCAGCTCCCACCGGGCGAAGGCGGTGAGCACCACCACGCCGACGGCGGCCGAGACGAGCACCTGGCCGGAGGTCCAGCCGTGCTCGGGCCCGGAGATGATCGCGTAGACCACCGCGGTCATACCGATGGTGGAGAGCACCGCGCCGACCAGGTCCGGCCGTTCACCCTGCGGGTTCTTGGACTCCGGCACCAGCAGGAACACCGCGATCAGCCCGGCCGCCGTCACCGGGATGTTGATCAGGAAGATCGAGCCCCACCAGAAGTGGTCGAGCATGATCCCGCCGATCAGCGGCCCGGCGGCGAAGCCGAGCGAACTGACCGTCGACCAGAGGGCGATCGCCTTGACCCGCTCGGTGTCGTCGAAGATCTGGACGATGACCGCGAGGATCGTGGTCATCAGCAGCGCGCCGCCGACGCCCATGCCGGCCCGTGCGGCGATCAGCTGGGCCGAGGTCTGGGCGAGCCCGGCCGCGAGCGAGCCGATGCCGAAGAGCGCGAGGCCTGCCAGCAGCAGCTTCTTGCGGCCGTAGCGGTCGGCCGCGTTGCCCGCGGTGAGCAGCAGACCGGACTGGACCAGCGAGTAGGCGTTGATCATCCACTGGACGTCGGTGGCGGAGGCGTCGAGCTCCCGGTTGAGGGAGGGGATGGCGACGCTGAGGACGGTGTTGTCGAGCAGCACGGTCAGCTGGGCGAGGCAGATGACGCCGAGGATCAGCCAGCGCTGCGGATGGCGGCCCGTGGGGGCCGATTCGGGCTTGGCGGTCGTCGCCGTCATGCCAGCTCCTTGTACGGTGTACGAGAGATTTCTCGTACACCGTACAAGGGTTGCCATACGCTGTATAGCCAGTAAGGGAGTCGGGCCGCCCTCACTCCCCCGGCTTGATCAGATACCCCGCCCCCCGCCGGGTGTGGATCATCGGGGAGCAGCCCGCGTCGATCTTCTTCCGGAGGTACGAGACATAGAGCTCCACCACATTGGCCTGGCCGCCGAAGTCGTACGACCACACGCGGTCCAGGATCTGCGCCTTGCTGAGCACCCGGCGCGGGTTGCGCATCAGATAGCGCAGCAGCTCGAACTCGGTGGCCGTCAGATGGATGGACCGGCCCGCGCGGGTGACCTCGTGGCTGTCCTCGTCCAGGGTCAGATCGCCCACCGAGAGCAGGGACTCGGCACGCACCGCGGGCGCCCCCGACCGGCGGATCAGCCCGCGCAGCCGGGCGACGACCTCCTCCAGCGAGAACGGCTTGGCGACATGGTCGTCGCCGCCCGCCGTCAGCCCCGCGATCCGGTCCTCGACCGCGTCCCCGGCCGTGAGGAAGAGCACCGGAACCGTCGGTTCCTCCCGCCGCAGCCGGCGCAGCACCGATATCCCGTCCATGTCGGGAAGCACCACGTCGAGCACCACCGCGTCGGGCCGGAACTCCCGTACGGCACGGACCGCTTCGGCTCCGTCCCCCGCGCTGCGCACCTCCCAGCCCTCGTAGCGCAGCGTCATCGAGAGCAGTTCGCTCAACGCCGCCTCGTCGTCCACGATGAGCACCCGGACGGGCTTCCCGTCCGCTCTGAGCATCTCGGTACGCCCCTGGGGCGAGATCGCGGTCATGGCGTCAGCCTTCGCCCCCGCCGTGAAAACGACCTTGGCCCAGCCTGTGAATTTCCTGAGAAACGCCTAACCCTCCGGGTTGCGGGCGGTGTTGCCGTGAAAGACCGGACCGGACGGGACTTTCCCGGACCGGCCCCCGGCCCCCCGGCCCCCTGGTTCAGAACAGCCCGTCCTGCACTCCGCCGCCGCCCGCCTCCACCCCTTCGAGCGGGACGGTCGGCACCGAGACCCCCTCCCCGGGACCGGCCCCGACGAGGGACCAGCCGGTCATCAGCCGGGTGTCGAGTACGACGACCTCCCCGTCCGCCGTACGCAGATGCAGATCCGGCCCGGCGACGGCGAGCAGCGTCCCCGCGACCGCGCCTCCGCCGGCGAGTTCCCGTACGGCCGAGACGGCGGGCGGCAGCCCCGCGAGCCCGAACGCCCCCGTGTGGTCGACGGCCTCGAACCCGAGCGGCTCCAGCGACTCCGCCCATCCGTCCAGCGCGAGGGCGGCTCGGTGCAGCTCCCCGATCTCCGCCGCGCGCTCCTCCGCCGTCTCCGGCAGCCGGGTACGGACGGCCCGCTTCCGGGCGTACGGGATCCGGTCCGGTATCCCCAGGGCCGCGCGGAGCAGCTCCTCGGTCCGCCGCGCCGCCATCAGCGGGCCGCGCCCCAGCCAGCCGAAGACCACCGCCCCCTGCTCCAGCAGCCTGGCCGGCCCGCGCTCCTCCGCCGTGATCCCCACCTTGACCAGCCCCGGCCCGAACCAGGCGAGATAGACCCGGTACACCCTCGGATCATCCGCGATCGTGTCCGCCGCCACCGAGTGCGCCCGGTCCAGCCGCGCGCACTCCCCACACCGCGCGCTGGTCACCCGCCCCGGCACCACCGCCCGCAGCGGACACACGTTCCCGCGCGCCCCCACGCACTCCCGCTCCCCCTCGGCCCGGAACCCGAGGCTCTTCCCCGCCACCAGCGGACTGACCCGCCCGCCCTCCCACCGCAGCACGGCCATCCGCGCCCCCGGCGGCCATCCGACCCCGGAGCACCGCCATGTCATCCGTACCTCCGGGCGCGCGCAGATTTCTGACCGAAAACGGGCAGATTACCCGAGCCGACCCACACCCCCAGCGACCGTACGTCGGGTTCCAGCCGCCCCCGGCCCCGCCACCAGCCCCATCCCCTGCACGTCAGCCACATATCCCCAGCCGACAGCGGTGTCCTGATCTACCCGCCCTCCCGGGCCCGCGCCGCCACCCGCCTCAGCCGCCGCTCATACTCCGCGACCCGCCGCGCGACCGGCACACCAGAGCCCCCGGAGATCACCCTCCCGCTCTCCCGATCGACCAGAAACGGCCCGTTCCCACCCGGCCGGGCGCGCCCACCGCCCGCACTCACCGGGGCCCAGTAAACGACCCACCCGAAGGAGACCGTCTCGACCGACCTGATCTCCCCCTCGACCCCCGTCGTCCGCGCGACCTCCGCGAGCACCAGCCGCCCGGCATCGGCCCCGGCCTGCGACCCGGTCAAGCCCGCACCGCCGGCCCGGCCTTCACCGTCAGCGTGTATCCCAGCTTCACCTTGAGATCCCAGGACTCGCCGAAGATCTCGACCGAGTGCTTGCCGGGATCCAGCGGGGGCAGCTGGACCCACAGTCCACAGGCGATGCTCGATGTGGTGCCGGGGTCCACCACGGGGTTGCCCGCCTTGCCCGTGATGGTGATCTCCTCCCCGTGGTACTCCTCCACGGCCAGATCGTCTCCGTTCAACCGGGCGATTCCACGGGCGCGGTACATGAAGTCCGCGCAGTCCTCTCGGCTCCCGTGCGTGTTCACCACAGGGAAGGCGATGGGCTGCCCGGCCGGAACATCACAGACCCGCTCGGGGGAGCCACCGGTGGCCCCCGCCAGGAACCACACATCGGATCCCTGGTTCCGGCCGCACTGGCTGCCGTCCGGGTCGCTGTACGGATTGGTCTCCAGGGGCTCCGCCGCCACCCAGCTCCACCAGCGCCCCTGAAGTTCCCGCGTGGGCAGCCGCCCCTCGTGCGTGGCCGGCTTCGGCGACTCCACCACCACCGGCGTCGGATCAGGCTCGGGCTCCCACGTCCCCGCGTCCGTACTCCCTCCACCGCCGCACCCCACCACGGCCGCCAGCGCCATCACGACGATCCCCGCCCTGAGCCTCATGTCCCCGCCCTTCTCCGGGGCACCGCCCGGGCGCCCTCCAGGCAGTGATCATCACCTACCGCTCCAAGCCGCCGAAAAGGCCCCCGGGTCCATCCCCAAAGGGCCTCACCTGCCAAAACCCACTCCCGGAGCCCCCGAGCGCAAGAGCTCACCCCTCACCGTGGCCCGCGTCCGCCTCCAGCTCCGCCCGCTCCATCGCGGCGATCGCCCTCCGCCGCCACCGAAACACCAGCACTGTGGCGATCACTCCCACCAGAAGCACCACGATCGGCGCGCCCCACACCAGCACGGCCAAGGCCATTCCCACCGACTCCATCGCGCTCCCTCCCTGAGGGGAGCGTATGCCTGGTGCCGTGATCTCCCTGAACAGAACCCTCACCCCCCGCTTGCCCTGGGATGCTGGAGGCCGATCCGAGAGGGGCCACGACGATGCAGTGGAAGATCCACGGGGAACGCCCGATCTACGAGAACCCGTGGGTGAACCTGTGGCTCACCGATGTCGAGACGCCGGACGGGAACCGCTGGGAGCACCACGTCGTCAAGCTCCGCCATCTGGCCGTGGCCGCCGTGGTCAACGACCGTCGCGAGGTCCTGATGATGTGGCGGCACCGCTTCATCACCGACGCGTGGGCGTGGGAACTGCCCATGGGTCTGGTCGAGGAGGGCGAAACCCCGGCGGAGGCAGCGGCCCGTGAGGTTCTGGAGGAGACGGGCTGGCGTCCCGGCCCGGTCAAACCGC
Source organism: Streptomyces amakusaensis (assembly GCF_039532665.1). Lineage (NCBI taxonomy): Bacteria > Bacillati > Actinomycetota > Actinomycetes > Kitasatosporales > Streptomycetaceae > Streptomyces > Streptomyces amakusaensis. Next base: position 18,619 of record NZ_BAAASB010000021.1, on the reverse strand, counting down.
TGATCTACGCCGAGCCGGCCAATGGCATCACCGACTCCCAACACCACCTCTTCCGGGCCGACGGAGCGACGTACGAAGGGCCGCCGACCGAGAAGAACGAGTCGGACCGAATCGAGTGGATCCCGCTGACCGACGTACGGGGCATGATCGACCGGCGCGAGATCGTCAGCAGCGGGTCCCTTGTCGGACTGCTCTATGTGCTCATGGACGAGGCGATCCGCTGACCTGCCGGGACAGCACCTCCCTCAGCCGGGCTTCGAACGACACTGCGGCCGGCTCCCTGCGGAAGGGCTCCAGCTGCTCGTAGAACTCCCGGAGATGACCCGCGATTCGTTGCGAGCCGACGGCCGCAGCCGGGGCGAGGGCGTCCATGGCCGTGTGGCACGCCTCGTTCAGCTTCCCGCGCTGGAGCTGGGTGCGGGCCAGCCAGAAGGCGTGGAGGGCGCGACCTCGGCGGTTCGACCGGTGTTCACGGCGCAGGGCGTCCGCGATCAGGGGCTCGGCGAGGGCTGATTCGCCGAGGCGGCCGTGGGCGATGCCGGTGTCCACGATCAGCTTTGGTTCGTCGAAGTAGGCGACCCATGCCGGGTCCGGATCGCCTGGACTGATCCGGCCGAAGTGCGCGTGTGCCTCCGAGATCGCACTGTGGGTGGCACTGCGGTTTCCGAGAGCGGCGTGGGCGAAGGCTTCGCGCATCGTGAGCATGGCCAGTACGCGTGGTGTCGTTCTCCTGGCACCTCGGGCCTGGTCCTGGGCCGCTGTGACGAGAGCGAGAGCGTCCCCGGGCTTCTCCTGGTAGGTGGCCTGGAGGCTCATGCAGGCGAGCACGTTGGCCATGAGCTGACGGTCGTCCACAGCCTTGGCGAGTCCGAGGGCTTCGGTGAAGTAGGTGCGTGCCTGGCTGTACTGGCGGGCGTCGAAGTACATCCATCCGGTCAGCCGGGCCAGCTCGGCCGCGATGCCGTGCAGGCCCTCGCGCAGGGGTGCCGGACGTTGTTCCTTGAGGAGATCGACGACGTAGCGGAGTTGGCCGACGACCGCCGGCCGTAAGGTCTCGCCGCCGTGCTCGTCGTCCCTGCGCCAGTAGTCCGCGATCGACGAGTGCAGCGCCTCCAGCGTCGACGGGCCGAGCTCCCGTTCGGCCGCCAGGGCGAGGACGCTGTCCACGTCCGGCCCCGGCAGCCCTGCGGCAGGCGGCCGGCCGACCGGTGGTGATGCCTCGATCCGCTCTCGTGGCGTGACGGTCAGGTTCTGCGGTGTCTCCCACGGACGTCGTGCCAGGCCGAGCATGTGCCCGGGGATGCGCAGGCCGTCCGCGATCCGCTCGACCACGTCCATGTGCCGGAGCTGTCGACGGCCGGCGATCACTTCGCCGACACGGCTGGGGGTGAGGTCGCAGCGGCGCGCGACCATCGACGGATAGATGCCTGCTCGAACCCTGACCAGCAGGAAGACACGGCCGAAGTCTCTGGTCCGGCACGCCTCGATCATCACAGGGTCCGTGAGCAGGCTGCCCGGGAGCTCCTTCGGACGGGGTGGCTCAGGCATCGGCACCTCCGGCACGAGAACTACGGATCGCTACTGATGATCGACCATGGGTGATGTTATCCATGCTGGGTAATCCGCTTGGCCTTCCTCGGCGAACTGGCGGATCGCGATGCTCCTGACCATGGCGAACACACAGAACGATGTACGGATGACGCTGCGGGTCTCGCGCGACTCCGGCCGCACATGGGGGCTTCTCACCGAGGTACACGTGGGCAGCGACCCCGTGCTCCCCGACAAGCCCGGCGACTTCCCGCCGTGCGCGTGCCGTCGGTGCACGGAGCGGAACCCTGTCGGCTCCCTGCGGATGGTGTCGTGATGCGGTGCACGCAATGGCTTCGGGTACGCCTGGACCTGGTGCGGGAAGCTCGGGAAAGGTCGGCCGGAGAACACGTCGACAACCTCGTGCAGTGCCAGCTCCTCGCCCATGACGACAGCGATCACCACGGATTCCTCGCCGAACTCGACGAGTACGCCACCGCACTGTGGCTCCGCTGGCACGGAGAGGCCAAGGTGAAGCTGGTCGCGCTCACGGACTGCCCCCTGACCGGCCCCGGACCCGATGCCGAGGGCTGCTGCCTATTCGCCGGCCACGCCGGTCAGCACACTTGGGAGGCAGCCTGAGAGGTCTCGCGCGGAACGACGGCTTCTCGGGCAAAGCCGCCGCCAAGAAACACCGAAGGCCCCGTCGATTTCTCGACGGGGCCTTCGGTTTGCTGTGCACTCGGCAGGATTCGAACCTGCAACCTTCTGATCCGTAGCTCTAGCCGGATCGGTCAAGGGTAGTCATACCGGATGGCACACGGAGTGGGAGGGACGGCAGCAGACATTGTCAGTTGCTGTGGTTGCTGTACTGCGTTGCTGTATCGCCAGTTACTTCGCCCCAAAGCCACTGGGCTGATCATCTGACCCTGGATCGGCGCGTCTCCCACTCACACCTCACCGTAGAAACCTCAGGTTTTGCTCTGAAGCTTCGCGACACCTCGATGAGGGCCTGACTGTTCCAGCACAGTGGTTGCCATGATGGCGCACTTGAAGCGAGCGGCTGCCTGGATCGCATCGGCAGCTGGCATCGCCGCATTCGTGATCTTGATCTGGCAGGGACCGTGGTGGGCTGATCGAGAACATCTCGAAAAAGATCTTGGCCCTGGTGCGGGGGCGGTAGTGACGGGGTTTCGGACTGCGGTCGTGGCTGTCGGCGCTGGAGTGATCGCTTCCCTGGGCCTCTACTACACCGATCGCAACTTAAGGCATACACGCGAGAAGGATAGAGAACAAGCTGAACTAACTCGCGAAGGACAGGTAACAGAGCGATACGTATCAGCGGTCACGCTCCTAGCTTCAAGCAACGTAACCGAACGACTAGGTGGGATTTATTTACTGGAGCGCATCATGCATGACTCACGTAAAGATCAATTTGCGATCACCAAGGTCCTGGGTGCCTTCTTACGCCAGCATCCGACAGCTTGCTCGGATGAGCATAAATGCGGCAGTGTAGACGAAGATGTCCTGGCCGCCTTCTCTGTGATCGCGCGTCGCCCACGCCGCCATGACCAGGGGTTTTTCATCGAGCTCCGAGGCCTGAAGGTATGCGGAGTGGAACTTTGGGCAATGGATCCAGAGGATGCCGCGGATTTGGAGTCACTAGTTCTGGATGGCGCGTGCCTTAAAGGGGCTGACCTCGAAATGGCGAACCTGTGCAGCGCGAGTCTGATTGGCGCAAATCTGGAAAAGGCCCGCCTCGAAAGGGCAAATTTATCCATGTCAATATTGAGGGGTGCGAAACTTCAAGGAGTACTCCTTGACCATGCCAATCTGTGCACAGCAGATTTGACCGAGAGTGAAGATCTCCCTCTGGAGGAACTACTCAAGGCCAAATTCAATAAGCGCACCTCTCTGCCTGACTGGGCTGCCGATGATCAGCGCGTCAAAGCCAAACTTACCGGGTAGGCCCGACGCCCGGTTCGCACCAAGGTCGGTGGGAGCGGCTTTGGGCGGGAGCCGCCGTGGGGCGAGAGATCGGGGCCCGTAAGCTTGCGGCGGCTCGGGCGGTCTGTGGACCTGCCCGCTAAGGCCCGATGTGGGCCCCGATCTTCGAGGCTCGCCCCATGGTGGCTGCCTAAAGCCGTGGAGCCGACCGCCCCGGCCACAGAGGGGTTTCGCCACCCAGCAACCCGAGCTGGCAGGTGTGCGGCCGGCGGCCGGGCCAGAGCGGGGCGAAGACAGGAGCGCGGCCCGAGCCGTCGGGCCGCGCTCGCCGCGCGTGCGCGGCGGGTGCCTTGAACCAGTAAGGAAAGTTGTAACTCACATCTCGGTGGGGTCGATGAGGGGGAAGCGGTCGAGCTGGACGACGAGTTGACCGGCGATGACCCATCGGATGGCCGGGCTGTTGAACGGGATGCCGACGGCGTCGACAGCGACAGGATGATGAGGGCTGGGCCGGTAGGGAGCGCCGTGGACGCCGATGGGGGTCCAGGATTGGACGCGTAGGGCGACGTGGCGTTGTCTCAGGTGGGGGCATGCGTTCGTGGCCAGGGTCGCGCAGGGCCGGCAGACCGGTGGGTGGGTGGTCTCAAGTCCCTGGGGCCAGGAGCCCGGGGTGTCTTCGGCTTCGCCCAGCAGCCAGAGGATTCCCCGCTCGTCGCGGTCGGCGGGCTTTCCGCAGACCCTGGCAGAGGGTGTTGGCCATGGCGAGGCGTTGGCGCAGAGCGTGCACCGCGCCGAAGTCGGGCTTCCCCTTGCCCGGGGTGGAGGGGATGCGTCGCCACAGAATGCCCCGAGGGTCACGGTCATAGGAACGCTCGTCGGCGTAGGCCACGCGTCCGCGTCGCTCCACCACGCGCACCTTCGAAGGGGACTCCCCGGTCCACTGCGTGATGTAGGGAACGGCACCCGTCAGAGACATCGCCTGGCTCATCCGACTCATTCCCCCGCGAGCTGGTTGGCGCGGTGCGGCACAACCCGGGCCCCGCAGTTCCCGCATACTCCGGACGGCCCCTCGGCCGGTGGTGAGTCAGAGGTCGGACGGCAGGCTCGGCCGATCTTTATCGCCCCGCACCTGGGCTGGCCAAGCTGGCGACCGTCTGCCAGTGCTGTGCACAGGGCAAGGACTCCAAGCGGGCACGGGAACGCCGGAGGTGCTGCGCCGTCGGTGAGTGCTGTGAGGCGTACCCGTCACGGCGAGTGGTCCAGGGTTCCCGCGACGCTCTGCGGGCCGCACTGACACATGCGGTCGCCGAGGAGGAGATCGGCAAGAACGTCGCCGCGCTGGTCAAGGTGCCCAAGCCCCGCCGTCGTCGGATCAAGCCGTGGTCGGCGGTCGAGGCCGGCCGTTTTCTCACGGACGCGGCCGAGCGGGACGATCATCTTTTCGCCGCTTGGGCACTGGTGCTCTGCCTCGGGCTCCGGCGCGGGGAGGTGCTGGGGCTGACCTGGAAGTCGATCGACTTCCAGGCCGGGGAACTGTACGTGGACCACCAGATCCAGCGGGCCGGACAGCAGCTCCTGCACCGGGAGACCAAGACTGAGGAGTCGGACGACTTCCTGCCGCTGCCCGCGCTGTGCCTCAAAGCACTCAGGATGCGCCGCGCCCAGCAGCAGGGCGAACGGAAGGCTGCGGGTGATCTCTGGCAGGACCGGCACGACCTGGTCTTCACGACCAAGTACGGGACCCCGATCGAGCCGGGAAACCCGACTCGGATGTTCGCCCTGCGGGCCCATCGCACTGGCCTCCGAGCGATCCCGCTGCGGAACACTCGGCACACCTGTAGCTCGCTGCTGGTGGCCCTCAAGGTCCATCCGAAGGTGGCGCAGCGCATTCTTCGTCATTCGCAGATCGCGATGACAATGGAGGTGTACGCCGAGGCGAGCGAAGAAGCGGTACGGGCGGCGCTCAGCAGGCTGTCCGAGGTGATGGGCGGGACCGGCGGCTGACCAGGTTGCTGTACTTCACTGCTGTACGAGCGGAAAACACCAGAGGCCCCGGATTCCTCCGGGGCCTCTGGCCTGCTGTGCACTCGGCAGGATTCGAACCTGCAACCTTCTGATCCGTAGTCAGATGCTCTATCCGTTAAGCTACGAGTGCTCGGCTTCCCGGGCTTTTCTTCCCGGTCGGCGTTGCGAGAACAACATTACATGACCTGCGCCGTGAGGCGAAATCCATTCGGCACACCCGGCCTGAGCTGCGGAAACGCCAGGATCCGAGGGGGCGGGGGTGGCGTGATCGCGCCGGGGATCTCGGCCGGGCGTTCGATCGGGGACGGGCCGGGATGGCCGAGGATCGGCGAGGGGATACACGAAAGCCCCGGCCGACTGGCCGGGGCTTTGGCGATCGAGCTGGCGGAGGCGGAGGGATTTGAACCCTCGATGGGCTTTAAGACCCAAACCGCATTAGCAGTGCGGCGCCATAGACCGGACTAGGCGACGCCTCCAGCACACCCCGCGCGGGCGCGTTGTGTGTGCCGATGATGACACAGTCGAACGCCGTGTCACCAATCGCGGCCCACGGTACTAGGGACCCGGGCCGCAGGGCAAAGCGCGGAAGGCCGGGTGGGCGGGGTGGGGGTGGGGGGCGCAACGTGAGGGCGGGAGGGGCGTTAGGAGGGGTGGGGGCGATGGATCGGACGCGCCTCCGGGAACAGGACGACAGGACCGCTCAGAGCTTCGGGAGCCCCCATGCTGCGCCGCATCATCCTCACCGTGACCGCTTCGGCCGCCGCGCTCGCCACGGCCGCCCCCACGGCCGGGGCGGCGGCGGATCTGCCGCTGCCGGCGCTGTCGCCGCTGACCTCGCTGCTGTCCGCGCCCGAGGAGCGGCGGGACAGGCTGACGGTCGTGGTGTCGGACACGGGGAACGCGCGGACCGAGGGCCGGTACCGGCTGGAGTGCGACCCGGCAGGGGGGACGCACCCGGCGGCCGAGGGGGCGTGTGAGCGCCTGGACGAGCTGGCGCGGGAGGGGCGCGACCCGTTCGCGCCGGTGCCGCCGGGGCGGATGTGTACGCAGCAGACGGGCGGCCCGGCCACCGCGCGGGTGACGGGAACGTGGCAGGGGCGGACGGTGAACTCGACGTTCAGGCGGACCGACGGCTGCGAGATCTCCCGCTGGCAGAGCATGGAACCCGTGCTGCCCAGCACCCGCTTCTGAGGGATTCGGACACCTTTGCCGTACCCCGTGCGTACGGGGTACGGATATGAGGTCCCCCTCATCCGCCGCCCCTCGCGCATCCGGTGCACTTAGACTCCCTTCAGTGACAGGCCGAGACCCGAAGGGCAAAATGGGGCCGGCCGTCCGCACATGCAGCAGGCCAGGAAGGAACCGTCGTTGTGAGCAGCAGGCCGTCCCGAGGCGCTGCTCGCCTCGCGGCAATACTCGACGCGCTCCCCGACGGCCTGGTGCTCGTCAACGCCAACGGCACGGTCGTCAACGCCAACACGATCGCGCTGGGGCTCTTCGAGGCCCCGGGCACCGCCCTGGTGGGGCGCGGTCTGCTCGATCTGCTGCCCGCGTTCGACTCGCGGCTCATCCCCGGCTCCATGCGCCGCCCCGAGGCGGCCGACGAGCGCGGACGCACCAAGCCCACCCGGATGATGGCCCGGCGCACCGACGGCAGCGAGTTCCCCGTCGAGGTCACCAGCGCCAGCCTGGAGGACGGCCGCGAGGCCTATGACTCGCACGGCGGCTACACCGGCGACGAGTTGCTGATGCTGGTCGTGCGCGATCTGTCCGGGACGATGGACACCGAGGCGGAACTGGCGCGTTCGCAGCGGCAGACCGAGATGATTCTGCGGGCCGCCGCCGAGGGCGTCGTGGGCACGGACACCGAGGGCCGGGTCGTGCTGGTCAATCCGGCCGCCGCCCAGATCCTCGGATTCCGCGCCAGTGACCTCGGCGGCCAGGAGCTGCACCCGCTGATCCTGCACTCGCGCGAGGACGGCAAGCCCTTCCCGTACGCCGAGTCGCCGCTCGCGGACACCCTGCGCTCCGGGCGCAAGCACCGGGTGCGCGGGCAGGTGCTGTGGGCGAAGGACGGCACCCGGGTGCCGGTCGATCTGACCACCGCTCCGGTACGGGACGGGGATCAGCTGGTCGGCGCGGTGATGACCTTCACCGACCGGCGGCCGGGCGAGGAGCTGGCCGCCCGGCACGCGGCGGAGCTGGCCGAGGTCACCGAGCGGCTGACGGCCGAGAACGAGAAGACCTCCGAACGCCTCACGGCCGAGCTGGCGGAGACCACCGAGCGCTTCACCGCCGAACTGGCGGACCGGTCCGAGCGGTACAGCGTGGAGATCGAGGGGCGCGACGAGCGCTTCGAGGAGCTGTCGAACCGTCATGAGCAGCTGACCGCCGTACTCGGCGACTCGCTGCGCGGGCCGCTGGAGGAGCTGCGCGCGGAGCTGGGCACGCTCGTCGCCGACCCCGCCGGGCAGCTGTGGCCCGAGGCCAATCAGGTGCTGCACTATCTGGCCGCCGGTTATTCGCGGATGACGACGCTCATCGACAATGTCCTCGGCTACCAGCGGCTCGACACCGGCCGGGAGCCGCTCGACAAGTCGAAGGTGCTGCTCGACGCGGTCGTCGCGACCGCCGTCGAGGGCGCGGTCGAGCTGATCGGGCCCGGCCGGGCGCAGTTCGCCGTGCACGCTCCGGCGATCGAGGCGGAGGTGGACCCGGCGCGGCTGGCGACGGCGCTCGCGCATCTGGCCGCCGATGTGGCCGGGGTCGACTCGACCGGCAGGGCCCGGCTGCTGCCCGACGGCGGGCACGCGGACTCCACGGTGGTGCTCGCGGCCGCGCAGCGCGGCGAGGTCGTACGGATCGAGGTGCGCGGGCCGTTCACCGGCGGGGACCCGGTGCACGAGCCGATCGTGCGCGGGATCGTGCGGGCGCACGGCGGAGTGCTCCAGACGCATGACGTGCCGGGGATGAGCGGCAGCGCGTATGTGCTGGAGGTGCCGCTCGGCGCGGGCGCGGGCGTGGTGGCGACGCCGGCTCCGGTGCCCACTCCGGTGAACGCGCTCGCCCCGGCCCGGCAGCCGGCCCGGCCCGCTCCCGCTTCCTCCCCGGTCCCTCCGCGACCGCTTCCCCGCATCGCCCCGGCGGCTCCGGCCGCCCCGGCCCCTCCGGCGACGGCGGAGACACCGGTGGCGGAGGCTCCGGCGGCCCCCGGGGCCGACTCCACCGGCGCTTTCGCCCTGCCGCTGCCGGAGCAGCGCACCTCTCCCGAGGCACCGGCCGAGCCCGAGACCGAGCCCGAGACCGGGGCCGGGGTCGGGGTCGGGGTCGGGGTCGAGCCGGGCGCGGAGCCCAGCGGGCGTCGGCGTCGCGGGTCCACCGATGCCTTCCTGGAGAGCCCTCTCCCGGTGCGGAACGCCCCGGAGGAACCCGTTCCGCCGGTGCCGACGGGACGGCGCAGGGCCGCCGAGCAGGACGGGACGGCCGAAGCGCAGGACTCCGGCGGTACGCAGGGGGGCGGCGGCGGAACCGGCCGCCGGCGCGGGCGGCCGAGCCCGGCCGAAGAGCCGGTGGCCCCCCAGCCGGAAGAGCCGGCAGGACTCGTGGAGCCGGTGGGTCCGGTTGGGGCCGCGGAGCCCGTGGGGCCGGCCGAGCCGGTGGCCCCCCAGCCGCCCGCCGTGTCCGGCGTACCCGCCGAGGGTTCCGTGGTCACGGCCGCCGAGGGGGCGAGTGGACGGCCGGCGTTCGGGCAGGCCGTACCGCCGCAGGGGGTGCCCCAGCAGGCGGTTCCCCCGCAGGGCATGGCCCAGGGGATTCCGCAGCAGCAGAGCGTTCAGCACGCCGTGCCGCCGCAGGGGCTCGTCGCCGAGGGGGCCGGGCAGCGTCCGGTTCGCGGTGGGATGCCCGAGCTGTCGGCCGGGCCCGCCGCCGAGGCCGCCGGGCGGCGCGCCCGCCGCGCGCTGGCCCCCGCACCCGCGCCCGCGGAGGAACCCGAGAGCGGACGGAGCGCGTTCGCGCTGCCGCCCGCCGAGGCCGACCGGACACCAGCACCGGCACCGGCACCGGCACCGGCCGAGGAGTTCACGGACCACTCCACGCCGACCGGCCGCCGCCGGGCCCACTCCGGCGAGCCGCAGGAGCAGGAGATCGAGACGGCCGGGCCCGTGCCCGTGCCCGCCGACGACCCCGCCGGGGGCCACACCGCCTCGCGTGACTCGGTCTCGGGGCCGAGCACCGGTTCCGTCTCGCTGCCGCTGCCGCCGCTCGAACCGCCCGTGGCCGGTCCGGAGACCGCCGGACCGCACACCCTCGCCCAGCCGCTGCCGGCGGAGGCTCCGCTTCCGGCCGATGCCTCGCACGGGCGGGCCTTCAGCGTGCGGACGCTCGGACAGGGCGTGCCCTTCGCCCAGCAGGCGACCGACAAGCAGCAGGGGCAGCAGGCCCAGCAGGGCTCGCTCGGCTCCGGCCGCCGGCGCAGGCTGGCCACGCCCCCCGACATCGACATCGAGCGCGGCACCGAGCCGTCCGCCCGGCCGCATCCGCAGGGCCAGCCGGGGACCGGACCCGGCGGCACCGCCCCCCGCCCGCCCGGCGAGCGGGCCGAGGGACGGGCGTACGCGATAGGCGCGCCCGACGAGGGGGCCGAGGGCCCCCAGCCGCTCGACGGCCCCGGCGGCGCGGTGGAGGTGGCCAACCGGCCGCAGCCGCAGCCGGTGGACGACGAACTGCCCCCCGAGCCGCTGGACAATCCGCGCAGGCTGCTGGTCTGGCCCGCGCCCGATGTCTCCACCCAGCAGGCGCTGAGCGATCGCGGCTACCGGCCCGTCGTGGTGCACTCCCGCGAGGAGGTCGACGCCCAGATCGCCGCGTTCCCCGCCGCGCTCTTCGTCGACCCGCTGACCGGCCCCATCACCAGGACCGCGCTCCAGTCGCTCCGTCAGGCCGCCGTGGCGGCCGAGGTGCCCGTCCTGGTCACGGCGGGTCTCGGGCAGGCGACGCGGGAGGCCGCGTACGGCGCGGATCCGGCGATCCTGCTCAAGGCGCTGGCCCCGCGCGACAGCGAGCAGCATCCGCCCCGGGTGCTGCTGATCGAGGAGCACGAGGAGATCGCCCTCGCGCTCACCGAGACCCTGGAGCGGCGCGGCATGCAGGTCGCGCGGGCGGGCGCGGACACCGACGCGGTGGCGCTCGCGGCGCAGACGCGGCCGAATCTGGTGGTGATGGACCTGATGCAGGTACGCCGCCGCCGGGCCGGGATCATCGACTGGCTGCGGGCCAACGGACGGCTCAACCGCACCCCGCTGGTGGTCTACACCTCGGCCGGGCTCAACCGGGCCGAGCTGCCCCGGCTCTCCTCGGGCGAGACCGTGCTCTTCCTCGCGGAGCGCTCCACCAGCGGCGAGGTGCAGTCGCGCATCGTGGATCTGCTCGCCAAGATCGGCACGAACTGACGAACCGGACGGGCCGGCACGGCCGGTCCCGGAGAACGAACGGGACCGGCCCCGGAAGCGGGTCGGTCAGACCAGGGTGACGTCCAGCTCGCCGTCCGCGTACTGCCTGCGGATCACCTTCTTGTCGAACTTGCCGACGCTCGTCTTCGGCACCGCCGGGACCAGCGCCCACCGCTCCGGCAGCTGCCACTTGGCGATCCGCTCGGCGAGGAACGCCTTGAGCGTCTCGTAACCGGCGGTCGAGCCCTCGACGAGGACGACGGTCGCGAGCGGGCGTTCGCCCCACTTCTCGTCGGGGACCGCGACGACGGCGGCCTCGGCCACCTCCGGGTGGGCCATCAGGGCGTTCTCCAGTTCGACGCTGGATATCCACTCGCCGCCGGACTTGATGACGTCCTTGGCCCGGTCGGTGAGGGTCAGGAAGCCGTTCTCACTGATGACGCCGACGTCCCCGGTGCGCAGCCAGCCGTCCGCGCTGAACTTGTCGGCGGGCCTGATCTCCTCGGCCCCCGCGCCCCCGTAGTACGCGCCCGCTATCCAGGGGCCGCGCACCTCCAGCTCGCCGGCGGACCGCCCGTCCCAGGGCAGCGTCTCGCCCGCCGGGCCGATCAGCCGTGCCTCGACGCCCGCCGGGAAGCGCCCCTGGGTGACGCGGTAGGGCCACTCCTCCTCGGCGCTCAGCCCGGCCGGGGGGTGCGCCATCGTGCCGAGCGGGGAGGTCTCCGTCATGCCCCAGGCGTGACAGAGGCGTACGCCGAGCTTGTCGTACGCCTCCATCAGCGCGGGCGGACAGGCCGCGCCGCCGATGGTGACCTGCTTCATGGAGGACAGATCGCGGGGGCGGGCCAGCACCTCGGCCAGCAGGCCCTGCCAGATGGTGGGGACGGCGGCGGCGTGGGTGGGGCGCTCGCGCTCGATCATCTCGGCGAGCGGGGCGGGCTGGAGGAAACGATCCGGCATGAGGAGGTTGATACCGGTCATGAAGGTCGCGTGGGGCAGCCCCCAGGCATTCACATGGAATTGGGGCACGACGACCAGCGAGGTGTCCTGGTCGTTGAGGCCCATCGACTCGGCCATGTTCACCTGCATCGAGTGCAGATAGATCGAGCGGTGCGAGTAGACCACGCCCTTGGGGTCCCCGGTGGTGCCGGAGGTGTAACACATGGCGGCGGCGGTCCGTTCGTCCAGCTCGGGCCAGTCGTAGTCGGCCGGACGGCCCGCTATCAACTCCTCGTACTCATGGAGCTGGGCCTCGGTGTCGGCGAGCAGCGCGCGGTCCCCCGGGCCGGAGACGACGATGTGCTCGACCGTCGGCAGATGGGGCAGAAGGGGCGCGAGCAGCGGCAGGAGGGTGCCGTCCACGATGACGACGCGGTCGGCGGCGTGGTTGACGATCCACACCAGCTGTTCGGCGGGGAGACGGAGGTTGAGCGTGTGCAGTACGGCACCCATGGACGGGATCGCGAGATACGCCTCGACGTGCTCGGCGTTGTTCCACATGAGGGTGGCGACCCGCTGGTCGCCGTCGATGCCGAGTTCGTCGCGGAGCGCCCCCGCCAGCCGCCCCGCTCGCGCGCCGACCTCCGCGAAGCTGCGGCGGCGCGGCTCGGCCTCCCCCGTCCAGGTGGTGATCTGCGACTTTCCGTGAATCGTCATCCCGTGTCGCAGGATGCGGGTCACGGTCAGCGGTACATCCTGCATGGTGCTGAGCACGGCGTCCTCCCGATGGGCGCATGGGCGCTACCTGGCAGTAGGTTGTGCAGATTCTGCGCCCAGGGCTTGGCCGTGTCACTACCCACGAGGGAGGATTCGGCGTACGGGTGGGTGGGCCGGGTCAGCGGACCGGGGCCAGCTCCGGGTCCTCGCGGAGTTTGCCGAGCGCGCGCGAGACCGCGCTCTTGACCGTGCCGATCGACACCCCGAGCACCTCCGCCGTCTGGGCCTCGCTGAGATCCTCGTAGTAGCGCAGTACGACCATCGCCCGCTGCCGGTCGGGCAGCTTCATCACCGCGCGCCACATCGCGTCGTGCAGCACCTGCCGCTCGGCGGGGTCGGGCGCGGGGAAGTTCTCCGGCTCGGGCAGCTCGTCGCAGGCGAACTCGTCGACCTTGCGCTTGCGCCACTGCGAGGTGCGGGTGTTGAGCAGGGCGCGGCGCACATAGCCGTCGAGCGCCCGGTGGTCCTCTATTCGTTCCCACGCGACGTATGTCTTGGTCAGCGCAGTCTGGAGCAGGTCCTCCGCGTCGCAGGGGTTGGCGGTCAGGGAACGGGCCGTGCGCAGCAGGACCGGCCCCCGGGCCCTGACGTACGACGAGAACGACGAGTAGCGAGCGGAAGACGCAAAGCGTGTGTCGGCCCCGTACGACGGAGCCGCCGACAGGGCGGCCCTCGAAGCGTTTGTGCAGACTGGCGTGGTCATGGCTCCACGCTAGGAGCGGCCCCCTCCCGTGCGGATCGGCCGGAGGGCCTGAAGCCTTCTCCGCCTCAGGTTGTACGGCCGGGGGCCTTCCGACCTCCTGTGGGTGGAGGAGACCCTCAGGTGCGATGACGTCGGTCTCAGGGCTGATTCGCCTCTCCGGACGGGGGAGACGGTGTCCCGGACCCCTTCGGGTCGTCTTCGGGTCATCGGCTGACACGCGCCACCGGGGCGTCGGTCATATTGCGTCCGACGGTGAGCCGATGGCCTCCGTGCTCCTCGCTGACCTCGCCCTCGTACTGGTGGATCCGGCGTTTCACCCGCCAGGCGTACGGGTGCAGAACGGCCTCCCCGTGCAGCGAGGGCCGGTGATTCCAGCGGGAGAACCACAGGGCGGAGGGGAGATCGCCGGTGCCGGCCCGGCGGGCGCGCTCCATGTGGCGGGCCCCCGTCTCGGCCTCGCCGCGCAGGCCGGGGACGTACCCCTGACGGCGTACCTCGCGGTTCCAGGCGCGGATGAAATCGAGGGTGGCGCGGACGCAGTCGGCGTCGCCGAGGTCGTAAGACCTGAGGCTGACATAGAGCGCGCTGCCCCGGTCCATGCCGAGGGCGGCGGCCTGCCGTACGGCGTCGCCGCCCTCGCGCTCGCCCTGGGCGGCGGGGGCGGCCCCGATGCTCTCCCGGGCGTTGCGCGCGCCCCGGGCCGCTGCCGCCTCCTGAGGCTCGCCGGACTCACCGGCCCTCCGGGGCTCCCTCGCGCAGGGGGGCTGGGAGCCCGCGAACACCGGCAGCACCCGCCAGCCCATCCGGTGCACCTCGGCCACCCAGCGCCGGGTGAGATGGGGCTGGTCGGGGCAGTCCCGGCCGCGCCCGCCGTAGGTCACGCCGACCGCTCCGTACGGGGAGGAGCCGCGCCACGCGCTCATGACGGCGAGCGAGGGGACGCGGCAGACGTCGAACGCCAGGCCCCGGAAGGTCACATCGGTGTCGGCGGTGGTGTCGGGAGGGTCGGCGAGGACGCCGGTCGTCGACGCCTGGCGGGTGTCCGGGGTTGTCCGGCCCGGCGGCGGGGCGAGCAGCAGATCGGGCAGGCCGAGCAGCGAGATCAGTACGAGGGCGGCGGCGACCTGGGCCCGGCTGCGGGTGCGCATGGCTTGAAGTGAACGGCCCCGGGGGCCCGGCGGCCAGCGCTGCGGCCCTTCGCTCAGCCGTCCGCGCCCAGGATCAACCCGGACGTCGGAACGCCGGTGCCCGCCGTGACCAGCGCCCTGGCCGCGCCCGGGACCTGGTTCACCGAGGTGCCCCGGATCTGCCGTACCGCCTCGGCCACGCCGTTCATCCCGTGCAGATACGCCTCGCCCAGCTGCCCGCCGTGGGTGTTCAGCGGCAGCGCGTCCGCCGCGACGAAGTCCGAGGCCTCCCCCCGGCCGCAGAAGCCGTACTCCTCCAGCTGCATCAGGACGTACGGGGTGAAGTGGTCGTAGACGATCCCGACGTCGATGTCGCCCGGGGCGAGGCCGGAGGCGCGCCAGAGCTGCCGGGCGACCACCGCCGTCTCGGGCAGACCGGTGAGATCGGCGCGGTGGAAGCTGGTCATCTGCTCCTGCGCCCGGCCCGCGCCCTGGGCCGCGGCGACGATCACCGCCGGTGGGCGCGGCAACTCACGGGCCCGCTCCAGGCCGGTGACGACGAGCGCCTGGCCGCCGTCGGTCTCCTGGCAGCAGTCGAGCAGCCGCAGCGGCTCCGCGATCCAGCGGGACGCCGCGTGGTCGGCGAGGGTGATGGGCCGCCGGTAGAAGTACGCGGCGGGGTTGCGGGCCGCGTGCCGCCGGCCGGTGACGGCGACCGGACCGAAGGCCTCGGGGGTGAGCCCGTGGACGCTCAGATAGCGCCGGGCGGTCATCGCCGCCCAGGAGGCGGGGGTGAGCAGCCCGAACGGCATGTTCCAGCCCAGGGCCACCCCCTCGGCCGAGGGTTCCCGCCGTCCCACCCCGGAGCCGAAGCGCCGGCCGGAGCGCTCGTTGAACGCGCGGTAGCAGACGACCACCTCGGCGACCCCGGCGGCGACGGCGAGGGCGGCCTGCTGCACGGTGGCGCAGGCCGCGCCGCCGCCGTAGTGGACCCGGGAGAAGAAGGACAGCTCGCCGATCCCGGTGGCCCGGGCGACGGCGATCTCGGGGCTGGTGTCCATGGTGAAGGTGACGAGTCCGTCGACATCGGCGGGGCGGAGCCCGGCGTCGTCCAGGGCGGCGCGGACCGCCTCGGCCGCGAGGGCCAGCTCGCTGCGGCCGGAGTCCTTGGAGAACTCGGTGGCCCCGATGCCGACGACGGCCGCCCGGCCGCCGAGACCGTCCCTCCTCCGGCTCCGGCTCCGGCTCCGGACCGGGCTCATCGGGCTGCCTCCGTACCCGGGAGTGCCACGGTGACCGTGCCCGTCACATGGAGGCCGAGGGCGTTGGCCCCGGTGATCCGCACCTCGGCGGCCCCGTCCGCGAGGGAGACGACCGTGCCGCTCAGCACCAGGGTGTCGCCGGGGTGGTTGGGCGCGCCCAGCCGTATCGCGACCGAGCGGAGCACCGCGCGGTCGCCGAAGCGGTCCGTGATGTACCGCCCGACCAGGCCGTTGGTGGTGAGGATGTTCATGAAGATGTCGGGGGAGCCCCGCCGCCTGGCCAGTTCCGGATCGTGGTGGACGTCCTGGTAGTCGCGGGAGGCGAGCGCCCCGGCGACGATCAGGGTGCGGGTGACCGGGATCGCGAGCGGCGGCAGTTCGGTCCCGGCCGCCAGCGCCGCAGGCCCTCCGGGCACACCTGGGCCGGGCACGGCGCGGAAGACCGGGAGTTCCAGCTCCTCGTCGGCCCGGAGGAACTCCAGCCGTACCGGCATCCCGACGCGGACCTCGTCGTACCGCGCTCCCGTCACATTGCTGACCATCCGTACGCCTTCCGCCAGCTCGACCAGGGCCACCGCGTAGGGCGGGTCGAAGGCGGGGAAGGGCGGGTGGTGCATCACCACGTACGAGTGGACGACGCCCTCGCCGCTCGCCTCGACGGTGTCCCACTCGGGCGAGCCGCAGCCGTCGCACCCCGGCAGCCAGGGGAGGCGGAGGGTGCCGCAGGCCGTGCAGCGCTGGATCAGCAGCCGGTGGGCGGCGACTCCCGCCCAGAATCCGGCGTTGTCCCGGTTGACCACCGGGCGGGGGCGGCGGGGCGCCGCCGGGGCCTCGGGGGGCGGGGCCTTCCGCGTTTCAAGGTCCGGCGCGTACTTCAGGACGCGGAAGCGGTGGGTGGCGACCGGCTCCCCGCCGACCCGTATCTCGGTCCTGGTGGTCACGAAGTGGCCCGCGCCCAGCCTGGTGCGCTTGCGCCCGGACACCGACTCGATCACCGTCTCGAAGGTGATCGAGTCGCCGGGGCGAAGCGCCCGCGCGTACTCCTGCTCGCAGTCGGTCGCGACCACCGAGGTGCAGCCGGCCTCGTCCAGCAGGGCGAACAGCTCGTCCCGTGCCCCCGCTCCGCGGTTGGGGTGTCCGGCGAGCCCGCCCATCGTCCAGGCCTGGAGCATCGTGGGCGGAGCGATGGCGTCCGGTCCTTGGTACGCCGGGTGGGCATCGCCCATCGCCTCGCACCAGTGCCTGATCATCGGCGCGTTGACCGGGTCGCGGCCGACGGTCGGCGGACCCGCCGGACGGCCCTCGTACTCCTTCAGCCGCCGTACGAGGTCCTCGCCCGCGTCACCGGGCGCGCCGCCTCCGTCGCGGGGCTCGCGGCGGTCGGTGGGAGCGAGATTCACGGCGACCGCCTCCCCGGGCGTACGCGTCGTACCGATCAGGTTTTCTGACTGTCCGTCAGGAAAGCTGTCCGTGTCAAGGCGTCCGGCCTCCTCCGCGGAGAACGGCGACGGCCCGCGCCCGGCACCTGAGTGCCTTCGCGCGGGCCGTCGCCCACCCCCCTGACCGGCCGCCCCCGGCCGGTCCCCCCATCGGACCGGATCTCACTCCGTCGCGACCTCAGAGTTGCCCACCGAATACCCGCTGAACCGCCCAAGAGGCGTTCATTCCCCCTCAAGCGTGAGGGAATATCTCTAAACCTCTCTTCACGGTTACTTCGGGTCGTCACTGAACTTCGAGATCGACCAGAAGTAGCCGAGCACGGTCAGGCCGGCGCACCAGGCGACCGCGAGCCAGCCGTTGTGGCCGATCTCGCTGCCGAGCAGCAGGCCCCGCAGGGTCTCGATGGCCGGGGTGAACGGCTGGTACTCGGCGAACGGCTGGAACCAGCCGGGCATGGAGTCGACCGGGATGAAGGCACTGGAGAGCAGCGGCAGCAGGATCATCGGCAGCGCGTTGTTGCTGGCGGCCTCGGCGTTCGGGCTGATCAGGCCCATGCCGACCGCGATCCAGGTGAGCGCCGTGGCGAAGAGCGCGAGCAGTCCGAACGCGGCCAGCCACTCCAGCGCCGTGGCGTCCGTGGACCGGAAGCCGATGGCCACCCCGACCGCGCCCACGAGAATCACGCTCATGACGGACTGGAGCACACTGCTGACGACATGCCCGACGAGCACCGCCCCCCGGTGGATCGCCATCGTGCGGAAGCGGGCGATGATGCCCTCGGTCATGTCGTTGGAGACGGAGACCGCGGTGCCGACCACCGTGCCGCCGATGGTCATCAGCAGGATGCCCGGGACGATGTAGGCGATGTAGTCGGCGCGGTCCGCGCCGCCGCCGCCGATGCCCGCGCTCATCACGTCTCCGAAGATGTAGACGAAGAGCAGCAGCATCATGATCGGCGTGAGCAGCAGATTCAGGGTGAGCGACGGGTAGCGCCGTGCGTGCAGGAGGTTGCGGCGCAGCATCGTCGACGAGTCGCGTACGGCGAGGGTGAGGGCGCTCATCGGACGTTCTCCTTGGTCTGGTTGGTCTGGTTGGTCTGCTTGGTGAGGGCGCCCGGGCCGGTGAGGGCGAAGAAGACGTCGTCGAGGTCGGGGGTGTGGACGGTGAGTTCGTCCGCCTCGATCTCGGCCGCGTCGAGCCAGTCGAGGATGGAGCGCAGTTCGCGCTGGCTGCCGCCACTGGGGATGGAGAGCGTCAGCGCCTCGTCGTCCCCGGTGGCCTCACGCACCGCGAGGGCGGCGAAGCGGTAGGCGGCCGGGTCGGTGAAGCGGAGCCGGACGTGCCCGCCCGGGATCAGGCGCTTCAGCTCCTCGGCGGTCCCTTCGGCCGCGATCCTGCCGTCGTTGAGCACGGCGATACGGT
>NZ_BAAASB010000020.1:0-132664 GCF_039532665.1 Streptomyces amakusaensis | reverse complement strand
GCCGGCGGGCCGGGCGCTCGGCGCCTGCGGCACCGGCGGCGCCTGCGGCGCCGGCCGCTCGCGGGGTGCGCGCGGCTCGGGCCGGGCGGGCCGGGGCGGGCGGGAGCTGGCCCTTGAGGGGGCCCCACTCGTTGGGGTCGGGGACGCCGGGCGGCAGCATCTGGCGGCGCTTGGGCCCGCCGTGCTCGGCCTCGCCCGGTTCCTTGGCCCCGGGCCAGGCCTTGGCGACCCGCGCCGCCAGGACGAAGTCCTTGCGCAGCGGGTGGCCCTCGAAGTTCTCGGGGAGGAGCAGCGGAACCAGATGGGGATGGCCGGTGAAGTCGACGCCGAACATCTCGTGCGTCTCCCGCTCGTGCCAGTCAGCGCCCGCGTAGACCTCCCTGGCGGTGGGGAGGGCGGGGGCGTCGTGCGGGACGGTCGTCCGCAGCAGCAGCCGGCGGACCCGGCCGGTCTCCAGGGCGGCGACGTGCACGCAGATCCGGAAGCCGGTGCCGGGCTCGTCGACCGCGCTCAGCCAGTCGAAGTAGGTGCACCCCAGGGTGGTGCGGGCGGTCTCCAGGGCGGCGATCCAGCCGTCGGCCGGCACATCGACCGTGAGGAGGTCGTAGGCCAGCTCGGCGGTGGCGTCCGGGCCGAAGATCTCGGTGACGGAGTCCGGCAGGCCGTCGTACGCGCTCACTTCTCTCCCCCGGCGGCCGGGGCGGCGGGCGGGGCGACCAGACCGCTGCGCAGCTCGGAGACGGACGCGCGGCCCGTTCCGTACCGCTCGCTGAGCGACTCGCGGGCGATCTTCTCCTGGAGTTTCAGGATTCCCTGGAGGAGCGCCTCGGGGCGCGGCGGGCAGCCGGGCACATAGACGTCGACCGGGATGATCTGGTCGACGCCCTTGGTCACCGAGTAGGAGTCCCAGTAGGGGCCGCCGCAGTTGGAGCAGGCTCCGAAGGAGATGACGTACTTGGGCTCGGGCATCTGCTCGTAGAGCCGCTTGACGGCCGGGGCCATCTTGTCGGTGACCGTGCCGGAGACGATCATCAGGTCGGCCTGGCGCGGGCCGGGGGCGAAGGGGATCACCCCGAGCCGGATGAAGTCGTGGCGGGCCATCGAGGCCGCGATGAATTCGATGGCGCAGCAGGCGAGACCGAAGTTGAAGACCCAGAGGCTGTAGCGGCGGCCCCAGTTCAGGACCACCTTCATCGGCTCGGGGGCGAGCCGGGAGAGGATGCCCAGCCGCTGCGGCTCCGGCAGCGGGACCGGCGCGGCGGCCGTCCGTGCCGGGGAGGGGCCCGGAGCCGAATCCGGAGTCGGGTCCGGGGTCTGGGCCTGGGTCGGGGTCACGTCCATGCCAGGACGCCCTTCTTCCATGCGTAGAGCAGTCCCACGGCCAGGAAGCCGAGGAAGATGAACATCTCCACCAGGGTCGTCCCGCCGTATCCGGGGGCGGCGAAGACCGTCGCCCACGGGAAGAGGAAGATCGAGTCGACGGCGAAGATCACATACAGAAACGCGTAGACGTAGTAGCGGACCTGGGTGTGCGCCCAGCCCTCGCCGACGGGGTCCACTCCGCACTCGTAGGTGAGCAGCTTCTCCGGTGTGGGGGCCACGGGCCGCAGCAACCGCCCGGCTCCGAAGGCCACGGCCACGAACATCACGCCGATCAGGGCCAGCAGCCCCACGACCGAATAACTGGCGAAATAATCCGCCGCGAGCACGGCCACGGTGGGTTCCGGCACGTCCGCCCCTCGCTCCCTGACCTCGACCTCGCGGATCTCCCGCGCAGTGGCTGCCGGCGATCTGCTCGGTGATCCGTGTTCTGTACGCACGGGAGTCTAGGCCCTGCTAAGGGGACCCTCCGCAGTCGCATCCCGCTTCAGGTGGGGTTATCCCCACTTCATCCCACCCAGGTACCCCATGGCGTGCGCCGTGGGCGGCCAGGCAGGCTGGCTTCATGACCGTGACCGACACCTCTTGCGACACCGCGTACGGCACCGCCTCCGAAGCGCCCGGCGGCGACGACCGTCCGCCGCCCGCGAGACTCGCCCTTACCGGCCACACCTGGAAGGAGACAGCCCACCTTCTGGCCAATCTGCCGGTTGCGCTGATCGGTTTTATTTACGTGGCGTTCACAATCGGCCTGGGTGCGGGGCTGTCGGTGACCGTGATCGGGCTGCCCCTGCTCGCGCTCGGACTGGCCGGGGCACGGCTGATCGGCAGGTCGGAGCGGGCCCGGGCGCGGGCGCTGCTGGGGGTGCGGGTGGAGGAGCCGAGCCCGCTGCACGGGCCGGGGCGGCGGGCCGGGTTCGCCGCCCGGGTGGTGCGCGGCCTGAAGGACCCGGTGGCGTGGCGGACGGCGCTGTACTGCTTCATCCGGCTGCCGTGGGGGGTGCTGACCTTCGCCGTGATGATGGTGGGCCTGTTGCTGCTCTGGCCCGTGCTCCCCTTCCTCGCGCGCGGGCTGGCCAACGCCGACCGGGCGATGGTGCGCGGGCTGCTGTCGCCCTCGGACGAGCTGGAGCGGCGGGTGGCGGAGCTGGAGTCGGACCGGGGCGTGGTGGTGGACACCGCCGCCGCCGACCTGCGGCGCATCGAACGCGACCTCCACGACGGGGCACAGGCCCGCCTCGTCGCCCTCGCCATGGGCCTGGGGCTCGCGAAGGAGAAGCTCCTCGAAGACCCGGAGGCCGCCGCCGCGATGGTCGACGAGGCCCACGGCGAGGTGAAACTGGCCCTTCAGGAGCTGCGCGACCTGGCCCGGGGCATCCACCCCGCCATCCTCACCGACCGGGGACTGAGCGCCGCCCTCTCCTCGATCGCCACCCGCTGCACGGCTCCGGTGCGGGTGTCGGTCGATCTCTCCGAGCGGCCGGCGGCGGCCATCGAGGGCATCGCGTACTTCACCGTCTCCGAGCTGCTCCAGAACATCAGCAAGCACGCGGGGGCGAAGAGCGCGTCGGTGGAGGTGTGGCGGTCCGCGGACCGGCTGCTGATCCAGGTCGGCGACGACGGCCGGGGCGGGGCCCGGCTGGACGGCGGTACGGGGATGGCCGGGCTCGCCGAGCGGCTGGGCGCGGTCGACGGGCTGTTCGTGCTGGACTCGCCGGTGGGCGGCCCGACGACGGTCACGGTCGAGGTGCCGTGGCGCGAGCGCGGCACGCTCTGAGCGGCCCGGCCGCCTCCCGCCCGGCAGCCCCGCCCGATCACCCCGCCCCGGCAGCCGGCACCCCCGCCCCGGTAGGGAAAACCCCCGCCCGGAGAGGGCGACCTCCCTCATGGTGCGCGCCTCGCGACCAGCGCACTCTTGTCCCATGACAGCCCGCATCGCAGAACGGACGACACCGATGGCCACGGACCACCCCCGCGCCCAGTGGGAGGACCGGCGCGAGAGCCGCTCCTCCTTCGTCCCCCCGGTTCTGCGCGCCCCCTTCGAGGGCCGCACCTGGCGCGAGTTCGGGCATCTGATGCTGGGGCTGCCGATCAGCGTGGCCTTCTTCGTCCTCGGCATCGTGACCGTCTCGCTCGGCGCGGGCCTGCTGATCACCTTCCTGGGGGTGCCGGTGCTGGCCGGCGGGCTGATGGCCTGCCGGGGCCTCGGCGCGCTGGAGCGCGGCCGGGCGCGGGCGCTGCTGGGGCTGGACGTGGACCGTCCCGAGCCGGTCAGGCCGCAGGGGAAGGGCGTGATGGCGTGGGTCGGCGCGGTCCTCAAGAGCGGGGTGTCCTGGCGTCATCTGCTCTACGCGCTGCTGCACCTCCCCTGGGCGATCACCTCGTTCGCGGTGTCGCTGACCCTGTGGGTCACGGGATGGGCGCTGCTGGCGTACCCGCTGTGGCAGTGGGTCTTCCCGGCCTACGTCGATCAGCCGGGCATCCAGGTCTACGGCGACGGGCGGAACAACAACTTCTATCTGGACACCTCCTTCGAGATCGCGGGCGCGTCGGCGGCGGGGCTGGCGACGGTGCTGGTCTCCGCCTGGCTGATCCGGGGCTTCGCGCAGGTGGACCGGCTGATGATCGGCGGTCTGCTGGGGCCCTCGCGGCTGGCGACCCGGGTGGTGGAGCTGGAGTCGGACCGGGGCGTGGTGGTGGACACCGCCGCCGCCGACCTGCGGCGCATCGAACGCGACCTCCACGACGGGGCACAGGCCCGCCTCGTCGCCCTCGCCATGGATCTCGGTCTCGCGAAGGAGAAGCTCCTCGAAGACCCGGAGGCCGCCGCCGCGATGGTCGACGAGGCCCACGGCGAGGTCAAGCTCGCCCTGCGGGAGCTGCGCGACCTGGCCCGGGGCATCCACCCCGCCGTCCTCACCGACCGGGGACTGAGCGCCGCCCTCTCCTCGATCGCCTCGCGGTGCGCCGTACCGGTGACCGTGGAGGTGGATCTCGCGGAGCGGCCGGCGGCGGCCATCGAGGGCATCGCGTACTTCACCGTCTCCGAGCTGCTCCAGAACATCAGCAAGCACGCTCGGGCGAGCCGGGCGTCGGTGGACGTCTGGTGCTCCGACGGCCGGCTGATGCTCCAGGTCACCGACGACGGCCGGGGCGGCGCGGATCTCGCCGCGGGCAGCGGTCTGCGCGGTCTGGCCGAGCGGCTGGGCGCGGTCGACGGAGTCCTGGCCGTCGACTCGCCCGCCGGCGGGCCGACCACGGTGACCGCCGAGCTGCCCTGGCGCGGCTGAGCCCCTCCCCCGCCGGAAGCCCCCCGCGAACCGCCCTCCGCCCTCCGCACTCCGGCCGTGTTGCTGGGATGCTGGTGGGGACAGGGCGGTACCGGGATCGACAGGGGGGCATCAGCGCCGTGGAGAACGCCGTGCGGGACGCCGTGAGAGACGACGCCGCGAGAGACAGAGTACGAGTGGTCATCGCCGAGGATTCGGTGCTGCTGCGGGAGGGGCTGACCCGTCTGCTGAAGGACCGGGGCCACGATGTGGTGGCGGGAGTCGGCGACGGCGAGGCTCTGATCAAGACAATCGGCGAGCTGGCGGACCAGGGTGCACTGCCGGATGTCGTGGTGGCCGATGTCCGGATGCCGCCCACCCACACCGACGAGGGTGTAAGGGCCGCCGTACGGCTGCGCAAGGAGCATCCCGGCGTCGGGGTGCTGGTGCTCTCGCAGTATGTGGAGGAGCAGTACGCCACCGAGCTGCTGGCGGGCAGCAGCCGGGGGGTGGGGTACCTCCTCAAGGACCGGGTGGCGGAGGTGCGGGAGTTCGTCGACGCCGTCGTACGGGTCGCCCGGGGCGGCACCGCGCTGGATCCCGAGGTGGTGGCCCAGCTGCTGGGCCGCAGCCGTAAGCAGGACGTACTGGCGAATCTCACTCCGCGTGAGCGGGAGGTCCTCGGTCTGATGGCCGAGGGGCGGACGAACTCCGCGGTCGCCCGGCAGCTGGTGGTGAGCGACGGCGCGGTGGAGAAGCACGTCAGCAACATCTTCCAGAAGCTGGGCCTCTCCCCGAGCGAGGGGGACCACCGCCGGGTGCTGGCGGTGCTGACGTACATCAATTCGTAGCGGAAACCCCAGCGGGCTGACGCTCCGTCAGCGGTGCGCCGCGTGAGCCGCGCGCGGGCCGCCGATCCGGACCCGGAGCCCCTGGTCCTAGACCCAAAGAATGAGCGGGGAGCCTCGTGCTGGACGCCATATCAGGGTGGATAAATTACGACAAACCAGGTCATCCAAGTGTCTCAAAGGGACGTCCACTCCCCGGCCTGTCCAGGGTAGGCCACCCTTACCGACGTAGGGTGGCTCTGGGCCGGCCAGTGGGACGACCGGCCCGGACAGCCGCCTCAAGGGAGGTTCAGTTCAGTGACCAGTCAGGTCAGTAGCCCAGCCGAGCGCGCCGACGAGGCCGACGGGGCCGATGAGGCGCTCGTCGGTGAACAGCGCGGGCCCGCCGCCGGCGCCGAAACCGGACCGAAAGAGGTCCGCCGGCTGGACCGGGTGATCATCCGTTTCGCGGGGGACTCGGGTGACGGCATGCAGCTCACGGGTGACCGGTTCACCTCGGAGACCGCCTCATTCGGAAACGATCTGTCCACCCTGCCGAACTTCCCCGCCGAGATCCGCGCCCCCGCGGGAACGCTGCCGGGCGTGTCCTCGTTCCAGCTGCACTTCGCCGACCACGACATCCTCACCCCCGGCGACGCGCCCGACGTCCTCGTCGCGATGAACCCGGCCGCGCTCAAGGCCAACCTCGCGGACGTCCCCCACGGCGGCGAGATCATCGTCAACACCGACGAGTTCGCCAAACGCGCCATGGCCAAGGTCGGCTACACCACCTCGCCCCTGGACGACGGCACCCTCGACGCCTACCGCGTCCACCCGGTGCCGCTCACCACGCTCACCGTGGAGGCGCTCAAGGACTTCGGCCTCACCCGCAAGGAGGCCGAACGCTCCAAGAACATGTTCGCCCTCGGGCTGCTCTCCTGGATGTACCACCGCCCCACCGAGGGCACGGAGAAGTTCCTGCGGACCAAGTTCGCCAAGAAGCCCCACATCGCCGAGGCGAACATCACCGCCTACCGCGCGGGCTGGAACTTCGGCGAGACCACCGAGGACTTCGCGGTCTCCTACGAAGTCGCCCCCGCCACCAGCGCCTTCCCCACCGGGACCTACCGCAACATCTCCGGGAACCTCGCACTGTCCTACGGCCTGATCGCCGCCGCCCGGCAGTCCGAACTCCCGCTCTACCTGGGCTCCTACCCCATCACCCCCGCCTCGGACATCCTCCACGAGCTGTCCCGGCACAAGAACTTCGGCATCCGCACCTTCCAGGCCGAGGACGAGATCGCCGGCATCGGCGCGGCCCTCGGCGCGGCGTTCGGCGGCTCCCTCGCCGTGACGACGACCTCCGGGCCCGGTGTGGCGCTCAAGTCGGAGGCGATCGGACTCGCGGTCTCGCTGGAGCTGCCGCTGCTGATCGTGGACATCCAGCGCGGCGGCCCGTCCACCGGTCTGCCCACCAAGACCGAACAGGCCGACCTGCTCCAGGCGATGTACGGACGGAACGGCGAGGCCCCCGTGCCCGTCGTCGCCCCGATGACCCCCGGGGACTGCTTCGACGCGGCGGTGGAGGCGGCCCGGATCGCGCTGGCCTACCGCACCCCCGTCTTCCTCCTCTCCGACGGCTATCTCGCCAACGGCTCCGAGCCCTGGCGCGTCCCGGAGACCGAGACCCTGCCCGACCTGCGGGTTCAGTTCGCCACCGGCCCCAACCACACCGAGGCCGACGGCACCGAGGTCTTCTGGCCCTACAAGCGCGACCCCGAGACCCTGGCACGGCCCTGGGCGGTCCCCGGCACCCCCGGCCTCGAACACCGCATCGGCGGCATCGAGAAGCAGGACGGCACCGGCAACATCTCCTACGACCCGGCCAACCACGAGCACATGGTCCGCACCCGCCAGGCCAAGATCGACAACATCCGGGTCCCCGACCTGGAGGTCGACGACCCGGACGGCGCGACCACCCTCGTCCTGGGCTGGGGCTCCACCTACGGCCCCATCACCGCCGCCGTCCGCCGGCTGCGCGCCGAGGGCGTCCCCATCGCACAGGCGCATCTGCGGCACCTCAACCCCTTCCCGGCGAACCTGGGGACCCTCCTCGCCCACTATCGCCGCGTGATCGTCCCGGAGATGAACCTCGGCCAGCTCTCCGCCCTCCTCCGGGCGAAGTACCTGGTCGACACCCACAGCCACACCCAGGTCAACGGCATGCCCTTCAAAGCCGCCCAGCTCGCCACGGCCCTCAAGGAGGCCATCCATGACTGAGGCACTCTCCCTGATCCCCAAGGCCGAAGCCCGGCAGAGCATGAAGGACTTCAAGTCCGACCAGGAAGTCCGTTGGTGCCCCGGCTGCGGCGACTACGCGATCCTCGCCGCCGTGCAGGGCTTCATGCCCGAACTGGGTCTCGCCAAAGAGAACATCGTCTTCGTCTCCGGCATCGGCTGCTCCTCCCGCTTCCCCTATTACATGAACACCTACGGGATGCACTCCATCCACGGACGCGCCCCCGCGATCGCCACCGGGCTCTCCACCTCCCGCCGCGATCTCTCGGTCTGGGTCGTCACCGGCGACGGAGACGCCCTCTCCATCGGCGGCAACCACCTCATCCACGCGCTGCGGCGCAATGTCAACCTGAAGATCCTGCTGTTCAACAACCGGATCTACGGGCTGACCAAGGGCCAGTACAGCCCCACCTCAGAGGTCGGGAAGATCACCAAGTCGACCCCGATGGGCTCCCTCGACGCGCCCTTCAACCCGGTCTCCCTCGCGATCGGGGCCGAGGCCACCTTCGTGGCCCGCACCATCGACTCCGACCGCAAGCACCTCACCCAGGTGCTGCGCGAGGCCGCCGACCACCCCGGCACCGCCCTGGTCGAGATCTACCAGAACTGCAACATCTTCAACGACGGCGCGTTCGAGGCCCTCAAGGACAAGGAGCAGGCCCAGGAGGCGGTCATCCGCCTCGAACACGGCCAGCCCATCCTGTTCGGCGCGGACAACTCCAAGGGCGTCGTCCGCGACCCCCTGACCGGGGACCTCGCCGTCGTCGCGGTCACCGAGGAGAACCAGTCGCGGATCCTCGTCCACGACGCCCACAACCCCTCCCCCACCACCGCCTTCGCGCTCTCCCGCCTGGCGGACGCCGACACCCTGCACCACACCCCGATCGGGGTGCTGCGCTCCGTCGAGCGGCCGGTGTACGACACCCTCATGGCCGACCAGCTCGACAGCGCCGTCGAACAGCAGGGCAAGGGCGACCTCGGCGCGCTCCTCGCCGGAAACGACACCTGGACCGTCGCCGGATAACGCGCGTGCCGGCCGGAAGGGCCCGGGAACACCCGCCGAGGGCGTTCCCGGGCCTTCTTCCTGTCATCAGCTCTTCGCGGTGACCGCCCCGCGCTCGCCGAGGAACCGGGCCCGGCCGCCCTCCACCCGGTGGACGAAGAGCGCGCCCGCGCTCTCGTCCAGCAGCTCGGTGGTGCCGCGGAAGACGATCGCCTTCGCGGCTCCCTCGTGTCTCACCCCGCGCAGCCGCTCCAGCAGCGCGGCGCGATCGGCCGGGCCCCCGCCGCCCGGCCCCCGTACCGCCCGGGCGAGCCAGAGCACCGCGTCGTACGCCTCCGCCGCGTACCGCCCCGGATCCGGATCCGGGGACTTCCAGCGCTTCCGGTACGCGGCGAGAAACGCCCCGGCCCGGGAGCGTCCCGCCGACCGCGTCGGGCCGGTGTACGCCGTGCCGAAGACCCAGCCCTCGGCCGAGGCCCCCGCGCGGGCGAGGAACTCCGGCTCCAGCACGGGTTCGAGCGCGCCGCGCACCCCGGTGTAGCGGCGCTCGTCCAGGGCGCGGGCCAGCCGCGCCGCGCGGGACGGCGAGTCCCCCGCGTAGATCACTCCGTCGAAACGGCCGGTCAGCACCGCGCGGGCGACGGCGGCGAAGTCCTCGCCCCGGGCCGGTACGGAGTGGACGACGACCTCGTCCGCGCCGAACGGCACTTCGGTCGCCAGCATGGCGACCGGCCAGGAGAAGTCGGGGCTCGCGCGGTCGGCCACGACGGCGACGCGCCGGACGCCCCGGACGGCGAAGTAGCGGGTGAGGGAGCTGAGCAGAAACCGGTGACCGGCGCGCAGCTCGAAGTAGGCGCGCCGCTCGGCGGGGTTCAGGGCCAGGGCGGAGTCCGCCGCGACCGCCACCAGGGGCAGTCCCGCGGCGCGGTGGCGCAGCGCCGTGGCCCGGGTGACCTTCCGGGCGGTCAGGTCGAGGACGGCCAGGACCGCCGGGTCGGCCGCCAGCGCCTCGGCCGCCGTACGCGCCCTGCCGGGGTCTCCGCCGTCGTCCCGTACGCGCAGGGCCAGCTCGAAGGGGCGGTCGGGCGACGCGTTGAAGGTCTCGGCGGCGAGCCGGGCGGCGCGCTCCCGGATTCCGCCGTCGGCCCTGTCCGGGCCGCTCAGATCGGCGAGGACCCCGACGACCCGGCGGGGCGGGGCGGCCCCGGTGCCGGGCCCGCCGGGCGGGCGGCCGGACGGGCGGCCGGACGGGCGGCTGCCGAACCAGAGCCCGGCGGCCCCGCCCGCGGCCACCGCTCCGGCCGCCGACCCCAGGACAAGGAAGCGGCGGCGTGAACTCCGTACCCCCGGAGTCGCCGGGCCGCCCACGGCCACCGTCGGCTCCGGAACGGGCAGATCGAGGACGCGCGCCGAGCGCTCCGCGATCAGGGCGGGCAGCCCCGGGGGCAGCCAGTCGGCCCCGGGGCCGCCCGCCCCGCCGGTGCGCGGACCGCCGAGCGCGGCCCCCAGCTCGCGCGCGGTGGGGCGGGCCGCCGGGTCCTTGGCCAGCGCGGACCGCAGCAGCGGCAGCAGTCCGGGCGGTACGCCGTCGAGGTCGGGCTCCTCGTGGACGGTGCGGAAGACGATCGCGGCCGGCATCCCCGTGCCGAAGGGCCGCCGGCCGGTCAGGGCGTACGCGAGGACACAGCCGAGCGAGAAGACGTCACTGGGCGGGCCGACCTCGGCGGCCCCGGCCAGTCGCGCCTGTTCCGGGGAGAGATAGCCGGGTGTGCCGATCATGGCGTCGGTCGCGGTCAGCGCGGTCGCCCCGGCCGAGCGGGCGATGCCGAAGTCGATCAGGCGCGGGCCGTCGAGGGCGAGCAGCACATTGCCGGGTTTGACGTCACGGTGGATCAGACCCTGTTCGTGCGCCCCGGCCAGGGTCCCGGCGAGGCCGCCGCCGAGGGCGCGCACGGTGCGCTCGGGCAGCGGGCCGTGCGCCGCGACGGCCTCCGCCAGCGAGGGGCCCGGGACGAACTCGGTGGCGAGCCAGGGCTCCTCGGCCTCCGGGTCCGCGTCGACCACCCGCACCGCCCCGGGTCCGGTGATCCGCCGGGCGATCCCTGCCTCGCGCCGGAAGCGGGCCCGGAAGCCGGGGTCGGCGGCGTGCTCCGCCCTGATCACCTTGACCGCGCAGAGCGTGCCCCGGGCCGAGCGCGCGAGATAGACGACGCCCATGCCGCCCGCGCCCAGGCGCCCGATCAGCCGGAACCCGGCGATCGAGGACGGGTCGGCGGTCTTCAGCGGGCGCATACGGCGGCCCTCCCCCGGGGGCGGACGTCCGGGCGGGCCCGGGTGGTCCCGGCCGCCGCGCCCCGCGGGGTCCGGGGCGGCGCGCCCGTCCTGGCGGGCCCGGTCGGGGCCGAGGCCGGGGAAGTCCCGGTCGGCGGCGGTGCCGTCGTGCGCTCGGGCATGGTGCTCAGGTCGTCTTCCGGGCGGGGGCGGGTTCCTCGGCGGGGGCGTCGGAGAGGAAGCGGAATCTGCCGCGTTCGGCCAGATAGAGCCGGGTGCCGGAACCGTCGAGATCGCCCGTCTCGCGGTCGAAGCGGTAGCTCCCCATGACGCCCCGGTAGTGGTTGATCCGCACCGCGTCGGCGAGGGCCGCCCGGTCGGGCAGCGGACCGCCGCGCTCGCGGGCGGTCATGACCAGCCGCCCGATCAGCAGACCGACCGCGTCGAACGCCTCCCCCGCGTAGAAGCCGGGGGCGCGGCCGTACTTCTTCCGGTACGCGGCCACGAAGGGCTTCGCGGCCGGTTCCCCGGCGGTGTCGGCGGCCGGGGAGCCGATCACCCAGCCGTCGGCGGCGTCGCCCGCGAGCCGGAGGAACTCCTCGCTCAGCACGCGCGGCCCGGCGAGGAGCGGCCCGTCGAACCCCGCTGCCTTGAGCGCGCGGGCCGCCTTGGCCGCCGTCGCGGCCCCGCCCGCGTGGAGGTAGGCGTCGATGCCCGCGTCCAGCATTTCGCCGATCACAGAGTCGTACGAGCCGAGCGAGGCGGGCACCACCCGGGGGTGCACTCGGTGCCCGTACCTCCGGAGCTCGGAGGTCGCCATCACGGCGAACTGCCAGGAGTACTGCTCGTCGACGCGGTCCTGGAGCACCCCGGGTCGGCCGACGGGCCGCTTCAGCTGCCGCTGGTAGAAGGACTGGAGTACGGAGGAGAGCCGGCCGGCGGTCGCCGGGTGCGCGGGACAGGCGCGGGTGAAGGCGCGGCTCACCCCCTTGGTCAGCAGATTCAACCCGGCCGAGACCGAGATCAGCGGCAGCACGGCCTCCTCGTAGACGGGCAGCACCGCCTCGGTGGTGTAGTCGCCGGTGGAGCCGAGGACGGCGGCCACCTCGCGGTCGGCGGCGAGACGGCGGGCGGCGGCGAGCGCCCGGGCCGGGTCGCCCGCGTCGTCCGCGGTGGTCAGGGTGAGCGAGAAGGGCCGGTCCGCGCGGGTGTTGAACGCGTCGACCGCGAGCCGGGCCCCGCGCTCCTGCTCGATGCCCAGCGCCCGCTGGGGTCCGGTCAGATCGGCCTGTACGCCAATCGCCCAGCTCCGCTCGCGGTCCGGCCCGGTCCCGGAGCCCTCCTCCGGGCGCAGAGCGGCCCAGAGACCGCCGCCCGCGCCCGCCGCGAGCAGGGCGCCGCCGGCCGCCAGCAGCGCCTTGCGGCGGCCCGCGGTCCTCGGCGGCCGGGGCCGCCCGGGGTCGGTGGGCTCGATGCCGGGCAGCGCGAGCATCCGCGCCGAGCGCTCGGCGATGGTCCGTACGACGGCGGGCGGCAGCCAGTCCGCGCCGTGCGGGGCGTCCTCGGTCAGCCGCCCGGCGACCTCGGCGGCCGTGGGGCGCAGCGCCGGGTCCTTGGCGAGGCAGTCGGCGAGCAGCGCGGCGAGTCCGGCGTCCTCGACGCCCCGGAGGTCGGGGTCGTCGTGGACCGTGCGGTAGAGCAGCGCGTCCACCGCGCCCCGGCCGAAGGGGAGCCGTCCGGTGATCGTGTACGCCAGCAGACAGGCGAGCGCGAAGACGTCGCTGGGCGGGCCGATCTCGGAGCCGCGCGCCTCGGCCTGCTCGGGGGCGAGGAAGCCGGGGGTGCCGACGATCATGTCCGTGGCGGTGATCGCGGTCTCGTCGGCGGCGCGCGCGATACCGAAGTCGATCAGGCGCGGGCCGTCGGCGGCGAGCAGCACATTGCCGGGTTTGACGTCACGGTGGACCAGGCCCGCCGCGTGGACGGCGGCGAGCGCGCGGGCGAGCGCCGAGCCCAGGATCCGGGCGCTGCGCGGGGGCAGCGGGCCGTGCGCGGCGACCGCCTCCGCGAGCGAGGGGCCGGGGACGAACGCGGTGGCGAGCCAGGGTTCGGGGGCGTCCGGGTCGGCGGCGGTGACGGGGACCGCCCAGGGGCTGGAGACCCGCCGGGCGGCGGCCACCTCGCGGCGGAAGCGGGCCCGGAAGTCGGGGTCCTCCGCCTGGTCGGCGAGGGTGACCTTGACGGCGGCCAGCTCGCCCGCTTCCGTACGGCCCAGATAGACGACGCCCATGCCGCCCGCCCCGAGCCGGCCGAGGAGCCGGTAGCCCGCGACGGCCGAGGGGTCCGCCGGCCGCAGCCGCTCCAGCTCGCCGGGCTCCCGCCGCCGGGGCGGGGGCTGCGGGGGCTGCGGGGGCTGTCCGGGCCGGTCCTCGGGCAGAGACCGGTCAGCGGGTACGCGCGGATCCGCGGGGGCCCGGTCCGGGAGCGGACGGTCCTCGGGAGAGCCGGGGGCGTCGGGGGCGGGGGTCATCCGGCGGTCCCCAGCCGTGTCTCGATGCGGCGGGCCATGCCGACCAGGGCATCGACCCTGGCCCTGTTGATCTCGTCCTTGGTGTGGCCGTCGGCCCCCTTGGTGACTGCGGCGACGGTGACGGTGCCCAGCCGGTACTGGAACCATCCGTACTCGTACGGCCGGTCGCCGGACTCCGTGCCGCGATACCGGCCGATCTCGCCGATCGAGTCGTCGGCGGTGAGGTTGTACTTGCTGCCGAAGGCGTAGCCGATGGACATCAGGCCCTCGACGCGCTCGCCCTCGCGCAGTTTCTGGCCGGGGCAGCGCAGCGCCTCCTCCAGGGTCTCGGCCATCTCCCACTCCGCCCGCCGGACATCGCGGTGCACGGTGACGGTGGCGGCGACGCGGAGCGGGCTCCGGCCCGCCCCGGCCGCCGGCCGTTCGCTGGAGGCGGTGACGCTGTGGAGAACACCGGCCGGGACGGTTCCGCCCTGCCAGACGCAGCGCTCGTCCAGCACGGGCCAGTGGCCCGGAGCGCTCAGGGCCGGGGTGCCGGCGACGAACCCCGGGCCCCACAGCTCGGGGCCCGCGACGACCGCGCGGGCCAGCTCGCGGGCGGCTTCGGCCGTCCTGGGGACCTTGGCCGGATCGGGGGTGAAGGCCGGACCGGACGGCCTCGGTCTCACCCCCGTACCCGAGCCCGAGCCCGTAACCGCACTCGTACCCGCACCCGCACCCGCGCTCGTACTCGCGTCCGTGGCGGACGGTGCCGCGCGCGGGCTCCCGGCCGCGTCGGCACCGGAACACCCCGTCATCAGCAGCCCGCACGCCAGCGCGCCGCCGACGGCGCGCACAGCTCTCCCGTACGCCATGGTTCCCCCCGTATCAGCCCGATCGTACGGTCCGACGCCGACAACAGAGCCCTGGTTCCGGGCAGTTGATCTCTTCACCGGTTCCCGCCACAGCTCCATGTCGACTTATCAATGACAGCCCGGTCCCACGCCACGTACCTTCGACTGGATGACACGCACACGCAGATGGCGGCTGGAGGACGAGTGAGGCCGAGCGACGGCGAACACCGGGCGGGGCTGCTCCACGGGATCGCCGCCTACGGGATGTGGGGGCTGGTCCCGCTCTTCTGGCCGCTGCTGGAGCCGTCCGGGGCGATGGAGATCCTGGCCCAGCGGATGGTCTGGTCGCTGGCGATCGTCGCGCTCGCACTGCTCGCGCTGCGGCGGTGGGGGTGGATACGGGAGTTGGTGAGCAGCCCGCGCAAGCTCGGTCTGATCACCGTCGCCGCCGTGACGATAAGCGTCAACTGGGGTCTGTACATCTGGTCCGTCAACAACGGCCGGGTGGTCGAGGCGGCCCTCGGCTACTTCATCAATCCGCTGGTCACCGTCGCCATCGGGGTGCTGGTGCTCAAAGAGCGGCTGCGGCCGGCCCAGTGGGCGGCGGTGGGCACGGGCGTCGCCGCCGTGGTGGTGCTGACCGTCGGGTACGGGCAGCCGCCGTGGGTCTCGCTGACGCTCGCGTTCTCGTTCGCGACCTACGGGCTGGCGAAGAAGAAGGTCAACATCGGCGGCCTGGAGTCGCTGGCGGCGGAGACCGCCGTGCTCTTCCTCCCCGCCATGGGCTTCCTGGTCTGGCTCGCGGCCGACGGGGGCCTGAGCTTCGGGGCCGAGGGGCTCGGGCACGCGGCGCTGCTCGCCGCGACCGGTCTGGTGACGGCCGCCCCGCTGGTCTGCTTCGGCGCGGCGGCGATCCGGGTGCCGCTGTCGACGCTGGGGCTGTTGCAGTATCTGGCCCCGGTGCTCCAGTTCCTGCTGGGGATCCTGTACTTCAAGGAGTCCATGCCGGCCGAGCGCTGGGCCGGGTTCGCCCTGGTCTGGCTGGCCCTCATCTGTCTGACCTGGGACGCGCTGCGTACCGCCCGCAGGACGAGGGCCCAGGCGCTGCGGCTCGCGGCGGCGGCCGGGGCCCGGGTCACCGCGCCTCGGGCGGCCCCCGTACCCGCCCCGGAGCCCGACCGGGCCTGCTCCGCCCCCCGGGGCCCGGCCGAGCCCGCCGGCTGACCCTCCCGAAGGGCCCGTACCCCGTCCCACCGCGCGATTTACCACTCCACCGGCCCAGTCCCGGCCCCCGCCGCAGGCCCCACCCGCCCGCCGGGTGTTACGACCGAAGTCCAGGCCCCGGAGCGCGGCGGCCGCCCAGCGGACGGAGTGAGTGCGTCATGTCACAGCCTCTCGCCCTCTCTGTGGACTTCAGTCAGGGCTTCACTGACGCGTGGTCCGCGGTGGCACAGTTCATCCCGAAGTTCATCGCCTTCCTCGCGATTCTGATCATCGGCTGGTTCATCGCGAAGCTCATAGCCCGCGTGGTGGACAAGCTGCTCCGCAAGGTGGGCTTCGAGCGGCTCGCCGAGCGCAGCGGCACCGCCAACGCCCTGCGCGGCTCGAAGTACGACGCCACCGGCATCCTCACCAAGGTCGTCTACTACGGTCTGCTGCTGATCGTGCTGCAACTGGCCTTCGGGGCCTTCGGACCCAACCCGATCAGCGACATGATCGCCGCCGCCGTCGCCTGGCTGCCGAAGGCCTTCGTCGCCCTGGTGATCGTCGTCGTGGCGATGGCCATCGCCCGCGCGGTGCGCGACATCATCCTCGGGGCGCTGGGCGGCGTCTCCTACGGAAAGGTCCTGGCCACCGTGGCCTGGGCGTTCATCGTCGGCCTCGGCGTGATCGCGGCGCTGGGCCAGGCGGGCATCGCCACCGCCGTCACCGGACCGCTGCTCACCGCCGTACTCGCCACGGCCGCGGGCATCGTGATCGTCGGCGCGGGCGGCGGTCTGATCGGGCCGATGCGCTCCCGCTGGGAGCGCTGGCTCTCCCGGGCCGAGGAGGAGTCGGCCGGCGCCCGCGACAACATCAGCGCCTACCAGCGCGGCCGGTCCGACGCCCAGGCGGGCGCCCCGGCCCCCGGCAGCCGCACGGCGGCGGGCGAGCGCGGCCCCACCGAGCGCCGTCAGGGACCCGACGACCCGGAGCGCTTCGACCCGATGTGAGGGGAATCCGGTACGTGTAG
This sequence comes from Streptomyces amakusaensis, assembly GCF_039532665.1. NCBI lineage: Bacteria > Bacillati > Actinomycetota > Actinomycetes > Kitasatosporales > Streptomycetaceae > Streptomyces > Streptomyces amakusaensis. The sequence goes on along the minus strand of NZ_BAAASB010000020.1, from coordinate 116,020 downwards.
GCACGGAACAGGGCGGCCCGGCGGCTTCCGGGGCCGCCCTGTCTCATCCGCTCAGCAGATCGTGCTCCCTGACCAGCCAGCACACCGCCGTCAGCCGCAGCGTCGCGAAGTCGTGGCCCACCGGCTCGATCCACTCCGTCTCGGCGAGCCAGTCCGTGAAGCCGAGGACATAGTCCGCGAGGTCCTCCCTGCGTACGGGGGTGCTCCCCGCCGCCGCCAGAACGACGGCCGAGCCGCCCCGCCGGGGTGCCGGAATCAGCGCGTCCCGTACCGCCGCCGCATGCTGGTCGACGGCGGCGACCAGTCCGGGTTCGAAGGCGAACTCCGTGAGCCGGGGCAGATAGGCGGCGACCACCCCCACCAGGGGGCAGTCGGCGGCCGGTCCGTCCGGTCCACCGGCGGGCGATATGTCCATCGTCCCAAGGTAAGCGCCCCCGCACCGGCCCCCGACGTGACGTTCCTCGCACCCCCGTCCGGTCAGTGGGGCGGTGCCTCCACCCGCCGCACAGCCGCACCGATCGCCTCCTCCAAGGCTCGCTCCGCCGGAACCGGAACATCCGGAACGACTCCCACGCCCTCCCAGTTGGTGCCCGTGAGGGGATTGACGGTCCGCCCCGTCGGCACCGTCACCAGGATGTGCTCGGTGATCGGGTGGCGTTCCGTGGGATGGGCGCCGCCCCGGGTGGTCTCCCCGACGACAACGGCCCGGCCGTGGGCCTGAAGGGTGTACGCGATGTCCTCACTCGCGGAGAACGTGGTCCCGCTCGTGAGCACGTACACCGGGCGGTCCGCGTAGCGCGGTGCGGGGAGGTGACCGGCCGTCCAGAACTGGCGGGTCGTGTCCGTGCGCCGGTCGTAGATGTCCTTCAGATGCACCTGATCGTCCCGGAAGAAGTAGCCGCACCACATCGCCGCCCCTTCCGGGGACCCGCCCAGACACGTCCGCAGATCCAGCACGAGCGCCGAGCTGTGCGCGACCAGCTCCATGGCCGCGCCGATCGCGCCCGCGCCCTCGACTGCGGTCGCGATGCGGCTCAGCTCGATGAGCCCGATGTTCCCTTCCAGCCGCTCGACCCGGCGAATCCCCTGCCCCTCCGCCCGGAGCAGCGCACGGAACGCGGCCCGCCCCCCGTCGTCGTCCACCGGTTCCACCGACTGCGGCTCCCGCGTCCAGAGCAGCCGCAGATGCTTGTCCGGGCACGCCTCCTGGAGGTCCCCCGTCACCGCCTCGCAGAGAGCGGGACCGTCCAGGTCCTCGTACGCGCCGGCCGCGAGACGTCCCCGGATCGCCGCCTCGACGGCGGCGGTCCTCTCCGGGAAGACATAGCCCGCGTCGATCCGCTCCAGGGCCCGTTCGACTATGTGCTGGTTGGAAGGCATAGCGGGTCATGCTAGGTGTCGCCCGTCCCTCAACCACACGGGTTTTCCCCGGGTCTCGATGTCAGAGCCTCCCCGTAGCGTGTTGGCGACCGGATCCGACTCTCCTCGGGAGATCCACCATGGACATCGTGCTCATCGCCGGCTTGTGGTTCGACGGATCCGTCTGGGACGAGGTCGTACCCGAACTCACCGCGCTCGGCCACCGTCCCCTGCCGCTCACCCTCCCCGGCCAGGGCGACGGCACCGCCTCCGCGACCCTCGGCGACCAGTTGGCGGCGGTCCTCGCCGCCATTGACGCCACCCCCGGAAAGCCCCTGGTGGTAGGCCACTCCGCAGCCGCGACCCTGGCCTGGCTCGCCGCTGACGCCCGGCCGGGGAAGGTCGCCGAGGTCGCCCTCGTCGGCGGCTTCCCCTCCGACGACGGACGACCCTACGCCGACGACTTCGCCGCCGAGGGCGGCCTCGTCCCCTTCCCCGGCTGGGCCCCCTTCGACGGCCCGGAGACCGCCGACCTCGACCAGCCGACCCGCGACCGCCTCGCCTCCATCGCCGTCCCCGTCCCCGAAGCGGTCACCAAGGGCATCGTCCACTTCACCGACGAGCGCCGCTTCGACATCCCCACCCTGATCGTCTGCCCCGAGTTCACCCCCACCCAGGCCCAGCACTGGATCGCCACCGGCGAAAGCTCCGAACTCGCCCGCGCCACCCGCCTCGACTACGCGAACCTCGACTCGGGCCACTGGCCGATGGCCTCCTGTCCCCGCGAACTGGCACGTGTCCTGGCGGAGGCCGCGAACTCCTAGAACCGTGTGCCCGCCGCCGGGGCGTCGATCCGTCCGCATCGGGCGGGGTCGGGGCAGTGGATGCCCGTGACGGCTCCGGTGTCGCCGTCCCGGTGTACGTGGGTGTGGGAGGTCGCGTGCGCGTGGGTGCGGACGGGGACGCCCCAGCGGGTGAGGCGAACCGCGAGCCACGGGGCGTGGACGTCGTACGTCCGGGCGATGGCCTTCAGGGAATCGCCCCGGGTGTAGCGGGTGATGACGGTGTTCCGCTCGGCGATGACGCGGTTTCGGGCGGCGGCCTTCTCCACTGGGGTACGGCGTGGCACTGGGTCTCCTGTTCTGGGTGGGTGGGTGGCCAGGGGGGCTTGAAGGGGATCAGGGGCGGTGGCCCGCTCGACGGAGGCTCTCGGCATTGACCTCGGCGACGGCCGGGAAGAGCCGGTCGGCGACCGTGGCCAGGCGGACCTTCCCCTTCGGAACGTCCCACTCCCGGCCACCGTCGAGCGGCCGGAGGAAGTAGAGCGTGCCGTACTCGGCCATGAGGACCCCGACAGCCCTGGCCCGGGTGTCGTACGCGATGTCACCCACCACGAGACCACTGTCCGGGCCGGGGAAATCGGGAGCATCAGCCACAACCATCACCCACTCCTCTCCGTAGCGAATCCACTACCAAGAGGTGCAGCGTGGCCCTACGAGGAGGCGCTCTTCAACGTCCGGAACATGGAGGGAACGTTGGTAAACCTGAAGGAGTTGGACCCCGAAAGCAGCCAAGAAGCGGCATTCGGGGCGCGTTTGCGCAGTGCGCGCGAGGACCACCGCTGGACTCAGGACCAACTCGCGGCACGGATGGGGTACACCGGCAGGCACATTCCGGGGTAGAAACTGCCAATAAACCGCCAACCCGCCGTTTTTCAGTGAGTGCCGACACCGCACTTGGCACCGGAGATACGTTCGAACGCATGTGGCGCGAGATCCGGACCGGTGTGCTGCTGGAAGGCTTCCCGCAGTACGTCGACCTTGAGGGCCGCGCGACAGAAATCAGGGTGTACGAGATCGGGATCATCCCCGGCCTGTTGCAGACACCCGAGTACGCACGGGCGGTGGACGGCAGTGCCGTCCACCGGGGTGCGATCACTCAACAACAGGCGGACGAACGAGCCGACTTCCTCGCAGGGCGACAAGCCGCGCTGGTACGGCCGCAGCCCCCCATGGTGATCGTGGTGATAGACGAAAGCTGTATCCGCCGCCCCGTCGGTGGGGCCGATGTGATGAACGCGCAGCTTGACCGCTTGGTGGAGTTCGCAGCGCTCCCCAACACCGCGCTGCATGTCGCCCCCTATGCGATAGGGGAACGCAGGGCATTTGACCGGCCGGTCAACCTGCTGACGCTGCCCGATTGCTCCGTGGTCTCGTATGTCGAGTCTCAGACCCAGGGACATCTGGAGCGCGAAACAGCATCGGTCCGGCCCCTGTTGAAGGCCTACCATCAACTGTTGGCCGTATCAGCCTCTCAAGCGGAATCCGTGGCTATGATCCGCGAGTTACGAAAGGGCACCCCGTGACGACCACCGAACCCACCCACTGGGTCAAATCTTCCTACAGCAGCAACGGCGGGACTTGCGTGGAGTGGGCCCCCTCGAACGTGCCCGCCACTCAGCTCGTCCCGATCCGGGACAGCAAGAACCCGAGTGGCCCGTCCCTGATGGTCAGCACCTCCGCCTGGGCCGGGCTGATCGCACTCGCCCGGACCGCCGACGTCTAGGAGACCCCATGGCAACGGAATCTCCCTCCCTCCGCTGGGTCAAGTCGAGCTACAGCAACAACGGCGGCACCTGCGTCGAATGGGCTCCCGACCACGTGCCCGCCACCCAGGTCGTCCCAATCCGGGACAGCAAGAACCCGACCGGCCCGACCCTGACGGTTTCCCCCTCAGCCTTCGCCGGCCTGGTCGCCCTCGCCCGGTCCAGCAAGGTCTAGGCACCCGTACAACACCATCTCCGAGCCCCGCCGTTCCCGTCTTCCGGAACGGCGGGGCTCGGTCGTGTGGTCGTCAGTGTCGGGGATAGCTCGTTGGAGTGACCTGCCTCTTGCTCAGCAGCCTGTCCAGCCGCCTGCCCGTAGAACGTGGTGGCATGGGACTCGGTGACCGGCATCAGAAGAAGGACGTTGAAGCGGCTCTCAAGAGGGCGGAAGCGGCGGGCCTCAAGGTGACGCACGACAAGAATCGCCACCGATGGGGCTGGGTGATCTGCTGTCCGTGCAGTAAGAACATCACGGTGTACTGCACGCCCAGCAGCCAGGGAGAAGAGGCGAACAAGATTGACCAATTCACAGGGAAGCACCGGAACTGTGCGTAGCTGGTACTTCAACCTCGTGCTGGACGCCCCGCTCACCGACGGGCAGAAGGACTTCCTGGATGGCCTCGACCGCTTCGCGGAGGGCGGCATCGGGCTGGAAGAGGGGCCGGGGTACTCGGGGTTCCTCTGCGTCGTCCGGGCCAAAACCCTCACCGCCGCCATCGCGGATACCCTGGGCCGTTTCGAGGACTTCCCCGGTGTGCTGGTGCGGAGTGTGGTGCTGGACCACTTCGACCTTGCCGCGAACGGCATGGCGACCGCCGCCGTGGTGCCCACGCCGTCCCCCTCGTCGGCATCGTGATGTCCTCGCGACCAATGCGGTGAAGCATGCCCGCCCTGCGACAAGGTCGGCCACAGCTTCCCGCTGCGACGCCGGAATGGTCTCCCTCAGGCTCCACCTGATCGGATCGAGTGTGCTCATTGCTCGTCAGGGACGGGGATCCCCGCCCTCCGGTGGGGTGCTCACGGTACCCACTCGGTGGCCGGTCGGCTCGGAGGGACGGCCGGAGCGTCGCCTTCGCCCGGCTCCTGACGGAAGGACCCCGCCCATGACCAGCACCGACGAAACCGAGCGTGCGCGGCAGCTCAGGAGCGAGCTGGCCGCTGCCGTGGTGCGCGGCGAACGGGCTGACGGCTGGCGGGCGGCGGTGGAGACGGTCCCCCGGCACCGGTTCGCCCCGGGGTTCTGTCTGCCGGCCGAGAAGCCCTCGCCGCAGGGGTTCACGCGGTGGGAGCCGGTCACCGCCAAGCTTGATCCCGAACGGTGGCTCGCCGCCGTCTACACCAACCAGAGCCTTGTCACCCAGCTCGACGGCGACGAGCCCGACTGGGACCGCCCCGAGCCGCACGGCGGCGGCTCTCCCACGTCCTCGTCCACCCTGCCGTCGCTGGTCCTACGGATGTGGGAGGACGCGGATCTGGCCGAGGGCCAGGACATCCTGGAGATCGGAACGGGCAGCGGATACTCCACCGCGCTGGCCTGCGAACGGTACGGCTCCGACGCGATCACCTCCCTCGAAGTCGACGATCACCGGCTCGAACAGGCGGCCACCGCTCTCTACGGCCTCGGGTACACCCCCGATCTCGCCGTCGCGGACGGCCTGTACGGCTACTGGCCGTCGGCCCCGTTCGACCGGATCGTCGCCGCCTGCTCCGTCCTTACCGTCCCCCGGTCGTGGATCGCCCAGACCCGGCCTGGAGGGAAGATCCTCACCACCCTCGGCGGCTGGCAGTTCGGCTTCGGTCGCACCCTGCTCACCGTCCACGAGGACGGCACCGCCAGCGGCCCGCTTCTCCCAGGAACCGTGTCCTTCATGCTCGCCCGCCCCCACCAGGCCCCCGGCTTCGGGAACCCCGCCCACTGGAACTCGCTCCTGACCGACGTGCCTCCCACCACCGCCCGTCACACCGTCGACTGGCTCACCGCCGCCACTGAGAAAGCTTTCTTCACCCGCTTCCTGGTCCAGTCGGCCCTGCCGAACAGCCAGATCACCACAGTCGACGGCACGACCTTTCTGATCGATGTCACCACCGGCTCCGTCGCCGCCCTCGCTCCCGAGGGCGATCTGCTGCGCGTCCGGCAGGCCGGGCCCCTCCGCCTCTGGGACCGCGTCGAAGAAATCCTCGGCGCGCACACGGCAGCGGGTCACCCCGGCCCGGAAACCTTCCGCCTCACCGTCGACGCGGCGGGACAGCACCTCCAGCACCCCGAGATGCCCGTCATCTCGCTGGAGTGAACATCGACGTTCTCCAGGTCAGCGCGGCTCGGCCGCGCCGCGCCACCCCGTTGTCAGTGGCTCACGGCAGAGTGTTCGTATGGCACTTCACTGGAAACTGACGATCGACGCCGCCGACCCCGCCGCGCAGGCGGACTTCTGGGGCGAGGCGCTCGGCTACACGGTCGAGGACCACAGCGCACTGATCGAACGACTGAGGGAGAACGGGCAGCTGCCCGAGGACTCCACGATCCGGCATCACGATCGCGATGCCTGGCGGGATTTCGCCGCCGTCCGCCATCCGGACGACCCGTTCGAGGAAGGGACGGGCGTGGGGCTCGGCCGTCGGCTGCTCTTTCAGCGGGTGGCGGAGGGCAAGACGGTCAAGAACCGGCTGCACATCGATGTTCATACGGAAGCGGGCCGGCGGGAGGCGGAGGTCGCGCGGCTGGAGGGGCTGGGGGCGACGGTGCTGTATGAGCAGAGGCAGCCGATGGGCAGTTGGACGACGATGGCGGACCCGGAGGGCAACGAGTACTGCGTGGAGTGAGCCGGGCGGGTCCCGGGGGCCCGGGGGGCAGGGCGGCACAGGGAGGAATCAGAGGTTCCCTAGGCATTTCACAGCACAAAGTGTTCGTTAAGTGAACACAACTGACCGGTTTCCGCCCTTGACGGTAGGACGAACTGTCGCTGAACTCTTCGAACGCACAAGCACAGCACACCCGTGCATCAGCTGTTCGACAGAGCGCGCCGCCAAGCGCTCGGATGCTCAGAGCCATCGCTCCAGCGCCCTGGAATGTGCGTTCCGGGGCGTCTCGCACGTTCCGTCCTGTCCCCACACGGAATACCGGAGCCGTCGTATGAAGCTCTCCGCACCAAGGCGCACCGCAGCGGCCGCCGTCATCGCCCTGGCAGGGCTGCTGGGTACGGCCGCACCGGCGGCCACCGCGTCCACGGCCGCGCCCGCCCCGGCTGCCGCCGCCGCCGTGCAGGCGCTGGCCGCGCCGGACATACCGCTCGCCAACGTCAAGGCGCATCTGACGCAGTTCCAGTCGATAGCCACCGCCAACGGCGGCAACCGGGCCCATGGCCGTCCCGGCTACAAGGCGTCCATCGACTTCGTGAAGGCCAAGCTGGACGCCGCCGGGTTCGTGACGACCGTGCAGCAGTTCACCTCCGGCGGTCAGATCGGCTACAACCTGATCGCCGACTGGCCGGGCGGCGACGCCAACCAGGTGCTGTTCGCGGGGGCGCATCTCGACTCCGTCACCTCGGGCGCGGGCATCAACGACAACGCGACCGGGTCGGCGGCGGTGCTGGAGACGGCGTTGGCGGTCTCGCGGGCGCAGCTCCAGCCCACAAAGCATCTGCGGTTCGGGTGGTGGGGGGCGGAGGAGCTGGGGCTGATCGGGTCGCGGCACTACGTCGCGAATCTCCCGGCCGCCGAGCGCGCGAAGATCTCGGGGTATCTCAACTTCGACATGATCGGTTCGCCGAACCCGGGCTACTTCGTCTATGACGACAACCCGACCCTGGAGGGCGTCTTCAAGAGCTACTTCTCGAGCCTGGGGGTCGCCACGGAGATCGAGACCGAGGGCGACGGCCGCTCCGACCACGCGTCCTTCAAGAATGTGGGGATAGCGGTCGGCGGGCTCTTCACCGGAGCCAGCAGGACCAAGACGGCGGCGCAGGCGCAGAAGTGGGGCGGCACGGCCGGCCAGGCCTTCGACCGCTGCTACCACTCCTCGTGCGACAACACGTCGAACGTGAACGACACGGCGCTGGACCGCAACAGCGACGCGATCGCGCACGCCATCTGGACGCTGGGCACCGGTGGCACCACGCCGCCCGGCGACACCTACGAGAACACCGCCGATGTCGCCATCCCGGACAACGGCGCGGCCGTGACCTCGACGGTGACCGTCTCGGGCCGTACCGGAAACGCCCCGGCGGCCCTCTCCGTCGGCGTGGACATCAAGCACACCTGGCGCGGCGACGTGGTGGTGGACCTGGTGGCTCCGGACGGGACCGCGTACCGGCTGAAGAACTCCAGCGCCAACGACTCGGCCGACAACGTCATCGAGACGTACACGGTGGACGCGTCCAGCGAGCCCGCCAACGGTGACTGGAAGCTGCGCGTCCAGGATGTGGCCTCACAGGACAGCGGCCGGATCGACAGCTGGAAGCTCGTGTTCTGAGCCTGAAAGGCAGAAAGACAGAGAGACCGCAGGACCGCCACCCCCCACCCGGCCGCATGCGCGTGCGCTCCCCGCACGCGCATGCGGTCGTTCTCCTGCTCCTGGAGCTGCCGGCCGGCCGCGGCGGGCGATCCGGACACCTGTGTCGGCTTTCCGGCCATGTCCGGTGTTTCCGGCAGCAGGCCCGATACCCGCTCCATGACGATTGCCCTGGTTCCCGCCGTACCTGCCGGGCTCGTTTGCCGTCGGGACGGGCGGGGGCCGTACGGGACCGCTCCGGTGGTCGTCGGGGGCCGTCGTGCCCCGCCGCCGGGTCGCGGGACCGTGGGGAGAGGGGACCAACCATGCAGCCGACCATACGGCCGAGACCCCCGCACACCCGGTGGCGTCGCCGGATCTCGGCAGGTGCCGCGGTCATGCTCGCCGCGACGGGCCTGGTCGCTCTGACCGGACCGTCCGCACAGGCGGTGCAGCCCGGCCGCACCACCGCCTATGTCAGCGATTTCAACGGCAAGGCCGTCTCTGTGATCGACACCGCCACCGGAGCCGTGACCGCCTCGGTCCCGGTCGGCGGCTTCGCCCAGGACGTGGCGATCAACACCGCGGGTACCACCGTGTACGCCGCGACCGCGCTCGCCAACACCGTCGCGGTCGTCGACACCGCCACCAACACCGTCACCGCCACCGTCCCGCTCGCGGGCATCCCCACGGCACTCACCCTGAACCCCGCGGGCACCGCCCTGTACGTCGCCGACACCACCGCGCACACCGTGGAGGTCATCGACACCGCCACCAACACCCTCACCGCGACCATCCCCGTCACGGGCAGCCTCCAGGGCATCACTCTCAACCCGGCCGGGACCACCGCTTATGTCGCTGCCACCGGGCCGAACCGGCTGGTCGTCATCGACACCGCGACCGCGGCGGTGACCACGAGCATCCCCATGTCTGCCGCCGCCTTCGGCTCCGTCGTCAACCCGGCGGGCACCGCCGTCTACGTCGCCACCGCCGGCGCGGGCATCACCAAGGTCAACACCGCCACCAACACCGTCACCGCGACCATCTCCACCGCCGTCAACACCACCAGCGTGGACATCACCCCCGACGGCAGCACCGTCTACGGCGGCAGCCCCCTCAGCAGCGGCGTCCATGTCGTCGACACCGCCACCGACACCCTCACCACGACCGTCGGCGGCTTCAGCATCCCTCAGGACGTCGAGGTCAACTCCGCCGGAACCACCGTCTACGTCCCCGACCCGGTCAGCGGGACCTCCAACGTCCCCGGGTACCTCTACGCCATCGACACCGCCACCAACACCGTCACCACCGTGGCGAGCGGGCTGAGCAGCCCCAGGGAAGTAGCCCTCCACACGATTCCCGCGCCCGAGATCACCGGCCTCTCCCCGACCAGCGGGACCACCGCCGGCGGAACCCCCGTGACCATCACCGGAACGGATCTGAACGGCGCGACCGCCATCACCTTCGGCGGGACCCCCGCCACCGGTGTGACCTGCTCGGCCACCTCCTGCACCGCCACCGCGCCCGCGCACGCGGCGGGCACGGTCGATGTCCGGGTCACCACCCCCGGCGGCACCAGCTCCATCACACCGGCCGGTGAGTTCACCTACATCGCCCCGACCGCCGACATCGACGTCGACCTCTCCGCACAGCCCCACCTGGGCATCCTGGTGCCCTATCTCAGCTACACGCTCACCGCCCGCGACACCGGACCCGACGCGGTCGACTCGGCCACCGTCACCGCGTCCCTGCCGCCCGGTGCGACCGCGACGAACCTCTCCCCCGGCTGCACCGTCTCGTCCTCCACCGTCACCTGCGTCTACGGGGCGATCGCCAACGGCACGGCCGTGGACAAGAAGTTCCGCGTCCCGCTCCATCTGCTCTCGCTCGGCAAGGTCACGGTCACCGGAAACCGGACCGCGTCCGCCCCGGCCGACCCGAACCCGGCCAACGACAGCGCGTCGGTCACCTGCACCGTCGTCTCCGTCATCCTGACCACCTGCCCCTGAGCCACCGCGCCCTGCGGCCGGCCGGCCGGAAACACCGGTCGGCCGGCCGCAGGGCCCCGCTCACGCGGTGATGTCCTTCGTCGTGAACCGCGCCCAGGCCGCTGCCCCGAACACCCCTGCGTACACCGCCTGGAGTCCGAGGTTCCGGTGGATCTCCTCCCAGTGGAACGGCTCTCGCAGCAAATCGGAGAAGGACATCCAGTAGCGCGGGAAGAGATAGGGGTGGATCGCGTCCAGCTGGGGCACCGACCCCAGGATCTGCACCGTGATCAGGAGTCCGACCGTGGTCGCCATGGCGGTGACACCGCTGTCGGTGAGCGTGGAGACGAACAGGCCGAGCGCCGCGAGCCCCGCGAGGGAGGCCGCCACGACCACGGCGACGAGCGCGGCGCGCAGCACCCCCGACCCGAAGGAGATGGTGGTGCCGGAGATGGTGGTGACCTCGCCGAGCGGGAAGAGCACCGCCCCGACGGCGAGGGCGGAGAGGGCCACCACCAGGGTGGCGATCAGACAGAAGACGAGGACGGTGGCGTACTTGACGAGCAGCAGCCGGGTGCGGCCGGCCGGGGCGACCAGCAGATAGCGCAGGGTGCCGGCGCCCGCCTCGCCCGCGATCGCGTCGCCCGCGACGACTCCGACCGTCATGGGGAGGAAGACGGGCAGGGTCACCGCGAGGGAGGCGAAGACCAGGAAGAGCCCATTGTTGGTGATCTGGGCGATGAAGGCGGGCCCACCGCCGCCGGATCCGACCGTTCCACCGTCGCCGGTCTCGATCCGCACGGCCGCGCCGATCAGCACGGGTACGGCGGCCAGCACCGCCAGCAGGGCGAGCGTCCGCCGCCTGCGCAGGGTGACGCCCAGCTCGGAGCGGAGCAGCCCGAGGGACCACACCGGCCGGATCCCCGGTTCCACCGACTTCACCGACTTCACCGACTCAGCCCGCGACATCGAAGCCCTCCCCCGTCAGCGCGACGAACGCGTCCTCCAGCGACGCCTTCTCGACGCCGAATCCCCTCACCCGTACGCCGCCCCGCACCAGGGCCGCGTTGAGATCGGCCGGCTCGGTGTCCGCCCCCGGCGGCTCGGCGGTCACCCGGCCGTCGTCCCCGACGCTCACCCCGGCCACGCCCAGCTCGGTGAGGATCCGGGCCGCGTCCCCGGGGTCGGGGGTGACGACGGTCAGCCGGCCCCGGGTCCCGGCGGCCAGCTCGGCCACCGGGCCCTGGACGAGCAGCCGGCCCCGCGCCATCACCGCCGTGTGGGTGCAGACCTGCTCGATCTCGTCGAGGAGGTGGGAGGAGAGGAAGACGGTGGTGCCGTCCGCCGCCAGCTCGCGCACCAGGGCGCGGATCTCCCGCATGCCCTGGGGGTCGAGGCCGTTGGTGGGCTCGTCCAGTACGAGGAGTCCGCGCGGCTGGAGCAGCGCGGCGGCGAGCCCGAGGCGCTGCTTCATCCCCAGGGAGTACGTCTTGGCCCCCCGGTCCGCCGCCGGGGTCAGCCCCACCCGGTCGAGGGCGGCGGCGACCCTGGCCCGGCGGGTGCGGGGGTCGGCGGTCGGGTCGGCCCGGTCGTACCGGGTGAGGTTGTCCCGGCCGCTGAGATACCCGTACAGCGCGGGCCCCTCGATCAGCGCCCCGACCCGGGGCAGGACCGAGCGCTCGGAGCCCGGGATCGTGCCGCCGAGAACCCGGGCGGTCCCGGCGGTGGGCTCGATGAGGCCCATGAGCATGCGGATGGTGGTGGTCTTCCCGGAGCCGTTGGGGCCGAGGAAGCCGAAGACCGAGCCCTCCGGCACGGTGAGATCGAGCCGGTCGACGGCGAGCCGGCCGCCTCGGTAGCGCTTGGTGAGACCGTGGGTCTCGATCACCGCTGTCATGTCCGCTCCACTCTCCCTCTCTCCCGGCCCGGCCATCCGCGTACTCCGCGCACTCCGCGTACACAGCGACGCCACGAGACCGGAAGAGACCGGCCTCGTGGCGTCGTGGCGTTTCGTGGCTCAGCTGTCCGCGTTGGCGGCCTTCACCAGCGCGTCGGGGGTGACCGCGCCGACGTAGACCGTGCCGTCGTCCGTCATCAGGGCGTTGATCAGGCGGGTCTTGAAGACCGTGCCCTTGCCGAAGTCCCCGCTGACCTGGTCGCCGAGCGAGTCCAGGAAGTTCTGGGCCTCGGCCGGCACCTCGCCGTCGGCGGGCTGCTCCGCCTTGTCGCCGCCCGTGCCGCCGAACTTGGCGATGGAGGTCCAGTCCTTGCCGATGACGTCCATGCCGCCGCTCGGGAGGCCGCCGGGCAGACCGCCGCCGAGCCCTTCGAGGGCCTTGTCCAGCTCCTCCTGGTGGGCGGAGCCGCCCTTTCCGGACTTGCCCTCGGCCTCCCGCGGCTCGTCGGCCTCGGTGACCTTCGCGCCCTTCGGCGGGGTGAAGTCGAAGGTGGAGGCGGCGGGCCGGGAGAAGTCGACCTTGGTGAAGCCGATGTCGACCACGGCCTTGCCGCCCGCGCTCGAATTGATCGAGAACTTCAGCGGCGTACCCGTCTTCGCGTCCACCGCGATCTTGATCGAGGAGATCGTCGAACCGCTCTGCCGGGGCTTGACCGCCAGCTGATAGGCGTCCCGCCCGGCGATCTGCGCGGTGCCGTCGACGGTCACCGAGGTGGAGGGGCCGACCGCCTTCAGGACCTGGTCGGCGAAGTCCTTGGGCGTGCCGGGCAGCTCCTCGGCGGCCTTCTCGCCGGAGGCCCCGCCGCGCGCGCCCGGGGTCCCGCCGTCCTTCGCGTGGTAGACCTCGTTGGAGGCGCTGTCGTACGCCCAGACCTCGCCCGCGTTGTGGATCAGGCTGTACTCGGAGCTGTCCTCCAGGATCGAGACCTTCTGCCGGTCGGGGCCGTCGACCGCGACGCGCAGCGTGTGCGAGCCGGTGGCCAGCTGCGCCAGCCTCTCCTCGGGGGCCGCGCCGGAGCCAGAGCCAGAGCCCGCGCCCTCGGGCAGGAAGTCCTCGGCGAGCCCGGCTATCGACGGCAGACCGAGATCCGTACTGATCTTGACCATGCCGGAGAGCCGCTCGGTGTCCGAGGCCGCGATCTTCTCGATCAGCTCCTGGGCGCTGATCCTCGGCAGGTCGGGGTCCCCCGACGCGGCCAGCGCCGGGACGAGCCCGATGGTCGCCGCCGCCACGCCGGCCACGGCGACCGGGACGAAGTAGCGCGTCGCTCTGCGTCGGACCGGCACGGTGTCCTGGTCCTGATCGATGTTCTGAGCGCTGTCGTTCGGTGCCATGGTGTGGCCTACCTCCGTGGGTCCGAAACCGTTTCCTCGGTTCTGGTGCTCTCCATCTGACCAAATCGGCCGAGCGGGGGCGTCACCCCCCGGGAGCAACTTGCCCTACTGCTATGGGATGAGGGAACCACCGCGGCGCCTCCCCCTTCCCGTAGGGGAGACGCCGAAACGGAGCGGTTGGTCGCACGGACCGGGAATCGGATACCGGGGCCAGGCGGTCGGGGATCAGCCCGCGCGGTGCACCACCGCGTCGCACAGCTCCTCCAGAGCCGACTTCGCGTAGCAGTCGGGGAGCGGGGTGAGCGCCGCCCGCGCCTCCTGGGCGTACCGCACGGTGTCCCGCCGGGCCTGCTCCAGCGAGGGGTGCTCGCGCAGCCGGCGCAGCACCTCCGCGAGCCGGGCGTCGTCCGAGAGGTCCCCGTCGAGCAGGGCGACCAGCTCCAGGTCCTCCGGCAGGCCGAGTGCCTCGGCGCGCGCCCGCAGCAGGAGGACCGGCAGGGTCGGAATGCCCTCCCGCAGGTCGGTGCCGGGGGTCTTGCCGGACTCGTGCGAGTCGCTGGCGATGTCGAGTACGTCGTCGGCGAGCTGGAAGGCGACGCCGAGCCGCTCCCCGTACTGGGTCAGGATGTCCACGACGCGCTCGTCCGCGCCGGACATCATCGCCCCGAAGCGGCCCGAGACGGCGATCAGGGAGCCCGTCTTGCCGCCGATGACATCGAGGTAGTGCTCCACCGGCTCGCGTCCGTCGCGCGGCCCGGCGGTCTCCAGGATCTGGCCGGTGACCAGCCGCTCGAACGCCTCGGCCTGGATGCGCACGGCCTCGGGTCCGAGGTCGGCCAGTATGTGGGAGGCCCGGGCGAAGAGGAAGTCGCCGGTCAGCACGGCCACCGAGTTGCCCCAGCGGGTGTTGGCGCTGTCCACACCGCGCCGCACCTCGGCCTCGTCCATCACATCGTCGTGGTAGAGGGTCGCGAGGTGGGTCAGCTCCACCACGACGGCCGACGGCACCACTCCGGGTGCGTGCGGGTCGCCGAACTGGGCCGCCAGCATCACCAGCAGGGGCCGGAACCGCTTGCCCCCGGCCCGTACGAGGTGCTGTGCGGCCTCCGTGATGAAGGGCACCTCGCTCTTGGTGGCATCGAGCAGGCCCGCCTCCACGGCGGACAGTCCGTTCTGGACATCGGCCTCAAGAGCCTGGTCCCGCACGCTCAGCCCGAACGGCCCGACGACGGTCACGAGGTGGTCTCCTGTCTGCTGATAATCACACGGATTGTCGATGTGTCGGTGGATTCACTCAAGTCAGCGTATCCGGTCGCGTTTCGATCACCATGAGCGCCTTCCCGCCACCGCCGGTATGTTCGTGATCAGCACATACGACCCGAAGTAGCCCTTTTCACCGCGATCAGTGTCCAGTCGGGAAAACCGCCCGGACGACCGCTCCGGCGACGGGGGCGCACCCCCTGCATCGAGGCTCAGCCATGCGCCACAGCCCGCAGAACCGCACAGAAGCATATGAATCCCCCGACATCCGACGGGACGACATCCGCATTCCCGTGCGTCACGGGACCCTCCTGTACGCACGCGTCTGGCGGCCGGTCGCCCCCGATCCCGTCCCCGCGCTGCTGGAGTATTCGCCGGAAAGGCTGACGGACTCAACCGCCCCACGCGACGAACAGCGCCACCCCTGGTACGCGGGCCACGGTTACGCCTCCGTACGAGTGGACGCGCGCGACCACGGCAACAGCGGCGGCGGCCCCCGGAGGGCCACGGACCCGGGCGGCCGGGGCGACCCGCGTGACCCGGACGCGGAACCGGACCCGGACGCCGCCGACGCCGCCGAGGTGATCGACTGGCTGGCCACCCGGCCCTGGTGCACCGGCCGGACCGGGATGTTCGGCATCGGCGCGGGCGCGGACCACGCCCTGCGGACGGCGGCGCTCGCCCCCGAGCCACTGGCGGCGGTGGTACTCGTGGGAGCCGAGGCCGACCCGTACCGCGACGGCGGCCGGTACCCCGGCGGCTCGCCGTCGGCGGAGGGCCTGCACGCCCGCTCGGCCGCGCTGCTCAGCGCCGACTGCCTCCCGCCGGACCCCGCCTTCGCCGGGCCCGGCTGGCGCGAGCTGTGGCTCGCGCGGCTCGCGGCCGTCGAACCCGCCGCGCACACCTGGCTCGCCCATCAGATCCGCGACGACTTCTGGGACCGGCGGGCGGTCCCCCTCACCGCCGTACGGGCGGCGGTGCTGGCCGTCGCCGGGGCGCACGGCCCGCACCGCGAGACGGTGCTGCGGCTTCTCGAAACCCTGCCGCCGGACCGGGTGCGCGGGGTGCTCGGCCCCTGGGCGGCCGGCCGGTACCCGGACCACGGGCGGCCGGGGCCCGCCGTCGGCTTCCTCCACGAGACGCTGCGCTGGTGGGACGAGCACCTCAAGGGCGTCGACAGCGGGGCGGCGGCCGGGCCCGCGCTGCGCGTCCTGGACGCCGGGGCGGGCGACCGCTGGGACGGCAGAGACGGCTGGGACGGCACCCCCTTGCCGTACGCGCTCCGGGGCGCGCCCCGGCCCGTCGACTCGCCCCAGTGCACCGGGGCGGAGGCGGGCGACCCGGCCGACGGCGGGGAGGGGATCCCGGGGGACCAGCGGGCCGACGACGCGTACTCGGCGTGCTTCGACTTCCCGGTGACCGGGGAGCCGGTCACGGTCCTGGGCCGGCCCCGGGTCACGCTGCGGCTGCGGATGGACGTCCCGCACGGGCAGGCCGTCGCCCGGCTCTGCGACGTCGCGCCCGACGGCTCGTCCGTACGGATCGCCCTCGGTGTGCTCAACCTCGCCGCCCGGCACGGCACCGAGCGCGCCCACGCCTGGCCGGCCGGGACGGCGGAGGAGGTGACCCTCGCGCTGAGCCCCGTCGCGCACACCTTCGCGCCCGGACACCGGATCCGGCTCGCCGTCTCCTCCGCGTACTGGCCCCGGGTCTGGCCGCAGTCGGGCACGGCGGACCCGGCGGACCCGGCAAGCCAGGCCGGCTTCGTCCTGGAACCCGAGGGCTCGCTGCTCGAACTCCCGGCCGCCGAGGGACCGGGCGAGGAGGTCCGCTTCGCGGAGCCGGAGCACTCGGAGCCGCTCGGGGTCAGCTCGCCCGCGACCCTGGACCCGCCGCCGCCCGCCCGGCTGCTGGTCCGGGACCTCGCGGCGGGCGAGTGGCGGCTGGAGACGCGCCCCGGCCCCACCGGCGTGCGACGGTATCCGGACGGCCTCGAACTGACCGGGGAGACCGAGGAGATCCGAACGATCCGGGAGCGCGACCCGCACTCGGCCCGCGCGCGGACGGCGCGGACCGTCCGGCTGCACCGGCCCGAACTGTCCTGGGACGTGACCGTCGAGACCCGCTCCGAGACCGCCTGCGACGCGGCCGACTTCCTCCTCCGGGACGAGGCGGTCTGCCGGGACGGGCGGGAGATCGTCTTCCATCGGACCTGGGAGCGGCGGATCCCGAGGCTGGCCGGATGATCGTGCTCTGCCGGACGGGTGCCTCGTCCACGTAACGTGTCCCCACAACGTGGAAAGCGAGGCAGGCACCGATGTCCGAGCAGAGCCCGCTCGATCCGGCCGAGGGTGATCCCTTCGGCCCGCACAACCTCCCGTACGGCGTCTTCACCACGGCCGGTGAACCCGGGCGCCCCCGAGTCGGCGTCCGCCTCGGGAATCATGTGCTCGACGCCGGAGCGGCGGCCCGCGCCCTCGGCTCCCCGTACGCCGCCCTGTTGGACCGGCCGGGCCTCGACGCGCTGCTGGCCGCCGGGCGGACCGCCTGGCGCGATGTACGGCGGGCCCTGACCGCCTGGGTGACGGTCCCCGCCCACCGGGAGACGATCGAGCCGCTGCTGCACCCGCTCGACGCGGTCACCATGCTGCTGCCGTACCAGGTCGCCGACTACGTCGACTTCTACGCGAGCGAGCACCACGCCACCAATGTGGGCCGGATCTTCCGCCCGGACGGCGAGGCGCTGACCCCCAACTGGAAGCATCTCCCGATCGGTTACCACGGGCGCTCCGGCACGGTCGTCGTCTCCGGCACCGAGGTCGTACGGCCGAGCGGACAGCGGAAGACGCCCGCCGACACGGCCCCCGTCTTCGGCCCCTCGGTGAAGCTCGACATCGAGGCGGAGGTCGGCTTCCTCGTCGGCGTCCCCTCCCCGCAGGGCCGCCCGGTCGCCCTCGGCGACTTCCGGGACCATGTCTTCGGGCTCTCGCTCCTCAACGACTGGTCGGCGCGGGACCTCCAGGCCTGGGAGTACGTGCCGCTCGGGCCGTTCCTCGGCAAGTCCTTCGCCACCTCCGTCTCCGCCTGGGTGACCCCGCTGGAGGCGCTGGAGGCCGCCAGGACCGCCCCGCCCGCGCGGGACGTCCCGCTGCTGCCGTATCTCGACGACTCCGCCGAGGAGGAGCCGGGCGGCCTCGACATCCGGATCACGGTGACGGTCAACGGGCACGTGATCGCCGAGCCCCCGTTCGCCACGATGTACTGGACGGCGGCCCAGCAGCTGGCCCATATGACGGTGAACGGCGCGTCCCTGCGCACCGGCGATCTGTACGGCTCCGGCACGGTCAGCGGCCCCGAGGTCCATCAGCGCGGCTCCCTGCTCGAACTGACCTGGAACGGCCGCGACCGGATCGATCTCCCCGACGGCGGCCGGACCTTCCTCGCCGACGGCGACGAGGTGACGATGACCGCGTGGGCCCCGGGCCCGGACGGCGTCCGGGTCGGTCTGGGCGAGGTCAGCGGCAGGATCACGGCCGCCCCCGCCGGCTGAGCACGAAGCACTGAGCCACGGAGCGTGGGGAAGGACCCGGCCCCCCGGGTCCTTCCCCACGCCGCTGCCCCGAGGAGCTAACGGGCGAAGACCGAGGCCTGGCCCGCCAGATCCAGGAAGTACTGCGGGGCGAGCCCCAGCACCAGGGTCACCAGCACACCGGCCGCGATGGCCGTGCTGGTCATCGCCGAGGGGACGGCGACCGTGGGCCCGTCGGCCTTGGGCTCGCTGAAGAACATCAGCACGATGACCCGGATGTAGAAGAACGCGGCGATCGCCGACGAGAGAACACCGACCACCACCAGCGCCCCCGCGCCGCCCTCGGCCGCGGCCTTGAAGACCGCGAACTTCCCCGAGAAGCCGGAGGTCAGCGGAATCCCGGCGAAGGACAGCAGAAACACCGCGAACACCGCCGCCACCAGCGGAGAACGCCTGCCGAGCCCGGCCCACTTGGAGAGATGGGTCGCCTCGCCGCCCGCGTCCCGCACCAGGGTGACCACCGCGAAGGCCCCGATGGTCACGAACGAGTACGCGCCCAGATAGAAGAGGACCGACGAGACGCCGTCCGGGGTGAACGCGATGACACCCGCGAGGATGAACCCGGCGTGCGCGATGGACGAGTACGCCAGGAGACGCTTGATGTCCGTCTGGGTGATGGCCACGATCGCACCGGCCAGCATGGTGACGATCGCGATCGCCCACATCACCGGCCGCCAGTCCCAGCGCAGCCCCGGCAGCACCACATAGAGCAGCCGCAGCAGCGCGCCGAACGCGGCCACCTTGGTCGCCGCCGCCATGAAGCCGGTCACCGGGGTCGGCGCGCCCTGATAGACGTCCGGGGTCCACATGTGGAACGGCACCGCGCCGACCTTGAAGAGCAGACCCATCAGGATCAGCGCGCCGCCGATGAGCAGCAGCGCGTCATTGCCCATGGTGTCGGCGAGCGCCGGGTCGATGGTGCGGACGCTGCCGTCGACGACCTCCGCGATCCGGGCGTAGGAGACCGAGCCCGCGTATCCGTACAGCAGCGCGATGCCGAAGAGCATGAACGCCGAGGAGAACGCGCCCAGCAGGAAGTACTTCACCGCGGCCTCCTGCGACAGCAGCCGCTTGCGGCGGGCGAGGGCGCAGAGGAGATAGAGCGGGAGCGAGAAGACTTCCAGCGCGACGAAGAGCGTCAGCAGATCGTTGGCGGCGGGGAAGACCAGCATGCCGGCGATCGCGAAGAGCGCCAGCGGATAGACCTCGGTGGTGGTGAACCCGGCCCTGACCGCGGCCTTCTCGCTGTCGCTGCCGGGCACGGAGGCGGCCTGGGCGACGAAGGAGTCGATACGGTTCCCATGGGTCTCGGGATCGAGCCTGCGCTCGGCGAAGGTGAGCACGGCCACCACCGAGGCCAGCAGGATCGTGCCCTGGAGGAAGAGCGTCGGCCCGTCGATCGCGATCGCGCCCATGGCCGCGACATTGGCCTTCGCGGTGCCGTAACCGGCCTGCGCGAGGGCGATGATGGCGGCGAAGGAGGCGGCGAGCGCGACCACGGTCAGGGTGACCTGGGCCTGGTAGCGCGCCTTCCGCGGCAGGAACGCCTCCAGCAGGAGGCCCACGATCGCGGCTCCGACGACGATCAGGATCGGCGCCAGCTGGCCGTACTCGATGTCCGGGGCCTGGATCTTGTCCAGGGGCTCGGCGGCGGTCGTCCACAGACTGTGGACAGCGGTGGGGCTCACTTGGCGGCCTCCACTTCGGGCCGGGGGTCCTTCTGCTGTACGTCGGACATCGTGTGCTCCACTGCCGGGTTGACGATCTCCGTCAGCGGCTTCGGGAAGACGCCGAGGAAGATCAGGAGCGCGATCAGCGGCAGGACCACCGCCAGTTCACGGGGCTTGAGGTCGGGCATGGTCTTGACCTCGGCCTTCACCGGACCGGTCATGGTCCGCTGATAGAGGACGAGGGTGTAGAGGGCGGCCAGCACGATGCCCGAGGTCGCGATGATCCCCGCGACCGGATAGCGCGCGAAGGTGCCGACCAGGACCAGGAACTCACTGACGAAGGGCGCGAGCCCCGGCAGGGAGAGGGTGGCCAGACCGCCGATCAGGAAGGTGCCCGCGAGCACCGGGGCGACCTTCTGCACTCCGCCGTAGTCCGCGATGAGCCGGGAGCCGCGGCGGGTGATCAGGAACCCGGCCACCAGCATCAGCGCGGCGGTCGAGAGCCCGTGGTTGACCATGTACAGCGTCGCGCCGGACTGGCCCTGCGAGGTCATCGCGAAGATGCCGAGCACGATGAAACCGAAGTGCGAGATCGAGGCATAGGCGATCAGCCGCTTGATGTCGCGCTGGCCGACCGCGAGCAGCGCCCCGTAGACGATGCTGATCAGCGCCAGGACCAGGATCACGGGGGTGGCCCACTTCGAGGCCTCCGGGAAGAGCTGGAGGCAGAACCGCAGCATCGCGAAGGTGCCGACCTTGTCGACCACGGCGGTGATCAGCACCGCGACCGGGGTGGTGGCCTCCCCCATCGCGTTGGGCAGCCAGGTGTGCAGCGGCCAGAGCGGGGCCTTGATCGCGAAGGCGAAGAAGAAGCCGAGGAAGAGCAGCCGCTCGGTGTTGGTCGCCATCTCCAGCTGACCGCTCGCCCGCGCCTCGGCGATCTCGGTGAGCGAGAAGCTCCCCGCGACCACATAGAGCCCGATGACGGCGGCCAGCATGACCAGCCCGCCGACCAGGTTGTAGAGGAGGAACTTGACCGCCGCGTACGACCGCTGGGCCGCCGCCTTCTGGTCGCTGCCCGCGTGGGCGCGGTCGCCGAAGCCGCCGATGAGGAAGTACATCGGGATCAGCATGGCTTCGAAGAGGATGTAGAAGAGGAAGACGTCGGTGGCCTCGAAGGAGAGGATCACCATCGCCTCGACCATCAGGATCAGGGCGAAGAAGCCCTGCGTCGGCCGCCATCTGCTGTTGCCGGTCTCCTGGGGGTCGGCGTCGTTCCAGCCGGCCAGGACGACGAAGGGGATCAGCAGCGCGGTCAGCGCGATCAGCGCCACCCCGATGCCGTCCACGCCCAGTTCGTAGCGGACGCCGAACTCCGCGATCCAGGCGTGGGACTCGGTGAGCTGGTAGCGGTCGCCGCCCGGGTCGAACCGGAAGAAGACCACGGCGGCCAGCGCCAGGGTGATCAGCGAGAAGGCCAGCGCCAGCACTTTGGCCGCCGAGCGTCGCCCGGCGGGCACGGCGGCGACGACGATCGCGCCGACCGCCGGGACCACCGCCGTCGCCGTAAGGAGCGGGAAGGACATCGCGATTACACCGCCCTCATCAGCAGGGTCGCGGCGATCAGCACCGCCGTACCTCCGAACATCGAGACGGCGTACGAGCGGGCGTAGCCGTTCTGCATTTTGCGCATCCGGCCCGAGAGCCCGCCGACCGAGGCGGCCGTGCCGTTGACCACGCCGTCGACCAGGGTGTGGTCGACATAGACCAGGGAGCGGGTGAGGTGCTCGCCGCCGCGGACCAGGACCACATGGTTGATGTCGTCCTGGTAGAGATCGCGGCGGGCGGCCCGGGTGAGCAGCGAACCGCGCGGCGCGAGGACCGGGACCGGCCGCCTGCCGTACATCAGCCAGGCGACGCCGACTCCGATCAGCAGCACCACGACGGTGGCCGTGGTGACGGTGGCCGCGCTGATGGGAGCGTGGCCGTGGTCGTAACCGGTGACGGGCTCCAGCCAGTTGAGGAAGCGGTCGCCGATGCCGAAGAAGCCGCCCGCGAAGACCGAGCCGAAGGCCAGCACGATCATGGGGATCGTCATGGACCTGGGCGACTCGTGCGGATGGGGCTCACGGCCCTCGGCGTCGGGCTGCCAGCGCTTCTCGCCGAAGAAGGTCATCAGCATCACTCGGGTCATGTAGAACGCGGTGATGGCCGCGCCCAGCAGGGTGATCCCGCCGAGGATCCAGCCCTCCGCGCCGCCCTTGGCGAACGCGGACTCGATGATCTTGTCCTTGGAGAAGAAGCCGGAGAGGCCGGGGAAGCCGATGATGGCGAGATAGCCGAGGCCGAAGGTGACGAAGGTGATCGGCATGTGCTTGCGCAGACCGCCGTACTTCCGCATGTCGACCTCGTCGTTCATGCCGTGCATGACCGAGCCCGCCCCGAGGAAGAGCCCGGCCTTGAAGAAGCCGTGCGTCACCAGGTGCATGATCGCGAAGACATAGCCGATGGGGCCGAGCCCGGCCGCCAGGATCATGTAGCCGATCTGCGACATGGTCGAGCCGGCCAGCGCCTTCTTGATGTCGTCCTTCGCGCAACCGACGACGGCACCGAAGAGGAGGGTGACCGCGCCGACCACCACGACCACCAGCTGTGCCTCCGGGGCGGCGTTGAAGATCGCGCCGGAGCGGACGATGAGATAGACGCCGGCGGTCACCATCGTGGCCGCGTGGATCAGGGCCGAGACCGGGGTCGGGCCCTCCATCGCGTCCCCGAGCCAGGACTGGAGCGGCACCTGCGCGGACTTGCCGCAGGCCGCGAGGAGAAGCATCAGGCCGATCGCGGTCAGCGTGCCCTCGCCGGTCTCGCCGACGGAGCCGAGGACCGGTCCGAAGGCGAAGGTCCCGAAGGTGGTGAACATCAGCATGATGGCGATCGAGAGCCCGATGTCACCGACGCGGTTGACCAGGAAGGCCTTCTTCGCCGCCGTCGCGGCGCTGGGCTTGTGCTGCCAGAAGCCGATGAGGAGGTACGAGGCGAGGCCGACGCCCTCCCAGCCGAAGTACAGCAGCAGATAGTTGTCGGCGAGGACCAGCAGCAGCATCGCCGAGAGGAACAGGTTCAGATAGCCGAAGAAGCGCCGGCGGCGCTCGTCGTGCTCCATGTACCCGATGGAGTAGATGTGGATCAGGGTGCCCACACCGGTGATCAGCAGGACGAAGGTCATCGACAGCTGGTCCAGCTGGAAGGCGATGTCCGCCTGGAAGCCCTCGACGGGGATCCAGCTGAACAGCCTCTGGTGCAGGGTGCGCTCGTCGGCGCTCTCGCCCAGCATCCCGGCGAAGAGCACCACGCCGATGAGGAAGGACGCGCCGGCGAGCACGGTGCCCAGCCAGTGTCCGGTGCGGTCGAGCCGTCGCCCGCCGCACAGCAGCACCACCGCTCCGAGCAGGGGCGCCGCAATGAGCAGCGCAATCAGGTTCTCCACGATTCAGCCCCTCACAGCTTCATCAGGCTGGCGTCGTCGACCGAGGCCGAGTGGCGGGAACGGAACAGGGACACGATGATCGCGAGCCCGACCACGACTTCGGCGGCGGCGACCACCATCACGAAGAAGGCGATGATCTGGCCGTCGAGGTTTCCGTGCATCCGGGAGAAGGCGACGAGCGTCAGATTGCAGGCGTTGAGCATCAGCTCGATGCACATGAACACGACGATCGCGTTCCGCCGGATCAGTACTCCGGCCGCGCCGATGGTGAAGAGCAGCGCCGCCAGATACAGGTAGTTGACCGGATTCACCGGGTGGCCTCCTCTTCGTCCCGGTCCCGGTCCGCACGGTCGCCGGTGGAGCCGGTGGTGGAGCCGGTGACGGGGCCGGTGGTGGAGCTGGTGGAGCCGTGGCGTCCGAGCCGGTCCTCCGAGCGCTGCTCCAGCGCCTTGAGATCGCTCAGCGCCTTGGCCGACACATCGCGGATCTGGCCGCGCTCCCGCAGGGTGCTGATCACGGTCAGCTCGGAGGGGGTGCCGTCCGGCAGCAGACCGGGGATGTCCACCGCGTTGTGCCGGGCGTAGACGCCGGGGGCGGGCAGCGGCGGGAGCTGCTTGCCCTCACGGACCCGCCGCTCGGCCATCTCCCGCTGGGTCAGGGACCGCTCGGTGCGCTCCTTGTGGGTGAGGACCATCGCGCCGACGGCCGCCGTGATCAGCAGCGCGCCGGTGATCTCGAAGGCGAAGACGTACTTGGTGAAGAGGAGGGCGGCGAGCCCTTCGACATTGCCGCCGTGGGCGGTGTTCGCGGCCCCAAGACCGTTGAAGGTCGACAGCGACGCATGCCCGATGCCGGTGATCAGCAGCACGCCGAAGCCGAGTCCGCAGAGCGCCGCGAGCCAGCGCTGCCCCTTGAGCGTCTCCTTCAGGGAGTCGGCGGCGGTGACGCCGACGAGCATGACCACGAAGAGGAACAGCATCATGATCGCGCCGGTGTAGACGACGATCTGGACGACGCCGAGGAAGTACGCGCCGTTGGCGAGGTAGAAGACCGCCAGGATGATCATGGTTCCGGCGAGGCAGAGGGCGCTGTGCACGGCCCGCCTCATCAGAATCGTACAGAGCGCGCCGATCACGGCGACGGTGCCGAGCACCCAGAACTGGACGGCCTCACCGGTCGAAGTGGTGGTCGCCGCCAGGGTGTTCAGCCCGCTCAGGCCGGTCATGCGTCCACCTCCTCGTCCTTCTCCTCCTTGGAGCGGGGGGTCTGCTGGACGGTGCCGGGCGCGGCCTCGGTGACCAGCCCCCGGTAGTAGTCGGACTCGTCCATGCCGGGGTAGATGGCGTGCGGCGAGTCGACCATGGTCTCTTCCAGACCGGCGAGCAGCTGCTCCTTGGTGTAGATGAGGTTCTCGCGGGAGCTGTCGGCCAGCTCGAACTCATTGGTCATCGTCAGCGCCCGGGTGGGGCAGGCCTCGATGCAGAGTCCGCAGAGGATGCAGCGCGCGTAATTGATCTGGTAGACGCGGCCGTACCGCTCGCCCGGGGAGTACCGCTCTTCCTCGGTGTTGTCCGCGCCCTCGACATAAATGGCGTCGGCCGGGCAGGCCCAGGCGCACAGCTCGCACCCCACGCACTTCTCCAGCCCGTCCGGATGACGGTTGAGCTGGTGGCGGCCGTGAAAGCGCGGCGCTGTGACCTTCTCCTGCTCGGGGTACTGCTCGGTCAGCCGCTTCTTGAACATGGCCTTGAAGGTCACGCCGAAGCCTGCGACCGGGTTCTGGAACGTGCTTTCCGAATCCTCAGACACCGTCAGCCTCCTTTCCGTCACGAGGGCCATCACTCACAGTGTCGGACCCACCACTGACAATCAGCTCGCGCTCACGGCGCGGACGCCTGCGCGGCACGGGTGGCAGGGTCTGTCCGGGCAGCGGTGGCACCGGGAATCCGCCCGCCATCGGGTCGAAGGCGGGGGGCGGCGGTTTCGCCGCCTCGGCCGCCTGTTCCTTCTTGCCGCGGAACATGTCCGCGACGAAGGTCAAGAGCAGTACGGCGATGACCGCGCCGCCGACATAGAGCAGGATCGACTGGAAGTCGTAGTTCTCGTTCCGCAGCGCCCGCACGGTCGCGACCAGCATCAGCCAGACCAGCGAGACCGGGATGAGCACCTTCCAGCCGAGCTTCATCAGCTGGTCGTAGCGGACCCGGGGCAGGGTGCCGCGCAGCCAGATGAAGAAGAACAGCAGCAGCTGGACCTTGATGACGAACCAGAGCATCGGCCACCAGCCCTGGTTGGCGCCCTCCCAGAAGGTGGAGATGGGGTACGGGGCCCGCCAGCCGCCCAGGAAGAGGGTGACCGAGACGGCGGAGACGGTGACCATGTTGACGTACTCGGCCAGCATGAACAGCGCGAACTTGATCGAGCTGTACTCGGTGTTGAAGCCGCCGACCAGGTCGCCCTCGGACTCCGGCATGTCGAACGGGGCCCGGTTGGTCTCTCCGACCATCGTGATGATGTAGATGATGAAGGAGACCGGCAGCAGGACGATGTACCAGCGGTCCGCCTGCGCCTCCACGATCGCCGAGGTCGACATCGAGCCCGCGTAGAGGAAGACGGAGGCGAAGGCCGCGCCCATGGCGATCTCGTACGAGATCATCTGCGCCGCCGAGCGCAATCCGCCGAGCAGCGGGTACGTCGAGCCCGAGGACCAGCCCGCGAGCACCAGGCCGTAGATGCCGACCGAGGCGACCGCGAGGACGTAGAGCATCGCGATCGGCAGATCGGTGAGCTGCATCGTGGTGCGCTGGCCGAAGATCGAGACCTGGTTGTCCGAAGGGCCGAAGGGGATGACGGCGATCGCCATGAAGGCGGGGATCGCGGCGATGATCGGGGCGAGGATGTAGACGACCTTGTCCGCCCGCTTGACGATCACATCCTCCTTCAGCATCAGCTTGACGCCGTCCGCGAGGGACTGGAGGAGGCCCCAGGGGCCGTGCCGGTTCGGGCCGATGCGCAGCTGCATCCAGGCGACGACCTTGCGCTCCCAGACGATGGAGAAGAGCACCGTCACCATCAGGAAGGCGAAGCAGAACACGGCCTTGAGGGCGACGAGCCACCAGGGGTCGCGCCCGAAGAGCGAGAGGTCCTCGGCGGCGAGGAGCTGCATCTCGGCGAGGGGGGCCGCGGCGATCATGCGCCCACCTCCGGCGACTCGATCGCGTCCGGGGCGGCGGGGGTCGCGCCGATGCGGACCAGCCGGCCGGGGCGGGCCCCGGTGTCGTCGCCGACGCCGCCGCCGGTGGAGTTGAGCGGCAGCCAGACGACCCGGTCGGGCATCTCGGTGACCTTCAGGGGGAGTCGTACGGTCCCGGCGGGGCCGGTGACGGAGAGTTCGTCGCCGTCCTTGACGCCGGTCTCGGCGGCCGTGGCGGGCGACAGCCGGGCGACGGCCTCGTGACGGGTGCCCGCCAGAGCCGCGTCACCGCGCTGGAGCAGCCCCTGGTCGAGCAGGAGCCGGTGTCCGGCGAGGACCGCCTCGCCCTCGCCCGCGGACGGCAGCGGTTCGGCGGACTCCATCGGTCCGCCGGCCCGGGGGCCGCGCCAGACGCCGAGCCGGTCCAGCTCACGCCGTACGGAGGTGAGATCGGGCAGTCCGAAGGGGATGTCCATCTCGTCCGCGATCATGTGCAGGACGCGGGCGTCGGCCGGGGCGAGCGTACGGGTCATCTGCTCGGGCTTGAGCGCGGCCTCGAACATCCGCGCGCGGCCCTCCCAGTTGAGGAAGGTGCCGGGTTTCTCGGCGACGGCCGCCACCGGGAAGACGACGTCGGCGCGGTCGGTGACCTCGCTGGGCCGCAGCTCCAGGGAGACCAGGAAGCCGACCTCGTCCAGCGCCTCGCGGGCGCGGGCCGGGTCGGGCAGATCCGCGATCTCGACGCCCGCGACGAGCAGTGCGGCGAGTTCGCCGGTGGCCGCCGCGTCGATGATCCGGTCGGTGTCGCGGCCGTAGCGGTGCGGGAGTTCCCGTACGCGCCAGGCCTCGGCGGTCTCCTCGCGGGCGCGGGGGTCGGTGGCGGGCCGGCCGCCGGGCAGCAGCGAGGGGATCGCGCCGGCCTCGACCGCGCCGCGCTCCCCGGCCCGGCGCGGGATCCACACCAGCCGGGCGCCGGTGGCGGTCGCGGTGCGGACGGCGGCGGTGAGCCCGCCGGGGACGCCCGCGAGCCGTTCGCCGACGACGATGACCGCGCCCTCGGTGCGCAGCGCGGTCGCGGCGTCCGCTCCGTCGCCGTCGAGTCCGTCGTCGGCGGCGAGCGCGTCCAGCCACTCGGTCTCGGTGCCGGGCGCGGTGGGGAGCAGGGTGCCGCCCGCCTTGGCCAGGCCCCGGGTGGCGTGGGTGGCGAGCGCGAAGGTGCGCTGGCCGTGCTTGCGGTGGGCCTTGCGGAGCCGGAGGAAGACCCCGGGGGCCTCCTCCTCGGCCTCGAAGCCGGCCAGGAGCACGGCGGGGGCCCGCTCCAGCACCGCGTTGGTGACGCCGTCCCCGGACAGGTCCCGGCCCCGGCCCGCGACCTCGGCGGCCAGGAAGTCGGCCTCCTCGGAGGAGTGGACGCGGGCGCGGAAGTCGACGTCGTTGGTGTCGAGGGCGACCCGGGCGAACTTGGCGTACGCGTAGGAGTCCTCGACGGTGAGCCGGCCGCCCGCGAGGACCCCGGCCCGGCCGCGCGCCGCGCCGAGTCCGGCCGCGGCGGCGGCGAGCGCCTCGGGCCAGCCGGCGGGCTGGAGCACCCCGTCCGCGTCACGGATCAGCGGGGTGGTCAGCCGGTCGCGCTGCTGGGCGTAGCGGAATCCGAACCGCCCCTTGTCGCAGATCCACTCCTCGTTGACCTCGGGGTCGTCGGCGGCGAGCCGCCGCATGACCTTGCCGCGCCGGTGGTCGGTGCGGGTGGCGCAGCCGCCGGAGCAGTGCTCGCAGACGCTGGGCGTGGAGACCAGGTCGAAGGGGCGGGAGCGGAAGCGGTACGCGGCCGAGGTCAGCGCGCCGACCGGGCAGATCTGGATGGTGTTTCCGGAGAAGTACGACTCGAAGGGGTCGCCCTCGCCGGTGCCGACCTGCTGGAGCGCGCCCCGCTCGACCAGTTCGATCATCGGGTCGCCCGCGACCTGGTTGGAGAAGCGGGTGCAGCGGGCGCAGAGCACGCACCGCTCGCGGTCGAGCAGCACCTGGGTGGAGATCGGCACCGGCTTCTCGTAGGTGCGCTTCTTCCCTTCGAAGCGGGAGTCGGCGTCGCCGTGGGACATCGCCTGGTTCTGGAGCGGGCACTCGCCGCCCTTGTCGCAGACGGGACAGTCGAGCGGATGGTTGATCAGCAGCAGCTCCATCACGCCCTTCTGCGCCTTCTCGGCGACGGGCGAGCTGAGCTGCGACTTGACGACCATGCCGTCGGTGCAGGTGATGGTGCAGGAGGCCATCGGCTTGCGCTGGCCCTCGACCTCCACGATGCACTGCCGGCACGCGCCGACGGGATCGAGGAGGGGGTGGTCGCAGAACCGGGGGATCTCGATGCCGAGGAGTTCGGCGGCGCGGATGACGAGGGTCCCCTTGGGGACGCTGATCTCGGCGCCGTCGATGGTCAGTGTGACGAGGTCCTCGGGCGGCAGCGCCGCCTCCCCGCCCCCGGAGGGAGCGCTCGTGGTCACAGTCATGCGTTCACCTCCGTACGGTGATCGGCCCAAGCGGTCGACTTGGCCGGGTCGAAGGGGCAGCCGGAGCCGGTGATGTGCTGTTCGTACTCCTCGCGGAAGTACTGGAGCGAGGAGAAGATGGGGGATGCCGCGCCGTCGCCGAGGGCGCAGAACGACTTGCCGTTGATGTTGTCGGCGATGTCGTTCAGCTTGTCGAGGTCGGACATGACGCCGTTGCCGGCCTCGATGTCGCGGAGCAGCTGGACCAGCCAGTACGTGCCCTCGCGGCAGGGGGTGCACTTGCCGCAGGACTCATGGGCGTAGAACTCGGTCCAGCGGGTGACGGCCCGCACCACGCAGGTGGTCTCGTCGAAGCACTGGAGCGCCTTGGTGCCGAGCATGGAGCCGGCGGCGGCGACGCCCTCGTAGTCGAGGGGCACATCGAGGTGTTCCTCGGTGAGCAGCGGGGTGGAGGAGCCGCCGGGGGTCCAGAACTTGAGGCGGTGGCCGGGTCGCATGCCGCCGCTCATGTCGAGGAGCTGGCGCAGGGTGATCCCGAGGGGGGCCTCGTACTGGCCGGGGCCGGCGACATGGCCGCTGAGCGAGTAGAGCGTGAAGCCCGCGGACTTCTCGCTGCCCATGGATGTGAACCAGTCTTTCCCGCGGTTGAGGATCGCGGGAACCGAGGCGATGGACTCGACGTTGTTCACGACAGTGGGGCACGCGTACAGACCGGCGACCGCGGGGAAGGGGGGTCGCAGCCGGGGCTGGCCGCGCCGTCCTTCCAGTGAGTCCAGCAGTGCGGTCTCCTCGCCGCAGATGTACGCGCCCGCGCCCGCGTGCACCGTGATGTCGAGGTCGATTCCGCTGCCGAGGACGTCCTTGCCGAGGTATCCCGCCTCGTACGCCTCCCGCACGGCTTCGTGGAGCCTGCGCAGTACGGGGACGACCTCACCGCGGAGATAGATGAAGGCGTGGTTCGAGCGGATCGCGTAGCAGGCGATGATCATCCCCTCGATGAGGGAATGCGGGTTGGCGAAGAGGAGCGGGATGTCCTTGCAGGTCCCGGGCTCCGACTCGTCGGCGTTGACAACAAGATAGTGCGGCTTGCCGTCTCCCTGCGGGATGAACTGCCATTTCATCCCGGTGGGGAAGCCCGCGCCGCCCCGGCCGCGGAGGCCCGAGTCCTTGACGTAGGCGATGAGGTCGTCCGGGGACATGGCGAGCGCCTTGCGCAGGCCCTGGTAGCCCTCGTGGCGCTGATAGGTCTTCAGCGTCCAGGACTCCTCCTCGTCCCAGAAGGCGGAGAGGACCGGTGTGAGGAGTTTCTCGGGGCTGTTCTCCCCGCCGGACCCGGGCCGGGCGGTGCCTCCGTATTCGGTGGACACGGCCATCACTCCCCCTCCTCGGTGACCGGTCCGGACGGGTGCCGGGGGCCGGAGTCCGATGTCGACTGCGTGGTGTCCGCGGTCCCGGCGGGGTTCGCCGGGCGGCGGTCCTCGGGGGTCCCGGCGCGGGGGGAGACCACCCGGGCGGGGACGGACTCGCCCTTGGCCAGGCGCAGTCCGATCAGCGAGGCGTGGCCCGCGCCGCCGGTGGCCGCGACCGCGCCGGGGCGCTCGTCGGGGAAGCCGGCGAGGATGCGCGCGGTCTCCTTGTAGGTGCACAGGGGCGCGCCCCTGGTGGGCTCCACCGGCCGGCCGGCGCGCAGGTCGTCGACGAGCCGGCGGGCGCTCTCGGGTGTCTGGTTGTCGAAGAACTCCCAGTTCACCATCACCACCGGGGCGAAGTCGCAGGCCGCGTTGCACTCGATGTGCTCCAGCGTGACCTTGCCGTCCTCGGTGGTCTCGTTGTTGCCGACGCCGAGGTGTTCCTTGAGGTCCTCGAAGATGGCGTCGCCGCCCATCACCGCGCAGAGGGTGTTGGTGCAGACGCCGACCTGGTAGTCCCCGGAGGGTTTGCGGCGGTACATGGTGTAGAAGGTGGCGACCGCGGTGACCTCGGCGGTGGTGAGTTCGAGGATCTCCGCGCAGAAGCGCATGCCGGTGCGGGAGACATGGCCCTCGTGCGACTGCACCAGGTGGAGCAGCGGGAGCAGCGCGGAGCGCGAGTCGGGGTAGCGGGAGATGATCTCCTTGGCGTCCGCCTCCAGCGCGGCGCGCACATCGGCCGGGTAGTCGGGGGCGGGCAGCTGGGGCATCCCCAGCTGTACCTCCTGGTTGGGCGACTGGGCCGTCATCGGTCGACGCCTCCCATCACGGGGTCGATGGACGCGACGGCGACGATGACGTCGGCGACCTGGCCGCCTTCGCACATGGCCGCCATGGCCTGAAGGTTGGTGAAGGACGGGTCCCGGAAATGGACCCGGTAGGGGCGGGTGGAGCCGTCGGAGACGATGTGCGCGCCGAGTTCGCCCTTGGGGGACTCGACGGCCGCGTAGACCTGTCCGGCGGGGACCCGGAAGCCCTCGGTGACGAGTTTGAAGTGGTGGATCAGGGCCTCCATGGAGGTGCCCATGATCTTCTTGATGTGGTCGAGGGAGTTGCCGAGTCCGTCCGGGCCGAGCGCGAGCTGGGCGGGCCAGGCGATCTTCTTGTCGCCGACCATGACCGGGCCGGGCTCCAGGCGCTCGATGCACTGCTCGATGATCCGCAGCGACTGCCGCATCTCTTCCAGCCGGATCAGGAAGCGGCCGTAGGAGTCGCAGGTGTCGGCGGTCGGGACGTCGAAGTCGTAGGTCTCGTAGCCGCAGTACGGGTCGGTCTTGCGCAGGTCGTGGGCGAGTCCGGCGGAGCGCAGGACGGGGCCGGTGGCTCCCAGCGCCATGCAGCCGGCCAGGTCGAGATAGCCGATGTCCTGCATACGGGCCTTGAAGATGGGGTTGCCGGTGGCGAGCTTGTCGTACTCCGGCAGGTTCTGCTTCATCGTCCTGAGGAACTCGCGGAGCCGGTCCACCGCGCCGGGGGGCAGGTCCTGGGCGAGGCCGCCGGGGCGGATGTACGCGTGGTTCATCCGCAGGCCGGTGATGAGTTCGTAGAGGTCGAGGACGAGTTCCCGGTCGCGGAAGCCGTAGATCATGATCGTGGTCGCGCCGAGTTCCATCCCGCCGGTGGCGATGCACACCAGATGGGAGGAGAGCCGGTTGAGCTCCATCAGCAGGACGCGGATGACGGTCGCGCGGTCGGGGATCTGGTCCTCGATGCCGAGGAGTTTCTCGACGCCCAGACAGTAGGCCGCCTCGTTGAAGAAGGGCGTGAGGTAGTCCATGCGCGTGACGAAGGTGGTGCCCTGGGTCCAGGTGCGGTATTCGAGGTTCTTCTCGATGCCGGTGTGGAGGTAGCCGATGCCGCAGCGGGCCTCGGTGACCGTCTCGCCGTCGATCTCCAGGATCAGCCGGAGCACCCCGTGGGTGGAGGGGTGCTGGGGGCCCATGTTGACGACGATGCGCTCGTCGTCGGTCTTGGCCGCCGCCTGGACGACCTCGTCCCAGTCGCCGCCGGTGACCGTGTAGACGGGTCCTTCGGTGGTTTCGCGGGGGGCGCCCGGGGTGGCGGCGGGGCTCGCCGGGGGGTGGGCGTGGGATGTGGTCATCAGCTGTACGACCTCCGCTGGTCCGGAGCCGGGATCTGGGCGCCCTTGTACTCGACGGCGATGCCGCCGAGCGGATAGTCCTTGCGCTGCGGGAAGCCCTGCCAGTCGTCCGGCATCATGATCCGGGTGAGGGCGGGGTGGCCGTCGAAGATCAGGCCGAAGAAGTCGTAGGCCTCGCGCTCGTGCCAGTCGTTGGTCGGGTAGACGGTGACCAGCGAGGGGATGTGCGGGTCGCGGTCCGGGGCGGACACCTCGACGCGGATCAGCCGGCCGTGGGTGAGCGAGCGCAGATGGTAGACGGCGTGCAGCTCGCGGCCCTTGTCCTCGGGGTAGTGGACGGCGCTGACCCCGGTGCAGAGTTCGAAGCGCAGGGCGGGGTCGTCGCGCAGGGTGCGGGCGACCTGGAGCAGATGCTCGCGCTCGATGTGGAAGGTCAGTTCCGCCCGGTCGACGACCGTCTTCTCGATGGCGTGCTCGGGGACGAGTCCCTGCTCCTCCAGAGCGCCTTCGAGTTCGTCGGCGACCTCGTCGAAGTAGCCGCCGTAGGGCCGGGACGCCGCGCCGGGGAGCCGCACCGAGCGGACCAGTCCGCCGTAACCGGAGGTGTCGCCGCCGTTGTTGGCGCCGAACATGCCGCGCTGGACGCGGATCTCCTCACCGTGGTCGCCGCGCTGTCCGGGGAGGTTCTGCTCGCTCAGTTCCCTCTCGGGGTTGGGCCGGTCGTCCGGCGGGGAGCCGGGCCGACGGTCCTGTGGCCGGTCGCTCATCGCAGCAGCCCCTTCATCTCGATCAGCGGGAGCGCCTTGAGCGCCGCTTCCTCCGCCTCACGGGCCGCCTCCTCCGCGTTGACGCCGAGCTTGGAGGACTGGATCTTCTGGTGGAGCTTGAGGATCGCGTCCAGCAGCATCTCGGGGCGCGGCGGGCAGCCGGGCAGATAGATGTCCACGGGGACGATGTGGTCGACGCCCTGGACGATCGCGTAGTTGTTGAACATGCCGCCCGAGGAGGCGCAAACCCCCATGGAGATCACCCACTTGGGGCTGGGCATCTGGTCGTAGACCTGCCGCAGCACCGGGGCCATCTTCTGGCTCACCCGGCCGGCCACGATCATCAGGTCGGCCTGGCGCGGCGAGCCGCGGAACACTTCCATGCCGAAGCGGGCCAGGTCGTAGCGGCCCGCGCCGGTCGTCATCATCTCGATGGCGCAGCACGCCAGCCCGAACGTGGCCGGGAAGACGGACGACTTGCGCACCCAGCCCGCGGCCTGCTCGACCGTGGTCAGCAGGAAACCGCTCGGCAGCTTCTCTTCGAGTCCCATTGGCCCTCAGCCCCTCAGTCCCATTCCAGCCCGCCGCGACGCCACACATAGGCGTAGGCGACGAAGACGGTGAGCACGAAGAGCAGCATCTCCACGAGCCCGAAAAGCCCGAGGGCGTCGAAGCTGACCGCCCAGGGGTAAAGGAAGACGATCTCGATGTCGAAGACGATGAAGAGCATCGCCGTCAGGTAGTACTTGATGGGAAAGCGGCCGCCTCCGGCCGGCGTGGGAGTGGGCTCGATGCCGCACTCGTAGGCCTCCAGCTTTGCCCGGTTGTACCGTTTGGGGCCGATCAGCGTGGCCATGACCACGGAGAAGATCGCAAACCCTGCCCCGAGGGCGCCGAGTACAAGGATGGGCGCGTAGGCATTCACCCTCCTCGCTCCTTCCAGTCGTCCTTGACCGAGTGGACCGCACCGGGCGTCTGCCGTACCGCCTCGAAGATCGTGTTCATGTGAGGCAGTTCACAAGCCCGACTGCCCCGCATCCTATGCCTGCCGGTCTGTGATCTGCGACACGGGGTCGGTAACCGTTCTTGTGATCTCCACCACCCGTCAGAGGATCATGAAGGCGGATGAGAGGTGATCTTCGTACGTGAAGCGCACACATGGCTACCAGAAGTGACATTCTTCGACGTTTTCGCTGGTCGAAGGGGCTGTGCACTATCAAGAACATGGCCCATGAAGCAAATTCGCGATGGACGGGAGCGGATGATAGTAAGCCTTGCCTCACCTCATCTGAGCCTCCCTCAGGAGCCCGCCGGGGAGGCCCGGGGGAAGCCGGGGAGGCTCCGGGGGCGGACGGGCGGGACTCCGCCATCGCTCCGGGGCGACGGCGCGAAGAGGGGCGCGCGTGCATCCGTTCACGATCTTGCGACGGCCCGTCACTCTCGCGGCACGGTCCGGCACCCAGCGCGGCCGGGGCACGGCCGGGCACGGCGGACCACGACCGGCCGGCGGGCCATCAGCCGGTAGCACCCCGAGCACCGCCCGTGACCGTCGAGGATCAGCCAGATGTGACCTGTGTCACCACCCCGTATCGCCATCGAAGACGGGCTTGGCCAACGACCCGAGACGGTGGTAGGCGTTGGGCAATTCGGACCTTTTCCCAAAAGACCGTGATCACGACCATGATCACTACTGCCCGAAATGCCCGTTAGGGCGTCAATAAAGCCCCACAATAAGCGGATTGATAAATTCCGATCGTAACTGTGGCGCAACACACGTTTCTTGTCGGGAACCGGGTGTGGCTGATAGCGGTTGTCCCATGTCCCACACCGCTCACATACCCAGCCACCGGAAGCCCCGGACTCGCAGCGCCTCCGGCATGGCAATCCGGGCCGGAGTCGCCGGGAGCGTTCTCAGCACGATCGCGGTGGCCGGAGCCGCCGGGCCGGCGAACGCCGAGCCGGTGACCGAGACCATCGAGATGCCCGCGTTCACCCCCGCCGGTCTCTCGGACGCGGTCGCCGCGTCCGCCCAGACCCAGCAGCAGGCCGCCTTCGACCTGGAGTTCCAGGCCCAGGAGGATGCCGCCGCGAAGAAGGCCGCCAAGGCCGCCAAGACGGCCAAGGCCGAAGCGGTGCGCAAGGCCGAGGCGGAGAAGGCGGAGAAGAAGGCCGCCGAGGAGCGGGCGCAGAAGCAGGAGCGCGAGGCCGCCGCCGAGCGCGAGCGCGCCTCCCGCACCGCCGAGCGCACCACGCTCGCCACGACCGCGACCTCCGCCTCCACGGCCGACGCGCCCAGCACCGCCTCCTCCGGCGGCACTTCGAGCGCGAACACCCCCGCGCCCTCCTCCAACGCGTCCGGCTCGGTCGGCACCGTCATCGCCTTCCTCAAGGCGCAGGTCGGCGACGCCTATGTGATGGGCGCCACCGGCCCCAACTCGTGGGACTGCTCCAGCCTGGTCCAGGCGGCCTTCCGCCAGGTCAACATCGACCTCCCCCGCGTCTCGCAGGACCAGTCGACGGCGGGCACCCAGGTCGGCACCTCCAACCTCCAGGTCGGGGACATCCTCTACTGGGGCGCGGCGGGCAGCGCGTACCACACGGGCGTCTACATCGGTAACGGCCAGTACCTCGACGCGGCCAACCCCGCGAAGGGCGTCGTCATCCAGGATCTGTCGGGCTACCCGGCGACGGGTGCGGTGCGCGTTCTCTGAACGTGACCGTTCCGTCCGGTGAGTCGGCCGAGGGGCCGGCGGGAGCACTCCTCCCGCCGGCCCCTCGGCCGTTTCCCCGAAGGCCCGAAGAGACGTCCTAGCCGTCGGGATTGACCTCCAGCCGGGTCAGATCCATGTCGTCCAGGAGGGCTTCGTGGGTGCGGCCACTCATGTGGGCGTCCTTCTCGATCTCCACGGCGGCCCAGCCGGTGAGGCTCATGACGAGGACTCTGAGGCCGTCCGTGCCGTAGTTCTCCAGGACTTCGTCGGCGGTGCGGAGGGCCTCTTCGGGGATGCGCTCCTCGGGATAGGCCCCGACCACTCTGCGCAGCAGGCTCACGGAGATGTGCGAGATGTCCGGGGCGATGGCTCGCAGCCGTCGGTCCTCAGCTTCGTCCACGGGTTTCCCCCTCTGTCGAGTGCGCGGGAGCCGCTCCGTCACCCCCGTGTCCGCTTCCCTTCGCACCCAACCAGTTTCCACCCATGCCGCCGCGCACACGGGCGGTTCGTGTGAATCCGGCCGGTTCCGCTCAGAGCATGAACTCGTAGAGACGGAAGAGCCGGGGGCCCTGCCGCTCGGGGTCGCGGGCGCGTGCGGCGCGCTCCCGGCGGCGGAGCTGGGCCCAGCAGCCGGCGACCAGGGCGCGGGCCTCGACGCCGGGCCAGGGCTCGGGCAGAAGTTCGGGCGGCAGGAGCGGATCGGGCTCCATCGCCTGGGTGAACTCGGTGGCGAGTTCCACCGCGAGGGCCACCGTCTCCGCGCCGGACAGCTCCGGGTGGGAGCGGATCCACTCCAGCCGGGGGCGGGCGACCGCTTCGAGACGGCGGTGGCGGTCGGCGATCTCCTCCAGCGGCCACAGCTCGCGGGCGAGGGCCGCCGGGTCGCTCTCGCCGCCCCGGCGGAGGTCGGTGGTGGTGAGAAAGGTGAGATGGCCGAGGAGTCCCAGCGAGTCGGCGTATTCCTCGACATAGGGCTCCCAGGCGTGGGGGCTGACATAGAGCCCGCCCTGGAGGGGCGCGCCGCCGAGCCGGACGAGCGCGGTGCGCAGCGCGTCGCGGGCCGCCCGGGAGGTCTCGGGCACGGCGAAGGCGACCAGGTGCCAATGGCCGTCCCAGGGCTCCAGTCCGGCGTCCTGCCGGATCGCGTGGGCGACGAACTTCACATCGGGTTCGAGCCGGCGCTCGGTCTCGCCGATCGCGCGCAGGGTCGCCCGGCGCCCCCGGCCCTCGTGGCTGAAGCGCCCCTCGGCGACGAGCCGTTTGACGCACAGCCGCACCTGCTGGTCGGTCATGCCCAGCAGGGGGGCGGCCTCGTACAGCTCTCCGGCGTCGACCGTGTGGTCCTCGCGGATCAGCGCCTCGACGAGGTCCCTGGTGGAGACATGGACGGGCGGCAGGACTTCGTGGGGACCGGTAGTCATGGTCTGGGGTGCCTCGCACAGGCCGGGAACAGGGGGACGAGCTGCGATCCCCTCCAGTCTGGACCTCCGGACGGCCCGGTTCCAGCGCCGGCCGCCCCGGACGGGCCCCGGACGGGGTCAGCCCGGCGTACCGTCCGCACCGGCGGCCACCGCCGACAGCAGCCGGCCGCGCAGCCGTTCGTACCCGGGGGCGAGCAGCCGCAGTCCGGCCGCCAGCGCCGCGTCGTCGCCGGTGACCAGCGGATGCTGGAGCCCGCCGAGCAGCCGGGCCTGCCGGGCGGCCTCGGCCGCCGCCTCCGGCA
Organism: Streptomyces amakusaensis; assembly: GCF_039532665.1. Lineage (NCBI taxonomy): Bacteria > Bacillati > Actinomycetota > Actinomycetes > Kitasatosporales > Streptomycetaceae > Streptomyces > Streptomyces amakusaensis. The sequence goes on along the minus strand of NZ_BAAASB010000020.1, from coordinate 77,813 downwards.
GCCGCAGCAGGCCCAGACAGTGGGCCGCGTCCGCGAGACGGCGTGCCCCCACCCGTACGGCGAAGCCCGCCAGATGCTCGCGCACGGCCGGGTCCAGCCCGGTGCCGACCAGCTCGGCCAGCGCCTCCACCGCCGCCGCGCCGCCCAGGGAGCCCGGGGGCGAGGGCCGCCCGCCGCCGCGCCCCGAGAGCCACTCGGCGGCCCGGGGCAGCGAACGGCGCAGCGCCCGCTCCACCGTGACCTCGCGCCGGCGCGTGAAACCGGACCGCATCACGAACGGGACGTCGGTGTACTCCACCGTCTCCGCCCGCCAGGCCTCCGTGAACGCCGCCAGCGGCGAGGTGGCGTACGGATGCCCCTCCGGGTCGTGGAGGAGCACCACGCCGTCCACCAGGTCCAGCACCACCACATAGTGGTCGCCCTCGCCCCGCGCGGGCGTCCCCGGCCGGTACGGCAACAGCCCCAGATCCACCGGCCCCACCAGCACCGGCCCCACGGCGCAGGCCGCCCGCAGCCTGGCCGCCGCCTCCGCCGCCGAGCCGTCCGCCGTCCGTACGCACCCGAGGCCGAGCAGCTCGACGGCGGCGTCGAGCCCCTGCTCCGGGTCCCAGCCGTACGGATCGAAGAACGGCAGCCCTCCCCCGGGCAGCTGCGCCCCGAAGGCCGATCCGGTCAGCGTCTCGACGACGGCGACCGGCGGCGCGGCCGGGCCGAGCGCCATCGCGAGGGAGTTGGCGTAGCAGTAGGGACCTGAGCCGGTGTACGTCGACACGCGGAAGCCTTCCGTCGGGACCGGTCGCGCCCCTCGGACGGGGGCGTCACGGACACTTCAGGGCCTCACACGGGGAGAAGGTCAAGAAGCCCGCCCCGGGGAGTCCGGGGCGGGCCGAGGGCGTCGGGGAGCGGGGGTCAGGCCTTGGGCGCGACCTTGGAGAGGCCGTTGATGATGCGGTCCATGGCGTCGCCGCCGGTGGGGTCGGTGAGGTTGGCCAGCATCTTGAGGGTGAAGCGCATCAGCATCGGGTGGGTCAGACCGCGCTGGGTGGCGATCTTCATGACCTTGGGGTTGCCGATGAGCTTCACGAAGGCGCGGCCCAGGGTGTAGTAGCCGCCGTAGGTGTCCTTGAGGACCTTGGGGTAGCGGTGCAGGGCCAGTTCGCGCTGGGCGGGGGTGGAGCGGGCGTGGGCCTGGACGATGACGTCGGCGGCGATCTGGGCCGACTCCATGGCGTAGGCGATGCCCTCGCCGTTGAAGGGGTTGACCAGTCCGCCGGCGTCGCCGACGAGCAGCAGGCCCCGGCTGTAGTGCGGCTGGCGGTTGAAGGCCATCGGCAGCGCGGCGCCCCGGATCGGGCCCGTCATGTTCTCCTCCTGGTAGCCCCACTCCTCGGGCATGGAGGCGCACCAGGCCTTGAGGACCTCGCGCCAGTCCAGCTCCTTGAAGGAGGAGGAGGTGTTGAGCACGCCGAGGCCGACGTTGGAGGTGCCGTCGCCCATGCCGAAGATCCAGCCGTAGCCGGGCAGCAGCCGGTCCTGCGCGCCCCGGCGGTCCCAGAGCTCCAGCCAGGACTCCAGGTAGTCGTCGTCGTGGCGCGGGGAGGTGAAGTAGGTGCGCACCGCGACGCCCATCGGGCGGTCGTCGCGCCGGTGCAGCCCCATCGCCAGGGAGATGCGGGAGGAGTTGCCGTCGGCCGCGACGACGAGCGGCGCGTGAAAGGTGACCGGGAGCTTCTCCTCGCCGAGCTTGGCCTCGACGCCGGTGATCTTGCCGGTGCGGTCGTCGATGATGGGCGCGCCGACGTTGCACCGCTCGTAGAGCCGTGCGCCCGCCTTCTGGGCCTGCCGGGCGAGCTGCTCGTCGAAGTCGTCGCGCTTGCGGACGAGTCCGTAGTCCGGGTAGGAGGCGAGTTCCGGCCAGTCGAGCTGGAGCCGGACACCGCCGCCGATGATGCGCAGGCCCTTGTTCCGCAGCCAGCCGGCCTCTTCGGAGACGTCGATGCCCATCGCGACCAGCTGCTTGGTGGCGCGCGGGGTCAGTCCGTCGCCGCAGACCTTCTCGCGCGGGAACGCCGTCTTCTCCAGCAGCAGTACGTCCAGGCCCGCCTTGGCGAGGTAGTACGCGGCCGTGGAGCCGGCCGGGCCTGCCCCGACGACGATCACATCGGCGCTGTGTTCGGAGAGGGGCTCGGTCACGGCGGGTTCTCCCGAAGACTCGATTAATACGTGCCGAACGGCACAGGGCATGTGCAGTCTAGGGGGCGTACCGATCAACGATCGAAGGGCTCCCCCTCATGAGCAGGCTTCTCCCCGACGTAAAGCTGCGCGTGCCCACCGACGAGGACGCCCATGCCTGGCACCGGGTCTTCGACGACCCCGAGGTGATGGAGTTCCTCGGCGGGCGCGGGGCCGAGTTGTCCGTCTATGAGGAGTTGACCGCGCGGCAGCGCAGGCACGACGCGGAGCTGGGCTTCTGTCTGTGGACGCTGCTGGACGAGGAGGGCGAGGTGATCGGTTTCACCGGCGCGCAGCCGTGGCCGCACACGGCCTTCGGCCCGGTCGGGGAGATAGAGATCGGCTGGCGGCTGGGCCGGGCGGCCTGGGGGAAGGGGTACGCGACGGCCGCCGCCCGGGTCGCGCTGGAGCGGGTGCGGGCCGCCGGCGTGGAGCGGGTGACGGCGATGGTGGACACCCGGAACGAGCGCTCGCAGGCGGTGGTCCGGCGGCTCGGGATGGCGTACGACCGGACGTATGCCGCGCCGGAGGGCCCGCGCGAGGCGCACTGCTACCGGCTCGCGCTCTGACGACGCCCTGACCGCGTCCCGCCGGGCCCCGACGGGACGCGGGAGGGGTCACTCCTGGGGCCTGGTGGCGCGGTGGAGCGCCACGATCCCGCCGCTGAGGTTGCGCCAGGCCACCTTGGACCAGCCGGCCCGCTGGACGAGCGCGGCCAGCTCGGGCTGGCCGGGCCAGGTGCTGATGGACTCGGCGAGATAGACGTACGCGTCGGGGTTGGAGGAGACCGCCCGCGCCACCGGCGGCAGCGCGCGCATCAGGTACTCCTCGTACACCGTCCGGAAGGGGGCCCAGGTCGGCCGGGAGAACTCGCAGATCACCATCCGGCCGCCGGGCTTGGTCACCCGGAGCATCTCGCGCAGCGCCTGCTCGGTCTCGCGCACATTGCGCAGTCCGAAGGAGATGGTGACCGCGTCGAAGACGCCGTCGCGGAACGGCAGCCGGGTGGCGTCGCCGGCCGTCAGCGGGAGCCAGGAGTTGCGCTCCTTGCCCTCGCGGAGCATGCCGAGGGAGAAGTCGCAGGGCACGACATAGGCTCCGGCGTCGGCGAAGGGCAGCGAGGAGGTGCCCGTGCCGGCCGCGAGGTCGAGCACCGTCTCCCCGGGGCGGGCGTCGACGGCGGCGGTGACCTGCTTGCGCCATCTGCGGTCCTGGCCGAGCGAGAGGACGTCGTTGGTGAGGTCGTAGTTCGCCGCCACGTCGTCGAACATCGAGGCGACTTCGTGCGGCTGCTTGTCCAGGGATGCTCGGATCACACGGCCCATTCAAGCAGGGCCGGCGGGCCGTCCTACGAGCGGCGGTGCAGCAGCCGTCCGCCGAGCACGGTCGCGACGCAGCTCGCCCCTCCGAGCCGTGCGAGCGCCCGCGCGGGGGGCTCGTCGCGGGGGATGCCGAAGACGGCGAAGTCGGCCGGGCCGCCGACCGTCAGTCCGCCGTCCAGCAGGGCGTGCGGGGGGTACGCGGAGAGCGGGTCGAGCGCGGGGGTTCCGGCACCGGCCTCCGGGAGGGCTCCCGGTTCGCGCACCCGCAGACCGGACCGCGTCACCGCCGTACGCACCGGGGGCCGGGTGAAGGGCCCCACGACGGCCGTGCAGCCGTGCGCCAGCAGCCGCTGGAGGCCGCGCCGGGCGCTGCCGCCCCAGCCCGTCCCGTCGAGCCCCAGCGCCGTGAGGGCGGCCCCGGTCACCGGCTCGGTGCCGAGGGCGTCCGCCTCGCGGGGGTCGGGGTGGTAGGCCGCCTCCAGCAGCTCCGCCGCGCCGGGCGCGCGCAGTCCGGGCAGCAGCAGTCCGGGCCAGCGCCGCACCCGGGCCGAGGGGCGCTCGGCGGTCAGCTCCGCGTACGGCCCGATCGCCACGATCAGCCCGGTGTCGACGGCGACCGCCGCCGGGCCCCGGCCGGGGTCCGGGAGCGCACCGAGATCCGCGCCGCCCGTGAGGACCGCGTCGGCGGCGTGGATGGTGAGCACGGGAGCGGCCGGCGTCTCAGTTGGCGTTGAGGAGCTTCAGCTCCGGGTGGGCGGTGCCGCCCTCGATCGCCGTGGACGAGATGTGGGAGACCACCCGGTCGTCCGCCGGGTCGTCCGCCGGGTCGGTGTGGACGACGACATGCTCGTACGTCGTGGTCCGCTGGGCCGGGACACGGCCCGACTTGCGGATCAGGTCGATGATCTCCTGGCGGTTGGAGCGGTGCTTCGCGCCCGCCGAGGAGACGACGTTCTCCTCCAGCATGATCGAGCCGAGGTCGTCCGCGCCGTAGTGCAGCGACAGCTGGCCGACCTCCTTGCCGGTGGTCAGCCAGGAGCCCTGGATGTGGGCGACGTTGTCGAAGAAGAGCCGGGCGATCGCGATCATCCGCAGATACTCGAAGAGCGTCGCGTGGGTGCGGCCCTTGAGCTTGTTGTTCTCCGGCTGGTACGTGTACGGGATGAAGGCCCGGAAGCCTCCCGTCCGGTCCTGTACGTCGCGGATCATCCGCAGGTGCTCGATCCGCTCGGCGTTGGTCTCGCCGGTGCCCATCAGCATGGTGGAGGTCGACTCGACGCCCAGGCCGTGGGCGATCTCCATGATCTCCAGCCAGCGCTCGCCGGACTCCTTGAGCGGGGCGATCGCGGTACGGGGGCGCTCGGGCAGCAGCTCCGCGCCCGCGCCCGCGAAGGAGTCGAGGCCGGCCGCGTGGATCCGGGTGATGGCCTCCTCGGCGGAGACGCCGGAGATCCGGGCCATGTGCTCGACCTCGGAGGCTCCGAGGGAGTGGATCACGAGCTGCGGGAACGCCGCCTTGATGGCGGAGAAGTGCTCCTCGTAGTACTCGACGCCGTAGTCCGGGTGGTGGCCGCCCTGGAACATGATCTGGGTGCCGCCCAGCTCCACGGTCTCGGCGCAGCGCCGCAGGATGTCGTCGAGATCGCGGCTCCACCCCTTCCCCGTGTCCTTCGGCGCGGCGTAGAACGCGCAGAACTTGCAGGCGGTGACGCACACATTGGTGTAGTTGATGTTGCGCTCGATGATGTACGTCGCGATGTGCTCGGTACCCGCGTACCGGCGGCGGCGCACGGCGTCGGCCGCGCTGCCCAGCGCGTGGAGCGGCGCTGAGCGATAGAGGTCGAGGGCCTCTTCCGGGGTGATCCGGCCCCCTTCGGCGGCGCGGTCCAGCACGGACTGAAGGTCGGCCTTCTCGGTCACCGGGTGTCACCTTTCGGCGGTTTTGCAGGGCATGGCTCAAAGCGTCTGCGGGCCCGGCCAGCCTACGCCAGGGGCGACGGGACCCGGGGGGCCGGGCGGTCGGGGGCCCGGAGGAGTTCCACGGTGACATCGGCGGGGTAGCCGGTGGTGGGGCCGGTGCGGCGGGCGAACTCCCGGACGCCGGCCAGCTGCTCGGGGCCGAAGCGGAAGTCGAGGGTCCGGAAGTATCGCTCCAGCAGCTCCGCGTCGAAGGACTCCCAGCGCGCGGCCTGCTCGGCCACCTTGGCGACCTCTTCGAGGGAGACGTCGCGCGAGCCGAGGAACGCCTCGTGCACCTCGTGGACGATGGCCTCCTCACGGGCCAGATAGTCCTTGCGGGCCGCCCACACCGCGAAGACGAACGGCAGCCCGGTCCACTCCTTCCACAGCAGCCCCAGATCATGGACCTCCAGACCCAGCCGGGGGGCGTCGTGGAGCGAGGCACGCAGCGCCGCGTCGCCGATGAGGACGGCCGCATCGGCCTCCTGCATCATCACCCCGAGATCGGGCGGGCAGCTGAAGTAATCGGGGGCGACCCCATACCGCTCGGAGAGCAGCAACTGTGCCAGCCGTACGGAAGTGCGCGAAGTGGAACCGAGCGCCACGCGTGCGCCGTCGAGTTTCTCCAGAGGAAGCTGGGAGACGATCACGCAGGACATCACCGGACCGTCGCAGCCGACCGCCAGATCGGGAAAGGCGACGAGCTGGTCGGCATTGCGCAGAAATTCCACCAGAGTGATCGGCCCGATATCGAGGTCGCCCCGCACCAGCCGCTCGCTCAGCTTCTCGGGGGTGTCCTTGGACAGCTCCAGATCGAGAAGGGTTCCGGTGCGGGCGAGCCCCCAGTACAAGGGGAGACAGTTGAGGAACTGGATATGGCCGACGCGCGGCCGGCTGCTGCGGCGGCGGTCGGTTGCTGTGCTTTCTCCAAGACTGTCCACAAAGCGAGGCTAGACCTCTTCCCGGGCCATGGAGCCGTGGGGGGCGCACGCGGGTCGCACCGCCCCACACCGCCGTCGGCGCGCGCCCCCCGCCGAAGACCGCCCGGCGCTCCCCGCACCCGGCCCCGAAGACGATCGCACCCCCTGCGAGCTGCGGTTGGACCGATTCACTCCCCCCGCGGCGGACCGGCGGCCGACCGGCGCGTCAGCGCGCCCCCGGGCGCTTCAAGCGTCCGAGTGAAGTGATCTTTGCCTCTACCGCTGCCAACACAGTGCGTGCTAGGCTCGACGCAAGTTGCAGTTTGGTTTCCCTTGCAGTACAGAGCCTGCGGAGCATGTGACCCGCAGGCTTTTGTAGTTTTCAGACTTGTTTGCAGGTTCTGGAGCAGGGCAACCCTTTGGCCCAAGGAGGGCTTATGGCTACCGGAACCGTCAAGTGGTTCAACGCTGAAAAGGGCTTCGGCTTCATCGCCCAGGACGGCGGCGGCCCGGATGTCTTCGTCCACTACTCCGCGATCAACGCGTCTGGTTTCCGCTCGCTTGAGGAGAACCAGGTCGTGAACTTCGACGTCACTCAGGGTCCGAAGGGCCCGCAGGCGGAGAACGTCACCCCGGCCTAGTCAGCCAGGGTCGGCGATCGCGCACGACTAGCAGTACCCAAGGAGCCCCGGCCTTTCCAGGACCGGGGCTCCTGCCTTTCTCCATGACCCCCCGGGGTATTACCCCTGGACGGCCGGGCGGTCAGTCCGGGCGGCTCGGGAGCGGCGGCAGCGCCGCCTCGTACAGCCAGCGGGCGAAGAGGCCGGCCGGTGATCGCTCGCAGAGCCGTTCCGCCATCGCGACGAAGCCCTCCGTGGTCACCACCCCGTGCCGGTGGACGCCCGTCCACTCCCTCAGCAGGGCCACGAACGCCGGGTGGCCGATCTCCGTGCGCAGCGCGTGCAGGGTGAGCGCGCCCCGCTCGTACACCCGGTCGTCGAAGAGCCGGCGCTGCCCCGGATCGGCGATCAGGATGTCCTGCGGCATCAGCGCGAGCCGGGCGTGGGACCTGCTCGCCATCACCGCCGTCGAAGGGCCGCCGGAGGCCTCGGACCAGAGCCACTCGGCGTACTTGGCGAAGCCCTCGTTGAGCCAGATGTGCCGCCAGTCGGCGACGGTCAGACTGTTGCCGAACCACTGGTGGGCCAGCTCGTGCGCGATCAGCCGCTCGCTGCCGCGCCGCCCGTCCACATGGTTGGCCCCGAAGACCGACAGGCCCTGGGCCTCCACCGGAACATCCAGTTCCTCGTCCACCACCACGACGCCGTACTCCTCGAAGGGGTAGGGGCCGAAGAGTTCCTGGAAGAGGCTCATCATCCGGGGCTGCCGGGCGAAGTCGTGCTCGAACCGGCCGCCGGTCAGCGCCCTCGGCACGGCGGCGGGCTGCGGCACGGAAGGCTCCGCGCCCGGCTCCGGCTGCGGCTCCGGGGCCGTGCCCGGGACCTCGACCAGCTCGTACGGGCCGATCTGCACGGTCGCCAGATACGTGGCCATCGGCGCGGGCTGCTCGTACACCCAGGTCGTGGTGGAAGCGCCGACCGAGCGGGAGATCAGCACCCCGTTGGCGACCACGGCGTACGGGGAGGGCGCGGTCACCGCGATCCGGTAGGCGGCCTTGTCGTCGGGGCGGTCGTTGCAGGGGAACCAGGAGCGCGCGCCGTGCGGCTGGGAGGCGACCAGCGCGCCCTCCTCCAGCTGCTCCCAGCCCAGCTCGCCCCAGTCGGGGGTGCGGACGGGGTGCGGGACCCCGCTGTAGCGGACCTCCACGGTGAAGGGTTCGCCGGGCATCGGCGGCCGGGCCGGCCGGATGCGGAGCCGGTCCCCACGATGGGTGTACCGGGCCGGCCTGCGGCCGTCGACCAGTACCTTGCTCAACCGGAACTGCCCGAGGTCAAGCACGATCTCGGTGAGCGGCCCCGCGCCGGGACCCTGGGAAGGACCGGCGACCGCGCTGACCGTGGCCCGCCCGGAGAGCCGGCCGGTGTGCGGGAGATAGTCCAGCTCCAGGTCGTACGCGGTGACGCGGTAGCGGTCGTCGCCGTGCAGCGGGAAGTACGAATCCGTCACTTGGGCCCTTCGTTCACTTCGTGGGGCGCGGTCCTCTGGGTCGTGGCTTCCTGGCGGCCTTCGCCCGCTTCCGGGCGCGCGGCGGCTTCCAGGCGGCGATCGGATTACCCAGCCAGCGGGTGCCGGCGGGCACCCGCTCCCCGCGCATCACCAGCGACGCGGGGCCGACCACGGCCCGGTCGCCGATCACCGCCCCGGGCAGCGCGATGCCGTGCGGGCCGAGCGTGGCACCCGACCCGATCCGGACATTGTCCATGCGCATGATCCGGTCATGGAAGAGGTGTGTCTGCACCACACAGCCCCGGCCGATGCTCGCGCCCTCCCCCACGGTGGCCAGATCGGCCTCCGGGAGCCAGTACGTCTCGCACCACACGCCCCGGCCGATCCGGGCCCCGAGCCCGCGCAGCCACAGACTCATCAGCGGGGTGCCGCCGACCGAGCCCACCAGCCAGGGGACCGCGAGCACCTCGACGAAGGTGTCCGCCAGCTCATTGCGCCAGACGAACGCCGACCACAGCGGATGCTCGACCGCCCGGAATCTGCCCACCAGCACCCATTTCGCCGCCAGCGCGAGCAGCGCGGCCACCGCGCCCGCCGCCAGCAGCAGCACCCCGCCGAGCAGGACGGCCAGGGGGTGGCCGAGGTGCTCGGCGAGCGTGCCGAAGGCGATGACCGCGAGGAGCGCGAGCATCGCCGAGCAGATCACCGGAACGATTCTGCACAGCTCCACGGCGGCCCTGGCCCACTTCAGCCGGGCCGGCGGGGCGAAGGTACGGCTCTGATCGCCCTCCTCGGCGGCCCTGGGCAGCCGCATCGGCGGCATCCCCAGCCAGGAACTGCCCGCCTTCGCCCCCTTGGGCGTGGACGACAGCACCCCCACCAGCCCCCGCTTGGGCACCCGGCGACCGGCGGCCGTCATGCCCGAATTGCCGAGGAAGGCGCGTTTGCCGACCCGGGCCGCCGCGATCCGGAGCCGTCCGCCGCCCAGCTCGTACGAGGCCACCATCGTGTCGTCGGCGAGGAACGCGCCGTCGCCGACCGTGGTCATGGCGGGCACCGCGAGCACGGTGGACGCCTCCACGCCCCGGCCCACCTTCATGCCGAGCGCCCGCAGCCACACGGGGGTGGCGAGGGACGCGTACAGCGGGAAGAGCTGCACCCGCGCCATGTCCATCAGTCGCTCGGTCGTCCAGGCCTGCCAGGCGATCCGGCTGTGGACGGGATGGCTGCCCTCGCGCAGCCCGGCGCTCAGCGCCCGTACCCCCGCGAGGATCAGCAGGGCGTACGCGGCGAGCGCGGCCAGGGTCGCCAGGGGGACGGCGGCGAGCGGGGCGGCGGACGCCCGGAGGATCAGCAGCGCCGGGAGGGCGGCGAGCGCGGGGAGCAGACCGAGGAGGAGCGAGGTCAGCGCGTAGACGGCGGTCCAGCGCGGGCGGCGGACCGGGCGCGGGCCGGCCGGGGGGCGGGCCTTGCCGTCGCGGGTCGCGGGCGCGCCGGACCAGCGCTCGCCCGCGGGCACCGCCCCGGTGACGCCTGAGCCGGGCGCGATCTCGGAGCGCTTGCCGATCCGCGCGCCGGGGAAGAGGGTGCTGCGCGCGCCGACGGTGGCGTCCGCGCCGACGCGCACCGGGCCGATGTGGAGCAGATCGCCGTCCAGCCAGTGGCCGGAGAGATCCACCTCGGGCTCGACGGCCGCGCCCCGGCCGAGCCGGAGCAGCCCGGTGACGGGCGGGAGGGAGTGCAGGTCGGCGTCGTCGCCGACGCGTACGCCCAGCGCACGGGCGTAGTACGTCAGCCAGGAGCCCGCGAGGCCGGTCGCGCCGCTCAGCTCGGCGAGCCGCTCGGCGGCCCACAGCCGCAGATGGACGGAGCCGCCGCGCGGATGGGTGCCGGGGCGCACCCCTCTCAGCAGCAGCCGCGCGCCGCCCGCCGCGATGGCGATCTTCCCGGGCGGGCTGATGACGAGCAGCCACCCCAGCCCGATCCACCACCAGGAGACGGCGGGCCCGGCGAGTGCCAGCACATTGTTGACGGCGGCGGCGACCACGCTCCACCGCAGCCCGGCGACGGTGAGCAGCGGGAGCAGCAGCGCCAGCTGGGCCAGCTGCGTCCGGCGGGGTACGGGGCTCACCCGGCGGGCCGGGCGGGCGGCGGCGGGACCGGGTCCCGGGCCGGAGTCCAGGGTGCGGGCGAGCGCGCCGAGGGTGGGGTGCTGGTAGATGTCGCCGACGGATCCGGTGGCGTACCGCTCGCGGATCCGGGAGACGAGCTGGGCGGCGGCGAGGCTGCCGCCGCCGCCGGCGAAGAAGTCGGCGTCGGGGCCGGTGACCTCGGCCCCGAGGAGTTCGGCCCACTGGCCGGCCAGCCAGGCCTCGGTCTCCGTGAGGCGCTCGGTGAGGCGCTCCGTGAGGCTCTCGGGCCCCCCGGGCCCCCCGGTCTCCGGGGGCAGCGGCCAGGGGAGGGCGTCCCGGTCGACCTTTCCCGAGGTGCGGGTCGGCAGCTCGCCGACGGCGGCGAGCCTCGGTACCAGCGCGGCGGGCAGCTCGCCGCGCAGCAGCTCCCGCGCCCTCTCCAGGTCGAAGACCGGTTCGGAGTGCTCGGGACTCTCGGGGACGACATAGCCGATGAGGAGCTGGTGGCCCGCCGGGGTGGTGCGGACGGCGGCGGCGGCGCCCGCGACACCGGGGAGGGACTGGAGCGCGGCGTCGACCTCGCCGAGTTCGACGCGTCGGCCGCCCAGTTTGATCTGCTCGTCCGCACGGCCCAGGAAGACCAGTCCGGCCGGGTCGGCGCGGACCAGATCGCCGCTGCGGTAGGCGCGGGGCCAGCCGAGGGCGGGCAGCGGGGCGTACTTCTCGGCGTCCTTGTCCGGGTCGAGATAGCGGGCGAGGCCCACTCCCCCGATGACCAGCTCGCCGCTCTCGCCCAGCGGGGCGATCTCGCCCCGGGCGTTCACGACCGCCAGCTCCCAGCCGTCGAGCGGCAGCCCGATCCGTACCGGGCCCTCGCCGGTGAGCCGGGCGGCGCAGGCGACGACGGTGGCCTCGGTGGGGCCGTAGGTGTTCCAGACCTCGCGGCCGGGGACGGCGGTGCGCTCGGCCAGCTCCGGCGGGCAGGCCTCCCCGCCGAAGATCAGCAGCCGTACGCCGGTCAGCGCGTCGGCGGGCCAGAGCGCGGCCAGGGTGGGGACGGTGGACACGGCGGTGACGCGCTGCTCGACCAGCCAGGGGCCGAGGTCGAGCCCGGTCCGCACCAGTGAGCGCGGGGCGGGCACCAGGGCGGCCCCGTGCCGCCAGGCGAGCCACATCTCCTCGCAGGAGGCGTCGAAGGCGACCGAGAGCCCGGCGAGCACCCGGTCCCCGGGGCCGAGCGGCTCCCGGCGGAGGAAGAGACGGGCCTCGGCGTCCACGAAGGCCGCCGCCGCGCGATGGGTGACGGCGACGCCCTTGGGTTTTCCGGTGGAGCCGGAGGTGAAGATCACCCAGGCGTCGTCCTCGGGACCGGGGCGGGGGGTGGCCTCCGGCCCGGGCAGGGGGTCGGTACGGACACTGTCGTCCGGCAGAGGCCGGGGACGGCCGTCCTGCGGACCGGACTCCGGGACGGGAAGACGCCCGCCGTCCGGCAGCGGCCCGGTACAGGCACCACTCTCCGACCAGGACCCCGTACGGACACCGTCCTCCGGCAGAAGCCGGGGACGGCCGTCCTGCGGACCGGACTCCGAGACCGGAGGACGCCCGCCGTCCGGCAGCGGCCCCGTGCGGACACCGCCGTCCGGGCCGGGGGGCCGGTGGCGGAGGGTCAGGGTGCGGGCCTCGGTCAGGACCGCGCGGACGGCAGCCTCGGTGAAGACCAGCTCGGCCCGCTCGTCGGGGTCTTCCGCGTCGACCGGGACGTAGGCCGCGCCCGCCGCGAGGACGCCGAGGATCGAGACGTACAGATCGGCCGTCCCGGACGGCACCCGCACCCCGACCCGGTCGCCCGGTCCGATGCCCGCGCCGGTCAGCCGGGCCCGGACGGTCTCGACCTCGTCGGCGAGCGCGCGGTAGGTGAGCGGGGTGACGCCGTCGTCGACGGCGAGGGCGTCCGGCTCGCGGCGGGTGGTCTCGTCGAGGATGTCGACGAGGGTCCGGGCCGGGGCGGCACGGCCGGCGGTGAAGAGGGCGGGGGCGGCGGGCGGTCCGGCTTCGAGCAGGGCCCGGCCGTCCGGGGCGGGGGAGAAGGTCATCCGGCGCGCCCTCCGCCGGGCCCGGGTCGTGCGGCTCTTCGAGGCGGGCTCGTGCGCATCTCTCACTCTCCATCTGTCGTTGGGGTACCCCCGGGCCGCCGGGCCCAGGGGGAGAGTGCGCTGCGATCCCGTCCCGCGCACGGCAAACGGGGAGTTTATCCAGTGATGATCCGACTCGCCTGTTCTGTGAATTCAGGCACCCGGCCGACGGCGCGCACCGCCGATGCCCCTGCCGGCCGTCATCGGCGCAGCTCACGGCGGGGAGCCGGGCCCGCCGGAAGGGCCCCGGCGCATCCCGCGCCGGGGCCCTTCCTTGTGGGGAACCCCACCCCGGGTCGCCGCCGGGGCCGGGTCAGCGGGCGGTCCAGCGCTCGCCCCGGAGCAGCTCGCCCAGCCCCACCCACGCGAAGTTCATCAGGGTCGCCGCCGCGTCCCGCGCGGAGACCGTGCCGTCCTCGTGCCGCCAGCCGGCGAGCGACTCCGCCGCCCCCACCAGCGCCTGGGCCAGCCCGGTCATGTCCCGCGCGGCCAGCTCCGGGGTCCGCCCGGCGGTGCCGGCCTCGCGGGCCGCCGCGCCGATCAGGGAGGCCACCCGGGCGACCATCTCGTCCCGCATGGCGGCCACCTCCAGCGCGAAGGGCTCCCCGTGGGTGCGCGCCTGGCGGTGCAGCACCGCCCAGCCGTCCGGGTTCTCGGCCGTGTGGGTGAAGAAGGCGGTGAGCCCGGCCCAGAGCTGCCGGTCGGCGGGGAGCCGGGGGTCGACCGAGTCCCGCACCGAGGCACGCAGGGCCCGCGCCTCCCGCCGTACACAGGCGGTGAACAGCTCTTCCTTGGAGTTCAGATAGAGGTAGACCAATGGCTTGGAAACGCCCGCGAGCCCGGCGATCTCCTCCATCGAGGCGACCCGGTAGCCGCGCCGCCCGAAGGTGTGCACGGCGGCGTCCATCATCTGCCGCTCCCGGACGGCCCGTGGCAGCCGTGTGCCCCGTACGCCTCCGCCTCTCCCAGCGCTCATGCTCCGAAACTCCCCCTCGCCCCGTACCACACCCCTGCCGCGCGGTAAGCCTACGGCCAGCGCAAACCGGCCGGAACGAGCCGGACCCCGCGCTCCCCGGGTACGGAACACGGGGTGCGCGGGGTCCGGCTCGACCGGCCGGAACGTCAGACCGGGGCCGGCACCGGGTGCGCGTCCTCGACGGGCTCGTCGATCGGCGAGGCGGTGGCCGAGTTGTACGCGTCGTGGTCCAGGATCTTCTCCCGGGCGGCGACGATGACCGGAACCAGCGCCTGGCCCGCCACATTGGTGGCCGTGCGAATCATGTCCAGGATCGGGTCGATCGCCATCAGCAGACCCACGCCCTCCAGCGGGAGGCCCAGCGTGGAGAGGGTCAGGGTCAGCATGACCGTGGCACCGGTGAGACCGGCGGTGGCGGCCGAGCCGACGACCGAGACGAAGGCGATCAGCAGATAGTCCTGGATGCCCAGCTGCACGTCGAAGATCTGCGCGATGAAGATCGCCGCCAGCGCCGGGTAGATCGCGGCGCAGCCGTCCATCTTGGTCGTCGCGCCGAACGGGACCGCGAAGGAGGTGTACGCCTTCGGCACGCCGAGCCGCTCGGTGACCTTCTGGGTCAGCGGCATGGTGCCGACCGAGGAGCGGGAGACGAAGGCCAGCTGGATCGCGGGCCAGGCGCCCCGGAAGAAGTGGACCGGGTTGACCTTGGCGACGGTCGCGAGCAGCAGCGGGTAGACGCCGAAGAGGACCAGGGCGCAGCCGATGTAGACGTCGGCGGTGAAGGTCGCGTACTTGCCGATCAGCTCCCAGCCGTAGTCGGCGATGGCGAAGCCGATGAGGCCGACGGTGCCGAGCGGGGCGAGCCGGATGACCCACCACAGGGCCTTCTGGAGCAGTTCGAGGACGGCCTCGCTGAGCGTGAGGATCGGCTTGGCCCTGTCGCCGAGGGCGAGGGCCGCGATACCGCCGACGGCGGCGATGAAGACGATCTGGAGGACGTTCAGCTCGGTGAAGGGCGTGATGATGTCGGTGGGGACGATTCCGGTGAGGAAGTCGATCCAGCTGCCCTCGCGCTTGGGGAGCTGCCCGTCCTTGGGGGTGAGGCCGGTGCCCTCGCCCGGGTTGGTGACCAGGCCGATGGTGATGCCGATGGCGACCGCGATCAGCGACGTGATCATGAACCAGAGCAGGGTCTGGCCGGCCAGCCGGGCGGCGTTGTTGACCTTGCGGAGGTTGGTGATCGACACCAGGATCGCGAAGAAGACGAGCGGGGCGACGGCCAGCTTCAGCAGCCGGATGAAGATGTCTCCGATGTGCCCGAGGGTCTCCTTGAGCCAGCTGACGCCGAACTCGCGGGCGATCCAGCCGAAGACGACGCCGAGCACCAGACCGGCGACGATCTGGACCCAGAAGGGGACCTTGGGTATTCGGGAACCGGAGCCCGAGGGCTTTCCGGTCGTGGTGGACGCGGTGTTCGCGGACACGGACACACTCCAGAGCGGCGAGAGGGGAGAAGAGCGGGGAAGGGCGGCACCCGTGCGCGAGGGGCTGTTCCGCCTGCGGTACCGGGGTCAGACCGGACGGCGACAGGCCGGACGGCGACAGACCGCGGGCATACAGCGGCGTCTGTCGGCGCGCGCGCGTGTCACGAGCGGGAGGCTCGTGGCATGGGGAAAGCGCGGCGCTGACGTCATGCCCGATACGTTAACACTTGAACTTTGAGATCCTCAAAGCTTTACTTTGGGATCTTCGCCACTCCAAAGAGGGATAGCGCCCGGAGTGCGCCCACTGGCCGGTAATCCCTGGCCGAAATGTGAGCTACGACACGGAAAGCGCCACCCGTCTCCTGCCCAGGGTGCTCCGGGGGAAACGCGGCACGCCCCCGGCCGGTGGGCCGGGGGCGTGCGGTGAGCGACAGAGCGAGGAGGTCAGTCCTCCTGGGTGCGGTTGGCCTCGTAGCGCGCCTTGGTCCGCTCGACCTTGGTGACGATCTGCTCGGACATCGCGTCCCGCTGGCTGCGCAGCAGGACGAAGCTGATCGGCGCGGAGAGCACCACGGCCAGCAGCACGACCCAGACGAAGTTGGAGTCGCCGAGACCCTTGGGCAGGATCCCGAAGTGGACCAGCGCGGCCACCAGCGCGAAGCAGCCGGCGAAGACGGCGAGGCGCAAGGCCGTGTACTTGATCGCGGCGCTCGACTTGGCTGACACTGCGGGGCCCACTCTCTTCGTACTCCGTATGACGGAACTGACAGAACCTGCCAAACCAGTGAAGCACGCCCCCTAAACCGCCGGGCAGGCGGCTCGGGAAGACGGCTCCCCCGGTGGCCGGACGGGCGGTCAGACCCGCATGGCCTGCGGGGTCTCCCGGCGGTCGGCGTCCGGGCCGGGGTACTCGCGGATGATCTCGTAGCGGGTGTTCCGCTCCACCGGACGGAATCCGGCGTCACGGATCAGGTCGAGAAGATCGTCGCGGGTCAGCTTGTTCGGCGTGCCGTAGTTGTCCGCGTCGTGCGTGATCTTGTACTCGACCACCGAGCCGTCCATGTCGTCGGCGCCGTGCTGGAGCGCGAGCTGCGCGGTCTGCACCCCGTGCATCACCCAGAAGACCTTGACGTGCGGAACATTGTCGAAGAGCAGCCGGGAGACCGCGAAGGTCTTGAGCGCCTCGGCCCCGGTCGCCATCGTGGTGCGCGCCTGGAGCTTGTTGCGGACCTTGCCGTCCTTCATGTCCACGAAGTCGTGCTGGTAGCGCAGCGGGATGAAGACCTGGAAACCGCCGGTCTCGTCCTGGAGCTCACGCAGCCGCAGTACGTGGTCGACGCGGTGGCGGGGCTCCTCGATGTGCCCGTAGAGCATGGTGGACGGGGTCTTGAGGCCCTTGCTGTGCGCCAGCCGGTGGATCCTCGACCAGTCCTCCCAGTGGGTCCGGTGGTCGACGATGTGCTGACGCACCTCCCAGTCGAAGATCTCCGCGCCGCCGCCGGTGAGCGATTCGAGGCCGGCCTCGATCAGCTCGTCCAGGATGTCGGAGGCCGACATCCCGGAGATGGTCTCGAAGTGGTGGATCTCGGTGGCGGTGAACGCCTTCAGCGAGACATTCGGAAGGGCTTCCTTCAGCGCGCTCAGGGAGCGCGGGTAGTACCGCCACGGAAGATTGGGGTGGAGCCCGTTGACGATGTGCAGCTCGGTGAGGTTCTCGTTCTCCATCGCCTTGGCGAGGCGGACGGCCTCCTCGATGCGCATGGTGTACGCGTCCTTCTCGCCCGGCTTCCGCTGGAACGAGCAGTAGGCGCACGACGCGGTGCACACATTGGTCATGTTGAGGTGGCGGTTGACGTTGAAGTGGACGACGTCGCCGTTCTTCCGCGTGCGCACCTCGTGGGCGAGACCGCCGAGCCAGGCCAGGTCGTCCGAGGCGTACAGGGCGATGCCGTCCTCGCGGGACAGCCGCTCCCCCGCCCGGACCTTCTCCTCCAGCTCGCGCTTGAGCCCAGCGTCCATGCGCCCGCCTCCCATGTCTGACGTCAATCGGGCTCCGACAACGTTACTCCCCCGCTCTTGACAGCGAGGGCCGCCCCCGCCCCGCCCGTCAGTCCTCCTCGGGAAGGTCCCCGACGCGGTTCTCCCACTTGGTCGAGAGCACGATCGTCGTACGCGTGCGGGAGACCCCCCGGGTGCCGCTGAGCCGGCGGATCGTCTTCTCCAGGCCGTCCACGTCGCCGACGCGGACCTTGAGCATGTAGGAGTCGTCGCCCGCGATGAACCAGCAGTCCTCGATCTCGGCGAGGTCCCTCAGCCGGCGCGCCACGTCCTCGTGGTCGGCGGCGTCGGAGAGCGAGATGCCGATGAGCGCGGTGACCCCGAGGCCGAGCGAGGCCGCGTCGACGGTGGCGCGGTAGCCGGTGATGACTCCCGCCGCCTCCAGGCGGTTGATCCGGTCGGTGACGCTGGGGCCGGAGAGGCCGACGAGCCGTCCCAGCTCGGCGTAAGAGGCCCTGCCGTTCTCCCGGAGAGCCTGGATGAGCTGTCTGTCCACCGCGTCCATGTGCCTGGAGCCTTCCTTAGTATCCGAAAGTGCCGAAAGTGTTCGAAATCCAAAGGCGTGCGGGGCCCGGCCCCGCAGTTCCTGATGAAGAGCCGGCAGTGATCGCTCCGGTTCCGCGCCGGGGCCGGAAGGACCGGAAATCCCGCGCGGTCGGCCGGATCAGCCCTGGCGAGCGCCCCCGAGCTGTCCCTTCCACCGCCGGTACAGCGTGTGCGGCACGCCCACCGCGTCCAGCGCCCGCCCGGCGACGAAGTCCACCAGGCCCTGGAGGTCGCTCGCGCCCGCGTAGAACGCGGGTGACGCGGGCAGCACCACCGCGCCCGCGTCGTCGAGGGCGAGCAGATGGCGGAGCGTCTGTCCGTTGAGCGGGGTCTCCCGCACGGCGACGACCAGGGGCCGCCGCTCCTTGAGGGTCACACTCGCGGTGCGCTGGAGCAGATCCTTGGAGAGACCGAGGGCGACTCCGGCGACGGACGCCGTGGAGGCGGGGACGATCAGCATCCCCTTGGCGGGGTACGAGCCCGAGGACGGCCCGGCGGCGAGGTCCCCCGCCGCCCAGTGGCGCACGCCGTCCAGCTCCACCGTGAAGGCGTCCGGCTTCCCGTCCGCCCCCCGGCTCAGCCACTCGCGCAGATCGTCCCGCCAGTGGGCGTCCCGGAAGGAGATCCCGGTCTCGTCGAGCAGGGTCAGCCGGGAGGCCCGCGAGACCACCAGATCGACGCTCTCCCCCGCGTCGATCAGCCCGCGCAGCACGGCGGCGGCATACGGTGTCCCGGAGGCCCCGGACACTCCGACGATCCACGGACGGCGGGGGGTGTTCTGTGCTGGCTCCACACAGGGAGCCTATCCGCAGGGCCGTGCGACCCGTGTGCCAGGCACCGAGGCCGGGACGGACCCCCTACACCGTCAGCCCGCGCACCAGCAGATCCAGCAGGGCGAACCCGAACAGGCTGATTCCGATGAAGCCGTTGACGGTGAAGAAGGCCCGGTTCAGCCGGGAAAGATCGTGCGGCTTCACCACGGTGTGCTCGTAGCAGAAGGCCACCGCCACGACCACCAGACCGGCCCAGAGGAAGGCCCCGGCATCGGTGGCCAGGGCGAACCACACCAGCAGCGCGGTGGTCACCACATGCGCGCCCCGCGCCCCGTACAGCGCGGCCGGCACACCGAAGCGCGCCGGGACCGACAGCACGCCCTCGGCGCGGTCCGCCTGGACGTCCTGGGTGGCGAAGATCAGGTCGAAGCCGCCGATCCAGACGCCGACGGCGAGGCCGAGGATCACCGCGTCCCAGGACCACTCGCCGGTGACCGCGAGCCAGGCCCCGATCGGCCCTATGGCCTGCGCGACGCCGAGGATGGCGTGCGGATAGTGGGTGAACCTCTTGCCGTACGGATAGACCACCATCGGGACCGCCGCGACCGGCGCGAGCATCAGACAGAGCGGGTTGAGCAGCGCGGCGGCGCCCAGGAAGACCGCCAGGGCGATCAGCGCGCCGGTCCAGGCGGACCGTACGCTCACCGCGCCGGTGACCAGCTCCCGGCCCGCCGTGCGCGGGTTCCGGGCGTCGATCTCACGGTCGATGATCCGGTTGCAGGCCATCGCGAAGGTGCGCATGCCGACCATGGCGACGGTGACGAGCAGCAGCGTGCCCCACTGGATGCTGCCGCCGTCGAGGAACATCGCGGTGAGGGCCGCGATGTAGGCGAAGGGCAGCGCGAAGACCGAGTGCTCGATCATCACCAGCCGCAGAAAGCTCCTCGTCCGGCCCGGCCCGGGGACGGCCGCGGCGGACGCGGTCACCGCCGGTACCCGCGAACGGCCGGGCGAAGGAGTGCGGGGCGGCTCACAGCCCGTACTCCTTCCAGCGGCGGTCGACCAGCGCCGCCGTGTCCGGGTCCGACTCGACCATGTGCGGCCAGCCGCCGTCCCGGGTGTAGCCCTCCTCGGGCCACTTCGCGGTGGCGTCGATGCCCGCCTTGCCGCCCCAGAACTGCTGGTACGAGGCGTGGTCGAGATGGTCGACCGGCCCCTCGGCGACGGTGAGGTCGCGCGCGTAGTCGGTGTTGCCCAGCGCCCGCCAGGCCACCTCGTGGAGGTCGTGGACGTCGCAGTCCTTGTCGACCACGATGATCAGCTTGGTCAGCGACATCATGTGCGCGCCCCAGATCGCGGACATCACCTTCTGCGCGTGCTTGGGGTACTTCTTGTCGATCGAGACGATGGCGCAGTTGTGGAAGCCGCCCGCCTCGGGCAGGTGGTAGTCCACGATGTCCGGTACGACGATCTTGAGCAGCGGCAGGAAGAAGCGTTCCGTCGCCCGGCCCAGCGGACCGTCCTCGGTCGGCGGGCGGCCCACCACGATCGACTGGAGCAGCGGCTTGCGCCGCATGGTCACGCAGTCGATGGTGAGCGCCGGGAAGGGCTCCTGCGGGGTGTAGAAGCCGGTGTGGTCGCCGAAGGGGCCCTCCGGCAGCATCTCGCCCGGCTCCAGCCAGCCCTCCAGGACGACCTCCGCGTGCGCGGGGACCTGGAGCGGGACGGTCTTGCAGTCGACCATCTCGATCCGCTTGCCCTGGATGAAGCCGGCGAAGAGGTACTCGTCGATGTCTCCGGGGAGCGGCGCGGTGGAGGCGTACGTCACCGCGGGCGGCGCGCCGAAGGCGATCGCGACGGGCAGCCGCTCGCCCCGGCGGGCGGCGACCTGGTAGTGGTTGCGGCTGTCCTTGTGGATCTGCCAGTGCATGCCGATGGTGCGGCGGTCGTGCCGCTGGAGCCGGTAGAGGCCGAGATTGCGGACGCCCGACTCGGGGTCCTTGGTGTGGGTGAGCCCCAGATTGAAGAAGGAGCCGCCGTCCTCGGGCCAGGTGAAGAGCGCGGGGAGCTGGTCGAGGTCGACCTCCTCGCCCCGGAGTACGACCTCCTGCACGGGGGCGTCCTTCACCTTCTTCGGCGGTACGTGGACCATCGAGCCGAGCTTGCCGAAGGCCTCGCGGACCCCGACGAAGCCGTGCGGCAGCTCGGGCTTGAGCAGCCCGCCGATCTTGTCGCTGATGTCCGTGTACGACTTCAGGCCGAGCGCCTTGAGCAGCCGGCGGTCGGTGCCGAAGACATTCATCGCCAGCGGCATGGCGGAGCCGCGCACATTCTCGAAGAGCAGCGCCGGTCCGCCCGACTTGTTCACCCGGTCGACGATCTCCCCGATCTCCAGATGGGGGTCGACCTCGGCCTTGATCCGCTTGAGGTCTCCCTCGCGTTCCAGGGCCCTGAGCAGGGAGCGAAGATCGTCGTAAGCCATGCGCCCCAGTATCCGGTACCGGTTACCCTGGCCGCGTCACCGGGGCCGGTTCCGCGCCCCACCGCCTCTCCCTGGGGGACCGTAAGACCATGCTCAGGTATCTGCCCTTTCTGCTGGTCCTGGCGCTGTGGATCTACGCCTTCATCGACTGCCTGAACACTCCCGAGAAGGAGGTCAGGAATCTGCCGAAGGTCGCGTGGGTCCTTATCGTCCTTCTCTTCGGACAGGTGCTGCTGGGCCCGGTCGCCTGGTTCATCGCGGGCCGTCCCCGCAGGACCGCCGGATACGCCGGCGGCGGCGCGGGCGGGCGCGGCGGGGGCTGGGTCGCCCCGGACGACAATCCGGAGTTCCTCAAGTCCCTGAAGGACGAGCAGCCGCCGAAGGACGAGCGCGAGAAGAAGAAGGACGACGACGAGGCCTGAGAGCGCGCGAGAGCCCCGCACCGGAAGGTGCGGGGCTCTGTCGTGCGTACGGGAGGGGCTTTACGCGTACGAGTGCAGCCCGTCCACGAAGATGTTGACGCCGTAGTAGTTGAAGAGCCAGCAGGCGAACGCGATGAGCGCCAGCACGGCCGCCTTGCGGCCCTTCCACCCGGCGGTCGCGCGGGCGTGGAGGTAGCAGGCGTAGGCGACCCAGGTGATGAAGGACCAGACCTCCTTGGGGTCCCAGCCCCAGTAGCGGCCCCAGGCGTCGCCCGCCCAGATCGCGCCCGCGATGATCGTGAACGTCCACAGCGGGAAGATCGCCGCGTTGACGCGGTACGCGAACTTGTCCAGCGAGGCGGCCGAGGGCAGCCGCTCCATCACCGAGGTGAGGAACGCGCCGGGCTTCACGCCCCGGGCGAGCTTGCTCTCGTAGGAGTCGCGGAAGAGATAGAGCAGGGTGCCGACCGCGCCGAGGTAGAAGACCGCGCCGCAGAAGATCGCGGTGGAGACGTGGATCCACAGCCAGTAGGAGTCCAGCGCCGGGACGAGCTGGTCGCTGGCGGTGTAGAGCCAGGTGGTGGCGATGCCCAGATCGATGAGGACCGTGCCGACCAGCGGCAGCCCCATCCAGCGGACGTTCTTCCCCGCCGCCAGGAACACCAGGTACGCGCCGACCAGCACCGTGGAGAAGGTGATGGAGAACTCGTACATGTTGCCCCAGGGGGCGCGCTGCACGGAGAACGCGCGGGCCGCGACGCCGCCCGCCTGGACGGCGAAGGCGACCACGGTGAGCGCGATCGCGATCCGGCCGTACAGATCGCCCTTGACGGTGCCGCCGGCGGCTCCGGGGCCGTCCGGGACGTCCCGGGCGCCGGGCGCGGCACGCGTCACGACCTTCGGCTTGTCGAGGACGGCGGTGCCGCCCTCCTTGCCCCGGACCTGGACGGTCACGGCGGGGGCCGTGGCGGTGAGCGCGGCGGCGGTACGGCCGACCTTGCTGCGGCTGCCGAAGACCCACTCGGCGATGTGCGCGAGGAAGGCCAGCGTGTAGACGGCCATCGCCGAGTAGATCAGCGTGTTGCTGATCTGGGCGAGGTTCTCGTTGGTGGCGGCGGCGAGAGTCACTTCCCAGCCCCTTCGGCGGAAACTTCCACGGAATCGCTTCGATCGTCGTCGGAATCGTTCGGTTGATCGTCGGGCGTGTCGGACGAGGTGTCCTCGGCCGGGGCGGGCGTCCGCTCGTGGAGCGTCAGGGCCAGCTCGGTCAGCTCCTCCGGGAGCCTGGGCGACTCGCCCCGGCCCAGACCGGCCATCTCCACCACCGTCACCCCGTCGTCACCGCGTACGGCGCGCACCCAGATCCGGCGGCGACGCACGAACAGCGAGCCGACCAGGCCTCCGATGGCGGCGATCGCGCCGCCCAGCGCCCAGCCGTTGCCGGGCGACTGGGAGATCTGGAAGCTGGCCCACTCCTTGACCTCCGGCTCGAAGGTGATGGAGCCCGCGCCGTCGGGGAGCTGCATCGTCTCGCCGGGCAGCAGGCGCTTGGCGAGCTTGTTGCCGTCCTTGTCCTTGAACTGCTTCAGCTTGCGGGTCTCCAGCTGGTAGACGTTCTGCGGGAGTCCCGCGTTGACGCCCAGGTCGCCGGTGAAGCCGGTGAGCGCCAGGATCGGGGCGTCCAGGCCGGGGAAGGTGGAGAACATGTTGCCCTCGCCGTGGCCCGCGAAGGTCGGCACGAAGAAGGCGCTGAAGCCGAGCTGCCGCTTCTTGCCGTTCTTGTCGCGGTAGCCGTCCATGACCTTGATCGCGCCGGTGGAGGTGACATTGGCGTCCCTCGGCAGCAGCGGCACCGCGTCCTGGTAGACGACCTTGCCCCGGCCGTCGCGGACGGTCACGACGGGCGCGTACCCGTGCGCCAGCAGATAGACCTTGGTGCCGTCGACGACCAGCGGCTTATTGACCTCGATCTTGGACTTCTTCTCCTTGCCGCCCGGCTCGGACCAGGTGACGGCCGCCTCGAAGGTGCGCGGGGTGCCGCGCTGCGGACCGGTGCGCTCGTAGGTGCCGGTGAAGCTGTCCAGCATGAAGGTGAACGGGACCAGGTCGTCGGTGTCGTAGAGGGCGCCGGACCGGAAGTCGTCGTAGTGCGGGAGCACATTGGAGAAGCCGTCGCCCTCGACGATCAGCTTGCCGCCCTCGGACTTGAAGAGCTGCCCGGCGGCGAACGCCACCAGCATCACGATCAGCGAGACATGGAAGACCAGGTTCCCGGCCTCGCGGAGGTAGCCCTTCTCGGCGGCGACGGCGGTGCCGACGGTGTGGGCGCGGAACCGGCGGCGCTTGAGCATCGACAGCGCCGCCTCCCGCACCTCCTCGGGCTCGGCGTCGGTGCGCCAGGTGGTGTACGCGGGCATCCGGTTCAGCCGGCCGGGCGCGCCCGGCGGACGGCTGCGGAGCTGCTCCACGAACTGCCAGGAGCGCGGGACGATGCAGCCGATGAGGGAGACGAACAGCAGGATGTAGATCGCGGAGAACCAGACCGAGCTGTACACGTCGAAGAGCTGGAGCTTCTCGAAGAGCGGCGTCCAGGCCTCGTTCTCCTCCTTCCAGACGCTCACCTTGAGGTCGTCCACGCTGTTCTGCGGGATGAGGGAGCCCGGGATCGAGCCGAGCGAGAGCAGCAGGAGGAGGATCAGCGCGACCCTCATCGAGGTCAGCTGCCGCCAGAACCAGCGGATCCAGCCGACGACCCCGAGGGTGGGGCCGCCGATGAGGCGGTCGTCGCCGGGGCGGTCCTCGGCCGGTGCGGTGGAGAGCCGGGCGGAGGCTTCGCTGTCGCGGTGCTCCCCGTCCTCGGCCGCCGTGTTCCCGGCCCCGGACCCTGCGTCTGTCTCTGTCTTGCTCATTGGTTCAGATCCCCACCGTGAAGCTAGTGGTCCAGCTCTGTGCCTGCTGCATCATGACGTCCCAGATCCCGGTCAGCAGCAGCACCCCGGTCGCGATCATCATGATGCCGCCGACCCGCATCACCCACACGTAGTGGCGCTTGATCCAGCCGAACGCGCCGAGGGCCTTGCGGAAGGCGATGGCGGCGAAGAGGAAGGGCAGACCGAGGCCCAGGCAGTACGCCACGGTCAGTATGGCTCCCCGGCCCGCGCTGCCCTGCTCCAGGGCGAGCAGCTGCACGGCGGAGAGGGTCGGGCCCATGCAGGGGGTCCAGCCGACGCCGAAGAGCGCGCCCAGCACCGGAGCGCCCGCCAGCCCGGCGACCGGCTTCTTGTGGAAGCGGAACTCGCGCCGGTTGAGCCAGGGCATCCCGCCCATGAAGAAGGCCCCGAGCAGCACCATCACCACGCCCAGGATCTTGGAGATGGTCTCCTGATTGGCCTGGAGCTCGCTGCCGAAGTGCCCGAAGAGCGCCCCGCCGGAGACGAAGACGGCGGTGAAGCCGAGGACGAAGAGGGAAGCGCCGAGGAGCATCCGGCCGCGCTTGGCCTCGGCCAGATCGGTTCCGGTGATACCGGTGACATAGGAGAGATAGCCCGGCACGAGCGGCAGTATGCAGGGCGAGAAGAAGGAGACGAGCCCGGCCAGCAGTGCGATCGGCAGGGCCAGCGCGAGCGCCCCGCTGAAAACGGTCTCGTTCATCACTTCTCCGCGATCAGCGGGTCGATCATCTTGCGGAGCTGCTTCTCATTGAGAGCCATCAGCGAACGCGCGGCGATCTTTCCCTCGCGGTCGAGAACGACGGTGGAGGGAATGGCCTGCGGGGCCAGGGTTCCCTTGGGGAAGCCATTGACGAGCAGCTTGCCGGCCGGGTCGAAGAGGCTCGGGTAGTCGACGTCGTAATCCTTCTCGAAGGCGAGCGCCGGACCCTTCTGGCGGTCCCGGGTGTTGATGCCGACGAACTCCACGCCCTTGGGCTTCAGGTCATTCGACACCTTGACGAAATGGGGTGCCTCGACCCGGCAGGGCGGGCACCAGGAACCCCAGACATTCAGGACGACGACCTTGCCCTTGAGGTCGGCGACATCGAGGTTCTCGCCCTCCAGGGTTTCGCCGGAGAGTTCGCCGGTGCTTCTGCGCTCGCCCTGGGCGACGGTGGAGATGCCACCGGTGTTGGTGACGAAATTGCTGTCGTCGCCGCCACCGGTCTTGCCGGTCTCACCGCCGCCGCAGGCGGTGAGCAGGACGAGCCCGCCGGCCACGGTCACGGCGGTCAGCAGGGCAGCACGAGAGGCACGGCTCAGGCTCATGTGAAAAGTTTCGCATGGCGGTTGCAGCGATCTTGAGCGCCCCCCTCGCTGCCCGTATGACCCCCCTTGGGCCTGTTGTCAAGGGGCCTTAAAGAAAGTGTTCCGGCCGCGGCGCGCCGGAGAAGGGATCAAAGCCCTTCTCCGGCGGACCCGGCGGGAGTTCCTCAGGCCCCGAAGGCCTTCGACTGGCCCTTCACCGGCTTGGCCCCGGCGAGCAGATGCGGGGGCACCAGATCGCGCGCGGGCTCCGAGTACCCGACCGAGACGAGCCGGTCGCCCGTGTAGGTGAAGGTGGTGAGCGAGGCCAGCGTGCACTGCCGGCGGCGCGGGTCGTGCCAGAGCTTGCGGTGCTCGACGAAGCTCCTGACGATCCAGATCGGCAGCTGATGGCTGACGAGAACGGCCTCGTGGCCCCGGGCCGCGTCCCGCGCGGAGTCCAGCGCGCCCGACATCCGCACGACCTGCTCGATGTACGGCTCGCCCCAGGACGGACGGAAGGGGTTGGTCAGATGCCGCCAGTTCCCCGGCCTGCGCAGCGCGCCGTCGCCGACGCCGAAGGTCTTGCCCTCGAAGACATTGCCCGCCTCGATCAGCCGCTCGTCGGTGCCGAGCGACAGCCCGTGGCTCTTGGCGACGGGGGCGGCGGTCTCCTGGGCGCGCTCCAGCGGGGAGGCCACGACATGGGTGACGTCCCGGTCGGCGAGGTGCTCGGCCACCCGGTCGGCCATCTCCCGGCCGAGGTCGGAGAGGTGGTACCCGGGGCGGCGGCCGTAGAGGACCCCGTCGGGGTTGTGGACCTCTCCGTGCCGCACCACATGGACCACCGTCCGGGTGGTGTCGAGGCCGTTCCCCGTGCTCATGCCGTGGCCTCGGCGGCGGCCCGGGCGGCGGCGGGCAGCGCGGCGGCGATCCGCTCGACCGCCGCGTCGTCGTGGGCCGTGGAGACGAACCAGGACTCGAAGGCGGACGGCGGGAGATAGACGCCGTCGGCGAGCATCGAGTGGAAGAAGGCGTTGAAGCGGTGGGCCTCCTGCCGCTTCGCCCCCTCGTAGTCGGTGACGGGGTCGGCGGTGAAGAAGACGGAGAACATATTGCTCGCCCGCTGCACCCGGTGGACCACGCCCGCCTCGGTGAGCGCCTTGGTGACCAGCTCCTGGATCGTGGCGGAGACCGCGTCGACCTTCGCGTACGCCGTCTCGTCCAGCAGCCGCAGCTGCGCCAGTCCGGCGGCGGTGGCGATCGGGTTCCCGGAGAGGGTGCCCGCCTGGTAGACGGGGCCGGCCGGGGCCAGGTGTCCCATCACGTCCGCCCGGCCGCCGAAGGCCGCGGCCGGGAAGCCGCCGCCCATGACCTTGCCGAAGGTCATCAGATCGGGCTCGACGCCGTCGACGCCGTACCAGCCGGCCCGGCTGGTGCGGAAGCCCGTCATCACCTCGTCGGAGATGTAGAGCGCGCCGTGCTCGCGGCAGAGGTCCTTCAGGCCCTGGTTGAAACCGGGCAGCGGGGGGACCACGCCCATGTTGCCGGGCGAGGCCTCGGTGATCACACAGGCGATCTCCCCGGGGTGCGCGGCGAAGGCCCGCCGGACCGCTTCGAGGTCGTTGTAGGGCAGGACGACCGTTTCGCCCGCCTGCGCGCCGGTGACCCCGGGGGTGTCGGGCAGCCCGAAGGTCGCCACGCCGGAGCCGGCCGCCGCGAGCAGCGCGTCCACATGGCCGTGGTAGCAGCCGGCGAACTTCACGACCTTGGCCCGGCCGGTGAATCCCCGGGCGAGCCGGATCGCGGACATCGTCGCCTCGGTGCCGCTGGAGACCAGCCGCACCTGCTCGACGGGGGCCACCCGGGCGACGATCTCCTCGGCCAGGGCGACCTCGCCCTCGCCGGGCGTGCCGAAGGAGGTGCCGCGCGAGACGGCCTCCCGCACGGCGTCCAGAACGGCCGGGTGGGAGTGGCCGAGGATCATCGGTCCCCACGAGCAGACGAGGTCGACGTACTCCCGTCCGTCCGCGTCGGTGAGGTACGGGCCGGTGCCGGACACCATGAACCGGGGCGTGCCGCCCACGGCCCTGAAGGCCCGCACGGGAGAGTTGACGCCGCCGGGCGTCACGACGGACGCGCGGTCGAAGAGCGCCTGCGAAACTGGGGCTTCGTATGAATACGCCACTTTGGTCCTGATCTGCGATTCGGGGTTCGGGCGGCCGGGGGCGGATGATCTCGGCCACGGGTGAGCGGGGAGCGGGATCTCCTCGTACGACGGAACGACGTCAGCCCCCTCGCATCTGCGAAACTGGTGCGACACAGGGAAGGCTCACGGAATCCATGGTGTCAGAGGCCACGGCGTTCCTCGCGGACAGGTGTTTCACCAGGCGTGCGCGGGGGAGGTCACTGTCACGATGATCGGGTTGCGCGGCGGGGGCCGCGAGTGGTCGGGTGGAGATATGTATCGCGGCGGCGGACTGGGCGAGGGCACCGACGACCTGGGTCCCGAGCCTGCCCGGAGGGGCAAGCACCGGCGGGGCGACGCCGACGCGGATGCCATGGGAGGCAGGAACGGCCGCATGGGGGTGACCTACAAATACTTCGGTGCGCCCAATGGGGCGACGGCGGCACGGGTCCCCATCTCGATGCGCCCGGAAGAACTCGGCGGGGACGAGCTCGGCATGGGCGGCCTCTTCACCAAGATCAAGCCAGAGACCATAGCCGCCATGGTGCTGATGGGCATCCAGGGCATGCCCCTCAGCAAAGTCCCGCCGCTGGAGCTGGTCGTCCTGCATCCGGACTACGCCGTGGTCAAGCTCCCCATGACCGTCGTGGACCCCCTCCGCGACATAGGCGAGGAATCCGTCGGCGCCGCCGCCTTCATCTGGTCCACCGTCCCCGACCGGGGCGGCCCCAGGGACGCCTTCCACGTCTACCGGCTCCTCCACGAGTGGCAGGACTTCAGCCTCCGCCTCCACGAGGCGGGACACCAGCCGTACTGCCTGGTCTGGCCCTGATCCCTCGCCGTCGGCCGCCGCTCCGGGGCACTGTCAGTGCCGGGTCCTACAGTTCGGGACATGGTGACCAACGCGGCGGCGGTACGCCTCGAAGGATGGACCGAAGGTGATCTCGCGCTGCTCCGCGCGGCCAACGCCCCCGAGCTGATGCAGCATCTGGGCGGCCCCGAGACCGAGGAGCGCCTCCTCGCCCGGCACCGGCGCTATGTCGCCCTGAGCGCGGACCGCACCGGCCCCGGCCGGGTCTACCGCGTGGTGACGGCCGACACCGGCGAGGACGCGGGGACGGTGACCTACTGGGAGACCGACGAGTGGGGCGAGCCCGCCTACGAGATCGGCTGGGGCGTGCTGCCCGCCTTCCAGGGCCGTGGCATCGCCACCGCCGCCGCCCTCGCGGTGATCGCCGAGGCCCGTGCCCGGCAGGGCGGGCGGCGCTATCTGCACGCCTGCCCGAAGACGTCGAACGAAGCGTCGAACCGGGTCTGCGCCAAGGCCGGGTTCACGCTGCTGGGCGCGTTCGACACCGAGTATCCGGAGGGCAATCCGATACGGGCGAACAATTGGCGGTTCGATCTGTCCGCCCCCTGAGCGCCCCCTCCCCGTTCAGGTGATTTCCGGCATTCCTCGCCGATGCCGCATCTGGGTGGGCAGGCTTCCCGGAGCGGCATCCGTGAGGGGGGAATGGTGGGATTTTCACGTGATTACGGGCGCGGGATCAGCGAGGGGCCGACTCCGGCGGACAGGGCGGGGACACCCGCTCTGCCGTATCCGAGCGGCTGGTCCGCGCTGGCGTTCTCGGGGGAGGTGCGGGCGGGCGCTGTCCTGACGCGTCCGCTCGCGGGTGAGGACGTGGTGCTGTACCGGTTGCGGACGGGGGCGGTTCGGGCCGTGCGCCCCTACTGTCCGCACCTGGGTGCGCATCTCGGTCTGGGACGGCTGGAGGGGGACGACCTGGTGTGTCCGTTCCATCTCTTCGCGTTCGGCCCCGACGGCGCGTGTGTGCGGACGGGCTACGGCACCCCACCACCACCCAGGTCGGGGCTGGAATCGCTGCCGGTGCGCGAAGCGAACGGGGCCGTCTTCGTGTGGCGGCACCACGACGGACGCCCCCCGGACTGGTCGATCCCCGACTGGCATGTGATCGGCCACCTGCCCGCCCGCGGTGTCGTGTGGGAACTGGCGGGGCATGTGCAGGAGGTCATCGAGAACTCGGTGGACGTCGGGCACTTCGCCACGCTCCACGGCTGGAAGAAGGCGGACGTCGGCGGGCCCGTCGCCTACGACGGAGCCGGCTTCCATGTGTCGCTGCGGGCACAGGAGTCGGCACCGCTGCTCGGAGACTTCACGGTCGAGGTGGAGGTGGACGGATACGGGCTGGGGTGTCTGCACGCCGATGTGTACACCTCGCGGGTCGGGCTGCGGATGTGCACGATGGTGATGCCGACCGCGATCGGCCCCAACCGGATGCAGTTCCGGCAGCTGAACCGGATCGCGTTCAGTCAGCCGGGACGGCTGCCGGGCCCGCTCGCCCGTGCGGTGAGCCGGACCGCCACCCGGCTGCTGAACCGTCCGATCTTCCGCGCCAGCCGCGAATTCACCGCCGCGGACTTCCCCGTCTGGCACCACAAGCTGTACCGGCAGCCACCCCGCCTCGCCCACGGCGACGGACCGATCGGCTCTTTCCGGCACTGGGCCCGCCGCTTCTACCCCCCGCCCGAAGTGGCCGACGAGACCGGCGGCCAGGACAGCTAGGACTTGTGGGCGCCGTCGGAGGTCCCGCCGGGCGTCGTGTGGAGGATCTCGCGGGCCTGGTCGGCGGCGCGGGCGATGCTCTCGGAGACGAAGTCCACGTAGCGGGCGATGTTCTCCAGGCGCGTGGCGGCCGGGGTGTCGGGGCCGAGGACGCCGACGCCCTGCCGGGCGATGTCGCCCAGGTGCGCGGTGGCCCGGGCGCTGGCCATCGTGGACTGGTACATGACGTCGTCGTCGACGACGTAGCGCTCACGGCGGTGGTCGTCGCGTTCGCGGCGGATCAGGCCCTGGCTGCCGAGGAACGTGACCGCTTTGGAGACGGACCCGGGGCTGATCCGGAGGCGTCCGGCGAGTTCGGAGGCGGTGAGGCTGCCCGCGTCGGTGGTGTAGAGGCTGGCCAGGACCCGGGCCGTCATCCTGGGCAGGCCCGACTGCATGAAGACGGTGGCGAACGTCTCCTCGTACTCGCGCACCGCTTCGGCGTCGCGCCCATGGGTCTGCGGGGGCGTGCCGGGGTCCGGGGCCGTCGTGGTCTTCTTGCGGCGGTGGGCGCGGCGTTCGGTGGCGCGGTGGGCGAGGTCGGCGCGGTAGGCGGCGGGGCCGCCGTTGCGCATGACCTCGCGGGTGACGGTCGAGGTCGGGCGGTCCAGCCCTCTGGCGATCTCCGCGTAGGAGAGGTCGTCGGCCAGCCCCAGCGCGATCCGCTGGCGTTCCTGCTGGGTGAGTCGGCCGCCTGGCATCGTGTTCTCCTCCGTGATCGTCCGTGGCCCCCCACAGTAGCGTTCACTTTCGATCCATTGCAACGTGTCACATCTTGATCGTTGCGTTAAAACTTCCCTCATTGCAATGAATTCACTGCCTTGAGCTGCGGTTATGTCGATCCATCGCAACGATGTGATTGCCAGACCTGGAAATGCAACGTAGCTTTTCCCTCATCGGAAACAGCAACGGAAGGGCAGTACGATGCAGAAGTTCGACACCCCCACCCCGGTCACCGTCATCCTGGACGTCCCCGCCGGCGACATCCGTCTCATCGCCGCCGACCGGGCCGACACCACCGTCGAGGTCCTCCCCAAGAACCCGTCCACGGGCCGCGACGCGAAGGCCGCGGAGCGCACGGAGGTCGTCCACGGCGACAACGTCCTGCGGATCACCGCCCCGCGGGCGGACAACCAGGTCTTCGGCCCCTCCGGATCCGTCGAGGTCACGGTCCAGCTGCCCGCGGGATCCCACGTCGAGGCGAACGCGGCCCTCGCCGGGCTGCGGGGCGTCGGACGGCTCGGCGACGTCACCTTCGAGACCGCTCAGGGCACGGTCAAGCTCGACGAGGCCGCGAGCGTCCGGCTGACCCTCCAGTCGGGCGACGTCACGGTCGGCCGTCTGGGCGGCGACGCGGACATCAGCACCCAGAAGGGCGACCTCCGCGTCGACGAGGCCGTGCGCGGCACGGTCACGCTGCGCACCGAGCACGGCGAGATCTCCGTCGCCGCCGCCCGTGGGGTCTCCGCCTCCCTGGACGCCGGCACCTCCTACGGCCGGATCCACAACACGCTCCGGAACGCCGACGGCGCCGACGCCGCCCTCACCGTCCACGCCACCACCGCCTACGGCGACATCAGCGCGCGCAGCCTCTGACGCGGACACACACCCCGCGCCGATCCGGCCCGTTCACCCGCACTCTCCCCACCGCACTCCCCCCTCAGACCTGAAGGAGCACCCACCATGTCCCTCACCCTTGGCGACCAGGACCGTCCCGAGCTGCGGAAGCTCATCGAGGGGATGATCGAGTCCGGCTTCACCGGTGTGACGATGCGCCTGCACGACGAACAGGGCGAATGGGTCGGCAGCGCCGGGGCGCGCGAGCTGGGCGGGACCGAGAAGCCCCCGGTGGACGGGTACGTCCGGATAGGCAGCAACACCAAGACCTTCACCGCGGCCCTGGTGCTGCGGCTGGTGGCCGAAGGCGCGATCGAGCTGGACGCCCCGGCCGCCGACCACCTGCCCGGGTTCGGGCTGGACCCGCGGATCACGGTGCGGATGCTGCTGCGGCACACCAGCGGGGTGTTCAACTTCACCGGCGAGTACCACGCCGACGGGACCTTCACCCCGGGGATCCCCGCCACGAACACGGGCCAGGAGTGGGTCGACAAGCGGTTCACGGCCTACCAGCCGGAGGAACTGGTGCGACTGGCCCTGTCCCGGCCCGCGCGGTTCGAGCCGGGAACGGGCTGGAGCTACTCCAACACCAACTACGTCCTGCTCAGGCTGCTGGTCGAGAAGGCCACCGGCCGCTCCTTCGCCGGGGAGATGCGGCGACTGGTCCTGGAGCCGCTCGGACTGTCGGACACCCTGGTGCCGGACGGCGACCCGGAGCTGCCCGAGCCGCACGCCCGCGCCTACTACCGGTACGAGGACGCCGGGCGGACGGAGACCGTCGACGTCACCCGGCACGACCCCTCCTGGATCTCGACCGGCGGAGACATGATCTCCACCACCCGGGACCTCCACACATTCATCTCCTCGCTGCTGAGCGGCAAGCTGCTGCCCGCCCCGCTGCTGGCCGAGATGTGCGAGCCGCACCCCGAGACCGGTTACGGCCTGGGCCTGTTCGTCCAGCAGGCGAGCGGGAACGGCGGCACCGTCATCACCCACAACGGCGGTGTGGCGGGCCACGGAGCGCTGATGTACAGCACGGCCGACGGCAGCAAGACCCTGATCGCCGCGCTGAACTACGTGGACGACGCCGCGCTGTCCCTCGCCGGGGCGTTCCAGAAGGCCGTGGCACAGCTCGTCGAGGAGGTGTTCGGCGGCCAGGACACCCCGGCGGCCGAGCGGTGATCCTCATACCCGTGCGCCCGCGCCTCCATGTACGACCGAGCCCCACCGTTCCGGAAGATGGGAAACGGCGGGGCTCGGGGTGGTGTTGTACGGGTGCCTAGACGGCGCTGGACCGGGCGAGGGTCACCAGGCCGGCGAAGGCCGAGGGGGACACCATCAGGGTCGGCCCGGCCGGGTTCTTGCTGTCACGGACGGGGACGACGCCGGTGGCGGACGCGTGGCCGGGAGCCCACTCGACGCAGTCACCACCGTTCGAGGTGCTGTACGAGGACTTGACCCACCGAAGCGGGGAAGAGCTGGTCTTGCTCATTACAGATTGCCCTTTCGTAGCTGTTCGATCATGGCGACTGAGTCCGCCTGAGACATTGCCCCGAGCTGTAGTTGATGGTAGTTCCTCATCAACGGCAGCACGGATGACAGCTCACGGTCCAGATACGTATGCGTCTGCGACTCCACGTAGGACATCAGGGCCCGTTCGGGCATCGTCAGAAGAAAGACCATGCGAGTGAAAGGCTTGTCCTCCGCCATGGAGTACGGCGCGATCTGAAGCCCGGTGTGGGGAAGCGCGGCGAACTCGATCAGCCGTGCCAACTGGGCGTCCATCACCTCGGGTCCGCCGATCGGCCGACGGATACAGCTCTCGTCCAGCACGGCGAAGATCAGCGGCGCGGGCGTCCGGACGAGCCCCGCTTGCCGCTCTATCAAATAGTCGACCCGCTCGGCGGCCTGTTCGGGGGTGATGTCCCCACGCCGCACCGCGCCAGCCGCCATCGCGCTCGCGTACTCGCGCGTCTGAAGGAGGCCGGGAATCACTCCCGACTCGAACAACCTGATCTCCGACGCCCGGCGCTCATGCCCGACATAGTCCGGGAACCCCTGCAACAGTGCCGTTTTCCGCACCGCCAGACTCTGGCGCTCGAACTGATCTCCGGTGTCGAAAACCCTATCAATGCCGGACGCGAAACGTTGAGTTGGTGAGCGTCGGCCAATTTCCACAGCGGATACATGCGACCCGGTGCACCCGAGCCGTTCGGCCAGTTCCTCCTGGGTCCAGCCGCGCGCATCCCGCATAGTGCGCAGACGCGCCCCGAAGGCCGCCCCCGGTCCGCTCTCGGGGTTCAGCTCCCTGCGGTTCGGCATCCCGACTCCCGATTCATCAAGCAATCTGCATCAGTTGAACGCGCTCCGGACGTACGCCACTCTGCCATCACCGAGTAGTCGTCGTACTACAGAGAGGAATATTCGGTGTCTGGCATGAGCGGTTTTCTGGAGGCGGCATGAGCGGCGGGCTCGTGGTGGGGGACATCGCGTACGACGCCGGCGCCAGGGCTCTGGGGGTGGTGATGGCGGAGTGCGCGACGCACTACGCGCTCCGGCCTCCCCAGGGCGGCCTGGAGTGGGAGGCGTTGAGGAAGGACGTGCGTCCGCCCACGGACGCCGACAGGCTTTCGGCGGCGGTCGCCGAACGGAACGCCAACAGCCGCAAACGGACTTGGCAGTGAGCCGCTGACACCGGCGGCGACCCCACAGACCCCCCGCTCCTGTGCGGCAGCGTCCCCCGGCGCTGCGGAAGATCGCACGGAGCGGCGGACCCCCCGGCCGGGCGATGCGTGCCCGGCCGGGGGAAGGGGGAGCAGGCCCCGTGGCCCGTTCCCCGGCCCCGGCCGTCACCCGGTACCCACGCGGCGGCCGGGGCCACCCCGCACCCATCCCCGTACCCACACCGAACGAACAGGAGGCTGGGCAGTGCCACGCCGTACGGCAGCGGAGAAAGCAGCCGCCCGCAACCGCGTCATCACCGACCGGACCACCGTCATCACCCGCTACACCCGCGGCGATTCCCTCAAAGCCATCGCCCGGACGTACGACGTCCACGCCCCCTGGCTCGCCGCCCGCCTCACCCGCTGGGGCGTCCCCGTCCGCACCCACGCGCACGCGACCTCCCACACCCACGTACACCGGGACAGCGACACCGGAGCCGTCACGGGCATCCGCTGCCCCGACCTCCGCTGCCGCCGGGCTCGCCCGATGACATCCTGATCAGCATGAACAGACCGGAAATCCATCTCGCCGTCGCCCCCGAGCTGCGGCTGTTCGTCCCGTCGGAGTACCGCGAGGGCCGGACGCCACTGTGCACGGACGGCTCCTCGACGCTGGGTCATGTCGTCGAGTCGCTGGGCGTCCCGCTGACCGAGGCGGGCCGGCTGCTGGTCGACGGGGAGCCGGTGACGGTGGCTCACATCCCGCGCGAGGGCGAGAGCGTCGAGGTCTTCGCGGTGGAACGCCCGCAGCGGGTGCCCGGGGCCCCGCTGCGGTTTCTGCTCGACGTCCATCTCGGCACGCTCGCCCGGCGGCTGCGGCTGCTCGGCGTGGACGCGGCGTACGAGAGCGAGGACATCGGGGACCCGGCGCTGGCCGCGCTCTCCGCGAAGGAGCGGCGGGTGCTGCTCTCGCGGGACCGGGGGCTGCTGCGCCGCCGTGAGATCTGGGCCG
Organism: Streptomyces amakusaensis; assembly: GCF_039532665.1. NCBI lineage: Bacteria > Bacillati > Actinomycetota > Actinomycetes > Kitasatosporales > Streptomycetaceae > Streptomyces > Streptomyces amakusaensis. The sequence continues at coordinate 41,910 of NZ_BAAASB010000020.1, read as the reverse complement.
GGGCCTATGTCTACAGCGACCGCCCCGAGGAGCAGCTGAGGGACGTACTGGAGCGGTTCGCGCCCCCGCTCGCGCCGTGGAGCCGCTGCACCGCGTGCAACGGACCGCTGCGGGAGGCCGACAAGGACACCGTGCAGGGCCGGCTGGAGCAGGGCACCCAGCGGTCGTACGACGTGTTCGCCCAGTGCTCCGCGTGCGAACGGGTGTACTGGCGGGGCGCGCACCACGCCCGGCTGGAGGCGATCGTCGACGAGGCGGTGCGGGAGTTCGGCGGCGCGACCGCTTAACTCGCCTCAAGATTACGGGAGTTGAAACGGATCACCCTCATGACGGCGTGATCGCCGGGGCCCGGAGTAGCGTGGCGGACGAGCTGATCGACCACCGTCCGCCGGCCGTCCTCGCGTCGGCCTGAAGGAGGCAGCCATGAGCCGAACCGATGGAACCGACGGGTCCGACAGGCCCGACGACCTGGACGGCCCCGCCCCCGAAGTCCTCGTCGTCGGCGCGGGACCCACCGGGCTGCTGCTCGCCGGGGATCTCGCCGCCGCGGGCGTCCGCGTCACCCTGATCGAGCGCCGCCCGTCCGGTACGAGTTCCCTGACCCGCGCCTTCGCCGTGCACGCCCGGACGCTGGAGCAGCTGGACGCCCGCGACCTCGCCGACGAGCTGATCACCCGGGGGACCCCCACCAACGGCATCCAGTTCCTCGGCAGCACCGTCCTGGACCTCAACCGGCTGGCGACCCGCTTCCCCTTCGTGCTGGTGACCCCTCAGTACGAGGTGGAGAGGCTGCTGGAGCGGCGCGCCCGCGCCGCCGGTGTCTCCTTCCGCCACGAGACCGAGCTGACGAGCCTGACCCAGACCGCGAACGAGGTCATCGCCGGGGTGACCTCGGCCGACGGCGCGCACTCCACGATCCGCGCCCGCTACGCCGTCGGCACGGACGGCGCGCACAGCTCCGTACGCCGCCTGCTGGGGACGCCCTTCCCGGGCAAGGCGGTGATCCGCTCGATGATCCTCGCGGACGTACGGCTGACGGAGCCGCCCTCGGAGCGGATCACGGCCGTCGCCACCGGCGACGCGGTCTCCTTCGTCGCCCCCTTCGGGGACGGCTGGTACCGGATCATCGCCTGGCGTCGCGACCGCCAGATCCCCGACACGGCCCCCGTCGAACTGGCGGAGCTGCGCGAGATCACCCGTACCGTCTACGGCACCGACCTCGGCATGCACGACGCCCGCTGGGTCTCCCGCTTCCACTCCGACGAGCGGCAGGTCCCCTCCTACCGGAGCGGCCGGGTCTTCCTCGCGGGCGACGCGGCGCACGTCCACTCCCCGGCCGGCGGCCAGGGCATGAACACCGGCCTCCAGGACGCGGCCAACCTCTCCTGGAAGCTGGCCTCGGTGGTCCGGGGCGAGGCCCCCGAGCCCGAGGCCCTCCTCGACAGCTACCACGCGGAACGGCACCCGGTCGGGGCGATGGTGGTCCGCTCCAGCGGCGCGATGCTCCGCATGGTCGTCGCCCACACCCGGCCCGTGCTGGCGCTGCGCTCGGCCGCCGTCCGGCTGCTCACCGCCGTCCCGGCCGCCGGGGACCTGGCCGCCGGGAAGATCTCCGGCATCGGCATCTCCTACGCCCGGCCCCGCGGGTCCCACCCGCTGACCGGACGGCGCGCCCCCGATCTGCGGCTGGTGGAGGGCCGTCTCCACGAGCTGCTGCGCGGCGGCACACACGTCCTGGTGGCACCGCCCGGGTCGAAGCCCTCCGAGGCCCCCGCCCCGGCGGGGACCGTCACCGCGCACTGGGCGTCGGACCGGCGCGACGCGCTGCTGATCCGCCCCGACGGCTACATCGCCTGGGCGGGCCGGGCCTGACGCCCGGAGGGCGCCGGGGCCCATGGCAGGCTGTTCCCATGCTCGTCCTGCGCTCCGCCGCCCTCTTCATCGTCGCCGCCCTCTTCGAGATCGGCGGTGCCTGGCTGGTGTGGCAGGGGTTCCGGGAGCATCGCGGCTGGATCTGGATCGGCGCGGGGGTCATCGCGCTCGGCGCGTACGGCTTCGTCGCCACGCTCCAGCCCGACGGCGAGTTCGGCCGGATCCTCGCCGCGTACGGCGGGGTCTTCGTCGCGGGCTCCATCGCCTGGGGCATGGTGGCCGACGGCTACCGGCCGGACCGCTGGGACGTGATCGGCGCGCTGGTCTGCCTGCTGGGCATGGCCCTGATCATGTACGCGCCCCGGGGCCGCTGAGCCGGGCCCCGGCGGCTCATCACCCGCGCGGAAGCACCCGGTTCGGCTTCACGGCCGGGTGCGTCGCTCGGCCGCGTCGAACGCGGGCGCGAGCGGGGCCAGCGCCGCGCGGAGCTCGTCCGGCAGGGAGCCGGAAGGTACGACCAGCCCTTCGCCGCCGAAGCTCCCGGCGGCCCCTTCGTTCCCGGCCGGCTGGAGCCAGCCTTCCAGCGCGATGCGCACCGCCGCGGCGACACCTGCCGCGAGAACACGAGCCGTGTGCGTTCCGGCGTCGTCCAGGCATTCGGCGATCACCGCCGCAAGAGGGTGCTCGATGCCGGCGGTGGCGTCGAGGAACGCGTCGCGCAGCGCGGTCCGGGTGGTGATCAGCAGAAGTGCCGCGTGTTCACGCTCACCGGTGTTCGTGTACTGCTCGACCACCGCTTCGGTGACGGCATCGGCCAGGCGCGCTCCCGCGGGCCGGGCGGCGACCGCCGCCGCGATGCGCGCCTCCCGGTCTGCGGTGACAGCGGAGACGATCGCCTGTTCGCGGCTGGCGAAGTAGTTGTTGTAGGTGCGCGGCGAGACCCCGGCCGCCTCGGCGATGTCCTCGACCCGCACCTGGTCCGGTCCGCGCTCCATGGCCAGGCGCAGGGCCGCCTCGCGCAGCGCCTCGCGCGTGGCCTTCTTCTTGCGCTCCCGCAGCCCTGGTGGTGGTGTCGTCACGCTGTCAGCGTTCCACACAGGAATGCGCGGACGCAAACTTGCGTGCACGCACATTCCCTGTCAGCCTCGATTCGGCCGAGACCGACAGAAGGGACGTCGCCATGCGCGCAAGGGGAATGACCTACAGCACCGGATTCGTTGTGCACGGCCGGATTTCCCACGAGCCTTTCGATCCCTCGGTGGTCCGGCGCGAGCTCACCATCATCCGCGACCACCTGCACTGCAACGCGGTCCAGATCATCGGCGGCGACCCGGACCGGCTGGAGTCGGCCGCCGGCTTAGCCGCCGAACTCGGTCTGGAGGTCTGGTTCTCGCCCTATCCGCTGGAGCTGGATCCGGACCGGATCCTCGCGCTCTTCCGTGACTGTGCCGAGCGGGCGGAGCGACTCCGGCGGCAGGGGGCCTCGGTCGTGTTCGTCGCAGGGGTCGAGCTGAGCGTGATGAACCGCGGGTTCCTGCCCGGAGAGAGCCCGGAGGAGCGGGTCGAGCAGCTCATGAGCCGACCCGAGCGACGGGCCGAGGCGATGCGTGAGCTCGGCGTGCGCGTCAACGCGTTCCTCGGCGATGCCGCGGCCACGGTCCGCGAACGCTTCCAGGGCGCGCTCACCTACGCCTCCATCCAGTTTGAGCAGGTCGACTGGACCCCCTTCGACATCGTGACGTTCGAGCTGATCCGCTCCGCCGAGGTCGCCGACCGGTTCCGGGACGCCGTGCGCAGCCTGGCCCAGGGCCCGAAGCCGCTCGCCGTCACCGGCTTCGGCACCGCGGCCTACCAGGGCGCGGGAGACCGCGGTGGACGCGTGCTGGAAGTGGTCGAGCACGACCCGCGAACCAAGGCACCCGTCCGGCTGAACGGCACATACGAGCGGGACGAGGCAGGCCAGGCCGCATACCTGAGCGAACTCCTGGAAATCTTCGAGACGGAGGGCGTGGACAGCGCGTTCGTGTTCCTGTTCGCCCAGCCCGGCTACCCGCACCGCCCGGACGGCGACCCCCGGGACGACCTGGACCGGGCCGGCCTGGGCATCGTCAAAATCCTCGAAGGGCGCCGGGGAGAGGCCTATCCCGACATGGAATGGGAACCCAAGGCCGCCTTCGCGGCAGTGGCTCGGCGGTATCGGAGGTGACAGCCCTCTGGCGGACGGAAGCGGCATTCACCGAACCTGCCGCGGACCTCGCGCCGGTCCACCACTGCCGCTGCCGGCGTTGCGGGCGACCGCTGGTCGATCGGGGAGGCAGTCGGCCTGGACCGACCGTTCGCCTGGACCGGGAGAGCCGGCCCGGGCGTGGACAAGATCCGGGCCATGCGCCAGGGATCCCCCCTCGGGCCGGCCCCCGCCTATCCTGGCGGCGTCGTTCGATGCTGTGCCGATCACCGCTGTGCCGTTCAAACAAACCGCCGAGGAGCAGGACATGACCACCGGTACCCCCGTCGCCGTCGTCACCGGAGCCAGCAGCGGCATCGGGGCCGCCACCGCGCGCCGGCTGGCCGCCGCCGGCTATCACGTGGTGCTCGCCGCGCGCCGGGCGGAGCGGATCGAGGCGCTCGCCGGGGAACTCGTCTCGGCGGGCCACCGGGCCACCGCCCACGCCCTCGACGTCACCGACCGGGCGGCCGTCGACGCCTTCGCCGCCGGTCTCGACCGCTGTGACGTACTGATCAACAACGCCGGGGGCGCGCTCGGCGCGGACCCGGTCGCCACCGGCGACCCCGCCGACTGGCGGCGGATGTTCGAGGTCAATGTCATCGGCACCCTGCACACCACCCAGGCCCTGCTGCCCGCGCTGACCGAGAGCGGCGACGGCACGGTGGTCGTCCTCACCTCCACGGCGGGGCACGGCACCTACGAGGGCGGCGCGGGCTATGTCGCCGCCAAGCACGGCGCGCACGTCCTCGCCGAGACGCTCCGGCTGGAGATCGTCGGCACCCCGGTGCGCGTGATCGAGATCGCGCCCGGGATGGTCAGGACCGAGGAGTTCGCCACCACCCGCTTCCACGGCGACGCCGAGAAGGCCGCGAAGGTCTACGCCGGTGTCCCCGAGCCGCTCACGGCCGAGGACATCGCCGACACCATCACGTGGGCGGTGACCCGCCCGCCGCACGTCAACATCGATCTGCTGATGGTCCGCCCCCGAGTGCAGGCCTCCAACACCAAGGTGCACCGGGAGCTGTGAGGCCCCCGGGGCTCTGAGGCTCTTAAGACTCAGCCCTTCACGCAGATGACCTGCTTGAGCTTCGCCACGACGGCCACCAGATCGCGCTGCTGGTCGATGACGCGCTCGATCGGCTTGTACGCGCTGGGGATCTCGTCGACGACGCCGGGGTCCTTGCGGCACTCGACGCCCCGGGTCTGCTCCTCCAGGTCGGCCGTGGTGAAGCGCTTCTTCGCCTGGTTGCGGCTCATGGTGCGGCCCGCGCCGTGGGAGGCGGAGTTGAAGGACTTCTCGTTGCCGAGGCCCTTGACGATGTAGGAGCCGGTGCCCATCGAGCCGGGGATGATGCCGTAGTCGCCGCTGCCGGCGCGGATCGCTCCCTTGCGGGTGACCAGCAGGTCCATCCCGTCGTACCGCTCCTCCGACACATAGTTGTGGTGGCAGGAGATGACGGGTTCGAAGGCGACCTTCGCCTTGCGGAACTCCTTGCGGATCACTTCCTGGAAGAGGCCCATCATGATCGCGCGGTTGTGCTTCGCGTACTCCTGGGCCCAGAACAGGTCGTTGCGGTACGCCGCCATCTGCGGGGTGTCCGCGACGAAGACCGCGAGATCCCGGTCCGGGAGGTCCTGGTTGTGCGGCAGCTTCTGGGCCTCGGCGATGTGGTGGGCGGCCAGCTCCGCGCCGATGTTCCGGGAGCCGGAGTGCAGCATCAGCCAGACCGCGCCGGTCTCGTCGAGGCACAGCTCCACGAAGTGGTTTCCGCCGCCCAGCGTGCCCATCTGCTGGGTGGCCCGCTCGCGGCGGAATTTGACCGTGTCCGCGACGCCGTCGAAACGGCCCCAGAAATCGTCGAGCCCCTCGGCCCGGAAGCCGAACACCCGCGCCGTGTCGACCGGCTCGGAGTGCATGGCCCGGCCGACCGGGATCACGTCCTCGATCTTGCCGCGCAGCCGGGAGAGATCGCCCGGCAGATCGTTGGCGGTGAGCGAGGACTTCACCGCCGACATGCCGCAGCCGATGTCGACGCCGACCGCCGCCGGGCAGACCGCGCCCTCCATGGCGATCACCGAGCCGACGGTGGCGCCCTTGCCGTAGTGGACGTCCGGCATCACGGCCAGGCCCTTGATCCAGGGCAGCGTGGACACATTGTGCAGCTGCCGCATCGCGATGTCCTCGACCGACGCGGGGTCGGTCCACATCCGGATCGGGACCTGGACCCCCGGTACCTCTACGTACGACATACTTCCCCGATTCCCCCGATAAGCCATGAAAAACAATGAACCGCAAAACCGGTGCCAATGTCCGCGTAAGACCCAGCGGACCGGCAGCCACGGCAGTGCGTGCGATAGACATTGTGTCCATCGGCCGCCCTCGCGCGGCAACCGCTTTTCCGCTCGAAGGGAGCCCGGTACCGTGCAGCGAAAGGCGTACGCGCCCGGCCGTGAGGCAGCCCCGGCCCGGGGGATCAGACCCCGCGCGTCCATGGTGTACGTGCCCGTTCTCGTGGCGGGTCTCCTCGCGGCGCTGGCGACCGGCTGCACCGACGACTCCGGTGCCGAGGGCTCCGCCGGGGACTCCAAGCCCGGCAACGGGACCCAGGCCGCCGCCCAGCCCGGGAAGTACCGCACCCTGCTGGAGCCCTGCGGTTCGGTGGGCCGTTCCACGCTCAGGGATCTGCTGCCCGGGGTGACCGGACTCCCGGAGACACAGCAGCGCAAGGCCCTGCGCGGCACCGCGGCCAGCACCTTCGACACCGACCGCCGGGTGGGCTGCGGCTGGCGGGCCGACTCCCCCGACGCCTCGCACACCCTCAGCCTCGACTTCGAGCGCGTGGTGTCCTACGACCCCGCCGTGAGCGACAGCGACCGCGCGCAGGAGGTGTTCCTCAAGAAGTACCCCACCGCCCTGCGCCCGGCGAGCACCCCTTCCGACACGGCGGGTACGGGGTCCGCGACGGCCGACCCGGCGGGCGCGAACGAGACGGCCCAGACCATCCGTACCGAGGAGACATCGGGGACCGAGGAGAGCGCCGGGACATCGCCGTCGTCGACGTCGTCGCAGAGCCCGTCGGACTCCTCCTCCGCTCCCCCGGACGGAACCGACGAGGGCCTGGAGAGCGACCCCGCCGACCTCGAACCGCGCATCCTCGACGACCTCGGGGACGCCGCCTTCATCAACGACACGCTCACCCCCGCCGGAGCCGGATCCACCGCCCAGCGGCGCACCGTGAGCGTGGCGTTCCGCACATCCAATGTGATCGTCACCGTCGTCTACACCGAGCAGTCCGGGCGTATCACCTCGGTTCCCGACAGTAAGGAACTCCAGGACAAGGCCCGGAGCCTGGCCGGGAAGCTGGCCGGCAAGCTCGGCGGCTGACGGCCCGGCGGCCGTGCCGCCCGCGCCCGGCGGCGGACCCGGCCGCGCGCCGGGGCCGCGTACCGTGTCCGTGGCCGTGGCCCGCCCACCGGAGACGTACGACCGTACGGCCACGACCGTATGACCGCAGCCTCAACGACCTCACGACCATCTCCGACCTCCGACCTCCGACCGACGAAACCGAAGGAACCATGCACCGAACAGCCCCGCGCCTCGCCCGCATACTCGCCTGCGCAGCCGTCCCGGTGATGCTCGTCGCCTCCGGCTGCTCATCGGACTCCGACCCCAAGCCCGAGAAGCCCGCCGCGGCCGGCGAGGCGAACGGCGGCGAGGACTCGGCCGCCGAGTCGGCGAAGCCCCCGGTGAAGAAGTCCCCGGCCGTCGAGCGCGAGAAGTTCGCCAAGCTCCCCGACGCCTGCAAGTCGATCCCCCGCGCCACCGTCGAGAAGCTGGTCCCCGAGACCAAGTCGAAGAGCGGCACCGCCGGCCGGTCCACAGACACCATGAGCCGCGCCGGCTGCTCCTGGAACAGCCTGGACGACAACGGCGTCAAGGGCTCGCAGTACCGCTGGCTCGACGTCTCCTTCCTCCGCTACGAGTCCGACGAGGCCCTCGCCGTCAGCGGCGCGCAGCGCGCCGAGGAGAGCTTCGCCAAGGAACTCGCCAAGGCCCAGGGCACCTCGGGGGCCAAGCAGGTCAAGACCGAGACCGTGAAGGGCGTCGGCGACCAGTCCTCGGCCGTCACCTACCGGCTCCGCAAGACCGGCGAGGACTTCTCGTACGTCACGGTCGTGGCCCGCACGGAGAACGCCGTGGTCAGCCTGACCTACAACGGGACCGGCTACGCGGGCGCCGAGCCCCCGGCGGTCGCGGACCTGTCGAAGAGCGCCGTGTCCGCCGCGAAGGACGCCGTGGGTGCGGTGACGGCCGCCAACAAGTGACCCCCGGCGGCGAACGGCCTCCGGGACACCGGCCGGGGAGGGGCCCGCACCGCGCATCGGTACGGGTCCTCCCTCCGGCCTCTCAGCCGTTGTCGGCGTGAAGGGGCCGGCCCGCCGCGAAGACATGCCGGATCCGGCGGAGCGCGTCCAGCTCGGCCGAAGGGTCGCCGTCGACGACGATGAGGTCCGCGCGCCTGCCCGGGGCCAGAACACCCGCGTCGGCGAGCCCGAGAGCGTGCGCGGCGTTCACCGTCGCCATGTCCAGGATCTCGGTGTTCCCGAACCCGATGGACGCGAAGAATTCGAGCATGCCGACGTAGTCGCCGAACCGCGCTCCCGGCACGCCCGCGTCGGTCCCGGCGATGAACCGGACACCGGCCTCGCGCATCTCCCCGATGGACTCGACCATCTGCTGGGCGCGTTCGGGGCCCATCTGCTTGAGGAACAGCCGCCAGTCCCCGGAGACGCAGCGGCAGACGGAAACATCGTTGTCTACGATCCGGCGGGTGACCTCCGGGTCGTAGACGATGCCCTCGGCGGTGCGCCAGGAGCAGTGCTCGATGGTCCGGACGCCGGCGTCCACGCACTCGGCGATGGTCTCCGTGCCGTGGGCGTGGGCGGCCACCCCCAGACCGTGGTGCGCCGCTTCCCGGACGATCAGACGGAGCCGGTCGGGGGTGAACTGCGGCTCCCACATGCGCGGGCCGCCGGGGGTGAGCGCGCCGCCCGAGGCCATGACCTTGATCAGGTCGGCTCCGGCCGCCGCGTTGCGGGCGATCTGCTCGCGGATCTCCTCGTCCGTGGTGACCTCGCCGCCCAGGAAACCGCAGTGCCCGCCGCGTGAGGTGATCGGCGCGGTGGCGGTGACGATCCGGGGCCCGGCGACGGCCCCCGAGGCGATGGAGTCGCGCAGCGCCACGGCGAGCCCGCCGCGGTCGCCGAGATCCCGTGCGGTGGTCACCCCCGCGGCGAGCAGCTGCCGGGCCCGGTCCGCCATGGCCGCGGACAGTTCACCGGGGGTGGCGTCGACCACCGCGCTGACGAGGTCCGGGCCCGCGTCGAAGGCAAGGTGGACATGACAGTCCATCATCCCGGGCATCAGGGTCGCCCCGGGACAGCGCAACCGGGGCACCTGCGCGTCGACCGACGCGTCCAGCTCGGCGGCGGGGCCGACGGCGGCGATGACACCGGAGTCGGCGTCGACGAGTACGGCACCATCGGCGATCAGTTGATTCGCGGGGCCGGCGATGACACGGTCCGCGGTGATCAATATCTTGCTCACGATTCCCTTTCGTGCAGAAACCTGGATATGGCGATGAGTTCACGGGCGTCGGCGTCCAGGTCCCCGCCGACGGGTATCGCCACGGGGACCGCGGACACCCCGACGTACGGGGACTCCGCCCTCGCATTCGCCATATTCGTCGAATTCAGGGCCAGCGCCTCGGTGATGTGCCGGGCGAGCTGGTCGGCGGGAGCACGGGCGAGGTCGGCCTCGGGCGCGACCTGCCTCAGATACGGGCTCAGCCGCACCAGTCCGTCGCGGCACTCGATGAACCTCCGGTAGAACCGCTGCTCCTGGGTGCGGTACCGATACGGACGACGCCACCGGAAGCCGGCCGACGGCTGATCCAGGACGAGTTCCGGGTAGGCGGCGGTCAGCGCCGTCCACAGGGGAGTGAGTTCGCGGTGCATACGGCGGTGGTGCGCGACCGACCGCAGCCTGATGAACAGCTGCACGGAGGCCGAGTAGCAGATTCCCGCGAGCGTGATCCCCATCGCCCAGTTGGAAATCGACCAGTTGACGGTGTTGAGCTCCTGGTGCGACCCGGGTTCGCCGATGCGCAGCACCACCAGGATCATCCGGTTCACCGAGGTCAGGGCCAGCCCGAAGAGCCCCAGGGCCACGATCAGCAGGCCGTAGCCGAGATGCTGGGCCGCTTTCCGGGCGTAACGCAGGGCCCACCGTCCGGAGGCCAGATAGGCATGGATGAAGTACGCGTTCCCGATGACGTAGAACGAGGCGATGGCCGGCTCCGCCATGTGCGGGGTGGCCAGCGAGTGACCGCGCATCGCCGCGGGCGTGACGGCCATGGAGACGACCAGGGCGATCAGGACGCCGGCGAGGAGGGCGGTCTCCACCCGGAGACGGCGGTCGTGCGCGGCGCGCGTGCCGCGCACCGAGAAGACGAAGAACAGCTGAAGGGCGAACAGGCCGGAGATGTAGATCCCGTTGAACGCCACCTTCCCGACCCCCACGGCCGTGGCGCTGTCGATCGAGCCGATGATCCCGGGAATGCTCAGAGCCTCGCCGACCAGCAACAGCGACAGACTGGCGACAAGGATGCGCAGCACCCGGTCGTGCGTGGCGCGCGCCAGGTCGATGCTCTTCCAGAGCACCCCGACGGCCAGCAGGACAATCAGCGGAATCTGGAACATCACATCCACCCCCAGCGGGGATGGAGCGCGGAGCGGAGCGGCCCGAGGTCCGAGTCCTCCGAGGCGGGGAGAGTGACACGGGTCATCATGGATGACCATTCCAGAATGATGGTCGCGACCATCTCGGCCTCACGCTCGTGTTCCTCGCTGTACGCGGTGCGTCGCAACACGCTGGTGATGACGTCGTACGAGATGTTCGGCAGCAGGTCCTGCCAGACCTCGTGGTCCGGCTCGCCCTCGTTGTGGTCGGCGAGTATATGGCCGATCTCATGCAGGATGATGTGGTCCTGGTGGGCCGGGCTGGTTTCCCGCTGATAGAAAATATAATCCGCGTCGCCCGCGTCGATCCATATGCCGAAGGGGCCCGACACGGGCAGGGCATAGGGAACGAGGTGAATAGGATGACCCCGGTATTCACCCAGAAGCCTGCACAGCTCATGCATCTGAATCGGGTGTTTTATACCGAGGCTTCTGAGGAAGCGCTTGCAGCGCTTCCGTAACCTACGCTCGTTCAAGGCCGTACCCCCGCTTGCAAGTCCGCCGGGCGCGCCCCCGAAAAAAGCATGCGCCAGAGAGCGCCCCGCCCACCCGATCGTTGCCATCGGGTGGCCGGATGGCAAGAGTTCAACGACTTCCACGGTGATGTTGACTCAAAAAGACCTCACTGATTGCGGCAGCCCCGTCCTTGTCATCGGGAAGTCCGCTGAAATGTCCGTGCCGCCACCCTCCCCGGCCGCCGCGATTCGCGGGACGATGGCGATGCCGATGGCGTACGGGGGGATCCGGCACGGTGCCCGCCGCGCCGGGGCCGAAGCTGCGCCGCCGGGAAAGCGGAATCCTGTTTACTGTCCGGTCCAGGAGGTTCCCATGGACGACGGACTCGCCGAGCGCCTCCGTCTCTTCCGCGAGAGCGGCCACGTCCGGCCCGCCGTGGCCGACTTCGTCGCCGCCGAGCTGGCCGCGCTCGCCGACGAGGGCCACACCGTCACCGAGGCGACGGCGGGCATGCTGACGAGCCATCTGGTCATGGCCCTCACCCGGCTTCTCGACGGAGCGCCGGTCGAGCCCTCCCCCGCCGACGGGCGGATGGCCGCGGAGCTGACCGCCCACCCGGCGGCGGTGGCGCGCGCCCGCGCCGTCGCCGCCCGCGCGGGCCGGGAGCTGGGCGGCGCGCTGCCGGAGGCCGAGGTCGCCTTCCTCGGGATGCATCTGGCGGTGCTCGGACGGCCGACCGCCCCCTGACGCCCCCGCCCCCGCCGCCCCGCCAGCAGAGAAGGAGCAGCCAGCCATGAAGATCCTCACCGGTGGAGTCGGCAAGGCCGAGACCGCGGAAGCGGTCAGGGAGCTGGGCCTCGGCGGCGTCGAGGTCATCGTCTCCAGCGACATGGACGCGGCGGTACGGCTCCGCTCGGGCGGGGCGGACTACTACCTCGGCACCTGCCACACCGGGGCCGGGGCCTCCCTCGGTGTGCTCGTCGCCCTGCTGGGGCAGGGCGTGTGCCACACCTTCGGGCGCTCCGTACCCACCCCGGAGGAGGTCGCGGAGCTGCTCCGGGGCGGCAAGCGGGTCTTCGGCTTCTCGCTGGACAGGATCGACACGGTCGCCCCCGCTCTCGCCCGTGCCATCGCCGACCGGGTCTGAGACGTCCAGACCTGAGGCGTCCAGACCTGCGGCGTCCAGACCTGAGCCGCCGAGGGCCCGAGGCACCGGGCCCCGGGCGTCCGAAGGAGTGATTCCGTGAGCGGCACGGCTCTCGACTTCTCCCTCACCCAGCAGCTGACCGTGACGGCCCTCTGCGCGCTGTCGGCGTTCATCGCCCACCGGGCCCTCGCCGTCTTCAACGACGGAGTGCGCCCCTTCCTCCTGGACTTCATCCAGGGCCGCACCACCCGCGGGGCCACCACCGCGGTCTCCTTCGGCCTCTCCGCCGGTTTCGTCTTCGGGCTCGGCGCGCCGATGGCGCTCTCCACCGGGGTGCTCAACCCCTGGCTGCTCTTCCTCCCCACCGATGTCCTCGGGCTGCTCGCCCCCAGGAAGTGGCTCGCCCCGGTGCTCGGCGGGGCCTGGGGCGCGGTGGTCGTCCTCGGCCTGGACGGCGCGAACGGCCTCGCGCACGAGCTGCCCGTCGACTTCCTCACGGCGATGCGGCGGATGGCGACGCCGATCCTCTTCCTCTTCGCGCTCTTCCCGGTGCTCGCCGTCACCCGGCAGTTCGGCCGGCTGCTCGGCGGGGTCGCGGGGGTCCTCGAACTCGCCCTGACCGTGCTGACCATGAAGCTCTGGCCACAGATGTTCGCCGGGTCGCTCGCCATGGCGGCGGGCGTGCTGATGCTCATCGGGCTCGCCGTGACACGGGATCTCCGCGGACGGCGGGCGGAGCGGGCGAAAGCGGGGGCCCTCCCGGCAGGGGCCCTCCCGGCCGGACCGCCCGGCGACGGCGACGGCGACGGCGAGGACCTCATGGCCTCCCTCTTCAGCGCGAGCGCGGCCCGCCTCCGCCGCCATCTGCCGCTCTTCATGCTGCTGGGCGCGGGCGTCGCCGTCCTCGCCCAGAGCCATGTGCTCGGCGGCGGCGAGGCCACCAGCTTCCTGATCGCCAAGGGCGACTACACCGAGGCCGCGCAGGTCGACTTCTACCGCGCCTTCGGCTTCCTCCCGCTGATCGCGACGACCGCGCTGGCCTCCGGCGCGTACGGCATCGCGGGCTTCACCTTCGTCTACCCCATCGGCTATCTGATGCCGAACCCCGCCCTCGCCGCCCTCGCCGGGGCCGCCGTCTTCGCGGCCGAGGTGCTGGCGCTCGCCGCCATCGGACGGCTCCTCGGCCGGCTGCCCGCCGTACGCGACTCCTCGGAGCAGCTGCGCGCCGCCATCACCGACGCGCTCCAGCTGGCGATCCTCTTCGGCTCGCTGCTGGCCGCCGAGGCCATGGGCGGCGGGCTCGGGATCATGGTCGTCGGCGGACTGTGGCTGCTCAACGAGGCGATGGGACGGCCCGTGGTGCGGATGGCGGCAGCCCCCGCCGCGGTGATCGCCGGCGGAGTGCTCCTCAACCTCCTGTACTGGCTGGACCTCTTCACCCCGGTCACCGGCTGACCCGCCCGTGGAGCCCCCGTGAACCGAACCCACCCACCGCCGCCACCGCCGCCCGTGGTGCTGCACACGGTCACCGGCCCGCTCCCCCTCGACCGCGTGACGGGCCCGGTCCTCGCCCATGAGCACCTCGTCCTCGATCTCGACCGTACGGGCGAGGGCGCCGCCGTCCTCGGCCGGCGGCACTCCCCGGCGGTCGCCGCCGAGCTGGCCGGGCTGCGCGAGGAGTTCGGGCTCTCCCTGGTGGTCGAGGTGACCTGCCGGGGCATGGGCCGCGACGTACCCGCGCTGGCAGAGATCTCCCGGGCGTCGGGCGTCGCCGTGACCGCCGCCACCGGCTGGTACTACGAGCGCTTCCACACCCCCGACACCGTCGGCCGCGAGGTGGCGGAACTGGCGGAGACGCTGGTACGGGAGATCACCGACGGCATCGGCGACGGCGGCGGAACCGGCGGCGTCCGGCCGGCCGTGATCGGCGAGATCGGCAGCCACGGCGAGACGCCGAGCGGGCCCGAGGCCCGGGTGCTGCGCGCGGCGGCGCGGGCGGCGCTGGCCACCGGCCTCCCGGTCGCCACCCACGCGGGGCTGGGCCGGGGCGGACCCGCCCAGCTCGATCTGCTCGCCGGGGAGGGGCTGGCCCCGGAGCGGATCGCCATCGGCCACCAGGACCTGCTGGACCGCCCGGCGACCCATCGCGCGCTGGCGGCGGCGGGCGCGTACGTCTCCTTCGACACCGTCGGCAAGGAGCACTACCGCAGCGACGCGACCCGGCTGCGGCTGCTGCTGGCGCTGCTGGACGCCGGCCACGCGGACCGGGCGCTGCTCAGCTGCGACATCTCACGCCACGGCTATCTGCGGACCGAGGGCGGACCGGGGTACGGGCACCTCCTCCGGGTCTTCCTGCCGAGGCTGCGCGCGGCCGGCGCGGACGAGGAGCTGCTCGACCTGATCACCCGGCGCAACCCGCTGCGCCTCCTCACCGGCACCGACCCCGGCCCGCGCCGCCGCCCGCACCCCGCCCCGGACCCCCTCGAAGGCCCCGAACCCCTCGATCCGCGCACCCCGCAGGAGCCCTGATGCCCGCCCTCCCCCGCACTCTCCCCCGTACCTTCCCCCTCCCCACCGTCCCGCTCCAGGACGCCATCGCCCGGCAGTTCCGCCTCCTGGAGTGCACAGCCGCCCACTTCGAGGGCCAGGAGCTGTTCACGGCGGACGCCGGAATCGTGCCGGGCCTCGGCCGCCCGCTCGCCACCGCCCGGGTGGAGGCGGTACTCGCCGACTTCCTCCGCGCGCCGGACGCGGCCCTGGTCCAGGGCGCGGGCACCGGGGCGATCCGGGCCGCCCTGCACGCCATGGCCCGGGCCATGGCCCGCTCCGCCGACCCCCGCGAGCGGGAACGCGAACTCCTCATCCACCGCGCCCCCGTGTACCGCACCACCGGCACCACCCTGCGGAGCATGGGAGTCCGCACCGCCGAGGCCGACTTCAACGACCCGGACGCGCTGCGCACCGCGCTCGGCCGCGCCCGCTGGGCCTACATCCAGCACACCCGCCAGCGCCTCGGCGACTCCTACGACCTCGGCGCGACCCTCGCCGCCTGCCGGGAGGCGGGGGTGCGCACCATCGTCGACGACAACTACGCGGTGCTGCGGGTCCCGGCCTGCGGGGTCGAACTCGGGGCGGACGCCTCCTGCTTCTCCCTCTTCAAGCTGCACGGTCCCGAGGGCGTCGGCATCGTCGCGGGCGCCCCCGACCTCGTCGCCCGGGTCCGCGCCGACAACTACTCGGGCGGCGGCCAGGTCCAGGGCCACCAGGCGCTGGACGCCCTGCGCGCCCTCACCCACGTACCGGTGATGTGGTCGATCCAGTCCCGAGTCACCCAGGAGATCGCCGACCGGCTGGCCGCCGGGGAGGTGCCGGGCGTGGCGGAGGTGGCGATCGCCAATGCCCAGGACCGCTGTCTGCTGGTACGCCTGGACCGTCCCGTCGCCCGCGAACTGCCCGCCGTCGCGGCCCGCTTCGGGGCCGCGCCGCACCCCGTGGGCGCGAACTCCCGCTACGAGATCGCCCCGCTGATCTACCGGATGTCCTCCTCCACCCTGGACGACTGCCCCGGGCTCGCCGACTGGACCGTGCGCGTGAACCCGATGCGCGCGGGCGCGAACCTGGTCATCGGCCTGCTCCGCAGCGCCCTCGCGGCACTCCCCGAACCCGCCGCCGAGCCCGCCGAAGCTCCTGAAACGGCCGTCGCGACGCCCCGGGCCTGACCGCCGTGTTCCTCGACACCGTCCTCGCCCGCAACCCCGCCCTGGTGACGGCAGCCGCCGCCCTCCACCAGCGGGGCGACATCCCGCCCGACACCTATGTCATGGACCTCGACGCCGTCGAGTCCAACGCCGCGCTGCTCGCCGCCGAGGCGGACCGGCTCGGTCTGACGCTCTGGTTCATGGCCAAACACCTCGGCCGCAACCCCGAGCTGATCCGGGCGATCGCCCGCGCCATCCCCCGGTACGCGGCCGTCGACGCCGACGAGGCCCGGGCCCTCGAAGCCGCCGGGGCCCGCCCCGGCAATCTCGGCCATCTCGTACAGATCCCGCGCCGCGCCCTGCCCGGACTGCTCGCCAGCCGGCCCACCGCGGTCACCGTGTACGACCTGGCCAACGCCCGCGCGGTGTCGGAGGCGGCGGTACGGCTGGGGTACGCGCAGGACATCCTCGTGCGCCTCGAATCCGCCCCCGGCACCGGCCACCCCGGCCAGGAGGGCGGGGTGCCCCTCCCGGCGCTGGCCGGTTTCGCGGCGGCGGCCGGGCGGCTCCCCGGGGTACGGATCGCGGGGGTCACCGCCTTCCCCTGTCTGCGCTGCGACCCGGTCACCGGGGAGCCCCGCCCGACGCCGAATCTGGGACTCCTGCTGACGGCGCGCGAGACACTGCGCGGGCTCGGTCACCGCGATCTCTCCGTCAGCGCCCCCGGCGCGACCTCCGTGGCCGCGCTGCCGCTGCTCGCCTCGGCGGGCGCGACCCACGCGGAGCCCGGTCACGCCCTCACCGGCACCACACCCCTGCACGCGGTGGATCCGCACCGGCCGGAGAAGCCCGCGTACGTGTACGTCACCGAGGTCGCCCACACCCTCGCGGACGGCCGCCCGGCGCTCTTCGGCGGCGGCTTCTACCCGCGCGGCCGGGTGGCGAGCGCCCTGCTCCCGCGCGGCGGTCTCCGGCTGCGGGTGGCGGACGCGCCCGCCGGGAACATCGACTACTACCGGCTGCTCGCGGCCCCCGCCGCCCCCGGGGCCGTGCGGACCGGCGACACGGCGGTGCTCGCCTTCCGTACCCAGATCTTCGTCACCCGCTCGACGGTCGCCGTCGTCTCGGGCCTCTCGGACCGCTCCGCGGGCTCCCCCCGGCTGACCGGCCTGTACGACTCCCGGGGCCGCCCCCTCTGATCCGCGAGGGGGTACGCCGAAGGCCCGTGCCCCGGCCGCCCCGAACGGGGGACGGCCGGGGCACGGGCCCCAATGACCGGCTACGCGCCGAGCAGCTTGCGGACGCGGTCCATGCCGACCGCCAGCAGCAGCGTGGGCAGCCGCGGCCCGGTCTCCCGGGTCACCAGCAGCCGGTAGAGCAGGGCGAAGAACGTCCGCTGGGCGGTCTTCAGCTCAGGGGTCGGCTTGGCGTCCGGCTCCAGCCCCGCCATCACCTTCGGCACCCCGTAGACCAGGGTGGTCAGGCCGTCGAGGGACCAGTGCGACTCCAGGCCCGCCAGCAGCCTGCGCAGCGACTCGCGGCCCTCCTCGTCCAGCGAGGCGAGCAGCTCGGCGTCGGGCTCCTCGCGCACGATGGTGCGCGCGTCGGCCGGGACCTGGCTGGTGATCCAGTTCTCCGCGCGGTCCAGCCTCGGCCGGGCCTCGTCGAGCGAGGCGATCGGGTTCTCCGGGTCCAGCTCGCTCAGGATGCGGATGGTCTGCTCGTCGTGTCCGGCGGTGATGTCCGCGACGGACGCCAGCGTGCGGTACGGCAGCGGCCTCGGGGTGCTCGGCAGCTCCCCGGCGGCGGTGCGCACGGCGCGGGAGTACGCCGCCGCGTCGGCGGGCAGCGCGGAGCCGTCCGCGACCTTCGCCGCGAGCTTGTCCCACTCGTCGTACAGCCGCTGGATCTCCTGGTCGAAGGCGATCTTGAAGGCCTGGTTGGGCCGGCGGCGCGCGTACAGCCAGCGCAGCAGCGGCGCTTCCATGATCTTCAGCGCGTCGGCCGGGGTGGGGACCCCGCCCTTGGACGACGACATCTTCGCCATGCCGCTGATGCCGACGAAGGCGTACATCGGCCCGATCGGCTGCTTGCCGCCGAAGATGCCGACGATCTCGCCGCCGACCTGGAACGAGGACCCGGGCGAGGAGTGGTCGACCCCGCTCGGCTCGAAGATCACGCCCTCGTACGCCCAGCGCATCGGCCAGTCGACCTTCCACACCAGCTTGCCGCGGTCGAACTCGCTCAGCCGGACGGTCTCGGTGAAACCGCAGGCCGAGCAGGTGTACGTCAGCTCGGTGGTGTCGTCGTCGTAGGCCGTGACGGTGGTGAGGTCCTTCTCGCAGCCGCCGCAGTAGGGCTTGTACGGGAAGTAACCGGAGGAGGTCGCGCCGTCGTCCTCGCCCGCCGCGCCGGAGCCCTCGGCGGCCTCCAGCTCGGCCTCGTCGACCGGCTTCTGCGACTTCTTCGGCGGGGCCTTCTTGGTGCGGTACTGAGCGAGGATCGCGTCGATGTCGCCGCGGTGCCGCATCGCGTGCAGCACCTGCTCGCGGTAGGCCCCGGCGGTGTACTGCGCGGTCTGGCTGATGCCGTCGTACTCGACGCCCAGCTCGGCCAGGGACTCGACCATCGCGGCCTTGAAGTGCTCCGCCCAGTTCGCGTGGGGGGAGCCCTTGGGCGCGGGCACCGAGGTCAGCGGGCGGCCGATGTACTCGGCCCAGCTCTCGTCGACGCCCTCGACGCCGGCCGGCACCTTGCGGTACCGGTCGTAGTCGTCCCAGGAGATCAGATGGCGGACCTGATAGCCCCGCCGGCGGACCTCGTCGGCGACCAGGTGCGGGGTCATCACCTCGCGGAGATTGCCCAGGTGAATGGGGCCGGAGGGGGAGAGTCCGGACGCGACGACGACGGGGGCGGTCGCGGCCGACGGTTTCGCCCCGGGCGCACGCCGTTCCGATTCCGCAATGACCTCGTCCGCGAAACGGGAGACCCAGTCGGTCTCGGTGCTGCTCTGAGCCACGATCGGCACGTCCTTCTTCCTCAATCGTCGGTTGAGGCCATTCTCCCAGACGCGAGGACCCGCTCCGGGGTTTTCCACAGCTGCGGAGAGTGAGCCCGGTCCCCCGTGGGACACTTGACATCCACCTACCCCGACCTTCAGGAACGGAAGATCATGGCCGCGGTCCCTTCCCTCGCCTCGCATGTGCAGCAGCGCCTCGCGGACGCCCTCTCGGCAGCCCTGCCGGAGGCCGGCTCCGCCGACCCGCTGCTGCGACGAAGCGACCGGGCCGACTTCCAGGCCAACGGCATCCTGGCGCTCGCCAAGAAGACGAAGGCCAATCCGCGCGAGCTGGCGGTCAAGGTCGTCGAGGCGATCGGGGCCGATGACGCGCTCCAGGAGATCGAGGTCTCCGGACCGGGCTTCCTCAACATCACCGTGAGCGACGCGGCGATCGTCCGCACCCTGGCCGCCCGCGCCGCCGACGACCGTCTCGGCGTGCCGTTCAACGAGCACCCGGGCACCACCGTGATCGACTACGCCCAGCCGAACGTGGCCAAGGAGATGCACGTCGGCCATCTGCGGTCGGCCGTGATCGGCGCGGCGATGGTCGAGATCCTGGAGTTCACCGGCGAGACGGTGATCCGCCGCCACCACATCGGCGACTGGGGCACCCAGTTCGGCATGCTCATCCAGTATCTGATCGAGCACCCGCACGAGCTGGACCACAAGAGCGAGGGGGAGGTCTCCGGCGAGGAGGCGATGTCCTCGCTGAACCGCCTCTACAAGGCCTCCCGCGCGGCCTTCGACTCCGACGAGGAGTTCAAGGCCCGCTCCCGGGACCGGGTGGTCGCCCTCCAGTCGGGCGACCCCGAGACCCGCGCCCTGTGGCAGCGGTTCGTGGACGAGTCGAAGATCTACTTCTACTCGGTCTTCGACCGGCTGGACATGGAGATCCACGACGCCGACGTGGTCGGCGAGTCCGGTTACAACGACATGCTGGACGAGACCTGCCGCATCCTGGAGGAGTCGGGCGTCGCGGTCCGCTCCGAGGGCGCGCTCTGTGTCTTCTTCGACGACGTCAAGGGCCCGGACGGCAAGCCGACCCCGCTGATCGTCAAGAAGTCGAACGGCGGCTACGGCTACGCGGCCACCGACCTCTCCGCCATCCGCGACCGGGTCTCCGCTCTCCAGGCCGACACCCTGGTCTATGTGGTGGACGCCCGGCAGGCCCTGCACTTCAAGATGGTCTTCGAGACCGCCCGCCGGGCCGGCTGGCTCAATGACGAGGTCAAGGCGGTCCAGCTGGCCTTCGGCACGGTCCTCGGCGCGGACGGCAAGCCGTTCAAGACCCGTGAGGGCGAGACCGTGCGGCTGGTGGACCTGCTCGCCGAGGCGGTGCAGCACGCCACCGCCGTCGTCCGCGAGAAGGACAGGCAGAACCAGCTGACCGAGGCCGAGATCGCCGAGCGCGGCGAGCAGGTCGGCATCGGCGCGATCAAGTACGCGGACCTGTCGACCTCGGCCACCCGCGACTACCGCTTCGACCTGGACCAGATGGTGTCCCTCAACGGCGACACCTCCGTCTACCTCCAGTACGCGTACGCCAGGATCCAGTCGATCAAGCGCAATGCCGGCGAGTTCCGCCCGGCCGCCCACCCCGAGCTGCCGCTCGCCCCCGCCGAGCGGGCCCTCGGTCTGCACCTGGACCGGTTCGCCGAGACGGTCGCCGAGGTGGCCGCCGCCTACGAGCCGCACAAGCTGGCCGCGTACCTCTACCAGCTGGCCTCGCACCTGACCAAGTTCTACGACCAGTGCCATGTGCTGAGCGCGGACAACCCGCCGGAGGTCGTGGAGAACCGGCTGTTCCTGATCGACCTGACCGCCCGCACCCTCCACCAGGGCATGGCCCTGCTGGGCATCCGTACCCCCGAGCGCCTCTAGGCATCCGCCTGTCCCCGAGGGCCCCGGCCGATGACGGCCGGGGCCCTCGGGGCTGCTCAGGCCAGGGGGTGGGAGGTCCGCCCGGAGGCCTCGTCGATCTCGGTGTGGGCTTTTCTCAGCAGCTGGGACGAGATGTCCATGAGCGCGCGGGCAGCCGCGATCTCCTCCCCGACCCGGAGCTGTTCCGAGTCGGACGGATGGCGCTGCGCATGGCCGTGCCCGCGCACTTCCGTCCCGTCCGCGAGTCTGACCATGGCGGCGGCGCGGGTGCTGTCGCCCTCCTCGCGGAATTCCAGCTCGATGTGCCATCCGACGAGTGTCTGCATGGTGGATCACCTCCAGCGGTACGTCTCCAGGGTGCGCCCGAAGGCCGCAGATCACCACTTTCCGGCGGGCCCGCGCCTCCCACGGCTTACCTTCTGGTGGGTACGCACTCATTAGTCGGTACTTGTGGCTCCCGCCGCGCGCGATGAGGATCGAGGAACACCCCAGGCCATTCACCGAGGAGCCTCCCCATGTCCGCGCCCGTCTCCCCCTCCCTCTCTCCCTCGTCCTCCTCTTCCTCCGTCTCCGTGCTGGGTCTCGGCATGATGGGCTCGGCCCTCGCCTCGGCCCTGCTCGACGCCGGTCACCGGGTGACCGTCTGGAACCGGACCTTCGCCAGGACCGGCCCGCTCGCGGACCGGGGCGCGGTCGCCGTAAAAACGGCGGCCGAGGCCGTCGCGGCGAGCGAGCTGGTGATTCTGTGCCTGCTGGACAACGGAAACGTGCGGGAGGTCCTCGACTCGCTCGGCGAGGAGGCGGCGGGCCGGACGCTGGTCAATCTGACCAATGGGACGCCCCGGCAGGCGCGTGATCTCGCGGTGTGGGCCGGCGGGCGCGGGGCCCGCTATCTGGACGGCGGGATCATGGCGGTTCCCCAGATGATCGCGGGACCGGCCGCCTATGTCTTCTACAGCGGCGACGAGAAGGCGTTCGGGGAGCACGAGTCCACCCTCGCCGCGTTCGGCGGCGCACAGTTCGTCGGGGCCGACGCCGGTTTCGCGGCGCTCTACGACATCGCCCTGCTCACCGGCATGTACGGGATGATGATCGGCGTCTTCCAGGCGTTCGCGCTGGCCCGTACGGAGAACATCCCGGCGACCGAGGTCGCCGGCCCGCTCACCGATTGGGTCGGCGCGATGCTGACCGGTGCCCGGCCCTGGGCCGAGGCGATCGACTCGGGCGAGCATCTCACCGATGTCTCCAGTCTCGCCGTCAATCACGCGGCGGTACCCAACTTTGTGGAGACCTTCCGGGACCAGGGTCTGGACCCCGCCTTCTTCGAGCAGCTGCAGAAGCTGCTGGTGCGCGGGATCGAGCGGGGGCACAGCGCGGACGGCCTCTCCCGACTGGCTGATCTCTTGAAGAAGTAGCGGCTCAGAACAAGCCGCCACACCTCTTTCGATGGCATTTGGGGGTCAACAGCCCCCGGAAACATATGCGTTGTGAAAGTGGATTCACATTGGTCTATACCTTGACTGCACCCCGTCAAGACGCTTCAGTAGAGCGAACCCCCACCACCACGGCGCACCGGGAACCCCCCGGACTCCCCCCACCGGGCGGACCCGGTACGGCCGTTGACGCACGAAGGAGACACTCCGTGCTGAAGCAGCGCATCAAATCGGTGCTCGTCGCCGTGCTCGCCGCCGCGGGCCTCGCGGCGGCCAGCCTGATCCCCACGGCGACGCCCGCCGCGGCCGACGAGTGCACCTCGGCCCCCAACTGGCGCGCCGGGACCAATTACGTCCAGGGCAACGTCGTCAAGTACACCGACGGCAACTACTACATCGCCGAGCACGCCAACCCCGGCTACGACCCCACGGTCAGCACCTGGTTCTGGAACCCGCACACCTGTAGTGGTGGCGGGAACCCCAACCCGAGCGGCTTCGTGGTGACCGAGGCACAGTTCAACCAGATGTTCCCTGGCCGGAATTCGTTCTACACCTACAAGGGTCTGACGGACGCGCTGAGCGCGTTCCCCGCCTTCGCGAAGACCGGCAGCGACACGGTGAAGAAGCAGGAGGCCGCGGCCTTCCTCGCCAACGTCAGCCACGAGACCGGCGGCCTGGTCCACATCGTCGAGCAGAACACCGCCAACTACCCGCACTACTGCGACCGTACCCAGCCCTACGGCTGCCCGGCCGGCCAGGCCGCGTACTACGGCCGCGGCCCGATCCAGCTCAGCTGGAACTTCAACTACAAGGCCGCCGGCGACCACCTCGGCATCGACCTGCTGAACCAGCCCTCGCGGGTCCAGACGGACGCGGCCGTGGCCTGGAAGACGGGCCTCTGGTACTGGAACACCCAGACCGGCCCCGGCACCATGACCGGCCACTCGGCCATGGTCAACCAGTCTGGTTTCGGCCAGACGATCCGGTCCATCAACGGCTCGCTGGAGTGCAACGGCGGTAACCCGGCCCAGGTTCAGAGCCGGGTGAACAAGTACACCCAGTTCACTCAGATCCTGGGTGTGCCGACGGGCGCCAACCTCTACTGCTGATCGGAAAGGGAGAGCGCTCCCACACACCGCGGGCCGGGGTCTCCACCCCGGCCCGCGGTGTGTTTGCAGGTCAACGGGGGTTCATATCAAGTGGGTTACTACGGAATCTCGCATTGGTCTATACCTTGACTGCACCCCTCGGGGGGCGCTTGGGTGTGGCGTACACCCCGCCACGGCGTGCTCACGGTCATCTCTGTTCCCAACAGACCGTCCAGGCATGTCCGTTGACGCACGAAAGGCATAGTCGTGCTCAGAGAACGAATGAAGTCACTCATGGTCGGCGTAGTCGCGGCCGGATCCCTCGCGGCGACGGCGCTCATGCCGACCGCCACGGCCACCGCGGCCACCACGCCCGTGGACGAGTGCGCGATCGCGCCCACGTGGACCGCCGGTGCCAACTACCAGGCCAATGACATCGTCAAGCACAGCGACGGCAAGATCTACGTCGCCGAGCGGGACAACCCGGGCTACGACCCGACCGTCAGCACCTGGTACTGGAACCCGTACACCTGTGGCGGGAACGGGAACCCGAACCACAACAGCTTCGTGGTGACCGAGGCCCAGTTCAACCAGATGTTCCCCCGCCGGAACTCCTTCTACACGTACAAGGGTCTGACGGACGCCGCCAAGGCGTTCCCGAAGTTCGCCCACACCGGCACCGACACCATGCGCAAGCAGGAGGCCGCGGCCTTCCTCGCGAACGTCAGCCACGAGACCGGTGGCCTGTACTACATCCGCGAGATCAACGAGGCGAACTGGCCTCACTACTGTGACCGCGACCAGTCCTACGGCTGCCCGGCCGGCCAGTCCGCGTACTACGGCCGCGGCCCGATCCAGCTCAGCTGGAACTTCAACTACAAGGCCGCCGGCGACTTCCTCGGCATCGACCTGCTGAACAACCCGTACCTGGTCGAGACCGACCCGGCCGTCTCCATGATGACCGGTCTCTGGTACTGGAACACCCAGGACGGCCCCGGCCCGATCACCGGCCACGACTCCATGGTCAGCGGCGCCGGCTTCGGCCAGTCGATCCGTTCCATCAACGGCGCTCTTGAGTGCGAGGGCGGCAACCCCCGCCAGGTCGAGAGCCGGATCAACCGCTACAAGCAGTTCACCCAGATCCTGGGCGTGCCCACCGGCCCGAACCTGTCCTGCTGACGAACTGACCGTATGACGACGGGCCGGGGAGCGACTCCCCGGCCCGTCTCCGTCGTTTCCGAGGCTCCCGAGGTCAGAGGGAGCGCGCGACCTCGGTCGCCCAGTAGGTGAGGATCATGTCCGCACCCGCCCGCTTGATGCCCATGAGGCTCTCCAGGATCGCCTTGTCCCGGTCGATCCAGCCCCGCTCGGCGGCGGCCTCGACCATCGCGTACTCACCGCTGATCTGGTACGCCGCGACCGGTACGTCCACCGAGTCGGCGATCTTGGCGAGAACGTCCAGATAGGGCCCGGCGGGCTTCACCATGACGATGTCCGCGCCCTCCTCCAGGTCCAGGGCCAGCTCGCGCATCGACTCGCGCACATTGGCGGCGTCCTGCTGATAGGTCCTGCGGTCCCCGACCAGGGACGAGCCGACGGCCTCCCGGAAGGGCCCGTAGAACGCGGACGCGTACTTGACGGTGTACGCCAGGATCGCCACGTCCTCCTTGCCGATGGTGTCCAGCGCGTCCCGGACCACACCGACCTGGCCGTCCATCATCCCGCTGGGGCCGACCATATGGACGCCCGCGTCGGCCTGGACCTGGGCCATCTCCGCGTACCGCTCCAGCGTCGCGTCATTGTCGACCCGGCCGTCGTCGTCCAGGACCCCGCAGTGCCCGTGATCGGTGTACTCGTCGAGACAGAGATCCGACATGATCACCAGATCGTCGCCCACCTCGGCGCGCACATCGCGGATGGCGACCTGGAGAATCCCGTCCGGATCCGTGCCCGCGCTGCCCAGCGCGTCCTTCTTCGCGTCCTCCGGCACCCCGAAGAGCATGATCCCGGAGACCCCGGCCTGCCGGGCCTCGACGGCCGCCTTCCGCAGCGTGTCCCGGGTGTGCTGCACGACGCCCGGCATCGCCGAGATCGGCACGGGCTCGCTGATGCCCTCCCGTACGAACGCGGGAAGGATCAGGTCGGAGGGGTGCAGCCGGGTCTCGGCGACCATACGGCGGACGGCGGGCGAGGTCCGCAGACGGCGGGGCCGGGTGCCCGGGAAGGATCCATACACACTCATGCCCCCAACGCTACGCCCCGGCCGGCGAGAGCTTTACGCAGGTGCAGCGTGAGACCGATCTCGGAGACGTTTTTGGCCAGCTCGAAGTTGACCCAGGAGGCGATGTCGACCAGCGGCAGCCCCTCGCCCCAGGGGAGCCCCCGGGTCCGCTCGACGGAGTCCAGGTCGCTGTCGCCGAGCGTCAGCAGCTCCGCCCGCCAGCGGTCCTTCAGCTCCGTCACCCACCGGACCGCGCCGTCCGCGTCGCCCGGCCAGAAGATCTCCTCCCGCTCCGGCGACCCGCCGTCGAAGCAGTGCCCGAGCGTGGTGGTCCACCAGTAACCGATGTGCCAGGTGAGCCAGGCGATGCTGGTGGTGGGGACCGGCTCGGGCTCGGGCACCTGCCAGTCGGGGACCCACCGCCCCCGCTCGTCCTCGCGGACCGTCCAGGCCCCGGGCGCGGGCTCCCAGAGACAGGCGGCGTCGTCCAGGGCGGGGCGGTGATGGGCGAAGAGCGACCATACGGTGTCGAGCTGGCGCACAAGAAGATCGGCGCGGGCCGAGGCGGCCCGGACGGCCGGGGCTGAGGTCATCCCAGGAGCCTTCCACCCGGCCCGGCGGCCCGGCAATCGCTTTCCCGACCCCGGACACGGCCCCGGACACGGCCCCGGACCCCGGCCCCGGGCACGGCGAAGGGCGGGGCCGGGGAGAAAATCCCCCGCCCCGCCCTCGTGACTCACAGACGTGCGCCAGGCGCGCGCCGGTCAGGTGGTGCGCCGGCGTCTTCCGCCGGGGCGGCGCTCGGAAGGCCGGAGCACATGGTCGCCCGCCTCCACGGCGGTCGCCCGGCGCGCCGCGCCGAACTCCGCCAGCGCCTCGGCCAGCCGGTGCACCGAGGGCTCGGGCGACAGCACGTCCACCCGCAGCCCGTGCTCCTCCGCCGTCTTGGCGGTGGCCGGACCGATACAGGCGATCACGGTCACGTTGTGCGGCTTCCCGGCGATGCCCACCAGATTCCGCACGGTGGACGACGAGGTGAAGAGCACCGCGTCGAACCCGCCGCCCTTGATCGCCTCACGCGTCTCGGCCGGCGGCGGCGACGCCCGCACCGTCCGGTACGCGGTGACGTCGTCCACCTCCCAGCCCAGCTCGATCAGCCCGGCGACCAGCGTCTCCGTGGCGATGTCCGCACGCGGCAGGAACACCCGGTCGATCGGGTCGAAGACCGGGTCGTACGGCGGCCAGTCCTCCAGGAGGCCGGCCGCGGACTGCTCGCCGCTCGGCACCAGATCGGGCTTCACACCGAAGTCGATCAGCGCCCGCGCGGTCTGCTCGCCGACCGCCGCGACCTTGATCCCGGCGAAGGCGCGCGCGTCGAGCCCGTACTCCTCGAACTTCTCCCGCACCGCCTTCACCGCGTTGACCGAGGTGAAGGCGATCCACTCGTACCGCCCGGTGACCAGGCCCTTGACCGCCCGCTCCATCTGCTGCGGAGTGCGCGGCGGCTCGACGGCGATCGTCGGGACCTCGTGCGGGACGGCACCGTAGGACCGAAGCTGGTCGGAGAGCGACGCGGACTGCTCCTTGGTCCGCGGCACCAGCACCCGCCAGCCGAACAGCGGCTTCGACTCGAACCAGGCGAGCTGGTCGCGCTGCGCGGCGGAACTGCGCTCCCCGACCACGGCTATCACCGGCCGATGCCCGTCCGGGGACGGCAGCACCTTCGCCTGCTTCAGGGTCTGGGCGATGGAGCCGAGGGTCGCGGTCCAGGTCCGCTGCCGGGTCGTGGTGCCCCCGACGGTGACGGTCAGCGGGGTGTCGGGCTTGCGGCCCGCGGCCACCAGCTCGCTCGCCGCCGCCGCGACCGTGTCCAGCGTGGTCGAGACGACGACCGTGCCGTCGCTCGCGCCGACCTCGGTCCAGCACCGCTCGCTCGCGGTCCGGGCGTCCACGAACCGGACGTCCGTCCCCTGCGCGTCCCGCAGCGGGACACCGGCGTACGCGGGCACGCCGACGGCGGTGGCGACACCCGGCACGACCTCGAAGGGAATCCCCTCCGCGGCGCACGCGAGCATCTCCTGCCCGGCGTCCGCGTCCAGTCCCGGATCACCGGTCACCGCACGGACGACCCGCTTGCCGCCCCGCGCGGCCTCCATGACAAGATTGACCGCATCCCTGAGTACGGGGATTCCGGCGGCTGTTGACGCATCGTCAGCAACTGTCGGCTCAGGCGTGCTGACGCTCGCCCGCGCATGGCCGCGTACCACTTCGAGCACATCCGGCTCGGCGATGAGTACGTCGGCTCCCGCGAGTGCCTCGACAGCGCGCAGTGTCAGCAGTCCGGGATCGCCGGGACCGGCGCCGAGGAAAGTGACGTGCCCGTGTGCCGAGAACGCCGAGGACGGGTTGGTGGTGGGGCTCAATGTGCTCGCTCCCCCATAAGACCGGCCGCACCCTTGGCGAGCATCTCGGACGCGAGTTCGCGACCGAGCGCGATGGCGTCGCCGTGCGACGTGGGTACGGGACCGGTGGTGGACAGCTGCACCAGCGTCGAGCCGTCGGTGGTGCCGACGACGCCGCGCAGGCGCATCTCAGTGACAGCCTCCTCCTCGCCCAACAGGTCGGCGAGCGCACCCACAGGTGCGCTGCAGCCGGCCTCCAGGGCGGCGAGCAGGGATCGCTCGGCGGTCACGGCGACCCGGGTTCGCGGGTCGTCGAGCTCACCGAGCAGAGCGGCGAGGGCTGCGTTATCCGCAGCGCACTCGATCGCCAGTGCCCCCTGGCCGGGGGCGGGCAGGACGGAGTCGACCGACAGGAAGTCGGTCACCTCGTCAGCACGCCCGATCCGGTTGAGACCGGCCGCGGCGAGTACCACCGCGTCCAGCTCCCCTTTTCGGACGTATCCGATCCGAGTGTCGATATTGCCACGGATCGGCACGGTCTCTATCCGCGTGTGGTGCGCGCGGGCGTACGCGTTCAGCTGCGCCATCCGGCGCGGCGAGCCGGTGCCGACCCGCGCGCCCTCCGGAAGCCGCCCGAACGCCAGGCCGTCCCGGGCCACCAGCACGTCCCTGGGGTCCTCGCGCGGCGGGACCGCGGCGAGGACCAGCTCATCGGGCTGCGTGGTGGGAAGGTCCTTCAGCGAGTGAACGGCGAAGTCCACCTCATCGCGGAGCAGCGCCTCCCGCAGCGCGGCGACGAACACTCCGGTGCCGCCGATCTGCGCGAGCTGCTCACGGGAGACGTCCCCGTACGTGGTGATCTCGACCAGCTCGACGGAGCGGCCGGTCAGCCGGCTCACCGCCCGGGCCACCTGCCCGGACTGGGCCAGGGCGAGCTTGCTGCGCCTGGTCCCGAGCCTCAGTGCCCTCTCGGTCATACTCGCCCTCGGTTCTTGACGTCTGCGTCATTCAGGTCGGCCCGGCTGACGGAGGCGACCGTCTCCGGGGCAAGGTCGAAAAGTGTCCGCAGCGCGTCCGCGTACCCCGCGCCGCCGGGCTCGCTCGCGAGCTGCTTCACCCGCACGGTGGGCGCGTGAAGAAGCTTGTCGACCACCCGGCGAACGGTCTGGCCGATCTCCGCGCGCTGCTTCTCGTCGAGGGCGGGGAGCCGCCCTTCGAGCCGGGCGATCTCGCCGGCGACGACATCGGCGGCCATGGCGCGCAGGGCGACCACGGTCGGAGTGATGTGCGCCGCCCGCTGGGCGGCCCCGAAGGCCGCGACCTCGTCGGAGACGATCCGGCGCACCTGGTCCACATCGGCGGCCATCGGCGCGTCGGCGGAGGCCTCGGCGAGCGATTCGATGTCGACCAGCCGGACGCCGGGGATCCGGTGCACGGCATGGTCGATGTCACGGGGCATGGCGAGATCGAGCAGGGCCATCCGCACGGGTCCCTCGCCGGCGCCCGCCACCGCGGTGGATCCGGTGCGGACCCGGCGCGGGGCGTTCTCCGTCCACAGGCCATGCTGGGCGAGCGCCTCGGCGGAGTGCTGCTCGTCGAGACCCACCGGGCAGCCGCCCCTGGACTCGCCCTGCTCGGCCTCGGTGTCCTGGGTCGTGACGCCGAAGCTCTCGCCGCCCGCCAGAACCCCGGCGGAACGGTCCGTCACCCGTCCGTCGCGCGCCGCGGCGGCGGCGAGCCGGGCCACCAGACTGCCGTCCGGGGCCCGCAGCCGGTCGGCGTCGGAGCCGCCGCCGCCCGCGGACTCGGCGAGAGCCGCGGCGACCGCGTCGGCGGTCAGCACGAGACCGGTGGCCCCGGTGCAGGACACCACGGCGTCGGCACGTGTCAGCTCGTCGGCCACGGCCGTCATCGGCACGGCCCGGACCGAGACCCCGCCCGGCCCGGAGAGCGCGGCGGCCAGCCGCTCGGCGCGCTCCAGCGTGCGGTTGGCGATCACCAGCTCGCGTACGCCGAGCCTGGCCAGCGTCGTCGCGGCGAGGGAGGACATCGACCCCGCGCCGATCACGAGCACCCGCTTGTCGGCCGCCCATCCGGCGACGTCGGAGCCGTCGGCGAGCTGCTCCAGACCGAAGGTGACGAGCGACTGCCCGGCCCGGTCGATCCCGGTCTCGCTGTGGGCGCGCTTGCCGACCCGCAGGGACTGCTGGAAGAGATCGTTGATCAGGCGGCCCGCGGTGTGCAGGCCCTGACCGGTCGCGAGGGCGTCCTTTATCTGACCGAGGATCTGGCCCTCGCCGACGACCATCGAGTCCAGACCGCAGGCCACCGAGAAGAGATGGTGAACGGCCCGGTCCTCGTAGTGGACGTACAGATAGGGGGTCAGCTCCTCAAGGCCCACCCCGCTGTGCTGGGCGAGCAGGGTGGACAGCTCGGCGACGCCCGCGTGGAACTTCTCCACGTCCGCGTACAGCTCGATGCGGTTGCAGGTGGCCAGCACCGTCGCCTCGGCGGCGGGCTCGGCGGCCAGCGTGTCCGTCAGCAGCTTGGCCTGCGCGTCAGCCGACAGCGAGGCGCGCTCCAGCACGCTCACCGGTGCGCTGCGGTGGCTCAGTCCGACGACCAGAAGGCTCATGCCGGCATCACGGCGGGCATGTCCCCGTCAGGACCTTTCCGGCCCGCGGCGGCCTCGGCCTCCTCGCCGGCCTTCCGCTGCTCGTGGAAGGCGAGGATCTGGAGTTCGATCGAGAGGTCGACCTTGCGCACATCGACGCCGTCCGGCACGGACAGCACGGTGGGGGCGAAGTTCAGGATGGAGGTCACACCGGCCGCGACAAGACGCTCGCACACCTGCTGCGCGGCGCCCGCGGGCGTGGCGATGACACCGATCGACACCCCGTTGTCGCTGATGATGCTCTCCAGCTCATCGGTGTGCTGGACGGCGATCCCGGCCACCGGCTTCCCGGCCATCGCCGGATCGGCGTCGATCAGCGCCGCGACCCGGAACCCCCGGGAGGCGAATCCGCCGTAGTTGGCGAGGGCCGCGCCGAGGTTTCCGATACCGACGATCACCACGGGCCAGTCCTGGGTCAGCCCCAGCTCACGGGAGATCTGGTAGACGAGGTACTCGACGTCGTAGCCGACACCGCGGGTCCCGTAGGAGCCCAGGTACGAGAAGTCCTTGCGCAGCTTCGCGGAGTTCACTCCGGCCGCCGCCGCCAGCTCCTCGGAGGAGACGGTGGGCACGGAGCGCTCGGAGAGCGCGGTCAGCGCCCGCAGGTACAGCGGGAGCCGGGCGACGGTGGCCTCGGGGATTCCTCGGCTACGGGTCGCCGGTCGGTGATTTCGGCCAGTTGCCACGGTGCTCCTGCGGGATGAGCGAGGCTCTAGGCGGCCGTGTGTTCCAAGACCGCCCCGTCGAATGCAGGCTATGTCTTTGTGAACGCGTGCACAAAGATGGTGTCCGTTTTGTCCGAGCAAAGTGATCGGGGTCACGCGATAGGGCAGCGCAAAGGCGGAACCGCGAACCAGCTCGGGCCGTTGTAGACGTGATGGGGGCAAAGCAGCGCACGCTCCTCACCTGATCACCCCCCGAGACCGCTCCACTGTGCCCTGTCACCCCGGAATCCCGATAGAGCCATGACGGGGGAAGAACGGCCGGGCAACCGTTCCGATCGCAACGGAAGACGCCCGCAGCGCCCGGCGCTCCCCCTCGTACGCACCCCGCGCCCTCCCCCGAAGCCCCTCGCTCACGCCTCCAGCGCGCGCCGCAGCCGCTCCGGGTCCACCCGCCAGAACGTGTGCTGCTCCCCGTCGACCAGCACCACCGGGATCTGCTCCCAGTACTCCCGGTGCAGCGCCTCGTCCAGGGTGATGTCCTTCTCCTCCCAGACGGCCCCGGTCCGGCCGCACACCTCCTCGACCACGGCCCGGGCGTCGTCGCACAGATGGCACCCCGGCTTCCCGATCAGCGTCACCACACGCCCGTCGGCCTTCTTCTTCGCACGCCGCAACAGAGGACTCATCCCCCCATTCTCCGCCCGCGCCCGACCCCGTCCGACGCCCGGGCACCGTGAAGAACCGGCCATCCGCCACACCGCCCCGACACCGCCGCCGCACCATCGCCGAAGCCCCGCCCGATACCCCGGACGCACGGACTCCACACCCCGGCACCCCGGCGTGTCGGGAAGTTCCGAACAGACTGGCTATGCTCGCCGCATGGCCGCATTCGGATGGCTCACCCCCCGTAGGCGCTCCGCCACCGCACGGAGCGTCCTCGCAGGCGAGGCGGCGGCCGAGGCGGCGCGCACCTCATCGCGAGAGCTGGCGGAAGCCACCGCTCCGCAGCAGACCGACGAGCAGGCCGACGAGCCCCGCTTCCCCGTCGCCGGGGATGTGCGGGCCGCCGCCTTCTTCGACCTCGACAACACCGTGATGCAGGGCGCCGCGCTCTTCCACTTCGGCCGGGGCCTCTACAAGCGGAAGTTCTTCCAGCGCAATGAGCTGGCCCGGTTCGCCTGGCAGCAGACCTGGTTCCGGCTCGCCGGCGTCGAGGACCCCGAGCACATGCGGGACGTCCGCGAGTCCGCGCTCTCCATCGTCAAGGGCCACCGGGTCTCCGAGCTGATGAGCATCGGCGAGGAGATCTACGACGAGTACATGGCCGACCGGATCTGGCCGGGCACCCGGGCGCTCGCCCAGGCCCATCTCGACGCGGGCCAGAAGGTGTGGCTGGTCACGGCCGCCCCGGTGGAGACCGCGACCATCATCGCCCGCCGACTGGGCCTGACCGGCGCGCTCGGCACGGTCGCCGAGTCCGTCGACGGCGTCTACACCGGCCGGCTGGTCGGCGAACCGCTGCACGGCCCGGCGAAGGCCGAGGCCGTCCGCGCCCTCGCGGCGGCGGAAGGGCTCGAACTGGAGCGCTGCGCCGCCTACAGCGATTCGCACAACGACATCCCGATGCTCTCGCTCGTCGGGCACCCCTACGCGATCAACCCGGACACCAAGCTCCGCAAGTACGCGCGGGAGCGCGAGTGGCGGCTGCGCGACTACCGGACGGGCCGCAAGGCGGCCAAGGTCGGCATCCCGGCGGCAGCCGGAGTGGGAGCCATCGCGGGCGGCACCGCCGCCGCCGTGGCCATCCACCGCCGCCGCCGCTGACGGCCGCCGATCGCCCGCGTACCGCCCGAGACCCCGCCCGAGACCGCCCAAGACCGGCTGAGACCGCTCCGCGCGGTACGTCACCCAGAGTGCGCCACCCCGGGAACGGTCATATTGCGATCCGATTCGATCAATAAACGCTCATGCTTCGCTAAGAGAACCGCCTCCCAAGCGGCACAGAAGCGACGGAAACGGTGATTTGAGCAACTGGGTGTAGCACTGCCTGTACGAAGCGTTATTCTCCTCAGACGCATACGGGACCCCGTCCGTCGCCACGACGGGTGAACGGTTCCGCACTGCTCGTGATGGAAGCTCTGCCTCTGGGAGTCCCGTGTACCCACACGTCGGGGTTGACGCCTCGGGCCTGGCTACGCTGCGCGCGGCGGTCCTCGACCACTTGCGCGGCTTCGTCCCCACCGCGTACGCCGTCCCCGCGCTCGCCCTGCCCCGCCTTGCCACCAGCGGTCCCGCCGCTCCCTGCTACGCCCTGGCCGACGGCCGCGCGGCCGTCGGCAGACGCACCTCCCGGGGCGGCTCGCACGCCCCGGCCACCGCCCGCCGACCCAGCGCCGACAGCGACAGCGCCCGCATGATGGAGCTGGTCGAACGCGCCCAGGCGGGCGAGGCCGAGGCCTTCGGCCGCCTCTACGACCAGTACAGCGACACGGTCTACCGCTACATCTACTACCGCGTCGGCGGAAAGGCGACCGCCGAGGATCTGACCAGCGAGACCTTCCTGCGCGCCCTGCGCCGCATCTCCACCTTCACCTGGCAGGGCCGCGACTTCGGGGCCTGGCTGGTCACCATCGCCCGCAATCTGGTCGCCGACCACTTCAAATCCAGTCGTTTCCGACTGGAAGTGACCACCGGCGAGATGCTCGACGCCAATGAGGTCGAGCGCAGCCCCGAGGACTCCGTGCTGGAGTCCCTCTCCAACGCCGCGCTGCTCGAAGCGGTGCGCAAGCTCAACCCCCAGCAGCAGGAGTGCGTGACCCTGCGCTTCCTCCAGGGCCTGTCGGTCGCCGAGACCGCCAGGGTGATGGGCAAGAACGAGGGAGCGATCAAGACCCTCCAGTACCGTGCCGTACGCACTCTCGCCCGCCTGCTTCCCGACGACGCCCGCTGACCGCCCTCAACTCACCATCGGTGACGCCTCGATGACGCACTGGTCCGATCATCCTTCGCGCGTAACCCAAGTGCCGCGACACTCGTTGTCCGGGATGCAGGCTCCCTGTGGTCACGCCAGGTCCACAGCCACTCACTCGATCGTGTGGCCGTGTTCACGGCGTGCAACCTTTCAGAACCCCGGGGGAGTCGACCGTCATGACGAGAGGAGGTGCCGCCAGTGATCGCGAACGTATCGGCGCACCGGCGGGCGAACGCCTTCGCCCAGGCCTTGGAAGACCAGGCGGCCGGGCAGCCGGATGACTCGGTCGAACCGACCGAGCGCGGACGGCTGTTGGCCCTGGCATCCGGTCTCGGCGAGCTGCCGAAACCGGAGATGGATCCCGAGGTCAAAGTGGTGCAGCGGGCACAGCTCGTGGCAGCCATGGAGACCATGCTCCAAGAGGGCACGGCCTCGGGCGGCGAGCACACCGGCCCCTCGGTGCCGGAGCAGCGCAAAGCCGGCCGGGGTGCCCACCGGGCCTCCCCGCTCCGCAAGCTCAGACCACGTTCCCGCTGGTCAAAGGGGCTCGCGGCCGGCGGACTGACCGTCGGCGTCGCCGCCGGAGCGTTCAGCGGAGTGGCCGCGGCCAGCTCCGACGCGCTCCCCGGCGACACGCTGTACGGGCTGAAGCGCGGCATGGAGGACATCCGGCTCGGGATGACCGACGGCGACTCCGACCGGGGTGAGCTCTACCTCGACCAGGCGTCCACCCGGCTCAGCGAGGCCCGCCGCCTCATGGAGCGCGGCCGGGCCGGCGATCTGGACCACGAGTCGCTCGGCGAGGTCCGCCGCGCGCTGAACGGCATGCGCCACGACGCCAAGGAGGGCCACCGGCTGCTCCACGCGGCGTACGAGCGCGACGGCTCGCTCGGCCCGATCCAGAAGCTCAACTCGTTCTCCCGCGCCCACCGCGACGCCTGGGCCGGGCTCCGGAACCGGCTTCCGGCCCAGCTCACCGATGTCGGCGACGAGGTCACCGATGTCTTCAGGGCCATAGAGGACGAGGTCAGCCCGCTCCAGTCCCTGCTGCCCACCCCGCCCGAGCAGGGCCGGGGATCCTCCCAGCGCCCCGGCACCACCTCCCAGGACACCAGCCGTACGCCCTCCTCCGGAGAGCGCACGACCCCGTCCTCGACCCAGGCCCCCGCCGCTCAGAAGAACAGCTCGGAGACCGCCAAGCCGGGCCCCTCCGAGTCGGCGGCGACCAAGGACAGCAGTCTGCTCGGCGGCGACGGCACCGGCCTGTTCGACTCCCCGTCGAACGACGCCTCCACCCCCGCCTCGGGCAAGTCCTCCTCGTCCCCGAAGGCGGATGTCACCATCCCGCCCCTGCTCCCCGGCATCCTGCCGGGCCTGGGGCTGGACGGATCCGAAGAGGAGTAGCGACACCCAGCTGGACCCCGAGGCCCGCGCACCCCGGTGCGCGGGCCCGGAACGGGGGCGGGCGGGCCGGAGAGATCCGGCCCGCCCGCCGTGTGCACCGGCCTCGAAGGCTCAGAAGAACACGGATCTCCGCCGCACCAGCAGCTTGTACAGCGTGTGCTGGATCTGCTCCCGCACCTGATCCGTCAGATTGAACATCAGCATCGGGTCCTCCGCCGCCTCGGCCGGATACCCCTTGGTCTCGATGGGCTCCCCGAACTGAATGGTCCACTTCGTCGGCAGCGGCACCGCGCCCAGCGGCCCCAGCCAGGGAAACGTCGGCGTCAGCGGGAAGTACGGAATCCCCAGCAGCCGGGCGAGCGTCTTGGAGTTCCCCAGCATCGGATAGATCTCCTCCGCCCCGACGATCGAGCACGGCACGATCGGAGCCCCCGCCCGCAGCGCCGTCGACACAAACCCGCCGCGCCCGAAGCGCTGGAGCTTGTACCGCTCGCCGAACAGCTTCCCGATGCCCTTGAAGCCCTCCGGCATCACCCCGACGACCTCACCGCGCCGCAGCAGCCGCTCGGCGTCCTCCGTGCAGGCCAGCGTGTGCCCGGCCTTGCGGGCCAGCTCATTGACGACCGGCAGCACAAAGACCAGATCCGCCGCGAGCAGCCGCAGATGACGGCCCGCCGGATGCCGGTCGTGGACGGCGACCTGCATCATCAGCGCGTCCAGCGGAAGCGTGCCGGAGTGATTGGCCACCACCAGCGCCGGGCCGTCGGACGGGATGTTCTCGATGCCCTTGACCTCGACCCGGAAGTACTTCTCGTACAGCGGCCGCAGCAGGGACATCAGCACCTGATCGGTGAGCTCCTCGTCGTAGCCGAACTCGTCGACCTCGTACTCGCCGGTGATCCGACGGCGCAGAAACGCCAGCCCCTCCGCGACCCGGCGGTCCAGGCCGCCGCCGTCCTCGCCGTCGGCGGGGTCCTCGCGCGAGGAGCGCGCCCCGGGCAGCGAGCTCACCGGGGCCGGACCCGCCGCCCCGGGCTTGCGGCGCGGCGAGCGCCGCTGGTCCGCGCCACCGCCCCGCGCACGGTCGTCGTCGAACGGAATGACCTTGGCATCCGCCATCGTCTGCCTACGCTCCCTCTCCGGCACCGCTCCGGGCCCGCCGTCCGGCCGACCCGCCGCCTCGCCGCCCCGCGCCCCCGAGGGACGCCTCCACCCGGTCCACCGCCCCCGCCAGGGTCTTGGGCGGCAGCAGCCCCGGCGGCCGGGACCGGGCGAAGTCGGCGAACGCCTCAGCGGTCGTGAAACTTGGCTCAAACCCCAGTGTCTCGCGCATCTGTACGGTGCTCACCACCCGCCCATGGGTCAGCAGCCGGATCTGCTCCGGCGAGAAGTCCGTGACCCCGACCGCCCGCAGCGCGGAGCCGACCCAGGTGACCGCCGGCAGCAGCACCGGCAGCGTGGGCCGCCCCAGCCGCCGCGCGCACTGCGACAGCAGCAGCACCCCGTCCCCCGCGACATTGAAGGTGCCGCTGTTGAGCGTGGCCCGGCGGGGCTCGTGGAGCGCGATCCCCAGGACGTCGATCACATCGTCCTCATGGACGAACTGGAGCCGGGGGTCATAGCCGAACACCGTCGGCACCACCGGCAGCGAGAAGAACTCGGCGAGCGGGGAGTCCGCGCGCGGTCCGAGGATGTTCGCGAAGCGCAGTACGCAGACGGCGACGTCGGGCCTGCGCCGGGCGAAGCCGCGGACATACCCCTCCACCTCGACCAGGTCCTTCGCGAAGCCGCCGCTCGGCAGCGACTTGGGCGGGGTGGTCTCGGTGAAGACCGCCGGATCCCGGGGCGCGGAGCCGTAGACGCTCGTACTGGACTTGATCACCAGCCGCCGGACGGTGGACGACTTCTGGCAGGCCCCGAGCAGCTGGAGGGTGCCGATGACATTGGTCTCCTTGACCGCCGTCCGCCCGCCGGCCCCCAGCGGGGTGCCGGTGACATCGAGATGGACGACGGTGTCGACGGCGTGCTCGGCGAGGACCCGCCCTATCGCGGGGCGGCGGACGTCGGCGTGGACGAATTCGGCCCCGCCGAGATCGTGCGCGGGCTCCACCACATCGACGCCGATCACCCGTTCCACCGCGGGATCGCGCCGCAGCCGCCGCACAAGACGGCCGCCCAGCTGCCGGGCCACGCCGGTGACGAGCACGACCTTTCCCAAGATCAGCGCCTTCCCTGAGGTCGGAATAGAACTTCCGTCGTCACCGTAGCGGTTCGCCCCGGGAAAACACCGCGGCCCCCTCACCATGGTGGTGAGAGGGCCGCGATGACACGTACAGCTGCCGTATTACTTCTTGTTACGACGCTGAACGCGGGTGCGCTTGAGCAGCTTGCGGTGCTTCTTCTTCGCCATCCGCTTGCGCCGCTTCTTGATAACAGAGCCCACGACTACCCTCGCTCACTTCTCTTTACTCGGTGCGGGGCGTCTGGGCCCACACGACCTACGTCGGTCCAGCCTACCCGCCTGAGCATCGAGGTTGTAATCCGAGGGCAGCCGCCCGGTTCCACTACGCGGATTCCACCCCCACAAAGGACTCGCGGAGATAGTCGTGAACCGCTTGCTCCGGTACCCGGAAGGACCTCCCCACCCGGATCGCCGGCAGATGACCGCTGTGTACCAACCGGTACACCGTCATCTTCGACACCCGCATCACCGAGGCGACTTCCGCCACGGTAAGGAACTTGACCTCGTTAAGAGGCCTCTCGCTGCCAGCAGCCATGACCCACCTGTACCTTCCGCGCAAGACGCCCACCGGCTTCCCCTCCGGTGACTCTTCGTCGCTACGCGCTCACTCCCCAGACTAGGGGCGGGTGGTACGAGTGGGGAAGAGGAGCAGCCATCGGCCGCCTACTGTGACAGACACGCTCGATTGAGTACATAGCGCGTCAGCGGTCGGTAGCAGGGAGACCGCACGGAGTCATCGAGCGGCACCACGACCGCGACCCGCCCCTCGGCCTCGCCGACGAAGAGGGCGGGGTCGTCGACATCCGCCGGCCCCATCGCCTCAAAGCCCAGCTGACCTGCTCCGCAGACCCATCCGTGGTCCCCGACGACAAGGTCCGGAAGCGGTCCGCCGGCCTCCGCGAGACTCTCCAGAGCGGCTCGTACGGGGAGGGGGGAATGGGTGTGTGCGCCGGATTCACCATGGCTTGCCCGTACGCCGGATTCCCGCACCAGCGCGACGCCCCGTACGTAATCAATCGCGTATGTGCGTACTCCGAACCGGGTCGTTATGTCGACACATCGCCCCTGCGCGGGGGTGAGGAGGAGACAGCCCGCCGCCGACAAAGCGTCTGCCAGCCCCCCGTAGAAGCCGAGCAGCCGCCCCGGATGCCCGGTGCCCAGCAGCACCGCCCCCCGCGCCGCGGCCACCTCGCGCAGCCGGTCGGCGAAGGCGTCCAGCGCGCACAGCGTCCGGTCGGGGTCGATGACGTCGGGCCCGCTGATGTGCGCCGGATCGGCCGAGACTCCGCATTTCGCGGCCATGAGCGCGATCACGTCCCGCTCGGTCCAGTCCCGCTCGGGACCGAGCCCGAGGGTGACCCGGGGATCGCGCGCGGCGAACAGCCGATAACTGCGCAGGCTCTCCTCCCGTAGGGTACGCACGCTCCCGGCCAGCCGGGTGGCCAGAAGATGGGCCCGCAGCGCTGTGACACTCGTACTCGGCACACCGCCGATGGTGTCGCGGCCGGGGCGCGACCGGCCCGGAAACCCTTGCCCAGTCGCACGGTTGGCCCAACGCGCCGGCGTACGGAGGTACGGCCCCCCGGGCCCCTGGACGGCCCTCTGCGGCCCTGGAGGGGCCTCACGGCCCCGCCGGACGCCCGCGGGGGACCCGGGGCCCTCTCCCGTCTCTCCTACGCCAGCAGCCCCCGCAGCGGGAAGGCCGCCCGCCGGGTCGCCAGCACCGCCTGGTCGAGCCGGTCGGCGGGGTCGTACCCCTGGCCCCACTCCCGCCACACCGGCGTCCGGCCGTCCGTCATCCGGCGCGGCCCCGGCTGCCGGGTCCGCGCGTACACCTCGTCCCGCCACTCCTGCGGAGTCATCGACTCCGGGTCGATGGGCCGGTGCGCCGCGATACCCACCAGATGCGTCCACGACCTCGGCACGACGTCCACCACCGCGTACCCGCCACCGCCGAGCGCGATCCACCGCCCGTCCTCGGCGTACTCGTGCGCCAGCGAGTGGCACGCCTCCTGGACCGCGCGCTGGGCGTCCAGCGACACCGCCAGATGCGCGAGCGGGTCCTCGAAGTGCGTGTCCGCGCCGTGCTGGGTGACCAGCACCTGCGGCCGGAAGTCCGCCAGCAGCTCCGGGACCACGGCGTGGAAGGCCCGCAGCCACCCCTCGTCGCCGGT
Organism: Streptomyces amakusaensis; assembly: GCF_039532665.1. NCBI lineage: Bacteria > Bacillati > Actinomycetota > Actinomycetes > Kitasatosporales > Streptomycetaceae > Streptomyces > Streptomyces amakusaensis. The sequence goes on along the minus strand of NZ_BAAASB010000020.1, from coordinate 1,493 downwards.
CCCCGCCGGCAGCGCCACATTCACGGCCCCGCCGTCCGCCGGGCCCTCGCCGCCGGTCTCCTCCGGCCAGCCCGTGTGGGGGAACAGGGTCCTGGGGTGCTCGTGCAGGGAGACCGTCAGCACCCGGGGGTCGTCCCAGAACGACGCCTGAACGCCGTCGCCGTGGTGCACATCCACATCGATGTACGCGACGCGTTCCGCGCCCAGCTCCAGCAGCCGGGCGATCGCGAGGGAGGCGTCGTTGTAGACGCAGAACCCGGCCGCGGAGCCCGGCATCGCGTGGTGCAGCCCCCCGGCGAAGTTCACCGCGTGCTCGGCGTCGCCGCGCCACACCGCCTCGGCCGCCCCGACGGACTGCCCGGCGATCAGCGCCGCGGCCTCGTGCATCCCGGCGAACGCCGGGTCGTCCACCGTCCCCAGCCCATACGCCCGGTCCGCGTCCCCCGGCCGCGCAGAGGCCGCGCGCACGGCCGCCACATAGTCCTCCCGGTGCACGAGCCGGAGCGTCGAGTCCCCGGCCGGCCTCGCGGACACCACACCGACGGCCCGGTCCAGCTGATAGGCCCGCACCAACTCCATGGTCAGCGCGAGCCGCACCGGGTCCATCGGATGGCCGTCCCCGAAGTCGTACTTCGTTACCGCCTCGTCCCACATCAACATCGTGCGGCTGCTCATCCCGCCACCGTATCGGCCACGCAGGTCAGACGAGCAGCGCGGGCAACTCCGCCATCGAGCCGAAGTACCCCTTCGCACCCACGAGTTTCTCCGCCGGGGTCATCGCCGTGAAGCCGTACACGTCCATCCCCGCGGCCACTGCGGCACGCACCCCGAGCACGCTGTCCTCCACCACCACACAGCGCCCGGGAGCCACCCCCATGCGCTCGGCGGCGTACAGGAAGAGATCGGGCGCCGGCTTGCCCCTCCCCACATCCTGCGCACTGAAGACGATCTCCTCGCGGAACCAGCGGTCCAGCCCGGTCCTACGGTGCCCCACCCGGATCCGCTCATGACTCCCCGAGGAGGCGAGACAGTACGGAACCGAGTCCGCCGCCAGCTTCTCCAACACCTCCGTCACCCCCTCGACCGCCACCAGCTCCCGCTCGAACGCCGCGAACGTCCGCGCGTGCAAAGTCGCGTCGAAATCGTCCGGAAGTCGCTCCCCACTCCGCTCCAGCACCAGATCGTGCACCCGGTGCACCGCCGCCCCCATGTAGTCCCGCAGCGAATCCTCGTACGAGGTGGGGTGCCCCAACTCCGTCAAATAGCCCGCGAGGATCGCATTGGCCACCGGCTCACTGTCGACGAGCACGCCGTCGTTGTCGAAGATGACAAGGTCATATCTCATCCCTCCAGCCTAGGAGGCCCATAAGGGTCTTGAACGCAAAAATGCCTCAGTCCCCGGACACAATGTGTCCGGGGACTGAGGCTAAAAATTGTTCGGCGGCGTCCTACTCTCCCACAGGGTCCCCCCTGCAGTACCATCGGCGCTGAAA